>DATNLE010000265.1:0-170613 GCA_035603035.1 Candidatus Acidiferrales bacterium | reverse complement strand
AAGAAAGCCAGAGAGTTACACGATATGAGATTAGCGGCCGGCGTTTCGGCGCAGTGGAACCGGCGCGGCCCGCACGACGGGGGGCTTCTGCCGTCTACACTCCCACGGGAAATGGCTTCGTGTGGGATTCCGCGCTCAGCGCGACGCCCGAGAATCGTCCCTGCAACAGGGACATTAGTCCGGTGCACCAGTAGCCAAGCACGAAGAGCAGAAGAAATGGAATCGTAAAGTAGTTCTCAATCTCGACGGCATAGTACACCGTGAGCGCGAAGTAGCTGCCGATCAGCAGTTCGACCCATGGCACCCATCCCAGCCGCCTGCGGTATTTGGTAGCGCCTACCTTGTCTTTCTTGGATTCGACGTTGTATTTGGGTGTGCGAGCAAAAGCACTCTCTTTTCCGATGAGCGCCTCGATCACGGCCTTGGTATTGGTGATCGTCAATCCGACGCCCAGCGCCATCAGCAACGGCAGATATAGAAGAGCGCGCTGCCAGGTTCGGGGAAAAAGTTCGCGCTGCGAAACCAGATAGAAACTTGAAATAGAAAAGGTGGAAGCAAGAAAGAGCGGCAGATCGATGAAGAGAATCTGGAACCATCCCTGATAGAAGCGGATGATCATTGCCGGCAACATCAGCACCGAGAGCACGATCATCAGCGGATAGCTAAGGTTCGCGGTCAGGTGATACCAGGCTTCAATCTTAGTATGCAGCGGAGCGTCGCTGCGCAACACGCGCGGCAGGATTTTCTTTCCGGTCTGAATCAGTCCCTTGGCCCAGCGCGCCTGCTGAGTTTTGAAGGCGGTCATCTCAACGGGCAATTCTGCCGGGCATTCGACGTCCTGCAGATAGATAAACCTCCATCCGTTGAGTTGGGCGCGGTAGGAAAGGTCGGTGTCTTCGGTGAGCGTGTCGTGCTGCCAGCCGCCGGCTTCATCGATCGCCGCCCGCCGCCAAACTCCGGCAGTTCCATTGAAATTGAAGAAGACTCCACTACGCGCGCGGCCCGAGTGTTCCAGCACGAAGTGACCGTCAAGCAGGATGGCTTCCACCTGCGTGAGGAAGGAATAGTTGCGATTGATATGCGTCCAGCGCGTTTGCACCATGCCAATCTTCGAATCGGTAAAGTGATGGATCGTGCGCAGCAGGAAGTCTTCCGGAGGAGTGAAGTCGGCGTCAAAGATGGCAATGAATTCCCCCTTTGCCGTTTTCAGGCCTTCTGCCAGCGCACCAGCTTTGAAGCCTTCGCGATTGACGCGGTGATGGTAGCTAATCGGATTGCCCAGCGCGGCGTACCGTTCGACCAGGTTTCGCGCCACGTCGACTGTTTCGTCGGTAGAGTCGTCGAGCACCTGGATGTCGAGCTTCTCCTGGGGGTATTTCAACTTACAGATCGAATCCAGCAACCGCTCTACCACATACTGTTCGTTAAAGGTTGGTAGCTGCACCGTGACTCGCGGCAACCGTTCGAAGTAGGCCGCAGGATCCGTAGTCCGGTTTTTCTTGTGTTTGTAGTACAGGTAAACCAGAATGTAACGGTGCATTCCGTACCCAGCCAGTAAAACCAGGACAATAAAATACGGGATCAGCAGCGCTCGATCAAATGAATCGGTGTGGTAGAGGCCTTGAAATGTTCTATCCAGCAAATGCTGGCGAAGATACGCACCAATGCCGCGAGGACCGGCGTACATGGCGAGCGCCGAAAGAAACAGGTTGGGATCCGAAGTGGGCAAGAGGTTCGGTCGAAACCCTTATTCTACCGGAATCGCGTCGCTACGACTCGCCTCGAAAAATGGGGCGTGTAGGGAAACAATAAAAGTCCGAAGTTCGAGGCTGAAAAAAGTCTAAGGCGCTTTGTCTTTTTTAACGTTTTTAGCTTTATCGTCTTTCTCTCAATCTTATATCTTTATCGCTGTTGGCCTTTTACAGCGAAGGGTCGAGGCAGCGCTCGGCCTTATCCAGGAGAATCTCAAGTTCCAGCGCAAAGTTCTTGCGAGCCTGGGCTTGTAAGCGCCATTGGTCCTGGACGGGCGCACACACGGCTGGAATTAAATCTTCGAAACGCTGAATCGCTCGCGTGAAATAATCAATATCCTTCTTCAGCATCTGAAAAAATTCTGCGTCGCCCGCAGCGGACATAAGGCACCTCCGAATACGCGAGGGGGTTAATGCAATTCTTAGGCCAGTTCCTCGCAGATCTGTGGAAATGGGCGAAAAGACCGTGTTTTCAGAATGCTAGTGCGTCCAGATTCCGGACCGTATTTCGACCAGCCGATGGTTCCGTGTAGGTTCCGCATGTAAATATTTCGGCGCTCAAAGCACCCTAGGGCGCAATAACGTTATTTCAAGTCTGCTTTTGATCTGCATTGCGTATCATTTTGAGCTCGGTATGGTGGTCGCCATCCTTGACTGCTGCGTACGCCGCGTTACCCAAGCCAGGCCATCAGGAGATTGGCCAGCTTGAATGCGGCCCACCACTTCCATCGAATGCAAATCGATGACTGCAACAAAATTGTCAGGAGTGCACGCGATGAAGGCTCTCTCACCGTCCGGTTGCATAACCATGCCGGCCGCGCCGTGCCCCACGGCAATTTGCTTAATCGTCTTCTTGGTCCCGACATCGATGACTGTCACGTAAGCACCGCGCAACATCGAGATCAGCGCAAGCTTTCCGTCGAGCGTGAACTTCAGCCGGTTCGCGCTGCTTACATCCGCCGCTAGAGTTTGAGTCACGTGCTTGCTCGCAACATCGATAACGGAGACCGTTCCATCGCCAGCATTCGCCGCCCAGATTTCTTTGCCGTCCGGAGAAACGTCAAATCCTTCGGCACCCTTGCCAACTGGAACCACGGTTTCATTCCAGTCCGCTTCGAGGTGGCCCGGCTGACCGGCTTGGGATCCGATGGTTTTTTCAATGATGCTCACCGTCCCTGCATTGACGTTGGAAGTGACAATCAGTTTCGTATCCGGCGAGACATAGATCATGTGAGTCCTGTTTTGGCCGGTTCCCAGGATCCAATCGACGCTCTTGGTTGCGGGGTCATAGCTGCCAATTGCCTTGGCAGCCTCGGCGGTGAACCATACTTTGCCGCCAGCGAAAGCCAATCCATGCGGGCCGCGCAGCGCTCCGAGATCGATGGAAGGCAATGCCTTTTGCGCGATCAGGTCTACGACCGCAAGTGTGTGATAGGCCCCGAATCCGTAGTTGGAAACATAGGCTGTCTTGCCGTCAGCGGATGCAATCACTTCGTGGGGATCGCTCCCCACCGGTATCCGCGAGAGCACTTTCAAACTTGAGGGATCAACGATGGCGAGCGTATTGTCGTGCTTGGCGAGCACCAGCAAGGCGTTCGCGGGAGTGTCCTCGGCTCGAACAAAAGCGACGCCGAAGATGCCGGCCAGCAGCAGAAGGGAAGTCAGCACGAATTTCATAGCCTATAAGCTTAACCGCAAACCGCGCGGAAACTGACATGACAAATTGACACAAACAGGGCTGGTCATAACGAGGGGCGGTCATCAACCTCAGGAATGGTCTTGAGCTGCACGCTCACATGGCGCCCTTCGTCCAAGTGCAGCGCTTTTCCCTGACCTTCATAGGTCTTTAAGAACTCAGGATTGTAGTACGCTTCGCCGTCCACACTTTCCCAGGCAATCAATGTGTAGTCGCCGGGCGGGAGTCCGCCTAAGGCGAAGCGTCCGCTTTGATCCGTGACCGTCTTGCGGTAACGCTCGGGATGACCGCGTAAGTGTGCCTCGGGTACGGCGACAACCACCGCGTCGGCGACGGGTCCACCGTTCTGATTGCTGGCCACGCCTTCGGCAACGGCACCGTTGGCGCTCGCCACCAGATCAAGAGTCGTAGCTCCGCCGTTCACGCTAAAACCGGAATCCAGTACGTCGCGACCTCCAGCGGTTACGGATTTCAGAAACCAATTCGGCATCTCGCTGGTGGGGGAAACTTGAACCGAATACAGTCCCGGTGGAACATCCTTCCACTCAAAGCTGCCATCGCCCCTGACCTTGGTCAAGGTGGAGAAACCGATTCCCATGCTTACGCCGACCGATTCATCGCCATCGCTGGAGCGTAGTAGAAGCAAAACTTGAGCAGGATCGGACCTGCCGTTACCCTTCGCTTCCATTCGCAGGCGGCCCTGAATTGTACCGCCGGGTTGAGGCGATAGCCGCAGACCCTCCATGCTCTCGGCAAGTTGCAGCGACTGGCGCGCCATCATGGGCACCTTTACATTATCCACCGTGGCTACAATTGTGTATTCTCCGGGCGAAACGCCGCGAATTTCGAAGCTGCCATCTTTGTGCATCTCCGCGCCGTTCAGCACCAGATTCAAATCTTTGGACTGCAGCATGATCGCCGCCGTAGCGCCCTCAGGCAGATTGGCCACCGAGCCTCGGATGCTCAGGCTGGGACTTGGCGTCAGCGAGAAATTGGCCGGGAACTCATCACCGGCGCGCAACTGGATTGATGTGGCTTGCCCGCGGTCTCTGGCACCAGGGTAGTAGGTGGTTTGGTAGGCCACAGCTGCAGGCTGGTTCGAGGCTGCTCCGCTGTGCGGCGCAACCTCGGGGGTATTGCCTGTGGTTTCAATCAGACTTCTGAAATCGGGCGGTGGCGTCACCGAGACAAAGTAGTTACCCGCGGCGAGACCGGAGATGCGGTACAGGCCAAGATCATTGGTGCGCTCTGCTCCAACCTGCTCCCAGTGACTGTGGCCGGCAACAAAAGTTTGGCGCAGCACAGCAACTTGCGCCTCCGGCATGGGATCTCCGTCCTCATCGCAGACCCGGCCTTCGACCACCGCTGCGGCTTGCAGACGGATTGTGAGATCGCTTACTTCCTGGCCTGCAGTCAACGTGAGCACGCGGCCTGCGCTCCGAAGACGGTGCTTGTCGATCTCCTGGTAGCCGCTACGCTCCGCGAACAAGCGATAGCGTCCGGGTACGACGTCTTCAATGCGAAAGCTTCCATCAGCGCCGCTGAGAGCGGTATAGTTTCGACCATCGTTCTGACTATCAGCAATGAGCTCGATCAGCGCCTTCTTCAACGGCTCGCTGCCCGAATCTTTGGTGACGATTCCCTGCAGAATGGCGTGGTTGGAATGCGTCGATGGAGAATACGGTGGCGAGAAAGTTTGCGAGGAAAAAACGGCCGAAGAATTATCCTGCGCGAAAGTTGCACCGGCGACCAATACAATCAGCAATAAACAATCAAAGACGGACTTCAGCTCAGGCCGATCGATGAGTTTGTCTTTCATTTCGACCTTTAACGCAGTTTCGGAATCTTGTGGAGCGTATACAGATGCCGACCGTGAGGATCGGTCAGCCTATGACTCACCTCATTCTATCCGCCGCCGGTCCGCTACCCAAAGAGAAAAAACTGCCGATCCGCTCTTGGAGGGCGTCAATTTACCCAGGGGGAGTGGACCCTGACGGTTTGAACCTTGATCACGTTAGCTGGGAATCGGGCAATCAGTGGCACGCTCCTAGTCGGAGCCATAGCCCGTTCCCTCAACACAGAGATGATGCTTTGCATATATGCGCGAGTGGACTCAACGAGCCCTCGCAACTTCGAGACTTGCTTCTCTCACCGACTTCGCTTCCGTTTAGTGGTGATGTTTTCCGCCCGAGTGTCCGCCGGAATGACCGCCACCCGAATGTCCACCTCCGCCCGAATGGCCGCCGAAATGACCTCTTCCGCTGGAGTGACCATGGCTGAAGCTCTTCCCGCCACCGGAGTTCTTTGGCGCGTGCCCGCCGCCAAAATGGAAGCCGCCGGAATGCGCCTGCTTGCCCGGCGCCTCCGCAAAACCGTTACTTTTAAAGCTTCTCGAAGACCGCTGCCCGAAATCCCGGCGCTGAAGGCTCGTGCCTGGGTTGCTATAAGCCCTCATCGAATTGCCGTAGCCTAGTCCGGTTCTGCCGCCATAGCTGCCCTCGGACCTGTTGTAGGAAGCGGACCCATAGCCTGAGCGCCCGTACTGCTGCGGCCTGCTAGCCGCTGGCCGGAGGTTGTTGTAGGCGCCTCGTGAGGAACGAGCATAGCCAATTCTGGATGGCTGGTAGCCTCGACCATATCTTTCTGCCTGCCCGTTCCTCGCATAGACATCACGGTCTGGCGTCCGGGAAAATCCCTGGGAGCGAGTCCCGCCGTATTGGCTGTTCCTTCGTCCATAGCCTTGCCTTCCATAGGATCGATTCGATTGGCCGGCCATCTCTCTGCCTCGCGAAAAGCCCCGTCGCCCGCCGTTCCGCAAGCCCCAGTCAGCCACTGTGTTGCTGTGCGAATAGTAGTTCGAACCATGAAAGAGCACGGATTGAGTCAGCCAGTCCAGCCCCCATGCCAGCAACCCGAAAGGCGTGTGACTGAAAGCTGTCATTGCGATTCCCAAGCCAAATCGCACGGCCCCTGAACCAAAAGAAGAGCCTAAAGATGAGTCGACAAACGACCCCAGCGCTCCAAGCAGTGAAAACCCCGGATAAGGCGAGACTGGCTGCCCGTAGACTCCCCAAGGGTTATATTCCGGCACATACACCATCTGCGGATTGACCGGTGCCAGCTCGATGTTTCCCTGATCGTAGTTCACCGCCTGCTGCGGAGTGCTCTGGAGATTCCCCGCCTCCTGCGCGCGCTGGCGCATCACCTGTACCGCCTCAAGCAAGTCCTGCGGCTGGTTGTAGTAGGCGTTGCCCAACTCAGTAGCCCACTGCAGGTTGTAATCCATCTGTGCCAGCACTTGTGGGAATGCCGTCAGCGCCTTCACGCTCGGATCCCAGGGTTGCGCGTCCGCTCCTGCGGCAATCTGCTCGGAGGAAGCATAGCGTTGCGCCCGGCGCCAACGGTCGGCATCCGCTATCTGCTGGGGATATGTGGAGGCGGTCAGCACCTGTGCCACCAGCGTGTCCGGATAGAGTGCGATGGGCGCCACTAACTGCTCAAGTTCCTGCGCACCGAGCGGCTGCACTTGGCGGTAACCCTGCTGCGAATCCATCTGGCTGTCGGAGTACGGCTGTTCCGGATAAGACTGTTGCGGATAAGATGGTTGATCATTGGGTTGCCGCTGCGCGTAGCCTGGACGTTCGTCGCCCGATTGCTGGTCGCCGTATCGATCCGGTGCGTACTGTCCGTTGTCCGGCTCCTGCTGCGCGAATAAAGTAGGCAAGAAAAACAAAAATAATGATATCGCCAGTGCGATCAGAGGCCTCGGCGTCCGCCATCGGTTTGAACATGGCAACAGGTCGGAGAAAGCACTTCTCAATGCAGGGGTGTACATATAGGGCCATCCCTCTCAGTGGCTCACGTAGGCTAGGCCCAAGGCAAAACCCTTGTTCCTAGCCGCCGTCAGGTGACGTACGACCCGGCGGGAACTTTCTTAGATTGTAAACCCAAACCTGAACGATTGGTTCCGCAGGCAGCAGCCCTTTTTTGCAAGATCATGATCAGCCGGTTCGTGCCCGATCGGCAAGGATCTCCCGAGTAATAACTATTGTGTTGGGAATGACTTAGCGGCGATGCTTGGACTCTTACTCGAGCGCTCCCCAGTAAACTACCGCCAGTAGGTCCGGGAAATGCTTGCAGAAATCTTGCTGGGTGCAGAGGCGAGTCGGCCCAGAAGAGAGCTATTTAATTCCAGGAAGTACTGTCTGAAGGGCGTATCCCGCCGGGCAGGGCGGAAGCCAGCGTCGCGATCTATTCTGATCGCCCTTGGGTACGACCGCAGTCGTGCCCTTCCCGGTTCGCGGAAAATCAACAGCAAGTCAAAGGCAGCGGACAGGAGTGTCCGCTCCACCCGAGCGGCGGCGGCGCTTGTTCCGCGCACAGCCGAGGACGGCGGTTCCCACATGGCCGTGCCCCCACGAACTTTAATTCAGGAAGTACTGCCGATACAGCGTATCTCGCTGCGCGGGCCGGAAGCCGGCGTCGCGGATGATGCGGCGGAGTTCTTCTTCGGTGGTGCAATTGTTGACGCCGGCGGCGCGGACTACATTCTCTTCAAGCATCACCGAGCCGACGTCGTTGCCGCCGAAGCGCAATCCCATCTGGCAGACTTTGAGTCCTTGTGTGACCCAACTCGATTGCACATTCAGGAAGTTCGAGAGATACAGGCGCGAGATGGCCAGCACCTTCAGATATTCCACCGCAGTCGCTTCGTCCCAGTGACGGCCGCCGAGAGCGGTGTTGTGCGGCTGGAAGCTCCAGGGGATGAAGGCGGTGAAGCCGCCGGTTTCTTCCTGCAGATCGTAAAGTTCCTGCAAGTGGTTAACGCGGTTTTCGTAGTTCTCGCCTACGCCAAACATCATGGTTGCGGTGGTGCGCATCCCGATCTGGTGGGCGGTGCGATGAACATTGATCCAGTCGTTGGTCAGGCATTTGAGGCGCGCAATTTTGTAGCGCACTTCATCGTCGAGAATTTCGGCGCCGCCGCCGGGAATGGAATCGAGCCCAGCGTCGCGCAGGCGGAGAATTGTGTCGCGAATGCTGAGGCCGCTGTACTCGGCGATCGCGATAATCTCGGAAGCGGAGTAGCAATGGAGATGCACTTGCGGAAAGCGATCTTTAATCCCGCGCAGCATTTTTTCGTGCCAATCGATTTTGAGGTCGGGATGCAGGCCGCCTTGCATTAACACTCCGGTGCCGCCCAGTTCTACAGTCTCGCGAATCTTTTCGTAGATGGTGTCGAACTCGAGGATGTAACCCTCTTTCGCGGCCGGACCTTTCAGCGGGCGATAGAAGGCGCAGAAAGTGCAATATTCGGTGCAGAAGTTGGTGTAATTAATGTTGCGGTCGATGATGTAGGTGACCGTGCCCTCGGGGTGAAGCTTGCGCCGCACCGCGTCGGCTTCTATCCCAATGCCGATCAGGTCATCGGACTCGAACATCTCCAAGGCTTGCTGTTTGGTGAGAGACATGGCTGCAATTCAATTCTAACGGAGGATAGCAGCCGCCTCCAAGTCCAGAATGCTTTTGGGGTAGGGCCTACTTCTTTCTCATTCTCAGGTATTGAATGATCGACAGCACGGCACCGATGACCGCCAATCCGATGAGAATGGCCATGGCTGGTTTGTAGTAGTGAGAAAAGAAACGCAGAATGTGATCACCGTAGTGAAAACCCAGGAAGGCCGCTATGGAGTAACGAATGCCTCGACCCAGCGTTAAGGCTCCCAGAAACTTCGCCCGCGAATACTGCATGGCTCCAGCTGCCACTAGAAAGGGTACGAAAGGAAAAGGCGGAGGCAGCAGTGCGGGAATCGCAACCGCGCCAAATCCCCACCGCCCAAACGTTGTGGAAACTTTCCGCGCCCGTTTCTTCGAGAGCTTGCGCTCCATTGTTTCTTTGCCGCCCTTGCGCGCCAGAGCATAAGTGATGTAGCCGCCGATGACCGCGCCCAGTGTCGCCATCGCGGCGTAGTAAGGCCAGGGATGAAGGTGGCGAGCCGCCAGCCATATGGTTAGAACGTCCATACTGCCGGTCAGAGGAATTACCGAGTTGTCGGCGACCCCTAACAGGACCAATCCCGGCCCGCCCATACGGCGCAGATGCCGCCATACAGTCATTGCTAGAAAGGGATGAAGATGGACAAGCATTCAGGTTGTAGGAGTGTACAGTTACGTTCCGAATTACGCTATGCAGGCCTCCGCGGCACCGAGAAAATCTATTTCCGGCGCTGCGGGTAAGACTCGGAGCTCGGCGGCATAGCGATAGAAGAGTTGCAAGCCTTCCAGGCAGGATGCGTCCAGGTAGTAATAGATACTTTCGCTAAGGTAGGAACGTACGTCGGATTCTTTGAGGCCCAGCCGTGGCACCCAGTCCCGGGTGATCTGATCGAGGCTCGCAGTTTCGAGTCCGTGATCGCGCGATTGTTGAAACACGGTCGCCAAGTCCAGTGAAGGCGCGAGTTCGCGCACGGACTCCCGGCGTACTGCCCAGAAAGCAAAGACGAAAGGCTTGCCGGTACGGTGAATCCATTCTTCAGCCAAGTCGAGCGTGAAATATCGCGAGCGGTTGATCTGAAGCGCTGGATCTCCGATCAGTAATCCGGCATCCTGCGCCGCGAGCATGGACTCGATATCGGGGGCCATGGGAGTAAACGTCCTACCGCCGCCCAGCCATTTTTCGAATAGGATTTTTAGAAGCGCCACCGACGTCATGGAAGAAGTATCCAGGGCCACTGTGCGAACCTTGTGGAGCGGCACTCGGCTGACCAGCAGGATGGAACGGACGGGCTGGAGCGAGGCAATCGCAACCCCAGGGAGAACCGCCAGTCCAGGAATCTGCGCGTAAGCGGCTGCCGGGATGATTCCAACATCGGCGGTCCCAGCCTTCAAGGCGCGAGCGCACGCCGAAGGAAGAGTGTAAGAAATATCGAACTCGCGCCCGCTGTCGCCGTGTTCGAAATCCCACATCAGGGGCGCGGTGTTGAGGTAGGAAATCGCAGAGATGCGTAGACGTCTCATTCCTCTTTTGATTTTAGCAGACTGTTTTTTGACCACCTTTGTGACGTCTACCTTGACGGCGCATTCCGGGAATGACTACAGTCCGCCCAGTCCAGATGACGATTTGGGAGCATAGAACCTGCCAAACGGCGTGGCCCCCGCAACTCATATCGAATGGCTCGCCCTGTTGCTGACTTCCGGTCTGGGTCCCACGAAGGCAAGGAAATTAATCGAACATTTCGGCAGCGCGAAGCAGTTTTCCACGCGTCACTCACCGAACTGGAAAGCACAGGGATTCAAGCTGTTTCGGAGCAATCGGTGGCTACCGGGAAACCGGCGGAACTGGCGCGGGCGTCCGCCGCTGGAGTGACGGTGCTCTGGCCTGAAGATGCTTGTTCCCCTCGCGGTTGAAGGAAATTTACGATCCGTCATTAGCCCCCTACGTTCGCGGCAACCCCGAAGTGCTGACGCAGCCAGGCATTGCGATGGTGGGCACGCGCCAGCCCCCGCCTTGCGGACACGGGGTGGCCGAATGGTTGGCCTGCGATCTGACCGTCAAGGGTTGCTGATCATCAGCGGCATGGCGCGCGGCGTCGACACTGCCAGTCATCGCGGGGCGATCGCGGACAAAGGCAAAACGTTTGCGGTATTTTGGGACAGGTTGACATAATTTATCCGAAAGAAAATTCGCGTTTGTCGGAGCAGATTCTGGCGCTTGGGGGGAGCTCTCATTTCCGGATTCTGCCTGGGAGCATTCGCTGCGCCGCAGAACTTTCCCATCCGTAATCGGATATTGAGTGGCATGTCGGTTGGTGTTCCGGTGGTTGAGGCTGCGGAATATTCGGGAACACGGATCACGGCGGGTTGTACGCTGGAGCAAAACCGTGATGTTTTCGCCGTGCCCGGCAACGTTACAAACTGGAATTCCTGGGGCCCGAATACGCTGATCAAGCAAGGCGCAAAGCTGGCCGCTACGTGGGTAGATGTATGGCAGGATCTGCCGGCGGAAGTCCAGCTCACGCTCACTCCTCCAGCTCCGCCTGAATCCGGCGATGCGTCTTCCGCATCTCTATTTCCGGACTAGGCGCTTGCTCTGCATGAGAAGCGCATCCTCAGCCTCCTGAAAGCCGACGAGGCCACTCACATCGATGACCTGGTGGAGCGTCTGGAGAACGAAATGTCGTCTTCAGGGATCTTCGCCGCGCTTTTCGAGCCGGAGCTGACCGGCAAAGTAAGGCAGACGCCGGGGAAGAATTTTGCAAAAAGCTTTTAGCTCCTGGCCTGTAGCTGTTAGCTTCGGACCCCTTCGGGTACGAGCTTTGGTTGGAGGGCAATGAGAGATTATAAAATCTGGTGGTTTGGGAGAAGGCTCACAAACTCACGTTGGCGGTTTATAAGACTCACGCTTCTATTTCCCAAGGAAGAGCGATATGGACTGACCAGCCAAGCCCGCCGTTCATCTGCTTCGATTGCAGCGAACTGGCAGAGGTGGCGGCCGGCGATTCCGATGGCGGGATGGCGCGCTTTGTTCAGATCGCGAGGGGATCGGGAGCCAGAAATGTCCTCCCCGTTTCTGTTAGCTAGAAACCTGAGTCTTATGCAGGCGGCCGAATACGATGTGTCAATGCGGACATCGGTGGAATCATCCGCATGTTGCCGGCGCTCTCGGGAAGCTCAGGGATGCCGGCGGAGCCTAGGCATTTCGGGCTAGGAGCGAAAGGCTAAGAGCTAGGAGCTTTCACCCGTAACTTGTTGTATTCATCCAATTCGTGCTAGCTTCGAGACGAATTCTTACGAACCGAGGATCCATTGGTAAAAAGTTTAGTCATTGTCGAATCGCCGGCTAAGGCGAAAACCATCCAGAAATATCTGGGAAAGGGATTTACTGTCGAGGCCTCGCTCGGCCACGTGAAGGATCTGCCTAAGAGCACCTTGGGTGTGGATACCAGCAACGAGTTTGAGACCGATTATGTCGTGATCCCGGGGAAAGAGAAAGTCCTGGCGCGGCTGAAGAAACTGGCGGGTCCGATGGATGCGATCTATCTGGCGCCTGACCCGGACCGTGAAGGCGAAGCAATCGCGGCTCATCTTGCGTTCGAGCTCGACACCAACGGCCACGCCAAGAAAAGTAAGAAGAAGAAAAAAGAAGAAGCGGGCGCCGTTCCCCGCATTCAGCGCGTTACTTTTAACGAAATTACTAAACGTGCCGTGCAGGCGGCCTTCGAACATCCCCGCGCAATCGACCAGAACCTCGTAGACGCGCAGCAGGCGAGGCGCGTGCTTGACCGGCTGGTCGGCTACCAGGTTTCGCCGCTGTTGTGGGATAAAGTCCGCCGTGGGCTTTCTGCCGGGCGTGTGCAGACGGTTGCACTGCGGTTGATAGTCGAGCGCGAACGTGAAATCAAAGCCTTCGAGAAGAAAGAATACTGGACAATCGATGCGCATCTCGCCGCCAATAAGCCGCCCGCATTCGACGCTCGTTTCTTGGGTAAGGGTGAAGAAAAGATTGAAGTCACCAACGGCGAGGACGCGGAAAAAATCCGCGTTGCGCTTGAGCAAGCCAACTGGCTAGTCCGCTCGGTCGATAAGAAGGAGCGCCGCCGCAATGCCGCGCCTCCTTTCACGACCAGCAAGTTACAGCAGGACTCTTCCCGCAAACTGCGCTTCAGCGTAAAACGCACCATGATGATCGCGCAGCGGCTGTATGAAGGCGTGGAACTGGGCGAAGAGGGCCAGGTTGGTCTGATCACCTACATGCGTACCGACTCCACTCGGGTTGCGCCTGAGGCAATTCAGGAAGTACGCGAATACGTTGGCAAGGAATATGGCGCGGCCTACCTGCCGGAAACTCCGAATACATATAAGGAGAAGAAGGAAGCGCAGGCGGCGCACGAAGCCATTCGGCCGACCTCGGCGATGCGCCATCCCGATCAGGTGAAGCAGTATTTAAAAGAAGATGAGTTCAAGGTCTACAAGCTGATCTGGCAGCGTTTTGTGGCGTCGCAGATTATGCCCGCAGTCTTTGACCAGACAACGGTTGACATCGACGCAAAGGCGAAATCGGGAGATGTTTACTGGTTCCGCGTGACCGGATCAGTATTGAAGTTTGACGGCTTCCTCCGGGTCTACGAAGAATCGAAAGAAGGTAAGGACGAAGAAGACGAGGAACTGAAACACAAACTGCCGGCGCTCGAAGCGGGGCAGAAACTTACGTTGAAGGAATTGAAGCCGGAGCAACATTTCACCGAGCCGCCTCCGCGCTACAACGAAGCATCGCTAGTGAAGGAACTGGAAGAACGCGGCATTGGACGTCCTTCCACTTACTCGGCGATTCTCTCGACGATTCAAGAGCGGCAGTATGTCCAGAAGTTGGGCGGCAAGTTTACTCCCACCGAGATCGGGTTGGTAGTCACCGATCTGCTGGTGGAAAACTTCCGCGACATTTTCGACGTGGCCTACACCGCCGGTCTGGAAGAAAAGCTCGACGAGATCGAAGAGGGCAAGGAGAAGTGGACGGACACGCTCGCCGACTTCTACAAGAAATTTACGAAGGATCTCAAATATGCCGAAAAGCATATGGAGAACATCAAGCGGATGGAGAAGCCCACGGACGAGAAGTGCGAGAAGTGTGGCGCGCCGCTGGTGATCAAGTGGGGCAGGCACGGATCGTTTTACGCCTGCAGTACCTACGACAAAGAGGATCCGAACACTTGTACGTTCACGAAAGAGAATCCGATCAACCTGCCCGACCTTGACTCGGCCGACGTGCAGGAGACGACGCAAGAAGAATATTGCGAGAACTGCGGTCGGGTGATGGTGCTCAAGCGCGGCCGTTTCGGGCAGTTCATGGCCTGCACGGGTTATCCCGATTGCAAGACGACCCGGCGGCTTGACCAAGGCAAGAAAGTTCCCGATATTCCGCTCGACGAGCTTTGCCCGAAGTGCGGACGCAATATGATGATCCGCCATGGTCGGTTCGGGGAATTCACGGCCTGCAGCGGATATCCGGAATGCAAATACGTGAAGCAGAACTTTATCGGCGTCAAATGTCCCGAGTGCAAAGACGGCGAACTGGTTGAGAAGCGTGCGCGCAAGGGCAATACTTTCTACGGGTGCGGGAATTATCCCAAGTGCAAGTTCACTTCGGCTCATAAACCGATTCCAGAAAAATGTCCGAGCTGCGGCAGCGAGTATCTGGTCGAGAAATTCTTGAAGGCTGGCCCGGTCATTGCCTGTCCGAATAAAGAATGCGACTACGAGCGTGCGGTACCTCCCGCAGAGGCGGCCGCGACCAGCGCCTAGTTTTCTTGCGGCCGGGGTACTAGTCAGCGCGCTTGCCGTCGATCCGATCGTCCGATGTTGTTACTTATCCGCAGTAAATGATCGAGGATACTGATGCCGAAAAAACCGACCGCTGCCGATGCTCAACTGATCCTCCAACTCTACGATCTGCGTCGCGAAGCGGAAATGCGCAAGGCGCGCAACTGGTGGTTCACCGGATTCTGGCCGCGGAGCGCCGACGATTTCATGAAAATAGCCTTTGCTGCGGGCACGACTGAGAATAACTGGCTACGCCAGGTGACGGGCTACTGGAGCATGGCTGCGTCGTTCGTGCTGCACGGCGCTTTGAACCCGGACTTATTCCTCCAGCCCGCAGTAAGCGGAGAAATGTTCATCGTGTTCGCGAAGGTTCATCCTTTCTTGAAGGACCTCCGGGAAAAGTCCGGTGATCCACATATGTTCAGCACGATCGAGAAAGTAATCATGAGCTCCAAGTATGGCCGCGAAAGGTTCAAGTTCATGCTTAGGCGAGTCGAGATGATGCGGGAGAAGATGAGCTCCCAGAAGGCAAGTTAATAAGATCGATCCGTCCGCCTCTTTTGTTTCCCGCATGTTCCCGTAGTGGACGCTGCTCATCGATCAAATGGTGATTCCGGACCGTCGCGGTGTGTCCTTCGCGAACGCCTCCTTACCGCCTGTCGATCTGTTATCCTAGTCGGCTGTGCGGATGATCTGGTGGTTCCTGATCCTGGGTGTAAGTACGCTGGTTGTAGTGTGCGTTGCCATCGCCTTGTATATGCGTTTGCGCCGTCATCTGCGGGCCGCGCACGCAGCCCAGGAGAGCGAGCATCAGTCTGGCGAGGATTGAACGCTGATACCCCGCATGGTGCTGTCAGGGGCTCTTTCATGGACAAAATGCAAACCTTAAGCAGTTCGCGGGAAGGCGTTTCCTCTCTCCACGCCACTCGGCAAGTCGTCCTCGTAATAGGTGCCAGTTTGTTGGTTGCACTGTGCGCGCGTATCACGATTCCTCTGCCGTTTACGCCGGTGCCGCTGACGGTTCAGAACTTTGGTGTGCTGCTGGTCGGTTTGCTGCTGGGCAGCCGGCGCGGATTTGCGGCTCTCGCGCTTTATCTGGCTGAAGGCGCAATGGGATTACCCGTGTTCAATCCCACTGGCGCTGGAGGACTGGCGCAATTGCTCCACGGGGCAACGGCGGGATTTCTCTTGTCCTATCCGCTGGTTGCGTGGGTCGCGGGATACGTCATGGAACATGGGCGAAAGGATTTTATTCGCGCCGTAATCGGCGGACTTCTCGGCGAAGTCGTACTTTTTACCGGAGGTTTGGCTTGGCTCGCAGTTCTGACGCATTCGCTTGCGCAGGCTTTCCGCTGGGGGCTTTACTGGTTTCTGTTCGCAGAAATAATTAAGGTAATGATGGCTGCCGGAATCGCTGCGCAATGGCAGCGCTTCCGGGGTGCGCAGCATTGAAGTCGCAGGGTGAGTCATTCGTAGGCGGTTGGAGTTCAAAATGACAGTCGTGTCAGCAGCAGAAACAAAACATTCTGGCGCCAGCCAGTCGTCACAGCTGCGCGAGATTTCCATCGCTCACAGTCCGGATTCCGACGATGCATTCATGTTTTATGGCCTTGCCACCAGCAAGGTTCGCGTCCCCGGTCTGCGCTTTACACACACTCTTTGCGATATAGAGACCCTGAACCAGAAGGCTCGCGAGGGCATCTTCGATGTGACCGCGATTTCCTTTCACGCCTATCCTTATATTCAGGATCTGTATGCGCTCATGTCGTGCGGAGGCAGCGTCGGCGAAGGGTATGGGCCGATGATCGTGTCGCCGCGCCCGTTCACGCAGACTGAGATTAAGGAAAAACGCATTGCCGTTCCGGGCACGCTGACGACCGCATATCTTGCGCTGCAGCTTTTTGCGCCCGGAGTGGAGACCGAAGTCGTGCCTTTCGACCAGATCATTCCGCAAGTGCTCGAGGGCAAGTACGAAGCTGGACTCATCATTCATGAAGGCCAGTTGACCTACGACAAAGCAGGCCTGCACCGCATCGTTGATCTGGGCCGCTGGTGGCAGAAGATGACCGGGCTGCCCCTGCCTCTGGGAGGCAACGCAATACGCCGCGCGCTCGGACCGGAGCTGATTTCCGCGGTCAATGGCGCGTTGCGCGACAGCATTCAGTACGCGCTTGACCATCGCGAAGAAGCCTTGTCCTACGCCATGCAGTTTGCCCGCGATCTCGACCCGTCAACCGCAGATCGGTTCGTTGGCATGTACGTGAACGAACGCACGCTCGACTATGGGCCGGAGGGGCGCGAGGGCGTTGCGCGTCTGCTGGATATGGGGCATAAGGCGGGAATCATTGGGCCCGTGGCGCGCGTGGATTGGGTCGCGTAGAAAGTTTCATCGAAGGAGCTGCGAGCAAATTTGACCGGTACCGCTGAGAAAACCCACACATCTCAGACCCTTCTCATCGACGCGGACGACACGCTCTGGGAAAACAACATTTACTTTGAGCGAGCCATCGCGCGTTTTATTTCCTTCCTCAATCATCACGAATTTTCTCCCGATCAGGTGCGCGAAGTGCTCAACGATGTGGAGCGCGAATGCATTGTGCAGCACGGTTATGGCCTGCACAGCTTCGCGCACGCTCTGGTCAATACGTTTGAGCGCCTCAGCGTGGAGCCGGTCACGGTCGAATTGCACGCGCAGATCCATAGTTTCGCCCATACCATCGCCGATCAGAAGATCGAGATGTTGCCTGACGTTCCCCAGACTCTGCGGTATCTTTCTGGGCGGCACCATCTCATTCTGATGACCAAGGGCGCAATTGCGGAGCAGACGGGAAAGATCGAACGCTCGGGATTGAAAGAATACTTTGCGGCAACTGAGATCGTCGCCGAAAAAGATTCCTCCGCCTACCGGACAATGATCGAAAAATACGAACTCGCGCACGACTCTACGTGGATGGTCGGCAACAGTCCGAAGTCGGACATCAATCCCGCGTTGGCGGCGGGTTTGCATGCGGTTTTCGTCCCTCACGGAAATACCTGGATTCTGGAGCATGAGGAAGTGAATGCAGCTCCACCGCCGCAGCGCTTGCTCATCGTGGGCCGGTTCGCGGAGCTGCGCGAACATTTCTGAGCGCGCCAGCAGCGCGCGAATAGGTTCGTAGCCTTATTGGTCCTTCATTCGAAAAGCACCAAACTAACCAACAACCCGCCTCGCCGCCCGAACGCCCGCATGTTACGCTCAATCTGCTCAACTGCTTTACGCATACTCAGACAACTTGGCCGTGGAGACAAATAATTTCCGCAGGCTGTTGCGCACCGTGGAAGCTCTCTCCGAACTGGGACCTGAGCTCACGGCCGAGCGCGAGTTTTCAGACACATCGCACCTCATGCTGTCCGCTGTGATGCAAGCGGCAGGCGCGCGCGAGGGAGCGCTCTTCATTTTCAACGAGAAGCCCACCATGCTCTCGTCGGTGGCGGCCGAAGGTTTTGCCATGCTGCCCGAACCAGCCTTCATCCCGCTTCTTCCTAAACATGTTCACGCGCTTACTGCCGCGCGCGGACCTATCGTGCTCAACGCTTCCACCTGTTCCGTGTTTCTCAGCTCCAACGGCAACGTCGCTCCCGAGCTCTTCAAATGCATCGCTCCGCTCAAATCGGTGGGTAAGCTTGTCGGAGTCATTGCGCTGGGACGGCGTCCCGGCGACGCGCCCTACTTAAAGGCAGAACTTGATGCCGCGGATCTGCTCTGCAGCTATATTGGACTCGCCGTACACAACCACGCGCTTACGCAGACCTTGGCCCAGCGTGTAACCGAAAACTTGCGGCTGATGGCCTCTCTGCATGGCTTCTATGACAGCGCCCTTGAGGCATTCGCCACTGCCATCGATGTGAAGCACGTCAACATTCACGGCCATTCCCTGCGGGTCGGTCGCTATGCCGCTGCAATCGGTGAAGCCATGGGTGTGGAGGCGGGAGAAGTTGCCGCGCTGCGTAGCGCAGGATATTTGCATGACATCGGCAAAGTGGCTGTCGACCGCCGCCTGTTCGGCAAAGCGAGTGCGCTCAATCCCGAGGAGTTCCGCGAAATGGCGGACCATACTGTGGTCGGCCATCAGATCGTCAGCAGCGTCGAGTTTCCCTGGCCGAAGATTCACGAGTCGGTGCGCTGGCATCATGAGCGTTCGGACGGTTCCGGATATCCGGACGCTTTGGCGGGGGATGACTTGCCCGTGCCCGTGCGGATTATGGCGCTCGCCGACACATTCGACGCCATGACCAGCACGCGTCCATATCGCGAATCACTTTCTCTGGGAAATGCTCTGAGTGACTTGGTCCGAATGGCTCCACAAAAGTACGATCCCAACGTCGTGCAAGCCCTCCTGATCCAGGTACGGCGCGAGGCCGTCGGCAGTAATCGAACGCCGCTTCTGGCCGATCACATGGCAGTCAACATTTCTCCAAGCGACATCGACCAGTTGGCTGCAACTCTGCAGCATAAGGTGTCGCGAGGGAAGATATATTTGACCTAGCGGAAGATCCTGGCTTCCCGCTCTTAGCGGCTCACGATCCGCATCCTCGGTAACGAGACTCAGCAACTTTTTCGCCCGTCCGGGTTGATAATAAGAGGGCTGTCTCTTTCCTTGATCCGGAGTCCTCATGGTTGTGGGCCGCGTGAAATTCGTCATTCTGCTTCTTTCCGTCGGCCTCGCGTGTAGTGTCCCACCGTTGCTGGCTGATAAGAAGGACAAAGATAAGGACAAAGACAAAGACAGGCTGCCCGCTGGCGCCAGCAATCATATGAGCGATCAACGGCGTGCCTCGCACGCGCTCAATCGCCTGACTTTCGGTCCGCGTCCGGGGGACGTGCAGCGCGTGATGGCGATCGGTGTCGACAAGTGGATCGATCTGCAACTGCATCCCGACAAAATCGACGACAGCGCTCTGAATGCGCGCCTGGAACCGTTCCGCACGCTGCGGATGAACGCGAAGGAGCTGGCCGAAGATTTTCCTGATGGCCAGGAAATCAATCAGGTAATCAAGGGCAAGAGTCCTATGCCGTCCGAGGCAGCGTTGCGGATGGTGTATCAAGTGCAAATCGATCGACGACAGGAAAAAAAGGAACGTTTGCAGGAAGCTGGCAAGAATACAAATTCGGCATCTGACCTTGCCAGGAACGTGGCCGTTGAGACCCCTTCACAAAGCATTGCAGCGCAGAGCGCAAACGCGACCGCGGATGATTCTGCAGGCGTGAAGCCTGCTCCCGCCCCGAAACTCACGCCCGAGGATGAACAACAGGCACGACGGCGCGAGGAACAGCTTTATGCCGATCTTGATGTGCAGCAGTTGACGAGCCTCCCTGCGGACCAGCGTTTCAACAAAGTTCTCGGCATGTCAGCGACGGCCCAGCTCGCGCTTGCGGACTCTCTTCGCGGCGGAAAAGGGCAGGAGTTTCTTGAAGGTCTGCCTCCGAAGCAGAAAGAAACGTTGCTCGCCATGAATAATCCCGCGGGCGTTGTCACCGGGGAATTGGCACAGGCGAAGCTGCTGCGCGCGACTTACAGCGGCCGTCAGCTTGAGCAGGTGATGACCGATTTTTGGTTTAATCACTTCAATGTGTTCATGGAAAAGGGAGTCGAACGGCTGCTCGTCACCAGTTACGAGCGTGACGTGATTCGGCCACGCGCCCTGGGAAAATTCGAAGACCTGCTGGTGGCCGCGGCGAAGAGTCCGGCAATGTTGTTCTACCTGGACAACTGGCTCAGTGTAGGGCCGGATTCGGCGCAAGCGATGGGCATTCCGCTGCATCCTTCCTCGCCTGGTCATGCACCGTCGCGTCCACGGCCAAATCAGGGCAAGCGCCCGAGCGGTCTCAACGAGAACTACGGGCGTGAGTTGCTCGAACTGCACACGCTCAGCGTGAGTGGCGGCTACACGCAGCGCGATGTCACCGAGGTCGCGAAGGTCTTTACCGGGTGGACCATCGACAAGCCCTACCAGGGCGGCGGCTTCAAGTTTGATCCGCGCATGCACGAGCCTGGGCCAAAGTTTGTGCTTGGTCACCGCATCAAACCCAAGGGCGAAGGCGAAGGCTTGGAAGTGCTGCACAGGCTGGCCACGAGTCCGCAGACGGCCCGCTTCATCTCCCTGAAGCTCGCTGAACGTTTCGTTTCGGATGATCCTCCTCCGGGTTTAGTCGATCGCATGACGAAAACGTTTCTGAAGAAAAAGGGGGATATCCGCGAAGTGCTGACCGTGCTCTTCCACTCCCCGGAGTTTTGGAATGATGGCGCCTACCGCGCTAAGGTGAAAACTCCGTTGGAATTCGTGGTTTCGGCGGTGCGCGCAACCGGGGCTGAGGTCGATGATGCATTGCCCTTGATCCGTCAGCTCAACAATATGGGCATGCCACTTTACGGCGCGCAGCCACCTACGGGGTATTCCATGAAGGCGGGAACCTGGGTAAGCTCTTCGGCGTTGCTCAATCGCATGAATTTTGCTTTAACGCTGACTAGCGACAAGCTGAAGGCGGTAAAGGTAGACGCCGGGCAGCTGGCCGGAAGCAGTCCTCGGGATTCGAATCTGGCTTTAACAACTCTGGAAAATTCTCTGCTCGCCGGAGACGTATCAAAGCAGACGCACGATTCGATCACGGCACAGATCGACGAGGCGGCGATGAACGGGGCGCAGCAGAAGCAGGACAAGTCCGGAGCGCGGAAGCCCGTGGACGCATCTCGTTCTCCCGATGTCAGCACGATCGCGGGACTATTGCTCGGCTCGCCGGAGTTTCAGAGAAGGTAGCTTTTAGCCATTAGCTCTTGGCTCTCAGCTCGCGTGACTCTGGCTAACCGAGTATTAGGTTAGGCCAAAGCGAAGAGCCAGCAGCCAGGAGCTATTTTATGTCTATCACTCGTCGCGTCTTCCTTCGGAACAGTGCGCTTGCCGTCGTTGGGACGGCGGCGGTGCCAAGCTTTCTCTCTCGCGCCGCATGGGGAGCGACCGAACCGGACACGCGCACCAAGCGCCTGGTGGTCATCTTCCAGCGCGGCGCGGCTGACGGTTTGAATATTGTTGTCCCTCACGGCGAGCCGCAGTACTACGCCATGCGGCCGAGCATCAATATTCCACGCAAGGCTGTGATTGATCTTGATGGTTTCTTCGGCCTGCATCCGTCGCTGGCGTCGTTCGAGCCGCTCTGGAAGCAGCGTCAACTGGCGATTGTTCACGCCGCCGGTTCGCCCGACCCCAGCCGCTCTCACTTCGACGCACAGGACTTTATGGAGGCCGGCACTCCGGGCATCAAAGCCACCGAAGACGGATGGCTCAACCGCGCCCTTCGCAACCTGCCACAACCGCCGCCGCGATCAGCTTTCGAGGCGATTGCTATGGGGCCGTCAATCCCTCGGATCTTAAGCGGCATCGAACCGGCCATCGCGATGAATAACATCAACGATTTTTCAGTCGGAGGCCGCAATCCGAAGGCTTCGCCGGTTGCGAATACGTTTGAGGCTATGTACGACCACTCCCTCGACACCGTGTTGCACGGTACCGGGGAAGAGACGTTTGACGCGGTCAAGATGCTGAAGGCCGCCGATCCGTCGAAGTACAAACCCGTGATCGGCGCTGACTATCCCAAGGGACGCTTCGGCGACAGCTTGCGGCAGCTCGCGCAACTCATCAAAGCGAATCTCGGCGTGCAGGTGGCGTTTGCCGACATTGGTGGCTGGGATCATCACGTCAACGAAGGCTCAACCGATGGCCAGATCGCCAATGTGCTGCGGGACTTCTCGCAATCACTCTCCGCTTTCTGGACCGATCTCGGAGATCTCGGCGAAGACACAGTTGTCGTTACCATGTCAGAATTCGGCCGCACAGCGCGCGAGAACGGCAATCGAGGCACCGACCACGGGCACGCTAACGTGATGTTTGTTCTGGGTGGACCTGTGAAGGGTGGCAAAGTCTACGGACGCTGGCCCGGCCTGGATCAGTCGCAGCTTTACGAGGGCCGGGACTTGGCTTTGACTACCGATTTCCGCCAAGTCATAGGCGAAGCGGTCGCGCGCCACATGGGGAACAAGAATTTGCTGTCAGTATTCCCGACATTCGACAACTCCACCGGAAAATTCGTGCGCTATCTTGGGTGAGGAAGTGAAGAGGGCGCGCTATCGAATCTATCGTGGGTCGATTCCGCAAATTTAGTCTGCATGGAACGTTGCCGGGTAAAGTCGATCCACGCCTCTGCTGCGATAAATGTGGTCGTGAATCCCAGCCAGAACGCAATCCCGAAGAACTCGTGAGGGGTGAGCTTGCCGAAAGCAAAAAACATCCCCACAATCGGCCGGGTCGTCGCTATTCCTAGGCCAATGGCGAAGGTGCGAATCATCCACTCGCGATGTTGTGCAACTTCTTTGCGGCGGATGTGCCAGTAAGCTTTGATCAGACACAACAAGAAGAGGATGCCGAAAAGTGTGGTCGCCGCAGTCTCATTGGCGCCGCCAATATTCATTGCATAGGTCATCACCAGAGCTGAAATTCCAATGACTAATGCTGAGACGACCAGAATTCCTCCCAGCCAGCGGTGAATGTTCAGATGCTTCGTGCGGATAGCGGGGACGAACTGCAAAGGAGCGAGGACCAGGAACAGCGCTCCCGGAATGATGTGTACGAGCGTCAAGGCAACGTGCTGGGCAAATCCCTTATCCATGGCGGCGGCCGGCGGATATTTCCCGGCAAATACTGCAGGCCGGAACAACACCAGTGCCCGCCGGGTCGCGGCAGCGACGCCGATCACTGCCAGAACAATCACCGCCATCCAGAGGAGACGAGCTGCACTCCGTCTCAGCGTCATAGTTCCTCCTCTTCTCGGAAAATCATGAATTCGTCTTTCGAATCATGACCCGGCCCTGTGCAACGTCCACCGGACGCGAGTGATCGAGGAAGGTCACGTTGCCCTCCAGTGATTCATCGATTTCCTCTCGATCCTCTCCCTTTTAATTATACGTATTGTATGATTAAATTGTATGCGAGAGGTTGCAGAAATTTAGATTGAGCCCTCGCCCATACCGCATGCGGCAGCGTCAGGCTGCTACGGAACATACGCGCGCGCGTATTCTGGCCGCGGCGCGCAAGCTTCTTCTTTCCAAGTCATTTTCCGAGTTCACGATGGAGGCGGTGGCGCGGAAGGCGGATGTCTCGCGTTTGACGGTTTATTACCAGTTCGAGTCAAAGGCGGGGCTGCTGGAATCTCTTTACGATTACCTGGCGAAGCGCGGGGAGATGGAGCGGCTGGCTGACAGTTTTCGCCGAGCCGTTGACCCGTTACTCACATTACAAGAGTTCATCCTGGTGTTCGCACATTTTTGGGCTTCGGACCGCGAGATTATTCGGCGATTGCATGGGTTGGGAGCCCTCGATCCCGAAGTGGGAGAAGGGATTCGCGCGCGCAACCAACGCCGACGGCAGGGCCTGCGGGTGATTCTGGGCCGCTACTGGAAGGCGAATAGTTCTCCAACATCAATTCAGGAGCCCGACGTGATTGACACATTGCACATGCTCACCAGCTTTGAGACCTTCGACGACTTGACAGGGGGTGGGCGGAGCTTGGAAGAGGTCGTGACCATCATTGGCAGGCAGGCACATTACGCCATCGGAATAATCGAGAAGACATCGGCGAAGTGATGGCCAGCTCGCTCAAAGCTCAACCAGCACGTCGCCGTTCTCAATCTTCAGCGGATACACTGCGACCTTCACGCTGGGATTCTGCTCCGCCTCGCCGGTTTTCGTGTCCCACGCCCAACCATGCCAAGGACATACCAGCTTGCCGCCTTCGATCATTCCCTGGCCCAGCGGGCCACCGCGGTGCAGGCAGACGTTGTCCATGGCACTGTATGTGCCGTTCACGTTGGCCACGCAGATCGTCTTGGCACCGCAGGGAAATTCCTTGGCTTCGTCCGCGGGCGGAAGTTCGGATTGAGTAGTCAGCTTTGTGAGGTTCGACATAGTTAGTTTTCGCTCTTGCGGTCCAGCAACTGCCGAGTCGCGCGGAACAGCCGAGGGCAGCTGTCCCCACAATCGGATGCTGACAACTGAGATCCTTCGCTCTGCTCAGGATACCCGCAGCGGGCTCCCGCTCCGCTCACGCCCCCTGAACGCAGTCATTTCGGCTGCGCCGTTTGCGCGATCATGACCTGGCGTTTGAAATTCTCCATCATGTTTGGATCGAGGCGAACTTCCGTCGGCTTCTTCGCGAGTGTCATGGTATCGATTTTGTCCTGCAGCTTGAGGAGTGCGTAGAAAAGATTTTCCGGACGCGGCGGGCAACCGGTTACATACACATCCGTGGGCACGATTTTGTCGACGCCTTGCAGCACGGCATAAGTATTGAATGGCCCGCCCACTGACGAGCATGCGCCCATGGAGATCACCCACTTCGGATCGGGCATCTGGTCATAGATGCGCTTCACCACGGGCGCCATCTTCAAGGTCACGGTGCCGGCGACGATCATCAAGTCGCTCTGTCGCGGACTGGGGCGGAACACTTCCGAGCCGAAGCGCGCAATATCAAAGCGCGCTGTAGAGGATGCGATCATCTCGATCGCGCAGCAAGCCAGGCCAAACGTCATCGGCCACACGGCGGACTTCCGCGCCCAGTTGAAGACGTAGTCGACCGTGCTGATCATGAAATTCTTCTCAAACTTGTTTTGCAGCCAGCCCATCAGGTGACCTCGCGCGACCAGATAACCAATTATACGTTCAACCACGCGGCGAATGCCTCAGAGCGCTTCAGTCTAGGTATATGCCGTGTTCGGGTGTCAATCGATTCGCGACCGTGTCGAGTTGCCGCCGCGACGTGGCTCAGCTACAAATAGAATCATCCATGGATTCAAAATCTGCCGTGGCCGCCGACCGCGCCCGCATTCTAACTCTGCTGATCAATGCCTGGGCGCATATCCGCACATCGCAGTTTTGGATGGTGGCCATCGCTCTGTTTTTACGCGTGGGCTGGATTCTTGCCGGCCATACCTACAGGTTTAAAAGCGCGGAAGATAACTTCGGCTTCGGCTGGGAGATGGGACGCATCGGAGCGGCCATCGCTTCCGGGCGCGGCTTCAGCGATGCTTTTGGCGCGCCCACGGGGCCAACCGCATGGGAACCCCCTCTATATCCCTATTTGATTGCCGGCGTTTTCCACATCTTCGGCATTTATTCGAGATCATCGGCGTTCGTTCTGCTCAGCATCAACAGCGTTTTTTCCGCGCTGACCTGCATCCCGATTTTTCTAATCGCGCGCCGGATCTTTTCCGAGAAAGTCGCGGTCGGTTCGGCTTGGACTTGGGCCGTTCTGCCTTATGTAATGTTCTGGTGCACGCGTTGGGTTTGGGAAACAAGTTTTTCAGCACTGCTACTGGCCGTTATTTTCTGGCTCGCGCTGACCATGGAAGAAGGCGACGGCCTGAAGCCTTGGATCGAGTTTGGCCTGCTCTGGGGAATCGCCGCGCTGAACAGCACGGTGCTGGTCGCGTTCCTGCCCGCTTCTGGATTGTGGGCGTGGCATCACCGCGCGATGCGGCGCAAGCCCTCGTTAGGCGGCATCGTTCTGGCTTCTTTAATCTTCATCGCCTGCATCACACCCTGGACGGTGCGTAACTATCGAACGCTTGGAAAATTTATTTTCATCCGCGATAACATCGGCGCGGAACTGCGACTTGGCAATGGCCCTGGCGCTGACGGTACCTGGATGCAATACATGCATCCCACGCAAGACACCTACGCCATGCGCCAGTACACTTCCATGGGCGAAGTCGCCTATATCGACCGGCGCAAGCGGCAGGCTCTCGACTATATCAAAGCAGATTACGGTCGTTTTGCTCTGCTCTGTCTCAAGCGCTTCATATATTTCTGGGCCGGACCGCCGCGTTTGGCCCAAATCTGGTGGCTCGCCCAGGTAAAAAATTCACTCTTCCTGGCCTCGTCGGTGCTGATGTTCTGGGGACTCGGACGCGCTTTGCGGCAGCGCAAACCGGGCGCGTGGCTGTTGTTCTGGCTGCTGGTTTTGTACCCATTCATTTACTATGTGGTTTATCCCGGCCAGCGCTACCGCCATCCCATTGAGCCCGAGATGACGATTCTGGGCGTCTTTCTGCTGACCGAAACGGGCAAGAAAGAGCCAATCGTTGCCCGGAGATAGGCTGGGAACATCTCCGAGCCGCCTTTCGTATGTTCACTATGCGAGGGCGGATTGTTCCCTAGCTCTCACCAATCCTAACTCGCTACGTCTAACTTCTTAAACGGAGGACTCCATGAACCGTCCACGCCAATTCCTCGCTCGTTCAGGATTCGTCCTGAGCGCCTGCGCGCTCTTCATTTTCACGGTCGCAGCGCAAGGCTCCGATCACCGCGGTGCATTCACCGAAGAATTCCACCAGACCTACGCCCTCACTTCCGACGGCCGAGTGGAACTCGATAACATTAACGGAGCGGTTCACATCTCCACCTGGGATCAAAACGAAGTCAAGGTGGATGCCGTGAAGTATGCCGACTCGAAGGAGCGGCTGGAGCAGGTGCGCATCGATATCGATTCCGGCAAAGACCATCTTTCGATTCGTACCAAGTATCCCGACCACGATCTCACTTTCAACTGGGGCTCGCACAATAATCCCGCCAGCGTCGAATACACCCTTACGGTGCCGCGCACCGCACGCCTGGACGAAATCAAACTGATCAATGGGTCCCTCGATGTCACCGGCGTAACCGGTGAGGTGCATGCTTCCTGCATCAATGGCAGACTGGAAGCCCACAACCTTTCCGGCCGAGCCGATCTCTCCACCATCAACGGTCATTTGGACGCCAAGTTTGATCAGCTTCGCGGCTCATCCCTCGAACTAAAGTCTGTGAACGGCTCCGTCGAGTTGACGATTCCTTCCGACTCCAAGGCCGAAATCGAGGCCAGCACAGTTTCCGGCCGGATCGACAATGACTTTGGCCTGCACGTGAATCATCACAGCTTCGTAGGCCACGACCTGCGCGGGGAACTTGGCAACGGTGGGCCGCGCATCAAACTCTCGAACGTGAATGGCGGGATTGAAATCCGCCATGCCTCCGATGGCCGCGCCCTGAGCCCCGCAAAAGACTTGAGCCATCGCGACAAAGACGACGATGACGACAGCGAGATTTAGGGATTAGTCATTATGGCCCGTGAAACGAGAATTTTGTTCTCGTTGTAACCACGTTGTAACGTCCAGTTGCAGCATCCGGGTGCGATGGAATATCAAGGGCGAACCCTTGGCTAGTTAGTAGATCGTGTACCCCGGCGCCGGTGTCCGCAGATCGGGCTTCGTCGCCATCAGCAACAACGCTCCCTCGCGCTTGAACGCCCGCAGATCGTCCAGACTATCAAACGATTTTGTCTTGTAGTCGTCCGGCGTGGGCGTGTCGTCGGGTATGCGGCAGGCCTCCACATTTTCGAAGGCGTGTTTCTTGAGCAGATCCACATATTCTTCCTGCGAGCGTACGTGGACCGGCACTTTTAATTTATCCACCCACTGCAGGGAGTATTGATTATCTCTATATAGATTTATCAGGATAAATAATTGTCCCCGAGGTGCCATCACGCGAAACAGCTCCATCAGTGCGCGGTCCTGATCAGGGTAATAGTAAAATGATTCGACCGACAACACTTTGTCAAAGAAGTTCTCTTCCCACGGAATCTGCTGCGCCGAACCCCAGACATAGAGCACGTTATCGAAATCCTTCGAGGCGGCGCGCGCCTCGCGAATCATCTCGTCGGCAACGTCGAGACCAACCACCTGACCGAATCCATCCGGCCCTTCGCCCACCAGCCGCGCCAGCAATCGCGTCGCCCACCCCGAGCCACATCCCAGGTCTAACACGCGCTCCCCGGGACGCAGGTTCATTCGGCGAATCGTCTTCGCTGTAATGTCGAGATGGTGGCTCTCCATCTTCGGGCCTTCGCCAGCCGCGGCCCAGCGGTTGAATTCTTGTTGGAGTTTCTCGTCGGGAGTTAAGGATTTGTCAGGCATAGAGCGTTCAAACGCGGACCCCCCTGCGACGATGCTGCTTGGCAGTGGTCACGAAGCCTCTAGTATCCAGTTCTAGATTCTCGAAATACTTCTCCGGGTGGGCGCGACCGAAGAATCGGGTAGGGGCGTCGATTCATCCCCACGGACAGCAACCTGCGCGCCGCACACTCTGCGTGCGCGCATCAGTCGGGTGCCACTTGGCCTGGTTTACCTCGCTGTTCATTCTAGCCGCGCCTTACCTCCGGAATACAACCTCAGGATCTCGGTCTCTATAACTTCATCTTCTACCATAAAGGAGAAAAATCATTAAACATCCTATTTAGGATATGGGATTGTATAGGATGTCACATGATGAAAAGGGTTGTACTCGATACCTCGGTGGTCGTGGCAGCCTTGCGGACGCGGGCGGCCGCAGGAAACGCGGTACCCCCGCTGGTGGCAAATCGGCGGCGGGTCCCGTTGGCTACTCCCCCGCTCTTTTTGGAATATGAGGACGTGCTGAAGCGTTCGGAGCAGCGCATTGCGCACGGCTTAACATTGGAGATGGTTGACGAGTTCTTGGCGGAACTCGCGGCATTGGTCGAACCGGCAGAGTACGTTTTCTCTGGCGGCCGCAGGTTCGGGACCCGGGCGACGAAATGGTTCTCGAGGCCACGATCAATGGCCGAGCGGATGCTTTGCTGACATACAAAAATCCAAAACTTTGCAGTGGCAGGTGAGCGATTCGCAGTTTTAGTCCTTCGCCCTCCTGAGTTGTCAAAGATGGCGAAATGATGAGCAAAGCTACCTATCCCTTAAAGCTCCCCTCTCGATCAAGAAGGCGGCGCAGCGTTTGGCACAGGAGGACGGAGTCTCCCTGAATCAATCAATGGATCGCTTCGGCAGCGGCGGAAAAGGTTGGAGTCATGGAACCCGCGATTTTGTCAAGAAACGCGCCGGCGATAAGACCGGCGACCGGCTCATGGAGTTTCTTCACAACGCACCCCATGTTCCTCCTGAACCTGAAGACATGGGGTGACCCCGGACCTGCACAACTGTAAGCTCGGCTTATCTGCCCGGTGGGGCGGTCGGATGTCTTCCGTTGTGTGCTAAAGTTCTCTCCTCATGGCGACACGTCCTCCGAATCTTCCGCCTCAATCGAACCCTGGATCGCTCTACTGCCCAAACTGCGCCAAAGAAGTAAACGATCCTCTAACCTGCGGCGATTGTTCCGCCGTCATCTGCCGCAGCTGCGGCACCCCGCTCGAATCGCCGGACGAACTCGGGATGGGATAATGGAAACTCCCGCCGCACCCACGATCGAAACGCCCGCCGTCAACTCCCCACCCACATTGGTTCGCGGACTCAGCCTGCTCGATTCCGTTCTCCTGCTGGTCAGCGGCATTATTGGCTCCTCGATTTTCCTCACCGCCAAAGATATTGCGGGCCCGCTGACCCAGCCCGTGCTGTTTTTGCTGGTGTGGGTGATCGGCGGCGTAATTTCACTTTTTGGCTGCGTCGCCTTCGCCGAACTGGGCTCCATGTTCCCCGAATCCGGCGGCCAATATGTTTATCTCCGCGAGGCTTATGGCGATCTCGTCGCCTTCCTCTACGGTTGGATGCTATTCGCGGTCGCCAACGGCGGCACGATTGCCGCTCTCTCCGTTGCTTCCGCCGCCTACACAGGACAAGTCTTCCCCATCGTCTCGCAGGAGCACGTTGTGCTCGAGTTCGCGAGCATCACCATCACTCGCGCGCACATATTCGGTCTGATCTTGATTGCCCTGGTTACTTATGTGAACATCGTGGGCCTGCGCTGGGGAACACTTCTTCAAAATCTTTCCACATGGACAAAATTCGCCGCTATGGCGAGCTTTGTGATTCTGGGATTCGCCGTCGGCAAAGGCGACTGGTCTCACTTCCACTCCGACGGGGTTGGTCTCACCATGGGGCTTCATCCCACGCAGTTGATTTCCGCGATGGGCATCGCACTCATCGCCGTGTTCTGGGCTTACGACGGATGGGTTTACATCACATGGGTGGCGGGCGAGGTCAAAGAACCGCGCCGCAATGTGCCATTGGCCATGGTGATGGGCGTGATGGTGGTCGGCGTGATCTACATGGCGATGAATGTGACCTACCTGTACGCGCTGCCGCTAAGCGAAATCGCCAAGCATGAAACCATCGCCCACGCCGCCGCCGCTGCGCTGTTTTCTCCTCATGCCGCCGTGTGGCTGTCGCTCATGATTGCGGTCTCATGCTTCAGCGCCGCCGCCACATGCACACTCACCGGCGCTCGCGTCTATCTTGCGATGGCGCAGGACGGTGTCTTCTTCCAGCGCATGGCGGTCATCCATCCCAAATGGCGCACGCCCGCCTTTAGCCTGATTGGACAAGGCATCTGGGCCGCACTCCTCACGGTCAGTGGCCGCTACGATCAGCTCTACACCTACGTCATCTATGGCATGGTGCTCTCCTACACGTTGACCGTGATTGGAATGTTTCTGCTGCGCTGGAAGCGTCCTGATATTCCGCGTCCCTACCGCTGCACCGGATATCCATGGCTCCCCGCGATCTATGTGTTAGTCGGAACGGCTTGGACGCTGAACACAATAATCACGCGCCCAACCCAAGCCTTCTGGGGCACTGCGATCGTGCTGGTCGGCGTGCCAGGATATTTGTACTGGAAGCGCAGCAGCCGCAAAGCCGCAGTGGGGTAGAAAATGTTTGAACGTTACCCTGAGAAAGCTAGACGCGATCTTCTTCGGGCGTTATGAAGCCTGCCAGTACGGCTCGCCGGAAATTGACACTGAGCATCCGCTCCTGGGTCTATTGCAGAAGGATAATGCCCTCCATCGTTGGCTTCCGAAAACAGATCCCGAGTCGCTCCGCTGCCGCGTCGATGACGAGCATTCGCCAGAGCGTCCGTCGATTTCAACCAAGGTTGATTTACCTCTCAGTGCCGCCGCTTAGCCAAACAGATTTTAGATTGCAGTTGGTCGGAATGGTTTCGGCAACTTCGATACAAAGCGGAAGAAGCTGGTAGACGGTTGGTTGCTGTAGACCCGAAGTATACAAGTCAAATTTGCTCGCAGTGTGGGTTCAAGCATCCCGATAACCGCAAGACCCAGGCAGATTTTGCGGGCCTGTCCTGTGGGTATCAGGACCATGCAGACCACAACGCGGCAACATATCGGCTCCAATGAGCCGCCAAAGGTGGAAGGGCTCAATGTTTCAGGAATGTCTCGTGGCAACCTTAGACGCTAACGTGAGCGGAGTAACGCTGTGCGTAGTGGAGGAATCCCCGCCCTTCAGGGGGCGGGGAGGTTCAACCTCTGGTGCGGGTTACAAATCAGTCCACCGGCCACGTTTTCTATGCAAGAACCCACGACCACAGCACCATGGCAGTAGGCACCGAAAGCGCTGTCGTTTCGACAAACTTCGATGTTCCTTCGGGAATGGGGACCGGAGCAAGTTCCCTCGAAATCGTCGCCAACGGAATAGCCTCGCCCAGGGTTCGTCTAACCGTCAACTGGTCCACAGGTCGATCAGAAAAGATTGATGGACCTGCAAGATTCCGTGGAATATTGCACGGCCAAGAAAAGCACCCTGAGAATACTCAGGGTGCGTTAGTAACTGCCAGTTCCGCGACGAGCCCACTACTGAGGTTTCTTCTGCTCCTCCTGCTTTTTTTTCTCCTCAGGCGTTTGCGGCTTAGGCTGCTGCTTTGGCGGAGCTGGAGCAGGCTTTGCAGCCGCCGGAGGAGGAGTGTGCTGCTGCGGACGCTCGCTTGGCGCCGGGGGTTGCCGAGGGGCTGGCTGAGCCGCAGGTGGACGATCATTCCGTGCCGGCGGAGGAGTCGAATGAGTGGGCTCCGGCCGATTATTGGGCTCCGCAGCGGGTGGCCGATTCGGGGCTGCTTCCGGCTTATTTGGTTGCGCAGCAGGGGGCCGGTTGGGAGGAGTTGCTTCCGGGCGGTTGTTGGGTTGCGCAGCGGGTGGCCGGTTGGGAGTTGCCTCCGGGCGATTATTTGGTTGCGCAGCAGGGGGCCGGTTGGGAGGAGTTGCTTCCGGGCGGTTGTTGGGTTGCGCAGCGGGTGGCCGGTTGGGAGTTGCCTCCGGGCGATTGTTGGGTTGCGCAGCAGGGGGCCGATTGGGAGTCGCCTCCGGCTTGTTCGGTTGCGCCGTAGGTGGCCGATTATTGGGCTGAGTGGGTGCAGGTCGATTATTCGGTTGTGCTGCGGGCGGACGATCGTTGCGCGCCGGCGGCTCGGCCGGTCGATTGGGAGTTGCTTCCGGCCGATTGTTGGGCTGAGTTGGTTGTGGACGGTTTGGCTGCGCCGGTGCTGGTCGATTTGATTCCGCCGGACGCTCATTCGCAGCTGCAGGCGGGGTTCCCGGCCGATTTCCTGGCGGAGTTCCCGGTTGGTTCGCAGGGGACGCAGCTGCAGGTTGTCCCGGTCGCCCGGAATTTGCCGGATGACCGGTGGTCGGAGTCGCAGGTTTTCCCGGTGGCGCCTGCTTTACCATCGGATGGGACGCCGCGGTATTGGCTGGACGCAGACTCTGCACTTCATGCTTCGCTAACGGTTGTCCAGGATGTGCGGCCAATGCTTGCTGCTGTTTGACAAAAGGTACTGGTGGCGGAGGCGGCGTTTTCTTGGCAACGACTTGCCGGCTTGCAACTGCCGCAGGGGGCGCAGTCACGTGGCCAGCGGTCGAAGCCTTCGCCCCGAGAACGCTTTCGCGCGTTGGAGCCACAGCAACTCTCCCACTCACCGGTGCCGATGCGATCTGTTGTGGACTTACTTGAACTCTCGCCTTCGCCACCGGCTGCGCGCTGGTGAACGCGTGCTGCGGAACCACCATCACCGCCCCTTGGACGCTGCGATTTGCGTAGGTCACATTGGTGATGTTCGTGGTGTTGTGAACGATAGTTGTGTTGTAGACGTTGGTTATCTGGGTGACGTTCACGGTCGTATTACTGACATTGACGCGATTCACATAGCCTTCGCTCACGTGATACGAGGGCACATAAACTTCCCGCGGACCGAGCGGGAACCAGCCCACGTTGCCGCCGAAGCCGCCGGGGCCTCCGCCAATGAACACCACCAGTGCAGGAGCATAGACAGCGTGCACTGCCACGGGACCCGCCACCCATCCCCAGCGCCCGCTGACGCTAACCCAACGGCCGTAGTGGAACGGAGCGTAGCCCCAAGAAGAGTCGTCGACCCAAGTCCATCCCCAGGGTGAGATCCAGTCCCAGTGTCCTTCGTGATAAGGAGCCCAGCCTTCATCGACGTGGTTGGGGAACCATACGTGTCCGTAGTTGGAGTCGTCGCGCCAGTCGCCGTTGTCGTCAAGATCGTCGTAGCCAACCACATCGGGCGCGAGGTAATGCGAGGAGCGGGAATAATCGTGGCGATGATCGCGGGTTTCACTCCAACTGTCAAACTGATCCGCGTTGCCGATCTGCTCTACGTCGGCGTTTAGGGAATCGGTGCCGCTGAACGTGCCGGCCTGTCCGGCGTGTAGGGTGTAGGTCTGACCGTTGCCTGTAGCTTGGCCCTCGCCTTCCCGGATGGTGACGACGGTGTTGCTGCCATCTTCGCTGGCATCGAATCGGTAGTGTCCGGGCTGCGAGACGGTGAATGCCAAGTTTGGCGTGTCGACTTCGAAGTCGTCATTGTTCTCCAGGTTGCGCACGGTGATGCTAATTGAACCGGATGTGAGCTGGATCTGAACCGTGTTGTCATCGAGGTTCAGGAAGGAGAATCCGGTCTCGGGGGCGAGTCGGATTACGGCTGAACCGAGTTGCACTTCGGCGCGCGAGTCCTTGTCGGCCCAGAGTTTGTCGCCGGTGGTCATAGGACGATTGTCGACCGCTCCGACCCAATCCTCTTCTCCCGCGGGCTGGAAGGAAACGGAACCTTCCATGTAGCCGAGGCGAGCGACGCGACTCGGCGGATCTTCCTGGTCCTGATCTTGAGCGGATGATTGCTTCGGTAGCGCAATGGTCGTGAGCACGAGCACGAGCAAAGCGCTGAACCAGCTGAACTTTCTTAGTTTCAGTTTTGTTTTCATAGACGGTTTATCTCTCCCAAGCTTTTGCTTCGAGTTTTGCACGAAACTGTCCTCGCCAACCCGATGCTGGCGGAACTTCGCGTCAACGTTGGATGCCGGAAAGGGCCGCTGCAGCCAGAATCTTCTAAAGCGTGCCTGCAGCGATACAGGTTACAGCGATGAAATGGGGAACAGGGTCGGCACGCTCAATGCGATTAAAGATAGCAGGTTGGGGTGACGGTGCCTATTGGGACTGTGGATATCTGGGTGGAAATAGTTTCCCGCACAAGCCCCCATTTCGACTCCTGCTCTGTGGGCCTTCGCCAACGAGGCAGCTCCCAAGAGAACGGGCGGGTGAGACTAGCGTCTCATCATGAGACGGCAGTCTCGCCCGGAACATTCTGCAGCGCCAGTACTGATGCTAACTCACTGAAAAATATAGCGCCTGAGGGCTAATCCTTCCGTTCCTTATGATGGTCTCGGTCGTGCACCTGATTCTGGCATAACCGCGTGTTCTGGCTTCCCCATGGCTCTTCCTAACCGGGAAGAGGGGGAGCCCAACCGCACTGGGGAGTTCTGTCGGAGGGTTATAGCAGGTTCTTCTACTGCGCTTCCATTTTCCCTGTCGGACCGGGAACTGTAGTCGGAATGGGATTGAATTTTTAGCAAGGGGTACTATCGCTTGGGGCAAAGCGGGACAGCGAAAGGGCGGGCGAGGGAGGCCAGTAGGGTGGCCGATCTGGCGCGTTTTTTCCCGGAGGCGACGCCGGTGCGGATTCCCGTGCAGTTGACGCGCAGCAGTCCTGCCAGTGAAAGCCAGGAAGTAAGCACGGTTGGCTTGACGGGGAGTGTCGCGCCGGAGGGTATTGAGCGTGGGAGCGTGACGCCAGCGACTGCAATCCCAGAGAGCACCGTGATCGAATTCGGGACATCGCGGGAAGTCCTGTTTGCCTGCACCATGGCGCTTGAGTTTGCCGACGTGTTGCGGCTGCGCAATTCCGACGGCTCCCTGGATACGGAAGCCTCGGTCGTGGCGGTGCAGTATCACCCTGGGGCGACGGTCGTGGCGGCGCGCTTTCTTAAGGCAGTTCCGAACTGGATCGTGAAATCATGACAGCATCTTCATCCTCATCCCCGCAGCCTGAATCGGCTGCTCCAGATTTTGCGGCGCAGTGGTTGAGTGCGCGCCGCCTTCATCCTATTTATGCTCAGGTGGCGCGCGAGTTTGTAATTGACGCCCCGACTTTCGCAGCGCTCGAGGAGCCGGTGGACGCGCCGGATCGCGAGACGGTGGAGCATGCGCAGAAGTGGCTGTACGACATGGATGAACGCATCCAGGTACACCAGCTGCGGCAGTTCCTGCAGACCAGTTCGCTGGTGGACAACGACGGCCTGGTCGCGCTGTTACAGCACTTTCTCGGAAAAACCACGCACACTGATTCCTCTCGCGACAAAATTGATTTCCTGCTGGTGCAATATTTCAGCCAGCTTGCGCCCAGCGAGCTTGACGACAACGCGGCAGACCTGGCTTACGTATCGCAGGGACTGGAGCCGGTGTTGGGCAAGGTGGAATTGAAGGCTCCGGTGTGGTTGAACGCGCTCGATCGCGTGCTGGATTCCGCGGGGCGCTGCCGGTCGCTCGACGAATTACTGCACGGCGGGGTGCTTGAGCAGGGACGCAAGGCCAAGGCGCAGGCGGGCGATTTATTTTATTTGCCGATTGCGCTGGTGGCGTTCACTCGCTTTGGATATCTCATGCGCCGCGTGTTCTTTCGCCTGATGCTCACCGATCTCAACAACATTCTGGACGGGCTGACCGAGTTAGAAGAACAAGGCGTGGAGGCAATTGACTGTCGGCGGGCGCAATTCTCGGCGAAGGAGCCTATTGTCAGGCTGCGCATGATTTGCCAATCGTGGAAGGTGATGTTCCAGGCGGAGTATTCCTCAGGGCAGCCGCTGCGGATGCTGGTGGATCTGCGGGCGTCGGTGGACGCCGCTCTCGGCCGGGGTAGCGAAGCTGAAGCTGGAGAGAAGGCTGCGGAGGCGACTGCCGCCGCCAAGGCCGCGCCATCGAGGGCAGTAGCGGCAAAGAATGCTGCGCGGGCCGCGGCGGCCAGTGAAACGTCAGCGCCGGCAGATGCTGCACCGGAAGCGCCGGCGGAGCCGAAGGCCAAGTTCGCTGTGGCGAATGGGGATGCTCCCGAATTTGAAGTCTCGGGTAAGGCGGCGGAGTGGAATCCGGATGAGGATTCACCGCCGGGGCGGAACAAATAAGCTGAGTCAGAGATGCAGGCCCCCGCGGCGGGCGGGGGAATCCGAACATAAGGAAGCGTGAAGTGGATCGTCCGACTGTACTGGTTATCTCCGACGATGTTGGGTTCTCGCGAAGTCTGACCGCACGCTGGCAGACTGAACCCCACGTGCCCACGTTTACGGTACTCAGCGGAGATTTGTGGCCGCGCACGATCGAGGATTTCGAGGTTGCCATCGTTGGTCCGCTGCGTCGCGAGTTGTTGTCCATCATTATTGAACCGCTGCACTCGACGTTACGGCCGCTGTTTTGTGTGTGTGAGAATGCGGCGACGGCGAAACTGGTACGCGAAGGCTGGCCGCGGGCCTCGGTGCTGCGGTGCGATGAAAATTGGCTGGATGTGTTGATCCCAGCCGCGGGTCAAGCCGTGCACAGGGCCGCCGCCGAAGCGCGCGCGCGCGCTGCTGAACAGCAATGCGCGGCTCTGGAACGGGAGGCGATGCTGGGCCGATACATGCTGGAAATGCGGCATGGTCTGAACAACGCGCTAACCTCGCTGTTGGGAAATTCGGATCTGCTGCTGCTCGAGCCCGGCAGTTTCTCGGCTGAGGCGCGCGGACAGATTGAAACCGTTCGCAACATGACTTTGCGGATCCACGAGACGATGCAGCGGTTTTCGTCGTTGGAAAAAGAGATGAACGTTGTGGCTCTGCAGGCGGAACGGGATTCCGACAAAAGCCGTCTGGCAGCCGCTGCGGGCGCATGAAACCGGGGACGTTGTTGCCGGCAAGTGGCCGTAAATTGGATGGTCGGAATAGTGCCGGGACGATAAATTCATTTTCGCCCGGCAATTGTGATGGTTTGATCGTTGTAGGTGGGCAAGTTTTCGCCCCGCGCCGGGAAAGGCACTATGCATAAGTCAATTGCGACCAGCACCATCCTGGAACACGAACTCTCCGAGCTGCGCCTGCTGGTCGAACGCCAGACGGGAGTCGTCCTGGACTGTCCCACTGGCGCGCTGGCGGCGCGCGTCGCTGATTTCATCGAGGCGCAGGAATTGGATTCATCCACCACGCTGATGGAGCGGTTGCGTTCTCCTGAGCAGGATCCTTCGATCCTGTCGACGCTGCTGGACGGGCTGGTGAATACGAATACGGGATTTTTTCGTCATCCCGGAGCGCTCAATGCTTTGACGCGGCAGGTGCTGCCACAACTATGCACTCGCAAATCCGCGGATAGCCCGGGGCCGATCCGCTTATGGAGCGCAGGCTGCGCCACGGGAGAAGAGACTTACTCCATCGCGATGGCAGTATGTGACGCGATGAATCCTGTAAACGCGAATGTGGCGAATAACGGCAACGGATCAGGCAACGGCGCCGGCAAGATTCCACGAAACGGAGGCATCCCCGACAGTTTTTCAGGCACCGGAGCACAACCGGCTCCGAAGCTGAGTTCGGGATGCTCGATTCACATCGTCGGTAGCGACTTGCTGCCACGCAACATTGCCGCCGCGGATCGAGGCGTGTACCAACAGTCGGCGCTGGAGGGCCTTCCGCCCGCGACGATTCGCAACTATTTTTCGAAGATCGGCACACCCGTGGTGGCAGCGATTCCGGTTCACGAGGACGCCGAGTTCGATAACGACTTTGCCGCTAAGTCTCAAGCGGTGGTGAGCGCGCACCTGCTGGTGAAGCCGCGCCTTCGCAGCCTGGTCACATTCAACTGCATGAACCTTGCGCGCCCCGGCTACATCGGCCGTTTTGACTGCATTTTCTGTATGGATGTCCTGCCGCATTTCTCGCGTGTCCAACGACTCGCGATACTCGAGCGCCTGCATCTCTACCTTGAACCCGGTGGATATCTTTTTCTGAGCCAAACCGAAAGGCTTTTGGCCTCGAATCTGAATTTTCGCTCGGAAACCTTCGACGGCTACACTTTCCACCGGAAGCCGCTGGCGGCCAGTGCGGCTTACGGACGGTAAGAAGCTTAGCGCAGTGGTCGCAGAGGACCGCTGTCGTGCCACATTTCAGGCAAACAAGAACTCCTTCGTCCTTAACTCCTTAATCGTGTCCCTCAGCTTCGCCGCCTTCTCGAACTCAAACCGCTTGGCCGCCTCGCGCATGTCGCTCTCGAGTTTCACGATGTAGCCATCCAGTTCTTCCTGCGATTTGAATTCTGGCATGCCTTCAACTTCGCCGCCTGTCAGGTCGGTGTAATCGGCGGCGATGATTCCGGCCAGTGTCATATCGAGTGGTCGGACGATCGATTCCGGAGTGATTCCGTTTTCCAGGTTGTATGCGGTCTGGATCTCGCGGCGCCGCAAGGTTTCATCGATAGCGCGCTTCATGGAGTCTGTCATGCGGTCAGCGTAAAGAATCGCACGGCCGCGCAGATGGCGGGCGCACCGGCCGATGGTCTGGATCAACGATCCCCAGGAGCGAAGGAAGCCTTCTTTATCCGCATCGAGAATCGCCACCAGCGATACTTCCGGCAAGTCGAGGCCCTCGCGCAGAAGATTGATGCCGATCAATACATCGAACTCGCCTTTGCGCAAATCGCGCAGGATCTTCACTCGCTCGAGCGTCTCGATTTCCGAATGCATATAACGGCATTTCACGCCCACTTCGGCATAATACTCAGCGAGGTCTTCGGCCATGCGCTTGGTTAGCGTTGTGACCAGGACGCGTTCGCCCTGCTCCACGCGGGCTCGAATCTCATGCAGAAGGTCGTCGATCTGACCTTTTACCGGGCGCACTTCGACCTCGGGATCAATCAGGCCCGTGGGCCGGATGATCTGCTCCACCACTACGCCCGCCGATTTCGTCAACTCATACGGACCGGGAGTCGCCGAGACATAAACCAGTTGATTCGTACGGTGGTCAAATTCCTCGAACGTCAGTGGACGGTTGTCCAGCGCCGAGGGCAGCCGGAAGCCATACTCAACTAGCGTTTCCTTGCGCGAACGGTCCCCGGCATACATGCCGCGCAACTGCGGAATGGTCTGATGCGATTCATCGACGAACAACAGATAGTCGCGTGGAAAATAATCCAGTAGGGTTGGCGGAGGTTCGCCTGGCATGCGTCCGGTGAAATGCCGCGAGTAATTTTCGATTCCGTGGCAGTAGCCCATGACCTTGATCATTTCCAGGTCAAACTTCACGCGCTGATGAATGCGCTGCGATTCGACCGCGCGCCCTTGCTTCTCCAGTTCTACTTCCCACCAGGAGAGTTCTTTCTTGATCGATTCCACCGCCGACGCTCGAGTTTCCTCCTTCATTACATAATGCGTCTTTGGATAAATCGGCAGCCGCATGTATTTCTGCTTCACCGTGCCAAACAGGGGATCAATCTGGGCCAGCGACTCCACCTGATCTCCCCACAATTCGATGCGGTAAGCCATGTCGTCATAAGTAGGGAAGACTTCGATCACGTCGCCGCGCACGCGAAATGTTCCGCGGCGGAACTCGCCGTTGGTGCGCTCGTAAAGGATGTCGACCAGCTTGCGCGTGATGTCTTCGCGCGTGATCTTCTGACCTTTTTCCAGAAACAGCATCATGCCGTAGTAAGCCTCGGGAGATCCCAGGCCGTAGATGCAGCTCACCGAGGCCACAATCAGAGCATCGCGGCGCTCAAATAAAGATCGGGTCGCCGAGAGGCGCAGCTTATCGAGTTCATCATTGATGGTGGCTTCCTTTTCGATGAAGAGGTCGGCGGCAGGAACGTAGGCCTCGGGCTGGTAGTAGTCGTAATAAGAAACGAAATACTCGACCGCGTTGTGCGGGAAGAAATTCTTGAACTCGTGATAAAGCTGGGCCGCCAGCGTCTTGTTATGCGCCATCACCAGCGCGGGACGGTTCACCGCCTCGATCACCTTGGCCATGGTGTAAGTCTTGCCAGAGCCTGTGACTCCCAGCAAAACCTGATGCTGCTCGCGGTCGTAGATGCCGCGCAGAAGAGATTCTATCGCGCGGCCCTGATCGCCCTGCGGCTTGTAGTCGGAAACGAGTTTGAAGTCCATGAAAGAAGTTCTTAGCCTTTAGCCACTCCTTGCGGGAAGTGGCAGGTCCAATGTGGGGACAGGCGCCCTCGGCTGTCCATGGCGAGCAGAGCTCGGCTCGGTTCTTCTCGCCAACGAGACACTGCCCTCACAGAAAGCAATTTCGCGTAGTGAGAATCTTTCTATTATAACGCTGTCAATGGGCATCCCCATCGGCAGTCCCGGGCCTACGACTCCGCCAGCGCCCGGTGCACCAGAGAGATGGAAATCGATCCTTCGCCGACAGCGGAGGCTACGCGTTTCACATTTCCGGCGCGAACATCGCCGACCGCAAAGACGCCGGGCAGGCTGGTCTCCAACATTTGCGGGGCGCGGGGAAGCGGCCAGTTGAAGCTATGGGAAAGGGGATCAAGATCCCGGCCGGTGAGGATGAAACCTTTGCTATCGAGCAGCACGCAGCCCTTCAACCAGTCGGTATGCGGCGAAGCTCCCGCCATGATGAAGACGTGCCGGATATTATGGGTCGATGTCTCGCCCGTGTTCTTGTTCTGCCAGGTTACTTGCTCCAGCTGGGTGCCACCGGCGAGGCCGACGATCTCGGTGCAGTAATGCATTTCGATCGCGGGATTTTCTTCGATACGTTGGGTCAGGTAGCGGGACATCGTGTCCGACAACTGTGCCGAGCGCACCAGCATATGAACTTTACCTGCGGTTTGCGATAAATAAACGGCCGCCTGTCCAGCTGAGTTCCCGCCACCCACCACGATCATGTCATCTTTCCCGCACAACTGCGCCTCGATGTAGGTGGCTCCGTAATAAATGCCCTGGCCTTCAAACTGAGTCAGGTTTTCGATCTTGGGTTTGTTGTACTGTGCGCCACTGGCGATGATCACGGTGCGCGCGCGAATGACTTGGCCGGAGTCCATGGTCAACTCGTAGGGACGCCGATCGCAGTTCAATCGCGTTACGCGGGCGGCGATCAGCACCTTTGCGCCAAACTTTTGCGCTTGCACAGCGGCGCGCCCGGCCAGTTCGTTTCCGGAAACTCCCATGGGGAAGCCCAGGTAGTTTTCGATCTTGGAACTTGATCCCGCCTGCCCGCCGGGAGAATCGGCCTCAATCACCAGAACGTCGAGACCTTCCGATGCGGCATAGACGGCGGCGCCTAAACCGGCTGGCCCAGCGCCGACGATCGCCAGATCCCGCAGGTCCGATTGTGTAATAGGGGAATTAAGTCCGAGGCATCTGGCTAATTCCTGAATCGACGGACTGCGCAGCACGGTGTGGTTGTTGCAGATGACGACGGGAATTTCTTCAATGGTGACATGAAACCGGTCGAGCAGTTCCTGCGCGCTGGTGTCGGTGTCGAGATCGACGTAGGTGTGTGGGTGTCCATTGCGGGTGAGAAACTCGCGCAGACGCAGTGTCTGGGCTGAGTGGCGGGATCCCATCAATACGACGTTTCCCTGTCCACGGTGGATCAATGTTACCCGTCGCAGGATGAAGGCGCGCATGAAGATTTCACTGAGCTCGGCATCTCGGGCGACCAGAGCCCGCAAATTTTCGCTGGTCATTTCCAGGAATTCACCGCTGGCCGTGACCCGGCCGCGCATCAGCCCGCGGCGGCCGGAAATCATCGTCATTTCCCCGGAAAACTGGCCAGCCTCATGTTTAACGATCAGGTGATCGCCGTGCAGGTCAGGCTGCACGATTTCCATGCTTCCCGAGAGCAGTACGAAAAACGGGATGTCGCTGTCGCCCGGCTCAAACAAGACGTCGCCCGCTTTCACTTCTCGCACTTTGCTCAGGGGGCGGAGTCGGTTGATCTGTTCGGCGGTGAGAACTGGGAAAGCCTCACCACGAATGTCGGCGGACAGAGGCGTTAGCTGGGTGGACATGATTTCTCCCGCAAGAAACTAAACGATCGAGATTACCAGATGAGGCCGGCCGAGGTGGGGGTTCAGAGGGTGAGCGGATTTGGGAATACGCGGCGCCGAACCGGCATTTCAGCAGGGCCCGAAACCGCCGCTTATTTCTTCTGAACATCCTCGACCGCGAGAACCCTTGAGGTAGCGCGAAACTTCTTGTAGTCGCGGAAACTCTGCTCCAAATCGACATTGAGGTTCTTCAGCAGGGCGAGACGCACGTCGACTTTTACCGTAAGTTCTCGCGGCAGCCACACTTCTTCGTTCACCCGGGTTTGCTCCAGCATGAAGCGTGAACCCTTATGAAGGCGAGCCAGGAACAGTCCCCAGGAAATCGTATCCAGGCATTCCACGTCCATTTTGGCGAGTTGGAAATCACTCTTGTCGATCCAGACCCGCCCGCGGAATTTCGCGAGAAACTTGGATTGCTTCATATGAGGCACGAAGCCCGGCCGCGGCTCGCCGTCGATTACCCAGGCCTCGCGTCCGCCTACCAGTTCCGTTCGCACGAGCTTAAAGTTATAGGCATCTGCTACTTCGAGAACGAACTTGCGATCCTCTTCGCGACCTTTCGCCTCTTTTTCCTGGCGTTTCTTGCGCTCGTTTTCTGATTCATCCTTGCGTTTGTTGATGATCTTCTGAATCTTCTCTTCTTCCTTTGCCGCGTCCTTGGCGTCGAGTGGCTTATCGTCTTTTTCTGTCAGCCGCTGCACCTGCTCGCCGTAAAGCTCCATCACTTCGTAAGTCTTTGCTTCTGTCGATTTCACCTGCCCCTTGCCATCGAGTTTGTGTTCTTCGTCGCGTTCAATGTAGGTGTAATTGCGCAGCCTCTTGTCGTTTTCGATGTCCTTGTCGGCGACCAGGCGAAGAAGAAGCTGCATCTGCTCCTGCGAAAGCGCACCCTGAGCGTCGGGCCTCAGGTCGGGCAGGGATGTGATGTCCGGCGCTTCTGCGGAGCTGCTGGCAGCGGGAGCTTCGACAGACGGGCGTTGATCCTGGGGAGCGTGCGCCAGCCCAGAAGTTAGAAGCAGGAAGAAAACGACGACGCGATAACCCACGTAAACATTTTAGCTGTTATCTTCTATCTTCGCCGATACAAAGCAGGAGGCGTGAAGGTCGGGACGGCGCGCGTGGCATGTAGAAACAAAAATTATACAAATTGATTACGAAATGGTGACAAGGTAGCATAGCGTAAATCCTACCCTTTGTTTCGCGCTCCCCATGAGACTTGCAACTGAACCTTTGGCGGACGGCCCTCGCACTTCAACTTCCAAGGAGAACCGACCATGTCCCGTTTTATAAGCCGTACCTTAACGCTAATCGCCGCCCTCGGAGCGATGCTGATGTTTATCTCCAGCACAGCCGCTGCTCAATATCAACTCATAAACCTAAGTTCGAACCAAGTCAAAGCGGCTCGACACACCGATCCGCTGCTGGTGAATGGCTGGGGACTCGTGCATGCACCTGGCTCACCTTGGTGGGTGAGTGACAATAACTCCGGATGGTCGACCCTTTACAATGCCTCCGGAGTGGAACAAGGACTGAGGGTATTAATCCCTACGGCTGGTAACGGCCCAGACTCGCCAACCGGAGCTAACGGCCCTGGTTTGCCGACGGGCGTTGTCTGGAACGCATCGACGACCAAGGAATTCCAGGTCCAAGGATCGCCATCAATTTTCCTATTTGCCACGCTCGATGGAACCATCAGCGGGTGGACGCCCCAGGCAAACCTCAATCAGGCGATTATCGCGGTAGACACCTCGACCAGTAAAACTCCATCGGTATACACAGGGTTAGCGATCACAAACAAGGCGTCAGGGAACCGCCTGTACGCTGCCGATATGGCGAACAACAAGGTGGATGTGTTCGACGGAAACTTCAGCCTCGTGATGTCTTTTACCGACAGCACCCTGCCCGCGGGCTTCGCGCCGTTCGGCATCCGCGACATAAATGGACTTGTCTATGTGACCTTTGCCAGCGTCAGCGGTGGGAGTGGCGGCTTCGTCGACGTCTTTAAAGAAGATGGCACGCCTGTGACTCCGGGGAAGCCTTTGATTGAAGGGGCGCCGCTCAACCAGCCTTGGGGGATTACTGCGGCCCCGGGAGCGTTTGGACCGTTGAGCAATACGCTGCTGATCTCGAACAATACCAACACTGGGACTATCAATGCTTTCGATGGCACGAGCGGAAAGTTCGTGGGAAGGCTTAAGGACACGACGGGCAATCCGATTGCGATTGACCAACTATGGGGAATTGATTTTGGCGATGGCACGGGCAAAAACGGCGGGAAGAACCAGTTGTTCTTTACGGCTGGTCCGAGCGGCAATCTGGCGGGAACCTTCGGAGTAATCGCGTTCCAGTAAATCCGGTGGAGCGTTGCGCGTGTGGGCGGGACGATTCTCTTCGGATCGTTCCGCCCTTATAGCATTGGAGGGCGCCCGCATTAACCGTGGTTCTTCAACGCTTTGCCCAGACACTCCGCTTGAAACAGGCGCTCGTCGGCGCGATGCAGTCGCTTTGCCATAGCCGGGGTGATCAGCGGGTAATGCTTGATGTCGAACAGGTGATACACGATGAACCATACCGGTTTGTCGGTGGTCATCCAGTTTTGGCAATCGAAGCGTTTCAAATTGACCGGAACCGAAAATCGCCGCAACGTGCGCTCCCTCCGCAGATTGACGTAAATATTGAAATAACTCAAGGCCAACTCGCGCAGGCTACGATGGATGGGCTCGCGCCAGCGGCATCCGGTGTAGTTGGATTTCGCGACGGCGCCCCAACATCCGTTCTCGCGAAAGATGGCGATCACATGATCGGTGTCGTGTTCAGCTTCAAAGTCAAGCAGCAGCGGAGGATATCCATTGGCCCGCAGTGCCGCTGCGGCAAAGATTGCGCCTTCCAGGCAATGCGCAGTCTGCTCTGCTAAAACCCGTCGCGGAGACCATGCCGTATCCGCAAGGTGATAGGGAACATCGTCCAGAAACTGCTGAATGCCGTGGGGATCTTTCAGGCTGCGCAGCTTGCGTAGTTCGGAAGCGGTGAACCCAGTCGAATCGCTCATCGTCGCATGAGTCTACACGAGGGCGCGGCCGCAGAATAAGCAAAAGGAAAAGACGTTTTTTCAGGCAAGAACTTCGGCGAGTTCGTCAGGCGCGTCCACGAGCACGTCCGGGTGGCTTGCCTCCAAGGTATGCGGAGCGAAACCGTAGCTCACGCCTACAGTCCACAGACCGGCATTGCGTCCGGTTTCGACGTCTACGTGGGAATCGCCAACGATCGCAGTTTCTTCCGGACGCACTCCGTTTTCCTCGAGCAACTTGCGCGCGCCTTCTGGGTCGGGCTTCTTGGTGGCAAAACTATTTCCGCCATAGACCTGCGTAAAGAATGGGCCCAGACCGAGAGCGTCGACGATAGCGCGAGACGGCACGACAGGTTTGTTCGACAGCACCGCCAGCTTACGAAGAACCCGGTTCGATTCCCCAGCCTGATCGGCGGTGGGGCCTGGGCGAGATGAATTTTGAATTGCGCTGAGCGATTTATGTATGCCGGCGTACACCGTGGTGTGATCAAGCTTATGTTCGCGATAGTAAGACAGAAAAAACTGCAGCCCTTGGCGCACGATCGTTTCATCGACTGCCTCTGGTCCGAGAGCGCGCTGAATCAGAATCGGGGCGCCATCCCCCACGTAGCTGGCGATGACGTCATCGGGTAATGCAGGCCGTCCAATATGGCGTAGGGCCGCGTTGACTGAGTGCACCAAGTCGAGGCGCGAATCGATTAAAGTGCCGTCGAGATCGAAGATCACCAGCTTGATGTGGCGGGGGTTGAAGGCTCTTCGGAACTGGATCATCGGCTTCCAGAATAAAGCACGCGACCGTCGATCGTCAGCCTTCGCCCGAAAGCGACACGCGATGGCGGCCTGCACTTGGTATGAGGCTCAATCACGTACTTCTTTCGGAAAATCCGCCTTGTCGCACCCTGCCGAACTTAGCACCGACGCCCCGTATAATTCCGGCATGGCGAAAAGTTGGAGGACGCGTCTTATTCACTCCGATGTGCATGTGCCGGAGGGTTACCGGTCGCTGGCCAGTCCGGTATTTCGCGGATCGACTACATTATTTCCCGATGCCGCTTCGGTCGATGACAGTTGGGATCAGTACGAAGTGGGTTACACCTACGGTCTGTACGGTACGCCCACGACCCTCGAACTTGCGGGAAAGATTTGTGAGCTTGAAAAAGGTTATCGGACGATCATCACGCCCGGAGGGCAGGGCGCGATTTCGCTGATTAATCTTGCGTTGTTGAAGAGTGGCAATCATATTCTGATTCCGGAGAGTGTCTACACGCCCAACCGGCAATTGGCTCGCCAGGTACTGCGGCGGTTCGGAGTGGAAGCTGGTTTCTATCCCCCAGAAATTGGATCGGGAATTAAAGATCTGCTGCGCGAGAACACGCGACTGGTATGGTGCGAGAGTCCGGGATCGATCACGATGGAAGTGCAAGACGTGCCTGCCATCTGCGAGACAGCACACGCCCACGGGGTGCTGGTGGCGCTGGATAACACGTGGTCCGCGGGCGTGTACTTCGACGCATTTGCCCATGGGGTCGACATTACGATGCAGGCTCTGACCAAATATGTGGGGGGACACAGCGACTTGCTGATGGGTTCGGTGACGGTGAAAGATCCGCAACTCTACCAGCAGTTAGGAGCGACTCAGCAACTGTTGGGGAGCGCGTCCTCACCGGACGATTGCAGCCTGGCCCTGCGCGGCATGCGAACCATGGCGGTGCGCCTGCGGCATATCGAGGCCTCGGCCCTTCGCATTGCACGTTGGCTCGTGTTGAGGCCCGAGATTGAACGCGTGCTTCATCCGGCGATTGAAAGCTCGCCAGGGCACGATCTCTGGAAGCGCGACTTCACGGGATCGGCAGGCGTCTTTTCCATCGTCTTCAAACCAGAAGCCACGAAGGCCGACGTGCTGGCATTTGTGGATGAGCTGGAGTTGTTCGAAATTGGCTATAGTTGGGGCGGAGTAGCGAGTCTGGCCGTGGCCTATAACTTCCAGGGATCCAAAGGACGTCCGGCTTATGGGCATCGCATCGTGCGGCTGAACATTGGACTGGAAGATACTGAGGATTTGATCGAAGATCTGGAGCGCTGCCTGAAGCATCTGAAATGAAGCCAGGAAGGCGCGATGCTGACGACGACGATAAGATATTTGACAGCCTAGCCGGACCTTGCTGGCCTGGTCCAACCCTGACCTGGTCCAACCCTGGCCTGGTCCAACGGAACTTCGACTTCAACCCGAGAAAGAGGCGCAGTTGGCGCCGGCCCGGCGGGGGATTGATCCGGGAGAACTTGTGCCGCCTGTTCTCAGCCGCTATTTGCAAAACGACACTCATTTCGTCGAGGCGGTCAATCTCGGGCCTAGTATCGGCCTTGTGGTAAGCGGCTGCAGCGCGGAGAGTTGAGGTCGTGGAACTGGTTCGCATGTGCCGCGGTGCCCAAGACTGGCCGTAGAATCTTGGTTTATGAGAATCCAGAGTTCACTCTGGCCTTTCAGACCGGGCGCCGGACGCTGCAGGTTCTGATGGCGAGAACTTGCCTGTTTTCCAATCCCTCGTTCCCATTTACAATGCAACCTGCCCACTCGCGCTCTGCACCTTAGTTTTCAGGCGGACATCTAATAGGTTTTACCCAGGGAACCGGATGGCGACGACAAAAACCGACCCCAAGCTTCCCCTCACGGGCAGCAAGAAGTCCCGTAATTATGAGGGACTTACACGCGAACAGCTCATCGATCTCTACCGCATTATGTACACCTCCCGGCGGATTGACGACCGGGAAATCATGCTGAAGCGGCAACAGAAAATATATTTCCAGATGTCCGGGGCTGGTCACGAGGCTATCGGGGCTGCGGCTGGAATGGCTCTTAAGGCTGGTTACGACTGGTTTTACCCTTACTATCGCGACCGGGCACTGTGCCTGGCGCTGGGGGCAAAGCCACTGGAGATGTTTTTGCAGGGGGTGGGAGCGGCGGACGATCCGAGTTCCGGCGGGCGACAGATGCCTTCGCATTGGGGATACAAGCGGCTCAATATCGTGACCCAATCCTCGCCCACAGGATCGCAGATTTTGCAGGCGGTGGGATGCGCGGAGGGCGGACGATACTTTGCGCAACATCCGAAAGCTGTCGAAGTCCCGGCCTCTCAAGGGGACGAAAAATCCGACTATCGTCACTTCAAGGATGTGAGTTTCCGCGGCGATGAAGTCACCTACGTTTCCCTGGGCGACGGCACCACCAGCGAAGGTGAGTTCTGGGAAGCGATGAATGCCGCTGCGCTGAACAAGCTGCCCGTAATTTTCTGCGTGCAGGATAACGGCTACGCGATTTCGGTACCGGTGGAAGTGCAGACCGCCGGGGGCAGCATTTCTCGTTTGGTTTCGGGATTCCCGAACTTTCATTTCGAAGAAGTCGACGGCACCGATCCGGCGGCCAGTTACGGTGCATTTCGGCGCGCCACGCAATATTGCCGAGAAGGTCACGGACCAGCCTTCGTTCATGCGCATGTAATTCGTCCCTATTCGCATTCTCTTTCCGACGATGAGCGACTGTACCGTCCGGATACCGAACGGGAGCGGGATGCGGCCCGCGATCCGGTTTCGCGCACCCAGATGTTTTTGCTGCGAGAGGGAATCCTCGACGAAAAGGGAATCAACGAACTGGAAAAGAAAGTTGAAGAAGAACTACAAGTTGCGGTGGACCAGGCTCTGGCAGCATTGCCGCCCGCACCGGAGAGTGTCCTGCAGTATGTGTACTCCCCAGACATTGATCCAACTTCCTCGGCATTTGATACGCCGGCGGTTGCCGGACCGGATTCCGCCGACGGCAAGAAACCCGTAGCCAAGACCATGGCCGATCTGATCAATACAACGCTGCGCGACGAAATGAAGCGCGACGAGCGCATCGTAATCTTCGGCGAGGACGTCGCGGATTGCAGCAGAGAAGAATATCTGAAACGCAAGCTGGTTAAAGGGAAGGGCGGAGTTTTCAAGCTAACCTTCGGCTTGCAGTGCGAGTTTGGCAACGACCGGGTGTTCAACTCTCCGCTGGCGGAGGCCGCCATCGTGGGCCGCGCGACTGGTATGGCGACGCGCGGACTGAAGCCAGTGGTGGAAATCCAGTTCTTCGATTACATCTGGCCCGCGATGATGCAGATTCGCGACGAGCTTTCGGTGATCCGTTGGCGTTCGAATAATGCATTTTCCTGTCCGGTGGTCATTCGAGTTGCGATCGGCGGATACTTGACCGGAGGCGCGATTTATCACTCGCAATGCGGCGAGAGCGTGTTCACCCACATTCCGGGACTCAGAGTTATTTTCCCTTCGAATGCATTGGATGCGGCGGGTTTGCTGCGCACCGCGATCCGCTCCGACGATCCCGTATTGTTTTTGGAACATAAGCGGCTCTATCGCGAGACTTTCGGCCGCGCGACCTATCCCGGACCGGATTACATGATTCCGTTCGGCAAGGCGAAGATTGTGAACGCGGGAACGGACCTGACAGTAATCACATACGGAGCCGTGGTGCCGCGGGCGCTGCAGGCCGCGCAGAAGATTGAACGCGAGCATGGCGTGAAAGTGGAATTGATCGATTTGCGCTGCCTGAATCCGTTCGACTGGGAGACGATCGCAGCGTCGGTCACGAAAACGAATCGCGTTCTGGTGGCGTACGAAGATACTTTGAGCTGGGGTTACGGAGCGGAGATCGCAGCTCGCATCGGCGATCAGCTTTTCGATCAACTGGATGCGCCGGTGCGCCGGGTGGCCGCTGCCGACACCTTTGTCGCCTACCAGCCAATTCTGGAAGACGCCATCTTGCCGCAGGCGAATGACCTGTTCCGCGCCATGAAGGAACTGGCGGAGTATTGATCGAGGTGTACCAGGCCTTATTCGATTCCTCACCAGACTGTAGGTTACGAAGGCTTTCTTCCGAAGCCTCTTCTCGTTGATCGTTCCTCTCTACGGTGCTAGGCTGCCAGCAGTGGGGTCGACAACCATAAATTCTGTAACTGCTGACAAAGGCCGGAGCACGGGCGCGCCGGGGTGGCTGCAATCGGCTGCGGCGGAGGTGTGGGCCAAGTTTTTGCTTGCGCTGGCGGGATTGGCGCTGGCGTTTGGGGCAGCGCTTTTTTCGACCGCGTCGGGCGAGGCGGGACATCTGTGGGCGTCGGTGATTCTGGCGGCTGTGGCGCTGTTGATGGCGGCATTTGTAGGGCTGGTCACAGTGCCGTACCTGGCGCGGCGCGTAGCATTGGAGCGGCTGCGGCAGACGTTCCATTATGAAGTGACGAAGGCGGGCGTGGTCTATGTGCTGGTCACGCTGGTGATCGGCTTTGCGGCCCAGAACACAGGAAACAATCTGCTTTTTATCGTGGTGTCAGCAATGCTGGCGGCGATTTTGGTCTCCAGCGTGGTATCGGCGCTGGTGCTTCGTGGATTAAGACTGGATGTGCGTCTGCCCGATCACGTGTTTGCCGGGCGTCCGGTCGTGGGAAGAATCGGGCTCCGCAATTCGCGGCGGTTGTTGCCGTCGTTTTCCGTTCGCGTCGTGCCAGCGCGCAAGGAAAAGAAAGTCCGCAAGCAGTGGCGATGGGAGCCGACGACCTTCGTTTTCCCCCTGAATCGTCCCCCGCAGAATCAGTGGGTGAGGTTGCGGGACTATCGGGTGCGGCGGGTCGAGGTGGCAGGGGCTCCACCGGGAATTTTCGAGGGCATGGTTTACTTTCCTTACTTACCTCCGCAAGTTGAGTTGACGGCGGATCTGGAGTTACGCTTCGATCGTCGAGGGCGCTATTGCGAATCGAGCTTCGGAGTGGCGACGCGGTTTCCGTTCGCTTTCCTCACCAAAACGCGGCACGTTGCCCTGCAGCGTGAGATTCTGGTCTATCCTCCGGTTGAACCCCCGGACGAGCTGTTTGAGATCCTGCCGCTGGTACGCGGTGAATGGGAAAGTTTTGTGCGCGGGCGCGGATCCGACCTATACCGCATCCGCGAGTACTTGCCGGAAGATTCGGCGCGCCACGTGGACTGGAAGGCGACGGCGAAGTCGGGCTCTCTGAAAGTGCGTGAATTCAGCCGCGAGGACGAACGCAAGCTTTGCATCGTCTTCGACAACCCTCCGGCCGGACTGATTTCCGATGCGGCCTACGAACGGGCGGTGAACCTGGCGGCGTCGCTGGCTTGGCATTTTTCCTCGCAGGACGCCGAAGTCTCATACGTGGTGACGGGGTCAGGACGCAGCGTGGAGCTTAATGAATTCCTAGCACGGCTGGCGGTCATTGAGCCAGACAGAGGCCCTGACGATGATCGACCGCCTCGGCTCGGAATGCCGCATGAAGATGCTCTTCGAGAGATCGGCCTTGGCAAGAGTGAGGAATATAACATCGTCCTCACCGCGCGGCCGTCCGGGAGCCTGCCCACATCGTGGTGGAACTGTTCCTATTTCGTGTTTCTTGGGGCGGAAGGCTCAACTCGCGGCAGTGAGACCGTCAGATAGGTCCGAATCGAGCTTCGGACGCGGCGCCTTCAGTCCCTATATTCTTCCCGGTTTCCTCAAATGGTCCCCCCCTTTGATTTTTTTCTTTTTCCCCAACTGTTTAGCGCTTCCCATGCATCTGATTTGGGCATATACTCGCCCCCCGGTGTGGCTTTTTGGGGTGCTCGGAACTTACTACCCCGGGAGGATCCAATGCGTATTTGTGATCTGATCAAGAACCAGGAAACTTACCAGGCAGAAATGGGGCAGACGGTATTGGAGACGGTGCGTGCCATGGTGGAACGCAACATCGGCGCCGTACCCGTCTTGCACAATGGCAAACTAGTTGGGATTTTTTCCGAGCGCGATCTGATGAAGCGCGTCGTCGCGGAGGGTTGCGACCCTCGCAGTACCTGCCTCGCCGAGGTCATGACCGACGACCCCCTCACCGTCAACATGCATGAGGAGCTGGAAAACTGCATGACCATTATGCGGCGGCACAGTTTTCGTCACCTGCCCGTATGCCATGAAGGACAGTTGGTCGGCATGGTCTCGCTGCGCGACATCCTGTTGCACGACTTGAATGAGAAAGACGATGAAGTGCGCATGATGCGCGCCTACATCCACTCCGTGCCCGATGCTTAAAGGGAGCGAGGCGGATGCACTTCGCAGGCCGGCGCTGAGAGTGTATGGGGGACTTCAAGATTATGATCACTTTAAACCCCGACCTGGGCTCGACCGCTCCTTCTCTGAACTGCTGGCTTCAGCAAATGGCACACTGGTAACGTTACTTTGGATTACCTGAGTACATTGAACGTCCGCATCAAAAGGTTTAACTTCTCTTAGTCACCTTATTTGTTCAATTGAGCACTGCCTGTTTCTTGCCGGCCATTCGTTCTGAACATCTGGAGAACTGTTGCGATGAGCGACAAAATCAAGATTTTTTATTACGTTCTCTGGGTGGCCCATCCCATTTTGCAGACGGCTATCGCGGCGGCTATGTTTCGCTACGGCCGACACCGGCAGTTCAGGTATTTTTTCGCTTACATCGTTGCCCAGATTGCCACCTTTGCAGTGGTCTTTCCAACTTATCGATACAACCTTACCGCTTGGCCTTACCTCAGCTGGCTGAGCACCGCCATTAGTGTGGCTTTGGGCTTCAAGGTGATCCATGAAGCCTTCCTCGACGCTTTCCGGCCGTTCCACACTTTGCGGGACTTAGGAACTGTGCTGTTCAAGTGGGCCGGACTGGTCATGCTGCTGGTAGCTGGTGTGGTATCGGTTTCCACAAATTCGTCGGATACAGCCCCTTGGGTGCAGGCTATCCTCACCGCGCAACGCTGTGTTCGCATTATTCAAGTTGGCATGGTGCTTTTCCTGATCTTCTTCGCCCGCTACCTGGGCGTGAGCCGGCGGCAGTACAGCTTCGGAATCGCTTTGGGGTTCGGTTGTTTTGCCATGGTAGAACTTTCGCTGGTGGCGTCCTGGGTGGGCGATCACTTGAATAATCTTTCGATGGGCTTGGTCAACATGGCCGCCTACAATTGCGCATTGTTGGTCTGGTTGACATATACTCTGGCCGAGAGCCCCGTCCGCGAAGCCCCGGCTAACCTGCTGCGACCCCAACGTTGGGAGCAGAGCCTGACTGACATTCATCATCCACTACCCGCGGACTCTTTGATCCCAATGTTTGAAGGCATGGTCGATCGCGCTCTGTCGCGAACGCAAACTTCGCCTTCGATCCCGCAAGAAAGCGTCGCTCCCGCCAAGGCGGCTGCCGCTCAGGCGGGTGCTGGCACGAACAGCGCTTTGGGCCTTCCCAGAGTCTCCGACGGCGTCGCATCGACCAAGTAGCCCCGGCCTTTTCAGAATCGCGGCGACGGATCTTCCCGGCAGACACCTCCTGAGTGCTGTTTTCGCCCAAGAATAATTCCGGATTTCGTAAACTCCCGTTTTTCGCCTGGCCGAGCCCAATATCGCCTGCGGCGTGGATTGCAAGTTGGGTTTAGACAATGATTGTGGGCTATTGATTAGGAAGGACTTGTCGGCTTGGTGAAGGCGTTCCGATGGCCTTCATAATTTCCCGCTAAAAATTGTGGCTAGGAAGAATCCGGGGATTCGTACAGGGGGGCTTGACTCGTGCCGTATAATTCCCCCGCGTCGCAAAAAGCTTATTTTTCTTAGGCCTAGACGCGATAGGAGAAAACCCAATGAAGCAAGCGATCAGGATTTCGATCCTGATGTGTGGATTAGTGGGCACATACTTGGCAGCCGCCGTTCCGCAGGTTCCCGCCCCGGACGGAGGGCCGATAGCTGTATGCCCACCCCAACAACAACTGCAAGGTAGATGCGTTGCGTTACCACCAACGGTAAAGTAATAATCATCGAAGAACGGCTATTGCTGCAAGGTCACCAAAGTAACGAAACGTAACTTGGGCCGAACCTAGGGCTCGCAATTTTTGGGCTGACGGACTCATATAAACCGTCAGCCCCGTTTTTTTGGCGGAAGCTTTGCTACAACCCGTTTTTCTAGTTCTAGTAAGAAGGATGCTGCCGAACCGCGGCTTCAACCGCGCGCCGCAACTGCTCTCGATCCTTGATAGCAGGCTGGCAGGCAAAGCCGGAACACACAACCGCAAACACCTTCTCTGATTGCAATTCCGGCAGATTCGGAACCGTGGCCGCCAGGGCCGGGGGAAGATTTGCCGCGACCGCCTCATTTGCCGTCAGCCTGATTACTGTCTTGTTGAAAGCGAAAGCCGCATTGGCCGATGCGGCGAGACCAAAGCCTTCAGCGTCCACTGTACTTTCAGAAATCACTACCACCTGAACCGGATTCTCCAGGAAACGCGATACGGCGATTCCGTAAGTCGCGGCAAAAATTCCAAACTGCCCCACCACTTCGGCAAAGGTTTCGAGCGTCTGTTCCGCCTTGTCGCGATAAGATGCGTTGCCCGTGTAGTCATGCAACCGCAGCAACACAATCGCAGCCAGGGGATTGCCAGCCGGCGTGGGAGAATCCTGCAAGGGCTTGCGGCGCGTCGAGAGCACCCCCAGGCTTTCGCCGTCGCTGACCGGCGCGGCGTCGAAGAATCCTCCTGAAACCGGGTCGAAGAATTTTGCAATCATCGCATCGGCGATGTCGCGCGCGAACTTGAAATAACTGAGGGCAGCCGTAGCCTCGTAAGCGTCGAGGCAGGCCAGCGCCGTGGCGGCGTAGTCCTCGAGCAGGCCCGCAACTTCGCGGTGTGGAGCATTCGGATCAGAATAAGCGACGACGTGCAAGAGTCGCGAGCCGGCCTGTGTGGCGCGGGTGCCCTCGCCCGCGTGTGCTTGATGCTTCCACGCCTCCGCCAGAATCCGATCCAGCGAACGCAGGGCAAAACGGCGCGCCTCGGCCAAATTCAGCACCTTCGCCGCTTCCAGATAGGCCGAAACACACATACTGTTCCATGCCACATAAACTGTCTTGTCCAGGTAAGGAGTCTGTCGCTGCAAGCGCGCGGCATACATTTTCTTCTTTGCTGAATCCAGAATCTGTTTCACTCGCTCAACGTCGAGGCTCATGCGGCGCGCAATCTCGTCGATCGGCGCACGCACGTAGAGCACATTCTTTGCCGGATTGTGGTGCATCTCGCCCACTTCATTGATGTCATAATGCAGGGCCGCAACTTGCACTTCTTCTTCGGTCAGGACGGCGCGGGCCTCGTCCAGCGTCCACGTAAAATAATCGCCATCATCGTCCATCGAAATGTCGGCATCCTGCGAAGCATAAAAACCGCCACGTTGCCGGTCGCTCAGCCACTCGTCCATCCAGCGAATAATGTCGCGTGCGACATTGGCAAAGCGCTCCGAGCCTGTGGCCTGATAGGCATGCACATAGTTCTTCAGTAACTCTGAATTGTCGTAGCACATCTTTTCGAAGTGCGGCACCACCCAGCGCTCGTCGACCGAGTAACGATGAAATCCTCCCGCGAGTTGATCGTAGACGCCGCCATTGGCCATGTGCTCCAGCGTGGTGACAATCACGTTCCGCAGGTTTGCGTCCTGGGTTCGAGCATAACGCTCGATCAATACATCCAGCGCCGAAGGGTGCGGAAATTTAGGCGATTGCCCAAACCCCCCGTACTGCGCGTCGAACATCTTGAATGCGGATTCCTGAATTGTCGTAATGCTGCTTGCCGAAACCCGGCCGCTGCGCCCGGCAAATGATTCCGCTTGCGCAATCGTGCTCTCCACCATCCGTGCCTGCTCCATTACATCGCCGTTCTTTTCCTTGTAAGCGTTGGCAATGCTGAGCAGCACGCGCTTAAAGCTTGGCCGACCATATCCATCGCTGGGCGGAAAATAAGTTCCACCATAAAACGGCTTGCCATCGGGAGTAAGAAATGCAGTGAGCGGCCATCCCCCCTGCCCGCTGACCGCGCTGACCGCGGCCTGATACCGGCTGTCGATATCGGGACGCTCATCGCGATCGACTTTCACCGCGATGAAATGCTCATTCACGATAGCGGCCACTTCCGGATCGTCATAAGACTCGCGGTCCATCACGTGGCACCAGTGGCACCACACCGCGCCAATGTCGAGCAGCATGGGCTTGTTCTCCCGCCGCGCGGAAGCGAACGCGTCTTCACTCCATTCGTGCCACTGGACGGGCTGGTGCATGGCGGATCGCAGGTAGGCGGAAGACGCGCGAGCCAGGGAGTTGTGGGTCGTAGTGGTCATGATCATTACAGTCTAAATGCACCGGGTGAGTTGACGTCAGCCGAATGGGACCCTGCGGCTTCAAACCAGCCGCTTCGCGATCGTGCAGTATAAATCAACCGCTTCCGCAAGTTGCTGCTTATCGATGAACTCACCATCGGTATGCGCGACGTGAATCGATCCCGGACCGATCAGCAGCGGCTCACCCCAATTTGTCAGCGCGGGAATATCGGTGGTGAACGCCGCGATCATCGTGGGCAAACCGTCGACGGTGCGTAGGCGCAAAAAGGGAAGTTCCAGTGGAAACTTAACCTCCGCTTGATCGCCCGCAGTCTGGAGAATCTGGCGCCGCAGATCGCGGGACGGACCAATGAGACGGTAGAGCAAATCCGCGTGCGCGTAATCAGGAATCACGTTGGGCGCGCGGCCGCCTTCGATTAATCCAATATTCAGAGTGCATGCACCGATCTCCCCATCAGAGGGCAACGGCATCGCACGCAAGCGCGTGAGCACCGCAATCAGCTTGTCGATCGCCGAGTCCCCGAGTTCTGGATAAGCAGAATGCGCCATCCGTCCGGAAGCGGTGACCTCCGCTCGCAAAGTGCCTTTCGATGCGAGGGCGATGCGATTCTCTGTCGGCTCACCATTGACTACATATTTGTAGCGCCGCGCTGGATCGTTTGCGGCGTATTCGTTGGCGACTTTCGCGCCCAGACTGTCGCGCTCCTCCCCTACCACGAAGAGCAATCCAACATAGATTCCTTCGCGCCGTAAGCGTTCCGCGGCCGCGACCTGCGCGGCGATGATTCCCTTCGCGTCGCACGAGCCGCGTCCGTAAATGTGCGCCGCGTCTTCGGAGGATGGAATGAACGGAGGAACTGTATCCATGTGCGTGGAAAAAACTACCTCTGGATTTGGCTGCTCCGGCGATGTGGCATAGACGTCAAAACGGTTCTCTTCCACAGGAATTCTCCGCGTCTGGTAGCCGATGCGGCATAGTTCTCCATAGAGATAGTTTCCAGCCGCAGCTTCATTCCCAGAGATGGATTCGATGTCGACGAGCTGGCGAGTGAGCGTGATAGCGTCCATTCGAAAAGGATAAACCACAGCTTGCCCAGCGGCGACGAGTTGAGTCAATCATGTAATCTAAGGGCTGTGAACGCGCAGATTTCAACCATCAAATCGCTGTTCATTGACGGCCCCGCAGGAAGGCTCGAAGCGCTGTTGAACGCAGGTGCTGACAATGCAACGCATGCAGCGGTGGTCTGTCATCCCCATCCTTTGTTTGGCGGAACGCTACATAACAAGGTTGTGTTCCATACCATGAAGGCGCTGAACGGTTTTGGTTTTCCCGTCCTGCGCTTTAACTTTCGCGGCACCGGACTCAGCCATGGAGAGCACGATAACGGCAACGGGGAAGTCGAAGATGTCCACACCGCCCTTAGTTGGCTCGACGCGGAGTTTCACCTGCCCTTGATATTTGCGGGATTCTCTTTTGGCGCAGCGGTTGGGCTGAAGGCCGCGTCTTCGGATGCGCGCGTGGAAGCATTGATCGCCGTGGGAACCCCAGTTGTACCTGTGGCCGCCGAGGCGGAAGCGCCGCGGGTTTACACATTCGATTTCTTGCGCGACTGCGTCACGCCGAAATTGTTTGTGAGCGGCGCCCGCGATCAGTTCGGTCCCCGGGCGAAGCTGGAGGCCTTGCTGGCTTCGGTGGCCGAGCCGAAAAAGCTGGTCGTGATCGAAGGCGCGGATCATTTCTTCGAAGGACGCTTGCGGGAACTGAGAGAAGCAATCGAAAGCTGGGTACGGCAAAGAATCGTTGGAAAACCTTCAATCTAGCTTGTCCCCATGTGCGATGCAAACCGAGATTCGTTATTTCGTGGGATGCGAGATGCCGCGTGCCGGATTTTTCTTCATGCGCTGGCCGAGGCTTCGATTGCCAAGGGGTTTGCGAGGCAGGTGCACTGCGAACGCGGGATTTTGCGCGTGCGTGAAGATCTTTACCAGCTGCAAACTTTTTCACGGGTCGTGGTGATTTCCATCGGAAAGGCTGGACATACGATGGTTGAGGCGCTCGCGCAGCAAATGGGCGAGTCCGCGCTTGAAGGTATTGTGGCAAGTTCGGTCGAGCCTGCTTCGCAGGTGCGCGGTTTTCGTTATTTTTGTGGCGGGCATCCGACCCCGAATGCCGAATCCATTCATGCGGCGAAGGCTATCTTGAAATTGCTGGACGCACAAACAGCGGCCTCGCTTGTGATTTTCCTGATCAGCGGTGGCGGATCATCAATTATCGAGAAGCCTATCGACGATGAAATCTCGCTCGGCGATTTGATCTCAACCTATCGAGCCCTGGTGCATTCGGGGGCACCGATCGCGGAAATCAATGCTATCCGCAAGCACATTTCAGCGGTGAAAGGTGGAAGACTGGCGCCAGCGGCATTTCCCGCGCAGCAGGTTTCGCTCCTTGTGTCGGATGTTCCGGACGACAGGCTCGATGCTTTGGCCTCCGGTCCGACGATGCCCGACTCAACCAGCGTGGAGGATTGTTACCGCATCGCGGAGAAGCATGGCTTGCTGCCCCAATTGCCGCACTCCACGAGAGAACTTTTTGAGCGCCGTGCGCTCGATGAAACGCCGAAGTCCGACGATCGGGCATTCTACCGTTCGCGCTGGTGGCCAGTGCTTTCGAACCAGACCGCCGTCGAGCAGGCGAGAGCCGCGGCCGAGAGCGCAGGATTTGCGGTGCACGTGGACAACGTTTCTGATGATTGGGACTACGAACGCGCGGCCGAGTATCTACTGAAGCGGCTTCGCGAACTAAGAAAAGATTTTGGGCGCGTGTGCCTGATTTCCGGCGGCGAAGTGACCGTGAAAGTCACTAACGGAGGCATCGGCGGACGCAATCAGCAGTTTGCGTTGGCATGCGCTGGGAAGATTGCCGGCGAGAATATTACTGTGCTGAGCGCAGGGACCGATGGCGTGGATGGGAATAGTCCTGCAGCAGGGGCGGTAGCGGATGGAAGCACGGCCGCGCGCCTGCGGGCGGCGGGTCTTGACGCGCGCACGGGGCTCAATAAATTTGACGCTTACCCGCTCTTCAGCGGGCTGGGTGATGTGATTGAGACCGGGCCTACAGGGAACAATCTCCGCGACTTGCGAATTCTGTTGGCTTATTAAGAGCCGATCCCGAGCAACCCGAATTCACGCCAATCCGCGCATAAGATGTGCAATTGAGTTCACACGGCAAACCCCTGGTGGCTCGAGCCCCCCCGAAACGGCGGAGAATAAGCTGTTTACGCACGCCCCAGGCTGGCATTAGACTTGCCCACAGATAAAGCGTTGGGGAGAGAACCGCACAACGTGCTTTATAGTCTCTGGCCATGGTTTCTGCTTCTTGCGATTCCAGCCACTGCTTCTGTGCAGTCTGCGTCTCCTCGTCTTAGCCAGATGGTTTTATCGGAGCGGGAACACAAACTTTGGATGACTCCGATTCGCGCCTCCGAGTTCAGCGAGGTGCGGCGCGCGAGCGCGCGGGCGCGCTGCGAGGACACTCAGCCTCCCGAAGCTCTAACGACGCCAAATCCGCTAATGGTTCCGGCGGCTGCTGGAATCAAGGTCAAGGTAAGCTTCATCATCGGTGCTGATGGACGTGTGCACAGTCCTCTCATTTTGCAGAGCGCCGGGCCAGTGGGTGACCGAAACGTCCTCGAAACTGTACGGGCCTGGCGGTATCGTCCCGCGACCTGCAATGGCGTGCCCACCGAAGCCGAAGGGAAGATTGAGTTCTTCCGCCGCTAGCGTCGCTGGCATGGGCTAGAATGAATCATCGCTCAAAGTCAATAAGAGCACGGTCGGAATTGTGGATAAGAGCAAGAAACCCGGACAGCCAACCGCCGCAATCCCAGCGCAGGATGGCGTAGAGAATGAGTCCACGGTGAGCCCAGACAATCCAGCGTCAGGCGAGCTCCATCAGCGTTTCTTTCCGGAAATGCGGCGGCCCAAGCCCAATGACCAAGCGATTGCCGCGGCTCTGGAGGCCATGCAACGCCTAACCATCAATCTGGATTCTGAAACCGCCGCGGAGGAAACGGCGGCCCAAACCACTCGCAGCGCTTCCGGGGATTGTCCTTCCTGCGGACATCATAACCGCGAGGGAAATAAGTTTTGTGGCATGTGTGGACTTCCTGTGGACGCCGCGTCCAATGCATTGCCCGCTCGCGGATCGCCTGGGTTCGACATCCGCGCGGTGGAGTTACCGGATTTCGCCAGGGAATTAGCTCAAAATCCGCTACCAGCGGCGGAAGCCCAGCCAGAAGTTCATCCGCCCAGTGGGGCGGCTGTGGGCGCGCATCACTATCACCATCATTACCATCATCACTATTTCCCGGGCGGAGTTGAAGGGGCCGGTGCGGCGCTGCGAGTCAATGCGCCCGAGAGCGCGCGCGAAGCGGATCGCCTACGCGTCGCTGCTGCTGCCAAGGGCGAGCCGATGAGCCGCAGCGAGGCTGCCGTGCGCCGGCTCACGCAGGAATGGGTTTTGGCCTGCAACACGCGCCAGCTCGATGAACTGTTGGAACTCTACACGCCCGATGCTGTGGTGCTGCGCTCCAATCTTCCTCTTCTTCGGGGCGCTTCCGCGGTTCGAGAGTTCTTTTTCTCCGCCATAGAATCCGGCTTAGGAGAAGTGGCGCTTGAACCCATCCGCGTGGAGGTGGTTGGCGATGTGGCGCATGAAGTCGGACGCTACAGCGCGCTGGTTCCCGGTACTGCGGGCAAGCGCCGCGAAGAGCGCGGCAAATACTTGTGGGTCTTCGCCAAGCAGAGCACAGGGGATTGGAAGCTGGTTTCAGAATGCTGGTCGAGCGATCTTACTCTTAGCAGCGCGGAATCTGACATTCCCAAAGCTATTGTTCCTGCGGCATCAAAGCCTCGCAAGGTTTAACTCTTAGCTGCGGGCTTCTCCGCCTTGCTGATCTTCGATTTATTCACGGCTTTACCAAAAGCTTCCCCAAATCTCCACGCAACTGTTCGAGCGTCTGCATCTGGATCGTGCGCATGCCGAGTTTTGCGGCGCATTCCAGGTTCAGAGCGCGGTCATCGATGAAGCAGCACTGTTCTGGATTGATCTGCGTGATCTCGAGTGCGAGGCGATAAATACCACTCTCTGGTTTGCGCAATCCGACGAAGCAGGAGCTGACAAATACTCGAAAGATATCGCGCAGGCCGAATTTCTTGATGCGGTACAAGTTTAGCTCGCGGGATTCATTGTTGATGGTTCCCATAAAGTATTTGCCGGAAGTGGCGAGATCGCGCGCGAAGGTGAGAACATCCGTCATCGGCCGCGATAACGACAACATGTAATCCCGAAACTCTTCGCGGGTAAATGAACGGCTGCGGTAAAAGACAGTACGATCGAGATAGTCGTCGAGCGAGATTTTGCCACGCTCAAATGACGAGACAACCATTTCGTGCCGCCCGTGAAACTCTTTTTCGTCGAGTCGAAAGTGTTCGAGTGCGGCCGCGCGTTCGGTGTGATCCCAGGCGTTGGTGAGAAGAACCCCTCCAACGTCCCAGAAGATGGCGTGAATCTCTGACATTTTGAAGCCTCATTTAAGTACCACAAATGAGAAAGCCTGTTGCCTTTTGGAAAGCGCGTCTCAGCACTGCAAGCTAAGGAAGGGCAACCCGGCAAGAGAAACTGGTCAACGGAAGACATCTGGCGTCCGGAAAGATTCGAACTCTCAGCCTTGCTCCGGAGGACTTGCCGCACGAATCATCGACAGTTTAGCACCGAAGGCGATGTTTTGTGAGATCCCGCGAAGTAGCTTCCCGATGATCTGGAGATCGATCGTTGCCGCGCGCCTCTGGACGAGCGAGTCTCCGTGTGCGCCGTTCCCTGCCTTGGCTGGAAACAAAGCGTTCGGTATCGAACAGTCTGCCACGCGTCGGGCGTTTATAGTCTGTCCACAACCGACTGCGGGAGCGTCTGACCTTGACCATGAAGACACCGCCCCAAACACCCTGCTGTCCCTACTGTGTTCTGGGCGCGGGATTCCGGGTAATGAAAGTTCTCCAAAACGGGCGACAGATTTGCGAGAGTTGCGGCCACATCATTTTTCCGAACGACAGAGCGTTCAGGTGCCCCTGCCCGAAGTGTCTGGAAGTGAACTTCTCTCCCAGGATTCGCCGCTTGCGACGGAGCTAGGTCGTCGGTTTTCGTCAAAATGACGCACCAGCCGTGGCGGGCTCGTCACACCGGTGCAGCGCAGCGCAATCAATGCGGCTTTTCGGCCGGAGGACGACTCGCCGGCCTTGGGGCTTGGCGCTGTGCCATCTGCTGCTGCTGGGCAGCATGCTTTTGCTCGATCTTTTGCGTTTGCTGAGCATGGCGCTGCTCCATCTGTTGTTTCTGCGCATCGTTGTAGTTTTTCTGGGCCGCCTGCTGGTGTTCTTTTTCCTGTTGCTGCTGGAGTTTCTGGTGATCCTGCGCTTGCTTGGCAGCTAGCTTGTCCTGCTGTTTCTGATATTTCTTGTCCGCTGCCTCATTACCTGTGTTCGGCGGTGCCGCCTTGTGCGGCTGCAATTCGTTGGCATGGTTGTAGGTGTTGGGATGAGCTTCGGTAGCATTTCCCGGAGGGTTTTCCGTACCGGGGCGAGCCTCATTTCCCGGTCGCGATTGGTTGCCGCGCGCGGCATTAGCGGGAGGAGCCTTGTATTCACCGCCTGCCTGTCGAGCGGGTACAACGGCAGTTTTGAAATCACCGGGTTTGGCAGTGGCCGCGACCGGCGGCTTGCCATGGTTGGCGGAAGCGCGAAGCTCGGGATTACCGCGGGCTGCCTGAACGTGCTGGGTTTGCGCGGGTACCGGGCCGACATGGCGTTCCTTAGCGTAGGATTCTTCCTGCGGCGTAGGGCGCGCTTGGACCCCACCGTCACCACCGTTATAGCTGACATGGGTTTCTGTGACATTGGTGACTCTTACGTTGTAGGTATTGTGGATAATGGTGGTATTTACATGATTCACGTAGGTGTTATAGGAGAAGTGATCGCCCTCCCAGCGGCCGCCTTCGTATCCGAAACCCCCGTAGCCGAAGCCGTAATTGATGCCACCATAGAAGCCCACCTGCGGGCCCCAATATCCTTCATGGAAAAAGAACGCATTATCGCCCCAGCCCCAATAACCCGGGGTCCAAAGGAAGCCCACCTGTGGCGCTTCTACCCACGTACCGGGCACCCAGTAATAGCCGTCATCATCATCGTAGGCCCAGTAACCGGGCGTCCAAAGATAGCCATCGTCGGGACAGACGGGCTGGTCATAGACGGGAAGCGGAGGAGGGCCGAAGCTAACGGAAATGCCGACACCGATTTGAGCGAACGCAACGTGGGAAACAGCCAGCAAGACAAACGAAAAAAGCAACAGGCGAAAAGCAACTGTAGTACGCATTTTGCTTCCTTCTGCCCACCCATCCTTAGAATATGGCCCGGCACGGCGAGACGCTCCCAGGCGCGGATTTGAGCGGTGCGGTAGTCAGACGTGGTGGACAACCTACATTCAAGCGACTTGGAAAAACTCGCGATAGGGTTCTGCCTGTAGGAGTAAAAAGGGAATACCGTATGCCTTGGCAGCGTCAGCGAGCGTTCCGCGATCCTCCCCAGCTGCTCGATACACTCTCTCTACCAGGTGATCTGGCAGCTTTACCGGGGTGAGGGTTAGCTTGAGGGCGTTGTTCTGGGTAGAGATTCCGCAATACCTTCTACATCTGAAACTGCAGAAGTGATTGGAAGGAAAGGAGAAATGTGGTGCGCCCGGAGAGATTCGAACTCCCGACCTATTGCTCCGGAGGCAGTCCAAACAGCCTTGGCCAACGCGAAATCAAGCAGTTACAGTCGCTCTAGAGTGGCGTTATACGGCACTATCGGCTCTAACTGAACAGATTCTGCACCCAGCCCCCACTCTAAAGAAACCCAGACGCGACAAGGAAATATCCAAGATGAGCAAACTTAGGAACCGTTCAAATAGTCCATCAGCCCAAGAAAGCGTATTTAGGACGCAGAAAGAGATATGTCGACACCAGATTTCACAAAGCTTAACCGGCGAAAGCAGATGGACGATCACAGGGACTGTCGAAGCGAGAAGAATCTCGCCGGGTATGCGGCGAGCACAAGCACCTACAGCGTGGAGAACTCGTCGGTCAAAGGTGCTTTGGCGCGGTTGATCAAGCAAGCCGTGCCTGCGCACGTAATGGTTCGGCGAATTGCTGAAGGGTATCGGCGTACGAAACGAAGTTTTTCCAGAAAGAAGGCATAGTGACGGATCAACGGGACGTTGTTGCATGGTCAGAGCGTCGAGAGTACCTAAAGCTCGCTGCCGAGTACGGCCAATACGTCGAACCAGACGCCAAGGTAAGCACAGGCGAAGTTCGCCCAACATTTGTTTTGATAAACGGCATCACCAAGCCCAGAGTCCCCCCGGACAATCGAGCCTGGCATCAAAAATCGCGAAAGTGTTTTACGCACGACGGTTGCGCCTGATCAGAATGTGAATCACGCAAATTTCGTGCTAATCAACGGAATCACAGGAAGGAAAAAATAAATGCTCGCTAACGCTATGCCGGAAAATGAGGAAGATGATCAGACCCCTCAGACGACGACTTGAGGCGACGGCCAATCCCTGTCGACACCCCGCCCATTGATCCGGGAATAACAGCTAACGGCTCACAGCAGGCGAGGGCAATTCCGCTCGGTTCGACTGATGACTCTTCGAGTCCCGGTCGGCCAGTATTGCTGGCCTTATCCCCTGCGGGTCGCGCAATTCCTGTGGATACCTCGGCGGCGAGCGAGCCTGCCGTCGTGCCGAACGCGAGAGCTATTCCCGTTACTCCTGCTGCTACTGCGGTAACGGCAATTCCGATCACGCCGGGGAGCACAGAAGATTTAGAGAATCGTGTATCCGCTGGCTCGCCGATGATGAGGGCAGGGATCAGAGGGACACCAATCCCTGTACAGCCGGAAGAATCTCCATATCCCGCTACAGCGGCGGATAATGCCGCGCCCGACCCAAATCACGTTTAAAAGTGGCATAGCATCCCTTTGGGCTAATGCAAGGAATATTCAACATCCAGTGCCGCGGGTATTAGCGGAAATCGGCGCAGGCCTGGCTCGCGGCTTAGACGTTGCTGGCCAGGCCGTGGGGCGAGTTATTCCGGCCATCGGCGGCATAGAAAGTGCCATTCCGGGGACAACTTTAAACGAGGAATCAAAAGCACGCCAAGAGGCTAAGCAGGAATCGCAGCAAGCCGCACTCAGCAAAACGGAAGCTGATACCGCAGAAACTAAAGCCCGCATACCACTAACGGAGGCACAAACGTCTGCGATACCGGCTGAAACAGGGCTGAAAGAAGCTCAAACAAGAGCATTAGAGACTCCCAAGCCAACCTTGGAACGATGCACGAGTCACTATCACACTGTAATCGAATCGCCAGCCCCGCATTTCGATTTACGCGGAATCTTTCCAGCACTCAATGTCGGCCTTGATCTTGGCTATCTCCGCCGTGAAAACATTCCCGCAAGTGTGCGCTACCGTACCGCATAATTCGTTGGGGCGTACTAGCATGATCGCCATGCCGCGAAAGCCATCTGTAATGATGCCGTACTCAACCAACGTTCTGGATTACCCCTGCACGATGTCAGGGTTCGAAAGAGAAAGTCTGGCAGCAGAGGCGAAGCTCAAGGCCGAACGGGAAAAACAGAAGCCGCCAAAACGCCTTGTTCAAAATTGACCATTCCAGCGGATGGCGTTGAGATATTGTTTTTTGGGACACTATCGTGCCTTCTCCCTTTGAAGAGCGGCTCAGGATTTTGTGGCTAAAGGCCGGGGCCGCGACCGATCCTGCCGAGAGAGACAACCTTCTATTGAAATTCAGAGATGCCCTGCATGAGCACATCGAGCAACGCAGAGCAGAGGCCAAGAAGCTTGAGATCGCGGCAAGCTGAAATAAAAAAGCCCCGATGCCAGTCGGAGCTTCGTAGGTATGCGTGCCTCAATTCAGATCGTTACATGAGGTGCGTCCGTGTTAGGCGGGACGAGGGGATGCTTCACGCGTAAGGTGCGGTAGGTATTTCTCAATTGGCTTTTAAATCTTTATTGTCGCAATCATCGAGAATGTAGAGACACGTATCGTTCCAGTCGATTATTTTGGCGTCAGCGCGTTGTGACGATTCGAGGTTGCCCAGTCCTCCACGCCCACCAGGCACATGTGAAACGCTGAGATGTATAGCTTCCGATTCGCAGACGGCGGTATGGTAGCAAAAGCTTGCGCGCCCACTACTTGTACTTTCGTAGGCCAGGAGAAGAACCTTGGTTCGTATTTTTGTGGTTGACGACAACGCGCTGATCCACGCCCGTCTTCGCGCGATGCTCGAACTGCAGGCGGAATGGAAAGTAGTGGGAGAGGTCCTGCAATGGCCTTCATGCAGTTGAAACTTGCCATGAGCACCGTCCGCACATCACCGTGATGGATTTCGTGATGCCTGAGATGGACGGGCTTGAGGCGGCTCGTCACCTCAGCAGGCGGCATCCGGACGTACCTATTTTAATGGTCACATTTGACGCTTCGCGCCAATTGGAGGAGGAGGCAAAAAAGGCCTGGATAAAGGGCCTTTGCCCCAAGGCGCATATTAGATGCCTTATGGTCGCGGTGGCGGCATTACTCCGGGCCGAGACCTATTTCTATTCGCAGCAGGCAGCCTAAAGCATCGGTCTACGGACTTCAGCTTTTTGCCTGGCCCGTACTCCGAAACGTCTAATGGGGGACTGTGGAACCTGTTTTGGACGATTCCCAAAATGGGTCAAAACTGCTCAGTCCGCACTTTCGCTTTGAGGTTAGGCTGTTCCTGATCCTCCAATTAAGAGAGGAGTTTTATGGATAGCCGACCCTTCCCGGAAATACCCTGCGTGATTTGCAACAAACCCGTTAACTTGCAGACCGACTTGTGCGCCGACGAAAACGGCAAGGCTGTGCACGATTCCTGTTACATCAAGCGGATCGAGGCTGCACCCGATTCAAAACTGCCAATCATGTTCTCACCTCCACCCGAGACGCGGCGCGTTGTTTCTTCAGAACGTCCGGCGTCATGCTGACGAGTCTGCGCCATGGCGAATAGATCTTTCCTCGACAGAAGCGCAATCCCAATTGATAGATAAGCTGTTCGATACTCTGTCTGCGATACCGCCGCTTCTTCACTGCCGCAAATGCGGCCCCGAACTGCTGCATGCGAATGCCACGTTTTTCACGCTTGCCGGTAAGGAGTGGACCCTATCGCTGCCCCACTGCCCACAGTGCGAGTTCAACGAAGAGACGACAAAGTAAATTCCCGTGGCCGCGTCACGCGGAATGCGAGGCAAGCTTTACTCTGTCCGATGGGTCTCAATAAAGGCTTCAATTTTCTCCTTCTCGAATTTCCACAGATCGCCCAATTTCACGGCTGGCAGCTTTGGCTTCCGCTTCCCAGAGGCGTGCTCCCGGACCCAGGGCTAACACCGAGCCATTCTGCTACTTCAGATACCTCTAAAAGACGATTCACAAAACTCCTTGTCAACGTTCTGATCTCATTGCGGCCTCAAAGACACAACATCCTCAAGCAGCCAGCGTGACACAACAGTCACCGACATGTCGATTCCCGCAGCAACTCCTCGCCTGAGTGACCCGTGAAAGTGGCCTTGCTATCCGCTCTTGGGCAAAGACAGAAGCCAGCGAGGCTAGCCTTCCATTGCCGAAGCGGTTGGCGCTTGAGCTCGAAGGCTGGCGGAAACTAACGGCATGGTCCCAATTCGCCGATTTTGTTTTCCCAAACAGCCAGGGTGGGTTTCTCGATTATGAAAACATCGAGGCGCGAGTTCTGGAGCCGATTCGGGAAAACTCGGATTCGGAAAACTGAACTTCCAGATCCTTCGGCGCATTTATGCGACGAGAGCTGTAGGCGAGCGCAGGGGAACCTTGAAAGACGTTCAAAAACAGCTACGACACGCGAGGCCGGACACAACGCTGGAAAGTCACGTGAAGCACATTCCCGAGTCAGTTTATGCAATGACTGATAGCATGTACGAGATGATTTCGCCCACTATTACCGCCGATGTCTTAGCTGAGCTTCCGGTCGAGGGGGTGAAGTAGTGAGGCCAATTGATCACGTTCTGAACACAGGGGGGAATAAGGGCTAGCCGTAAGTGGTTGAAATCTGGTGCGCCCGGAGAGATTCGAACTCCCGACCTATTGCTCCGGAGGCAATCGCTCTATCCATCTGAGCTACGGGCGCATAGTCATTCGCTTCAGTTTACATGCGCAGTGCGGAAGCATCAACGCGGACTATGCCACCTCAGCGTGCTGCGCCAGTCAGCAACGCTATCGCCTGGAAGGTTCTGTCGGGGGCCGACCTGGCCGCCCAGACGAATGGTAAACGCAATTAGAGAGTCATCGGACGCGGCAACCGAGTGCACTTCTTACCAGCGACCTCGCCCGCCTCCGCCTCCGCCGCGGCCACCACGGTCACCGCCGCGATCGCCGCCTCGTCCTCCACGGTCGCGCCCACCGCCTCCGGCGTGCTCGGTTTTCGGGCGGGCCTCGTTTACATTGAGTGTGCGTCCGCCCACCTGCGATCCGTTCAATGCGGTAATGGCCTTTTCTCCGTCTTCGTTGCTGGCCATTTCCACAAAGCCGAAGCCGCGTGATCGTCCGGTATCGCGGTCGGTCATGATGCTAACCCGATCCACTTGACCGAATGGTTCAAACATCTGACGCAGTTCGTCTTCTGATGTGTTAAAGCTCAAATTTCCTACGAAGATATTCTTCAAGCGTGATCCTCTGCATTGAGCTGTCGAAGTGCGAGCTCGATGCGGCGGACTGGCAGGTCGGGGACGCCTTCCTGAAAATCGAGACCGGAGCTGGCGAACAGTCGAATGCGGCCAGAAGTATAGCAGGTTTGTCAAGGCCGACATGCTAAATCGCGCGGGAAGGTGAGACGCTGGCCTGGCTAACACTTATCCACTTGCCAGAAACCTTCGCGCTGATATCCAACTTGTAACAATCGATTCTTTGGATCATGCCGCTTGCCGCAGAATGGACAGATTAGATAACGGCTCCAGGCGGTTCCTCGGCGGTCGTAATCCTGGGGAACCGCGAATGTAGTTCCGCAACTGCACGGGACCAGAAACATCTTCAACGAGGTACTGGCCAGTTCATTGCTGCGATTTGATTGAGGGTGCTTCATTCTTGCGGTCGAGATAGTCGTCCAGGGACACCGCCGGATAGATCAAGAACCCGTACAGCAATGGGTTGACCAAGAAGGCTACGACAAGAACCAAGAACTGGAAGTCGGACCGAAGAAAAATAGCTTTGCAGCCATGCGCCCAAGGGGCCAACAAACCAGTAGAAGAGCAAATGCTCTCCGCTATACGGACTGCTCTTACCAGCCAAGATCATCACAGTGAAGAGAACGAAGTTCGGCCAAAGAGAAAAAACCGAAGCAGTACTTCAGTCTTCTACAACGCTCCCGCGCTTCTGGCATCACGAACTCTCCTCCACGGCCTCCATGGCTCTCCTCTTGCGCTTGTTGGATTGCAGGATTTTTTTCCGGAGGCGCAGGGACTTGGGCGTGATTTCCACAAATTCGTCGTCCGCGATGAATTCGATTGCCTGCTCCAGGTTCAACTGCCGGAATGGCACCAGGCGGATGGCCTCGTCAGCCGTCGACGCCCGCATGTTAGTGAGTTTTTTTTCACGAACCGCGTTCACGTCGAGATCGTCGTCCTTCGCATTTTCGCCGATGATCATCCCTTCATACAGTTCGACGCCGGCTCCCACAAACAATTCTCCCCGTTCCTGCAATCCCCAAAGCGCGTATGCCGTTGACGTGCCGTTTCGATCGGAGATCAAAGCACCGGTTAGCCGATGCGGAATTTCGCCTTGCCATTCCGTGTATCCGTCGAAAAGAGAATTCATCACGATGGTCCCGCGGGTGTCGGTGAGCAGCTGGCTCCGGAGTCCAATCAGCCCTCGGCTGGGAACTCGGAACTCAATCCGCACCCGCCCGTAGCCATGGTTGTGCATATTGGTGACCTCGCCCTTGCGCGAGCCCAATTGTTCCATCACCACGCCGACGAATGCTTCCGGCACGTCTACGGTAAGATGCTCCACAGGTTCCATCAGCTTGCCATCAATGCGCTTGGTGACAATTTCAGGCTTACCCACCATGAGCTCATAGCCCTCCCGCCGCATCATTTCGATGGTGATTGAAAGCTGCAACTCCCCTCGTCCCAGCACCTTGAAGGAATCTGTGGTGCCCATCTCCTCTACTCGCAGAGAAACATTGGTGAGCAGTTCCTTGGCCAGGCGTTCCCGCAGATTTCGTGAAGTGACGTAGGTTCCTTCGCGCCCTGCGAAGGGCGAAGTGTTCACCGTAAAGGTCATCGCGATCGTGGGCTCATCGATCACAATGGGCGGCAGCGGCGCGGGATTTATCGCATCCGTTATGGTTTCGCCGATCGTGATCCCTTCCACTCCGGCGACGGCAATAATATCGCCCAGGACCGTTTCCGTGATGTCAGTGCGCTTCAATCCGGAAAAAGAAAACAATTTCGTAATCTTGGTTTTGTGCATCGATCCGTCGCGCTTGGCGATGACCACGTCTTCTCCCGTGTACATCGTTCCGTTAAAGACGCGCGCAATTGCCAGGCGCCCGAGAAAATCGCTGTAATCAAGGTTTGCAACCAGAATCTGCAAGGGCCCGGCAGGGTCACCCTGGGGGAGGGGAGTCGTCCTCAGGATCGTATCAAACAAGGGCCTGAGATCTTCGCCACCGCCTTTGATGTCAGTCGATGCCGTGCCTGCCTTCGCATTGGTGTACAGAACAGGGAAATCGAGCTGATCTTCTTTGGCGTCCAGATCGATGAACAGGTCATAGATTTCGTTGAGCACTTCCTGCGGCCGCGCATCCGGCCGGTCGATCTTGTTGATCACGACGATCGGCGGCAGCTTCGCCTCCAAAGCCTTGCTCAGCACGTAGCGTGTCTGCGGCAGCGGTCCTTCGCTGGCGTCGACCAGCAGCATCACACCGTCCACCATCTTCAGCGCGCGTTCTACTTCGCCGCCGAAGTCGCTGTGGCCAGGAGTGTCGACAATGTTGATCTTCACGTCGTGATAAAAGATGGCCGTGTTCTTGGCAAGGATGGTGATGCCGCGCTCGCGCTCCAGTTCGTTCGAATCCATCACGCGTTCGGCCACGGATTCGTTGGCGCGGAATGTCCCGCTCTGCTTCAGCATGGCGTCGACCAGAGTAGTCTTGCCGTGGTCGACGTGCGCGATGATGGCGATGTTGCGAATACTCAAACTCAAAGTAGGGTGTGTCCTTTATTTGACAGATCGGGTCGATGAGCACTCCCTGCCGCTCGGCAGGTGGCTCCCTGTCTATAACTTTACTATGGGTGGGGCTTTCTCAGGAGATTACATCGCACTTACATGCTGTTGGCCAACAACTCAGCCGGAGAGGAAATGGATGGGGTGTCTGCGATTCGCATTCGTCCTGCCTACCCTTCCACAGCTTCCACGATTTCAACGGCAACGTCTGCTCCGCCTTCGCCCCGCATGCGGAGGCGGTACCAAAGCACAATCGCGACTAGTGAAAACAAGAAGATGATCGTGGATACCGCATTGATCTCCGGTGTGATGCCACGCCGCAGCCGTCCCCAGATTTCCAGCGGCAAAGTATTGTCGCGCCCAATAAGGAAAAAGCTGACTGCGATCTCATCCATCGAAAGCGTAAAAATCAGCAGCGCCGCTCCGATGATCGGCAGCTTCAGGTTGGGCACCGTGATGCGCCAGAAGGTTTGCCAGTAATTCGCGCCGAGATCCAGCGAAGCCTCTTCCTGCGCCCGATCGAGCTTTTGCAGGCCCGCGAACACTTCGGTGGTTGCAACCGAGATCAGCGCGGTTCCGTGTCCTAGAATAATTGTCAGCAAGCTGAGCTTCGTTCCGGTCACGTTAAATAACATCAGCAGCGACAGTCCCGTGATAATTCCCGGCAGGATCAAAGGCAGCAAAACTAATCGCCGGAACAGCGCTTTCCCAGGAAAGTTCGCCCGCTCCAGAGCTAGCGCCGCGGGCACTCCGAAGATCAACGAGATTGCCATGGCGGCAAACGCTACCTGCAAGCTGTTAAGCACCGAATCCCAGATCGGCCCGTCCGCCAAGAGCGTGCGGTACCAGTCGAGCGTCAAATGACGCGGGGGAAATCCGCCCACGCCCTCGCCATTGAAGGAATAAAGAATAAGGATCGCTATAGGCAGATAGAGGAACGCGAATACGGCAAAGGCATGGAAGAGCAGCCAACGTGAGCCGGGCCCGAATCTCGTATCGCTCACGAGAAACTCCATTTCTTTTCCAGACGCTCAGAGAAAAATAACAGGCTCACCACCAGCAGCAGCATGCACAGCGAAATCGCCGCGCCCAGGGGCCAGTTGTAAGCCGCTCCGAATAAGCTGACCACAATATTCGAAATCATGACGCCACTCGGCCCACCGAGCAGCAGAGGTGCAAGAAAATCACCCAGGCTCAGCACGAAGGCAAACGTCGCCCCCGCCACCACGCCCGGAATCGACAGCGGAAGGATCACTCTCCAGAAGGTTTGTCCAGGAGTGCCGCCCAGGTCGTGCGAAGCTTCCACCAGATTGCGCGGAATGTGCTCCAGGGCCGCGTAAATCGGTAGAAACGCAAACGGAGTGTAGATGTGCGTTAGCGTCAATACCACCGCGAACGGGCTGTAGAGCAGAAACTCCAGCGGATGCTTCGTCATGTGCGCATACTGCAGCAGAGTATTGAGCACCCCATCCGAGCCGAGAATTGTCTTCCACGCATAGGCGCGCACCAGGTAGCTGACCCATAGGGGAATGATCACCAATTGATAGAGCAGTTCCTTTTTCCCGCCCGCATAAAAGGAAAGAAAATACGCCAGAGGATACCCGAGTAACAGCGAGAAGATGGTCACGCGTGCCGCAATCCACATCGACCGCAGCAGGGTATGCCAGTAAACGTCTACTCGCAGCAACTGAAAGTAGTTGTCGAGATTCCACGAATGCACGATCGTCTGCGCTGCAGATACTGACCAGAAGCTGTAGCAGAACATCAGTAAATACGGCAGCAGCAGAAACCCGGCCACCCAGACTAATGGAGGCAATGCCACCGCCGTTTTGTAAGCACGGGAAAACATCAGATTCTCTCCGCTGACTCGCGCACTAGAACGGCATCGGTGGGGAAGAACTCCAGGTCAACGTTGTCCATCACTGCGCTGGTCGCCGGTGTCCGCACCACCAGCATCAGCCCATTACCGCACTCCACGCGAATCAACTCTGTCGCCCCATGAAATGCCTGTTGGCGCACCTTTCCGCGAATGCGCACGTGGCCAGACTCAGGCATATTCTTCGAGGCCAGACGAATAGCCTCAGGTCGTAACGAGAACTGAGCCGAACCATCCGGAAGCGCCGCACTCCAGGTTAAGGGACCGCAGATCACCACTCCGCTGCGCACTTCGCCTTTCAGCAAATTCGTGTGCCCGATAAACTGCGCCACATAGGCGGTCGCAGGTCGTCCATAAATCTCCCGGGGCGTTGCCACCTGCTCCAGTTCACCGGAGCGCAGCAACGCGATCCGATCCGACATGACCATTGCTTCTTCCTGATCATGCGTAACGAAGATGAACGAAATGCCCACCTCGCGCTGCAGGGATTTCAGTTCCACCTGCATCTGTCGCCGTAAGTTCGCGTCCAGCGCCGAGAGCGGCTCATCCAGTAACAACAGCCGCGGACGGTTCACCAAAGCCCGTGCCAATGCAACCCGCTGTTGCTGCCCGCCGCTGATTTTCGAGGGCTTCGATTTCGCGTGCGCCGACATCTTTACTTTCTCCAGTGCTTCCGAAACCCGGGATGTGATTTCCGCTTCCGGGCGTTTCGCGACGCGCAGTCCATAAGCCACGTTTTGCTCTACCGTGAGATGCGGAAACAGCGCGTAGGACTGGAATACAGTGTTCACGCGACGCCGGTAGGGTGGTTGGCGATCCAAGCGCTCATCGCCCATCCACACCTCTCCCGCGCCCGCCGTCTCAAAGCCTGCAATGATTCGCAACAACGTCGTCTTGCCCGAACCGCTCTCACCGAGAATGGTGAGGAATTCTCCCTCGGCCACATCTAAAGAAATATCCCGCAACACGATGTTTTTGCCGAAACTCTTGGCAACCTTCTGAATTCTGAGCAGGGGCGCTCGAGCGACATTATCGCGAGCGGGCGGATTCGCAATCTCAGAAGTGGTCATCAATTCCCAAATCCTCACCGATTTTCGATAAACCCGAAGCCCGTTCGACTTCGCTCCCGGCGTTGCTCCGCTGATAGTCAAGGCCGGCCCTACTGCGCCGCTTTTACTTCGTTCCAGATTTCGTTGTACTTCGCGCGCCGCGGCACATTCTGCCAGAAATAAAGTCGCTTCTGATAATTATCCACATCGTCTAAATGCAGGCTTTTCACTTCTTCGGGCGTCATGAACTGTGCTGCTTGAGGATTGGCCGGTGTGTATCCGGTAACGTCCGTTATCTTTTTCTGCGTCTGCGCCTCAATCATGTACTCGAGAAATTCGTGGGCCAGATCCTTGTTCTCGCTGCCCGCTGTGATCATCATGTGATCAATCCACCCTGTCGTATTCTCTTTCGGAATCGTTTCTCCCGCGGGAAAGTTGATCTTGCGCAGTTGATTGGTCATCAGCGGCCATCCCATTGCGGCGACGACCTCGTGATTCTGAAAGAGATTCGTCAACTCCCCGCCCGTCGACCACATCTTGCGGATATTCGGCTTCAGCTCAAGCAATTTCTTCTTGACGGCCTCCAGCTGTTGATCACTCAAGTTGTAAAGCTGTGACGGATCGGGCCTGTCATATCCGAGCACCTGCGCCGCCATATAGATCGTCGAAAGATCGTCCCACACCGAAATCTTGCCACGGTATTTCGGATCCCAAAGCACACTCCAGCTCTCGGGAGGCCGCGCAAAAACCGTAGTGTCGTAGAGCAGAGGATCTGGCCCCCACATGAAGGGCACCCCGTAAACTTGGCCCTTCAGACGCACCAGCGGCAGGGAAGTGAGTTGCGGGGAGAGTTGTCCGTAGCTCGGGATCTTGGTCAAATCCAGCGGCGCCGCCAAGTCCGCCGACGCAATCGACGTGGCCACATCGCTCGAAGGCGAAATCACATCATAGTTTCCCGCGCTGCCCCCGCGCAGTTTAGCCACCAGTTCATCACTCGATCCCATATAGGACGCCGAAACTTTGCAGTGACGCTGCTCCTCAAACGCCTTAACGAATGACAGATCGGCATATCCTTCCCACACCAGCAGATTCAGAGTTGGAATCTTTTTCGTGCACGAACCGCCGAACATCGTCATTGCCAGCAGTGGCGCGAGTACTACGATCCGTCGGAAATTCATCTGCTCTCCCCGTCCGCAACCATCGTGCCGGACGTTCTCGTCCACAGAGTCTCAAAACGTAGGCGGCGTGTTAATCCACAGCAACAACGTTTCCGCCCGCCCCGGATTTCTCCAGTGATGCGGCGTCGCACTTTCAAAGTAAAAACTGTCGCCCGTCTTCAGCCGGTACTCTTCATTCTCCAGCGTGATCGTCAATTCCCCACGCAGCACATAGAGAAACTCTTCGCCCTCATGCGTGTAAGAATCGCCACTGCCCGCCTCCGGCGCCACTCGAAACAGATGTGGCTCCATCACCGTGTTTCCCCAGGCCAGCAACTCCATGCGCACGCCCGGGCCAGCTTCCAGAACCTTTCTTTGGGCGGGACGTACTTGCCGTGTGCTGGCGCCCGTGGCATCGAAAAAATCCAGAATGTTGGTCTTATAAAATCGCGCTAACTTGCGCAGCGTTCCCACCGACCCACTCATCTGCGACCGTTCCAGCGCGCTTAAGAATCCCACCGAGATACCCACTGCCTGCGCCACCCGCGCCAGCGATAGCTTTTGCTGGGCCCGCAACTGGCGCAAGTGCGAGCCAATCGCTCCCGCGCTTCCGTTTGCGGCCGGACGCGCCCGGCCTTCCCGCCGCAGTAACTCGACAATCGCCGCCGCGTTCAACCCCCGCACCTTCCGCAAAAATCGCGCCCGCTTCAGCAGCTTGACATCATCAGCCGTGTAAAGCCGGTACTTGCTTGCCGTGCGCCGGGGACGCGCGAGCCCCAGACTTTCCCAGGACCGGATGACCGACGGCGACACCCCCACACGTCGCGCCACATCTCCGATCTTCAAGTAAGGTTCAGCGCTGGATGATTTCATTGTCTACCGGATGGCATTCAAGTTTTCTATGGGAGGTAGTGCGTTTTTCTCCTTGACAGTATGCGTGCCTCTTCTCTAACCTTGCGGGATTATAGCAAGGTTGCGGCTGCACACAAGCTGAAGCTTTCAAGAAAAAAAACTTCTCCTTAAAGATGTCTGGAGGTTCCATGCCGTCTCACCGCGCCCGCTGGACCGCCGTTTGTCTTGCCGTTACGATCCTTCTACTGCTCCCCACAACGCTTCCCGCGCAAGGCACCGGCGGACGAATTCTTGGCCGGGTTGCGGATCCCAGCGGCGCTGTTCTGGCGCATGTGAAAGTGGTGGCCACGAATGAGGCGACCGGCGTGAGCCGCGATAGCCAAAGCAGTGACAGTGGCGATTACACTTTTCCCGAAGTGCCAGTCGGGGTTTACACCTTGAGTTTCGAACTGACGGGGTTCAAGAAAGATGTGCGGCATGGGGTGACCGTCGAACTCAATCAGGTCGTCACCTTGAACATGGTGATGCAGATCGGGCAGGCGCAGGAGGTCGTCGATGTAACTTCGGAAGCTCCGCTCGTCGATACCACCAGCACTCAGCTCGGTGCGGTAGTCGATGACCGTACCGTCAGCCAACTTCCCCTCAACTCGCGCGACACTTATCAGTTCTTGCAGTTGCAGCCAGGGGTTATGTCGACCGTGGGCTCCAGCAACAGCGTTGTGTATGGCAGTGACAGTCCGGGAGCGGTTTCAGTGAACGGCGGCCGCGGCCGCTCCAACAATTTCAGCGTCAATGGCGGCGATGCGAATGATCTCTTCGTCAACTTGCCCACCGTGCAGCCCACGCCCGATAGCATTCAGGAATTCCGCGTCATCACCAATACGTTCGACGCGGAGTATGGACGCAACTCCGGTTCCGTGATCAACGTCGTGACCAAGTCGGGCACCAATCAGTTTCACGGCAATGTCTATGAGTTTTTCCGGAACAAAGTCTTGAACGCTGACGGCTACTTCGATACCACGAAGCCGCAGTTCAACCAGAATCAGTTCGGCGGTACCTTCGGCGGACCCATCAAGAAGGATCGCACTTTCTTTTTTGCATCCTATGAAGGCCGCCGCATCCGCCAGGGCATTCCGTCGCCGGCGGTCACGGTGCCCAGTGCTCAAGAACGGCCATCAGCTGCGCAATCTTTCGCTGATTTTTCCGACTTGGGCAATACTTTCGGCGGTAGCCTTGCCAACTCGGCCCTGCTTTCGAACCGGCCCGGCTGCCAGGCGGCCGTGACGGCAGCCGGGGGCGCAACCCTTTCAGACGGTGTTGCGTATGCAAGTATTTTCCCCAACAACCAAATTCCCTTGGCCTGCATGGACGCCACGGCTGTGGATCTGCTTCAGTTCGTCCCCACTCCGACAACCGGGAATACCATCGAGAGCGTCCCCACAGAAGCCATTCGGGGCGACCAGGTCACTGTCAAGGTCGACCATAAGCTCACCGACAAGCAGAACCTCAGCATCTATTACTACTTCAATGACGATCGCACCCTGCAGCCCTTTTCATTTTTCGAACTGGCCGGCGCGAACGTTCCCGGCTTCGGCAGCATTGTTGCCGAACGTTTCCAGCAGTGGAACATCACCCACGACTGGACCATCAGCAACAGCACAGTGAACGAGTTTCACTTCACCTACAACCGTGAAGGTCAGTTGACGTTCCAGCACCCGCAGAACACGGAACTTGTGCAGAATTCGTGTCCCCCGGCGCCATCGTGGCTGACCAGCGTCACCGGGGCGGTGCCGTGTTTCTCCGATGGCACGCCGGGAAATCCGACTGGCATTCACCCCGGCCTTGGTCCGGCTCGTGAAGGTCTGCCCTTTATTTCTGTTGCCGGCGGTTTTAGTCTTGGCAATAACGCTGAAGGCGAACTTCCGCAGGTTGGGAACTCGTTTCAATTTGCCGACAATCTGACCAAAGTTGTCGGCACCCATACCCTCAAGTTTGGCGTCGATGCTCGCCGCCAGCGCTTCGATCAGACCCTTTACTTTAACGTCTCAGGAGAGCAGCTATTTTTTGGGGGTGGGCAGAACGACACGATCGCCAGCAATCCCGACGGCTCTTCAAATCTATATCCCAACTACTTGCTTGGCCTTCCTGATCAATATGGGGAAGGATCGGCCCAGGCTGAGCATGTGCGCAATACCGGGTTCTATCTGTTTGCCCAGGACAGCTGGAAGGTCAAACCCAATCTCACCCTGAACTATGGTCTGCGCTGGGAGCTTAATACTCCCCTCGCGGATCTCAGCAAACACGTGCAGACTTTCCGTCCCGGGCAGAGCAGCACGGTCTATCCCTGCGAAAATACGGCCAACACAGATTGTGGTTCGCAAACGCCGATCGGACTGGTCGTTCCCGGCGACGCCGGTATCCAACCGGGTTTAACTCAGACTTACTACAAGGCCTTCGCTCCGCGCATCGGGATTGCCTGGAGTCCCGGCAACTCCGGCAAGACCAGCTTTCGCGCGGGCTTCGGCATGTTCTATAACCCCATCGAGCAACTGGTACTCGAACAGTTCGGTGCCGAGCCTCCCTTCGGCGGGAGCATTATCCTCTCGGAGACGCAATTCAACACTCCATTTGTCAGCCAGGACGGCGCTACAACCTACCCAAACCCATTCAACGGCTTCATCACTCCCAAGCCAGGGGCCGCACAGGATTGGGCGCTCTTCGAACCCATTTTGCTCTTCGGCGATTTCCAGCCGCACATGCGGGCGCAGTATTCCGACCAGTACAACTTCACGATCCAACGGGAGCTCTCGCGAGATATGAAGCTTGAGGTCGCCTATGTCGGCTCACAAGGTCATCGCTTGCTGGCCACGCATGACGTGAACTTCTCCAATCCGCAGACCTGCCTGGACATAAACACGCTCGATGGCGCCGGTACTTGCGCTCAATTTACCGAAGACGCCACCTACAACGTGACTGTCCCGACGGGATTCAATTTCCACATGCCCAACGGTTCGATCCTGCCGGGCTCTGGCCAAGCTCTCACGTTTGTCGGCTTGAGGCCCTATTCATCGCCCCAGTGCAATCCTGCTACGGGCAGCGGCTGCCCACTTGCTTCCGGCGTTCCGGTTTTCACCAGCATCTTCGCTCAGGACACCATTGCCAACTCCGGCTACAACTCAATGCAGGTTTCCGTGGACAAACGCTTCGCTCACGGATTGCAGTTCACCGCCGCCTATACGTATAGCAAGTCGATCGACGAGGCTTCCAGCTTCGAAGGAATTTTGAACCCGCTCCCCGGTGCGGACAACCGCTCGCTTTCGCTCTTTGATGCGCGCCATCGCATCGTCTTCAGTTACTACTGGGAGTTGCCAGTGCGCAAATTCAGCGGAGTCTCTGGCAAAGTGTTCGATGGGTGGGCTCTTTCTGGCATAACCACTTATCAGACGGGATTCCCCATCCGCATCACGTCCAGCGCGGATAACGAACTCATGAACAGCTTCGACTTCGAATTGCCCGGCGAACCGGACCAGTTGGGTAAGTTCACTACCCAACATCCCCAGAGCAACGGCAATTATTATTTCAATCCGCAATTGTTCACCGAAAACACCACGGATCCAACCTGCGGGGGCGCTCTCTATCCTGGCTGCTATGATCCGAGCCTGCTCGGGCGCGTGGGCAACGCTCCCCGCACTATCTGTTGCGGACCGGGTATTAGCGATACCGATATCGCCCTCCTGAAGACCGTCCCGCTCAGGGAGAAAATGCGCTTCGAGTTCCGGGCCGAGGTGTTCAATCTTTTCAATCACACGCAGTTCTTTAACCCGGATGGCAACAGCACTGATGGTTCCCAATTCGGCCAGGTAACCCAGGCGAAGGATCCGCGTCTGATGCAGTTCGCTTTGAAGTTCTACTTCTAGTTGGTAGGAGTAGAGTTAGAGAAGATGCAAGCACCCGGACGGTCTGCCGTCCGGCATTCTAATGGCCGCCGGTTCACCAGAGTGACGACGGCTTGAGTCACCCCGGAGCAATCTGATGTATCCCGACCTACAGAAGGAGCTCGACACATTCGAGCGCCGCACACCTAAATCAGCCGAAGCGCACAAGAAAAATCTCAAACGAATTCCGCTCGGCGTGGCCAGCAACTATCGCCATTACGATCCCTGGCCGATCTTCGTGAAAGAAGCCAGTGGCAGCAAGTTTCGCGACCTCGATGGAAACGAATACATCGATCACAACCTGACCTTCGGCGCCCTCATGGCGGGGCACTGCCATCCTGCGGTGATGAAAGCCGTCGAAAAACGTCTTTCCACCGGCACAATGTTCGGGATGCCGCATGATCTGGAATGGGAACTGGCCGAAGAAATCTGCAATCGCTTTCCCGTGGAGATGTGCCGCTTCGGCAATAGTGGCACCGAAGCCACTATGCACGCCATCCGCCTCGCGCGTGCCGCCACGGGCCGTGACAAAATTATCAAATTTGAGGGCGCCTACCATGGCCTGCATGATTCCGCTCTGGTCAGCGTCAAGCCGCACGCTCCCGAATTCGGCGACATCGATAATCCCACGGCTGTCCCAGGTGGACTCGGCGTACCCGAGTCGGCTATCGCCAATGTAAAGATCGCCACGTTCAACAATCTTGCTACCGTCGAACGCCGCTTCAAGGAGAATCCCGGCGAAATCGCCGCCATCATTCTCGAGCCGATCCTGATGAATGTTGGCCTCTGCATGCCCGAGGCCGGTTTCTTGAAAGGCCTCCGCGACATCGCCACGAAAAATGGCGCGCTCCTGATCTTCGACGAAGTGAAAACCGGCGCCAAGCTCGGTTGGGGCGGCGCGTCGGAATACTTCAACGTTCATCCGGACATGATCTGCCTGGCCAAATCCATCGGCGGCGGACTGCCGCTCGCGGCGTTCGGTGCCAGCACGTCGGTGATGGACCTGATCTCGCAACATAAAGTCTTCCACGGGGGCACCTACAACACCAATCCGGTTTCGATGGCTGCGGGACTCGCCACATTTCGCGAAGTACTCACTCGCGATAACTATGCGCACGTCGACAAACTCGGCAAAAAACTTGCCGACGGATACCGCAAGACCATCGCGAAAGTCGGCCTTCAGGCCTACATCGCGCAAGCCGGTGCCAACGGCGCGCTGATGTTTTATCCCAAGGAAATTCGCAACTACCGCGATTGGACGACGATCGATATCGACCTCTGGCGGCACTACTGGTTCGCCATGGTCAACCGCGGCGTGATGGCACAGCCCTATTGGTGGGACGAGCAATGGACGATTTCGGTGCAGCACACCGAGGCCGACATCGATAAGCACCTATCGGCCTTCGATGACATTGCCGGGTCGCTGGCGAAAGCGCAGCAGGAACGCGTTGGCCAGCCGGTATTAGCCGCGCACTAGCTTTGCTTGTGTGGGGCGGACACTCTTGTCCGCCCTGCATGCACCACCACGAAAGATGTAGAGACAGCCGCCTCAGTTTGCCCTGAGCGCAGTCGAGGGACTGTCCGCCAACGCGAAGCGAGGCGTCTCGAGCCAACTTTGTCCACTACCACCCAACCCGCCACTCAGCCCCACTTGATCCGCGCCCTCGGACGCCGCGATCTTGTTCTCCTGTTCGTAGTTGCCGTCTTCAATCTCAACGTAGTCCCTTCTATCGCCGCCAATGGCGGCGTCACCATTTGGCTCTGGATCATCTCTCTTCTTCTCTTCTTCTGGCCGCAAGGTATCGCCGTCATCGAACTCGCTCACCGCTATCCCGGAGAAGGCGGCGTCTATCTCTGGGCCAAAGAAGTCTTCGGCGACTTCCACGGATTCCTCTCCGGCTGGTGCTACTGGACCAATAACATGCTCTACGTGCCGACCGTAATGCTTTATTTCGTCGGCGTGTCGGTTTACGTGCTCGGGCCGTCGCATCTGGCGCTGGCGGAAAACAAGTTTTTCGCGTCCACCACTTCGCTGGTTCTGCTGGCTCTCCTCACTGCGCTCAACATTGTCGGCCTTGGCGTCGGTAAGTGGATTAACAATCTTGGGGCCATCGGAACCTTCATCGCCGCAGCGGTCCTGATCGGTCTTGGCGTGGTGATGTGGTCGCGGTTTGGCACCACCATCACTGCGGCAGATTTCAAAATTCCACCTGACCCGCGCTTTGTCCTGAATTCCTTCGGTGTCATCTGCTTCGGTCTGGTTGGACTCGAACTCGCCTCCGTCATGGGAGATGAGATCCAAGATCCTCGCCGCACCCTGCCGGGTGCTGTGGCCTGGGGAGGCGTCCTCTCTGGCATTCTTTATGTCGGAGCGACGCTCACTCTGCTCATCGCTGTGGGAAAGAATGTCAATGTGCTGCAGGGCATTGTCCAAGCCGTCAGTCATATGTCTGGCATACTCGGTCTCGGGTGGATCAGCATTCCATTCGCGCTGATGCTCAGCCTATCCATTGCCGGCATCGGTTCCGCATGGATGGGCGGCTCAGCCCGAATTCCCTTCGTCGCTGGCCTCGATTCTTATATGCCTTCCTGGCTCGGCAGGATTCACCCGCGTTACGCCACGCCCTACGCCGCATTGATCGTGCAGGGAGTTGTTTCTGCGCTTTTAGTGCTGGGAAATTTTTACGGGTGGTGGTTCTGGGACAAGGTGATGGGAATTTTTGGATTGTTGCCGCGGCTCTATCTAAGTCCGGCGGGCGCGGGAGAAGTATTCCAGAAGCTGCTGTCTCTCGCCGTCGTATTACAGCTTGTCCCATTCCTTTATATGTTCGGTGCGCTCATTCGGTTTGCCGTGAAAGAATCCGCCCCACGCGGCCAGTACAGCCGCAGCACACTGTTCTGCGCCGGCACCAGCGGCCTGCTCACGACCATGCTGGGAATCACGCTGGTATTTTTTCCCGCCCAGCAGATCACATCGCTGTGGTCCTACGAACTATGGATGTTCGGCGGCACCCTGTTTTTCGTTGGCCTCGCCGCATTTTTCTTTTTCGTCTACGGCCGCCACAAAGCGCCGCAAGAAATTGATACCGGCGCGACTTTGGTAGCACCGCGCTAAGAAAAGACTATCGGGCCTTCAGGCCCTGACGCAATCAGGAGGTCGAAACAAATGCCCGGCGGAGTCACCACAGAAGTCCGCACCTACCAGATGTACATCAATGGCGAATGGGTCGCGAGCAAATCCGCGAAAACATTCCCCGTCTACGATCCCTCCACGGAAGAGGTTATCGCCGAGGTTCCTGACGCCGGTCCCGATGACGTCAACCACGCTGTGGCCGCCGCCAAAGCCGCTTTCGAAGATGGCCCGTGGAGCACGAGCACCGCGCAGGAACGTGGCCGCGTTCTCTTCCGTCTTTCAGACAAAATCCGCGCCAATCTTCCTGCGCTAGCCGAACTCGAATGCCGCAACACCGGCAAGCCTATCGTCGAAGCCGAATTCGACATCAATGACGCCGCCACCTGCTTTGAATACTACGGCGGCCTGGCTACGAAAGTTGTCGGCTATGTGAACCCCGTGCCCGACAACGCGATGTCTCTTTCGCTCAAGGAGCCCGTCGGCGTCGCCGGACAAATCATTCCCTGGAATTATCCACTCCTCATGGCAGCATGGAAACTCGCGCCTGCAATTGCTGCGGGCTGCACCTGTATTCTCAAGCCCGCCGAACAGACTCCGCTTACTGCGCTCGAATTCGCGAAATACTTCGCCGACTGCGGCCTGCCTGCGGGCGTGGTCAACATCGTTACCGGCTTCGGAGAATCCTGCGGCGCTCCCCTCGTTCAGCATCCCGACGTGAATAAGATCGCTTTCACCGGCAGCGCCGCGGTCGGGAAAATTATCGTGAAACAGGCCGCCGACACTGTTAAGCGAGTTACCCTCGAGCTCGGCGGAAAGTCCCCCAACATCTTTTTCGCCGATGCCGATTTTGAAGCCGCCATCGACGGGGCGCTTTTCGGAGTCTTCATCAATCAAGGCGAAGTTTGCTCCGCCGGCAGCCGAATTCTGGTGCAGAAATCGATCTATAAGAATTTCGTGGAGGCCATGGCGGAGAAAGCAAAGAAGATCAAACTCGGTCCGCCCCTCGATCGCGAAACCAAGATGGGTCCGCTCGTCAGCAAGGAACAATACGATCGCGTCAACTCCTACATCGAGATCGGCAAGAAAGAAGCCAAGCTCGCTTCCGGCGGAGGACGTCCCGAGAAGATCGGCAAAGGCTACTACGTCGAGCCCACGATTTTCTCCGACGTCAGTAACTCCGCCCGCATTGCCCGCGAAGAGATCTTTGGTCCGGTAGCCGCTGTGATTCCATTCGAAGACGAAAAAGATGCGCTCAAGATCGCGAACGATTCACCTTACGGCCTGGCCGCTGCCGTATGGACCCGCGACATTTTCAAAGCCATGCGTACGGTGAAAGCTCTACGGGCAGGAATCGTCTGGGTAAATCACATGCAGCCGACATACGTCGAAGCTCCCTGGGGCGGATACAAACAATCGGGTTTTGGCCGCGAACTCGGCCCCTGGGGCATCGAAGAATATCTCGAAACCAAACAGGTGTACATCAACCTGAATGAAGCGCCAATCGGCTGGTACTGATAAATGAGAGGACGATCCTTAAAGCCCTGTCATCCTCAGCGAGGATTGATCTTCGCACCTAAACGCGAGATCAACCGCAGTCAGAAGATCAAACGCCGTCAAAGGACCCCTGTACAGCGTGCAGCGCCCCTGCCGCCTCAGTGAATCCTCAAGAGAAACTGACATGAGCACAATCCGACTTACCAGCAAAATTCCCGGCCCCAACTCTCAGGCCCTCTCCGAGCGCCGCGCCCAAGCCGTACCTCGTGGCCTTTCCCACGGAACTCCAATCTATGTCGCCAAGGCCGAAGACGCATGGCTGGAAGACGTCGACGGCAACCGCTACATCGATTTCGCGGGAGGGATCGGCTGCGCCAACGCGGGTCATCGTCAAGGAGCCGTTGTCGAGGCCATCCGCGGCCAGCTCGATAAATTCCTCCACATGTGCGTCCAGGTCACGCCCTACGAAGGTTACATTCGCCTCGCCGAGCGTATGAACGAACTTACGCCGGGAAAATTTCCGAAGAAGACTCTCTTCCTGAACAGCGGCGCTGAAGCCGTGGAGAATGCGGTGAAGATTGCCCGTGCTTACACCAAGCGTCCCGCAATCATCGCTTTTGAAGACGCCTTCCACGGGCGCACCATGATGACGCTCGCTCTCACCAGCAAAACGCATCCTTATAAAGCGGGATTCGCTCCTTTCCCCGGCGAGGTCTATCGCGTCCCCTTCGCCTACTGTTATCGCTGTTCGTATAACTTGAAGTATCCCGCGTGCGATCTTTATTGCGCGCGCCATCTGGAAGATAGTTTCAAACGCGTCGTCGCCAACGAAGAAGTAGCTGCGGTTATCGCGGAACCGGTCTTGGGCGAAGGCGGGTTCGTTGCCCCTCCGCCAGACTATTTCAAAGTTCTAATCGAGCTCTGCCACAAACACGGCATTCTCTTCATCGCCGACGAAGTGCAATCCGGATTCGGACGCACCGGCGCGCTCTTTGCCAGTGAACGCTATGGCGTCGAACCCGATCTTCTGGTGACCGCGAAATCCCTCGGCGGCGGCCTGCCGCTTGCTGCAGTTACAGGCCGCGCCGAAATTATGGACGCGCCCGCCCCCGGCGGCCTCGGCGGTACCTTCGCCGGCAATCCGCTCTCCTGCTCCGCGGCTTTGGCTGTATTGGAGTTGTTTGAAACAGAAAATTTGTTAACCCGCGCTAACGAACTCGGCGACCGCTTCCAGCACCGTGCACGCGAATGGCAGCGTCGCTGGGCCATCGTCGGGGACGTGCGCGGTCTCGGTGGCATGCAGGCCGTCGAATTGGTGAAGTCGAAAGAAACGAAGACTCCAGCCACGGATGAAACCAAACAGATCACGCAGTATTGCTACGAACACGGCCTGATCACGATCACCGCCGGTTCCTACTCCAACGTGATCCGCGTTCTCGTGCCGCTCGTCGCCACCAACGAGCAAATGGACGAAGGCCTAGACGTGCTGGAATCCGCACTAGCCGCCGTCTGCGACAGGAAGGGCGCAGTAGCGCAGCTGGTCTAAAAGGTTGGTCACCCTGAGCGAGGGTTGATCTTCGCGCCCAAGCGCGAAGATCAACCGCAGTCGAAGGACCCCTGTAACGCGTGTATCATTACTGCAGTCGCGAGGAAATCTCACGATGTACCGCGCTCTTCGCGATAAGTCGAGGTGAACCAATGACCACAGTAGCCGCGCCCCCAGCCATCAAACTCACAAACTACATCAACGGCCAACCGGCCGAATCGTCCGCGCTAGAATGGCGCGATGTAATCAATCCCGCCACGGGAGAAACGCTGGCCCAAGTCCCGCTCGCCGATGCCGCTGAAGTCAACCAAGCCGTCGAAGCCGCCGCCGCCGCTTTTCCCGAGTGGCGCCGCACGCCCCCTGAAGACCGCATCCAGCCGCTGTTTAAGCTGAAGATGTTGCTCGAAGATCACATCGACGACGTCGCCCGCATCATCACGCAGGAAAATGGCAAGACCTTCACCGAAGCCAAAGCTGAGATGCGCCGGGCGATTGAAAACGTTGAGGTAGCTTGTGGCATCCCCATGATGATGCAAGGCTACAACCTCGAAGACGTCGCCCGCGGCATCGACGAGATGATGATCCGCCAGCCCCTCGGCGTCACCGCGGCAATCGTCCCGTTCAACTTCCCCGGCATGATTGCGTTCTGGTACCTGCCCTACGCAATCGCCACGGGAAACACGTTCATCCTGAAGCCGTCCGAGCGGGTTCCGCTCACCATGCGCTACGTTTACGAACTCCTCGAAAAAACCGGTTTGCCCAAAGGGGTAGTAGGTCTGGTCAACGGGGGAAAGGCTGCGGTCGACGCGCTGCTTGACCATCCCAAAGTCCGCGCCATCAGTTTCGTTGGATCGACTCCGGTCGCGAAGTACGTTTATTCGCGCGCCGCCGCCAACGGCAAACGCGCGCAGTGTCAGGGCGGAGCCAAGAATCACGTCATCGTTCTTCCCGACGCCGACATGCCCATGGCCACGCAGATCATCAGCGATAGCGCCTTCGGATGTGCCGGCCAGCGCTGTCTAGCCGTCTCGGTCGCGATCACTATCGGCGAAGCGCAGAAAACTTTCCGCGATTCCATTGCCGACGCCGCCTCCAAGCTTAAAGTTGGGAACGGCCTCGATAAAGATGTGCAGATGGGCCCAGTAATCACGCAACAAAGTAAAGAGCGTGTGGAATCGCTCATCGGACTCGGCGAAAAGCAGGGTGCGAAAATTCTGCTCGACGGCCGCAATTCGAAAATTCCGAAATATGAATCCGGCAACTTCGTTAACCCAACAATTCTCGACCACGTTCCTGCAACCAGCGATCTCGCCGACACGGAAATCTTTGGTCCCGTGCTCAGTCTCGTTCACGCCGACAGCATGGACGAAGCTCTCGCCTTTCTCGAGCAGAGCGTCTACGGCAATCAGGCGTCGCTTTTTACATCGAGCGGATCGGCGGCGCGCCGCTTCCGCTACGAAGCTCCCGCCGGCAACATCGGTATCAACATCGGAGTCGCCGCGCCCATGGCCTACTTCCCGTTCAGCGGATGGAAGAACAGTTTTTTCGGCGATCTCCATGGCCAGGGCCGGGACGCCATCGAGTTCTACACCGACAAGAAAGTTGTAGTCGAACGCTGGGCCAAAGAGCACAGCCGCAAGTTTTAGGCTTCGCGCGCAGGCAGTCAGAAGAGAAAATGAGACTTCTCACCACAGAGTCACAGAGAAAGCGAAACGAACAAGACCCTCCAACCGCCGCGATCATCGGCGCAGCCGCCGAAGTGCATCGCCAACTTGGACCTGGCAACGCCTCGATCACAAGAAAGTTGAAAACTGAAGCAAACGGGCTAGATTTTGTCTTTCTCTGTGTCTCTGGGACTCTGTAGTGAACGATTTCAAAGAGGAATTTATGATTACTACTGTTGCAAGTCCCGCCATGTCCGGCCAGGAAATCATCGACCTATCCCGCAAGCACACGCTTTTCGAATGGTCTGCGCAATCGAAAGTCGACCCCATTCCAGTCGGCAGCGCCAAGGGGATTTACTTCTACACGCCAGAAGGGAAGCGCTTCATCGACTTCAACAGCCAACTCATGTCCGTCAACATCGGACACGGCGACCCGCGCGTCATCCAGGCCATCAGCGATCAGGCCGCGACGCTCGCCTACGCGAATCCTTTCATGGCTACTGAGGTTCGAGCGCGTCTTGGCGCGAAGCTCGCCGAAATCACTCCCGGCGATATTGACACCTTTTTCTTCACCAACGGCGGCGCTGAGGCTAACGAGAACGCCATCAAGCTCGCGCGCTTCTTCACCGGACGCCACAAGATTATGGCACGCTATCGCTCCTACCACGGCGCCACCGCGGGAGCGATCACCCTCACGGGCGATCCGCGCAGATGGGCTGCGGAGCCAGGCATTCCGGGCGTGGTTCATGTGCTCGACCCTTATCACGGCATCGAGCGCGGATGGGATTCCGCCGAATCTTCGCTCGCCATGATTGAAGAGACGGTTCAGCTCGAAGGTCCGCAGACGATTGCGGCGTTTATTCTCGAACCAGTGACGGGGACCAACGGCATTCTTGTTCCGCCTGATGGATATCTTGAAGGCATTCGCAAGCTCTGCGACAAATACGGCATCCTGATGATTGCCGATGAAGTGATGTCTGCCTTCGGACGGACTGGTGCGTGGTTCGCGGTCGATCACTGGAAGGTTGTTCCCGACTTGCTGACTATGGCTAAGGGATTAACTTCCAGCTATCTTCCGCTAGGCGCGGTCGGCATGCGTCATCACATCGCGCAACATTTTCAGGACAAAGTGTTTTACGGAGGACTCACCTACAACAGTCATCCCATGGGATGCGCGGCGGCGCTGGCGACAATTCGCGTGTATGAAGAAGATGGACTGATCGAGAATGCGAAAACAATGGGCGCGATCATGAAGCAACTGGGTGCGGAGTTACAGGCGAAACATCCGTCGGTGGGAGCGGTGCGCTCGATTGGATTATTTGGTATCGTCGAACTGATTCGAAATCGCAAGATGCGTCAGCCGATGGCGCCGTTCAATGGCACGTCCGATGAAATGACTGCGCTGGGACGCTTCTTCCGCGAACAAGGGCTTTACACTTTCGTTCGCTGGAACACTTTCTTTACCAATCCCCCGCTGTGCATCAACGAGCAGCAGTTGCGCGAGGCGTTCGCCATTATTGATCGCGGACTTGAGATCACGGATAAAGCTGTAAACTAGCCGCTGAGAGCTGTCGGTTAGCGCCCCCTTCGACCTTCCATCCCGGTTTTCGATTTCGATGGGAAAAGCCAAGAACCATGGCGAGGGCGATTGATCAAGGGAATATTCGCACAGAGGCCTACGCAAGTTCAACCCACCTAGGACAGTTGCACCGGTAGCGAGGGTGAGCGGGCATGGTGGCGTGGCCGCAGGCGGGACAAAGGAACCATTCGCCGTCAGCTCTAGCGTTCATGAGTTTGAACTTTTTATCTTCGACGCAATAGGGGCAGCGGATGGCCGTCCTGCCATTGCCCTTGATTCCCTTTATTCGTGCGACCACGCATAGCACGGTTCATGTACGGGAAAGCCATGGGCATCGGTAGCGGCGGAGACGGCCGTGAGCGGTTTGGAGCGGATAACGAAGCTTGCAATTTTGGCGTTCATCGTGTTTTTTCCCGCCGTAGAAGCCACCAACTAGATGCTGCCCCGTCAATCAATCATCGTAATTAAAATCAAAGGTGAAGGACAGAACCTACCGGAGCGAAGGCAGTATTTGTCCCACATTTTCCTAAGTCGAGAAAACGCAAGCTGGCTATATCCGCGGGACGAGCACGAATCCGCCGTTACTTCCGCGTAATGCACTTATGAACAAATGGTTTCGTACTGCCGGGATTTTTTTGCTGTTCGTGGTGACTGTGGTAGCAAACGGGCTGCCGCCGCAGACAAGTGCCCCGACGAATCAAGAGTCCAAGTCGGCGAAGACCCGCGTGATCGGGCGCAAGCTTCAGGAAAAAGGTGTACCGAATTTTGGTGAGGTCACTCCTTCGCTCTATCGCGGAGGGCTGTTGAATTCCACGGGTTTAAAAGCGCTGGCGAAGATGGGCGTTAACATTGTTGTGGATACCCACGCCCACGACGCCAGTGAAGAAAGGGAAGCGAAGAGCCTGGGGATGAAATATGTAGCGATCCCGTGGCATTGTCCCTGGCCCAGGGACGAAGTCTTTGCAAAGTTTCTTAAAGTGTTGCACGAGAACAAGGGAGAAAAAGTTTTTGTGCATTGCCGCCTGGGAGATGACCGGACCGGAATGATGGTCGCAGCATACCGCATGGCGGAAGAAGGCTGGAGCGCGGACGAGGCGATGAACGAGATGAGAACCTTCGGGTTCACGCGGGCGCATCATTTCATCTGCCCCGGGCTGGCGAGTTACGAGAAACATTTTCCTGAGCGGTTGAAGGACAGTCCCGCGTTCGCGAAAATGCGGGTGAAACAGTAATTGTTTTTAGGGCCCTCTCGTGATAACAACTGCGGCCGGGGCCAGAAAGCGCGGGTGGAAAATCAAGAGCCCGGCCTGATCGGGGCCGGGCTGGTTTCTCGGGGTTGCCAAAAAAGCTAGGCAGCCGCGGATCTCTTTGTGCGACCCTCCGTCGTGACGGGTTGAGCTACCCTGCGTGCGAGGAAGGGTTGCAGGTTCGGCTCAGAACCCGCCCACTCTAAACTGACAATGGAGTGTCCGGGCTGGCAGGTTATTGGTTGGGGGGGGGTGTTCCTGGGAGGAAGAGCGTTACGACCATGATAGAACACTGAACGATAACATCAAGGCCAAGGTTCACTTTTTTTGGTCAAATTCACACTAGGAGATTTACCTGAGGACCGAGGGCATGGCGCGTGGAACGGAAAGTCATAGGGCGATCGGGTTGAGACAGCCGGCACGCCGGCCCAGAGCGGGGGATAGGCTATATCATCGGCTTCAGAGTGCCTGAAGATGGCTGCGGCAAGAAACAATTCAGCGAGCGACCCGCCTTATGTCGTCGATCCGCGCGTACGTATTGGGCATGTGCACTTGAGGGTGGCCGACCTGCAGCGGGCCCTGCGTTTTTATAGCGGCGTGCTGGGACTGGAAGTCACGCAGCGGTACGGCGAGGGAGCGGTGTTTTTGTCAGCGGGCGGATACCATCATCACATCGCGTTGAATACGTGGGACAGCCTGGGAGGCTCACCCCCGCCTGCGGGCGCGACGGGACTGTACCATACCGCAATCGTTTATCCCACGCGAGCGGCGCTGGCAACGGCGTTGCGAAGAGTGCTGGCGGCAAACATTCCGCTGGCGGGCGCGGCGGACCATGGCGTGAGCGAGTCGATTTACCTGAGTGATCCCGACGAAAACGGGGTTGAATTGTATTGTGACAAGCCGAAGGACAAGTGGCCCTACGCTCCGGACGGCAAATTGGAAATGTACACGCGACGGTTAGACTTGCACGAACTGTTGAACGAGCCCCCGGCGGGAAGCGAATTGGAGAGCGGGCCGCGAGATTTGTAGGCTTGTTTTGAGCGGTGCTGAATCGTTAGCTTTTCTAGGTGAGCGCACCATTCCGGAATTTCTCAGTAGCCGCTACAGATCGAGGAAACGACTGCGATCCTGCGCGCCGGGCAGAGGACAGGTTTCGAAGCGGCCGAAGATGCGGTATCGCCTCCGCGCAACCATGTTGTAAGCCAAATCGCGAAAAAATCTTGGCAGCATTTGCAGAAGAAATGCGGCTGGTTTATAGAGGCTTCCGAATTGCTTGAGGACGAAGAGCGCTGCGTCGGAGCGAGAGAGTATGAGTTCGCCTGGATGTTCGGAATTCTGTGCGACGACCACGTAGACCGTATCCAGATCGCCCGGGCTAAGGTGATGGCTCGCCAGAATGCGTGAGGCAAAAGCGCCCTGCAGCGACGCGAAACGGAATATTGCGTTGCGGTCGCGGCGAATGATGAACCGGACCAGGCGGTTGCAAAGTCCACAGACGCCGTCGTAGAGGACGATGGGGTTGGGCATGAATAGATATTGATGACTCTAACACCAGATTGCACCGGCCCCAGCGTTATGAGATCAGAACTGGGAGGTCAGCCGCTTCAATTAGATCGCAAGGTTAGTTTGTCATCTGAAAAGGAAGAGTGGGGTGTACACTGGCGCCGTTTTTAGATTGTTCGACTTCTTAAGGAGGCCGGATTATATGGTGAAACAATCCCGAGTTCTCTTGGCAGCCGGATGTCTTACTGTTCTGTTGGCGCCCCTCGCAAACAGTCAGGACAGCAAGAAAAAGGTGAATGACGAAAGCGATCTGCCCCGGTTCACCTACCCCATGTCCAGTCGCGCATCCGAATTGTTGCAAGCCTATGTAACGACCTTCAATGCGTTCGCGGCGAAGGTGCGAACTGATCTGGAAACCATCCTGCGCGATTACGAAGTCGCGGACAAAGCCACGGTGCGGTCGTTGTTGGCCGCAAAGTTGGATCTCCAGCTCCTCGGTGGCGAGAATGGGGCGGCTCTGGAAACGGCAAAAATGATTCGCGGGCTGGAAGAAAAAACTTCGCCGCGGCTGACCACAGGCCTCTACGCCCAGTCCTTGCTGGAGGCCGAGATCGAGACAAAGAGCAGCAGCGGCTCTGAGTTCGAGCAAGACTTCGCCAGGCATTACCAGAAAGCGGTAGAAGGGCTGCCGTGGGACGTGGTGCAGGACTGGGCAAAATCGAGCCGCGGCGGAGCCCAGTTACTTTCGAAAGCCGGCATTATCGGGTCTGTGAAAACCGACATTGATCCGGCGGTGGAGAAATCTGGAGTATTGGACAATCAGCAGGCGTGGGAGTTAGTTGGAGACCGAGTGGAATTGCAATTTGGTGTGCCGTTGAAGGCTGTGCGCGCGGAAATTCTCGGGAAATACATTGCCGCGCACAATGTTGTGAAGCCCGATATCTGGGCGGCGCGCGAGGTGACGCTGAACGCTGGGGATAAGCTTACGCCGGTTTTGATTGGAATCTGGGACTCATGGACTGGCTTACACCGACGACGGGAATCCATCTCCATCGTGGCTTTTTCCGCTCACTGCGGCACAGCAACAGGCGTATCCAGGCTTTCTTGCACAACTCAAAGGCTTTGTCGATCTGCAGAACGGCGTTGATTTGCCCGAGGCGAGCGCACTTCGCCTGAAGTTCAGCACGTCCACTTCAGACCAAATTAACCAGGTGTTGGAACTGTTTAAAGTTCTCATTCATCATGTTCACGGAACTCACGTGGCGGGCATTGCGGTGCGGGGAGATCCCGCGGCCCGGCTTGTCGTGGCGCGATTTAATGATCAGCTGCCTGACCTGTCTTTCCAGCCAACCGCAGAGTGGGCACGGAAAATGGGGGCGGACTTCCTCCAGATGTCAGATTATTTTCGAACTCGCAATGTAAGAGTTGTGAACATGAGTTGGTCCGACGATCCCTCAGAGTTTGAAACGTGGCTCTCTAAAACTGGCGCAGGGGCAGACCCGGCAGAACGGAAGCGGCGGGCTCTTGAACTGTTCCAGATCTGGCATGACGCAGTTGAGACGGCTATCAAGAGCGCCCCCAATACTTTGTTTGTTTGTGCCGCGGGCAATAGCGACAGCAATGCGGGATTCGAGAAGGATGTACCGGCTTCTTTGCATTTGCCTAACCTAATCGCAGTAGGCGCAGTCAATCAGGCAGGGGACGAAACTTCGTTCACGAGTTACGGCGACACTGTTGTCGTGGATGCCGATGGCTACGACGTTGAGAGTTATGTTCCCGGTGGTACGAGGCTCCTGCTTTCGGGAACTTCCATGGCGTCGCCGAATGTTGTCAACCTGGCAGCGAAGTTGTTTGCTCTCGATCCTTGGCTCACTCCCACGCAGGTTGTCGATCTGATCAAGCATGGTGCAACTGCCACCGAGGATGGGCGGCGTCACTTGATCGATGAGCAGCGGTCCATCGCGCTAATGCATGATGTGAAGTGATCACCGAAGTGATCACCAAGGTGTGCGATTAGGAGGGCGGTTCGACGAGAATTAGAGCGCCAGACTGGGATGACTCCGCGCCTGATTCTGCACCTTGCATTCTGATACTTTCTTTATCTCTGAACGAAGTTCTCGCGCCTCGCGCTGTAAGTCTCGTGCCAGATCCCAGTAGTGTTCCTGCTGACGCTTATCGGGGGCCTCGGAAGCCAGCATCGTCAGGCGCAGGATCTCGTCATCGAGAACTTTGAGACGAGCCTGTAAAGCCTCTACGAACATTGTCGACCTTCTGCCCGGAAGTATATCCGAGCTGAGGAGCTTCGTGTGCCTTCACTTGCAGTACGGCCGAGGCGGCTGTCCATATACGAGTCATGGGGTTGAGCCTAGGCGGAGCAGTTCGGCGCGCAGGCGCGGGTGATGCTGAGTATGACGGAGGTAGGGCATTTCGTTGAGCCCGGATTTGGCGCGGATGATTTTGACTAGCTGATGTTTTTCTGCCGGCGTCCAACTAGAGAGATCGGGAATTTGCGCCAAAATCAACGACCAGTTTTCTAAGGACTGCATTTGGGTTTGACTCCAGCGGGATGCGTTAATTCTTAGGGCGCGGATTGTGGTGTCAGTCGAGGCTTTGCGGATTTCTTGGCTGTCGCCGTTGAAATCGCTGGACATGCGGCGATTGATAAATAGGCCGAGATTGCAGGTGGAGAAGGTGTCCCAGGGGCCCGCGCCAGCGAAAGCCGGAGAGATTTCAGCCGACGGGCGAATGTCATAAAACATGTGCGCTTCCGCCAAGCGTCTAAGAATTCGCGCGGGTGTTTTGTAGTGCCGGTCGGCGGCGATTTTCTTTTCTTCCCGCTCGCACAACCTCCGAAGATCCGCGCGTGCAGAGCGGAATCCTAACTTGCGGTAGAACCAGAAGGCGCCCGAATCGATGGCTTCATTGTTGTTCTGCCCGATCTGATAGGGATAAATCGAAATACATTTCGCGGCGGTGAGAGCGTGGAGGCAGCGCAGGGCTTGAGCGTAGATCCAGGCGGTCTCGCCCTGGCGATAGGTGTAGAAAGTGTTGAAGCCAACTTCAATCCATTCGCAGAGGCCGATGGCCTCAATGTAGTTGATGGGAACGCCGTTTTTTAAGGTGTAGCCGGCAATGTAGGCGCGGAGCGGGAGACGGCGACTCGCCGGCAATCCCCAGAAATGCATGACGACGCCACGCCCCAGCTCAGCGCGGACGACGGACCGCGGATCGCCAAGCGTAGTACCGTACAGTTCGCGGTAACGAACAGCCATGACTTCGCGAATGGCGTTCATGACGGATTCTCCGGCGGCATCGGAAAGTTTTTCGAACGTGGGCGCGGGCCGGGCGAGTTCATGGGAGAGCGAGACTTCGCTGCGCTGGATGAGGGACCCGGAATGGAAGTAAAAGCGGCGGGGACGGCTCCAGTTGCGAGTACGGGAAAGCTTTAGGTTTTCAAGTCTCCAGCGAACGGGGAGATGAAGTGAGTCGTAGAGTTCGGCGCGTTGGCGATCAGCGAGGGGGAGTTGCGCGAAGCGCTGGATGAGCCAGAGCAGAGGATGCTTCCGGCCGCGGGCCGAATCCAGCCAGGTTCTCCACCGGATGTTGGCTTCAACATCGGAATCTTCTTCTAGGAGCGGGATGAAACGCGGCCAGATCGAGCCGCGAGCGCGCTCGGATTGATCGTCGTCCCAGTAATCATCCCAGGCGACTTCGACATTGCGAGGAATGCGGCGCACCAGCCATTGGGCAACCTCGAAGGAAAGCGTATCCTGCATGGTAGTGCCGGCGAGGCCGGAAGTATCGAAGTCGTCGAATGCGGACATGTTTGCCTGGCGGGCGCGAAGTTTGCTGACGCGTTGATGGAAGGTGTTGAGGAGTCTCTCGACGCGCGACACCAGAGACGGCGCGTGCGGAAAAGCGCGGAGGAAAAGCAAGCACTCGTGAAAGCGAATCAGCTGTTGCGGGTCCGTGAATTCGAGCTGCGAAAGCTGACTGAGGACTTTATTGATAACCGCGGCGCTCCCGGAATCGAAGCGACTCTTAACGGCTTCGAGTTGCGTGAGTATTTCGTCTGAGTTGTCAGGGGCGCGCGGCATGGGTGGCGCAATAGTGTACCCCATGCGCACCCGGTGAAGCTGATGTCGTCACTCCAAGATAACTCCGGGATCCGGAACAACCTCGAGATCTATTTCAAGCCGAGGCCGCCATTGAAGTGCTGGATAACTCCATAGCACTCGCAAGCCACGGCTTCCAGGCTCTTGCGATTCAATATCTTAACCGTACCGCGCAGGTTCTCTATCAGGCCGGCATCTTCGAGGACCCCAGCGGCCAAACTAACGCTGGGGCGTCCAGTACCAAGCATCTGAGCGAGGAAGTCGTGGGTTAAGGGAAGCAACGGGGAGTCGAATCGATCCTGACACATCAGAAGCCAGCGCGCGAGGCGCTGGTCAATTCCATGCAGCCGATTACATGCGGCGAGCTGGGCGACCTGCATCCCATGCACCAGTCCGAAGTGGCCTAATTTGGAGCGCAGGGCCGGAGCCGACAGCAGAATATCCTGGAACACTTCCGCCCGTATGCGCATACCGCTTCCCGCCATTTGCATGATCGCCCGGAAGATTTCCCGGTTCAGGCCCGCCGCCAGCGACATACCGACCATGCCCTCCTTGCCGACGATTCCCACCTCAACACTTCTGCCGTCATGGCTGAGAGCGACCAAGGAGGCCATGCCATCATTGAGAAAATAAGCAAAATCGATTTTCTCTCCGGGCTCCAGCATGATTCTGTGCTGCGGCAGGTCCGTTGGCTCCAGGTGGGGCCGAAGCAGGTTGTACTCCTTATCGGGGAGCGACAACAGAATGAGATTGTTCACGGCTTTTCCGGCAGCGTCGGAGCGAGAGCCGGGATGCAGTGAAAGCAACCTGTTAGGCTTTGTAGCTCGCTTAACGATGATCTGTCCTTCCGCTAAGGCATCCATTTCCATGATTGTTGGATGCCCCCGACCGCCTCCCGCTCTTTCCGGAAGGCTGTAGCTCGGCCAGCATCTCAATGGAAATGCGAAGGAATCTCAAGGTAGAAGGTACGGAGAAAATTCCTGGCATTTTCCCACTGGGATGAGGCATCATCCGACGTTGTTTTTGCAACAATACCAACGACACTTAAGCGTGTAGGCGCACGAGACTATTCGTCCTTTCGATCAATGGGCTCATTATTATTCTGCGGCTGCCCGTCTTTGGCAGACAAGAGGCCGTTCAGCTCTTGGACAAGTTTCAGAAATGTTTGCCGATCCTGCTCGACCGCGATTTGGGAGCAAAGTTCCTGAATGCGGTCACTATCAGACTGATTCATAAGCGAAGCGGAAGTATTACAGTATTCGCCGTATTAGGTATGTTCGATGTCGAACGCTGCGGAGTGTAAGCCACGGTGCCCAAGAACTCTGAGATCGCTGGTGCCGCTACGGTTCGAGCGCAGTTAGGACCGGGCGTGTAGTGACTTCCGCCGTCGAGACATAAGCCGGCCCTGCTGCGGGTTCATCCGCGGTTGCCCTATGAGAACCATCCGAAAAACGCGGCCGTCACCCAGAACGTGTCGATGAATCCGTGAGCCAGAATGCAGACCCAGAGATTGCGCCCCGATAAGACGTAGGCGGCGCCAAGGATCAAGCCAGCCACGCCTGAGTCCACTATTCCCGACCGACCTTTGTAGTAGTGTCCGTATCCGAAGAGCACGGAGACGATCAAGACGGCGACCCAATCGGCGGCCTTTGACCGGCCACCTGCCTCTGCGGCGCGCGTGAGCAGGTAGCCGCGGTAACCGATCTCTTCTCCGAAGGCGGCGAAGGTCCAGACGAGCAGGAGCCAACGGAGCGCCACCAACGCATTGCCCGTAATCTGCTCGGAGCCGCTAGGCGCGACTGCCGGCGGCCAGAAATGAGCCGTGAGGGGATCAATGACCAGTGCGCCGAGGGTGATTCTCAGGGCAGCCGCGGCGAGCGCGTACAAGACGGTCCGGCGCCAGGAGGCCGGCCCATGCACGCCCATAACGGACCATCCGCCGTCGCGCAGGCGAAGCGAAATCAGACCGATTACAAAAAGGATGGGAACCTCGTTGGGAATGACGTGATAGACATTATGGCCAATTACGATCACGCTTCCCCATGCCAGTTCGGCCAGCGAGAACCAGCGCTTTGCAGCAGACAGGTGTGGGACGGGATCAGTTTCGCCGAGCGCAGCCCTGTCTCCGTGATTGATCGATTGGGTCAAAATTTCGTTCCCTTCAGAATGTTTTCAGCAGGTCAGCCTCTAGGCAATGCGAGCGACTTTCGGTATTGCCGGGCGCACCAGAGAGCAAATCGCGTAGTCAACATCACCAGCCCGCAACCCACGATCAGCCCCGCTGGCACGATCCACCAGCCTAAGACATCTCTGCCACCGAGAGGCGGATTCCCAAACCCAAGTCGAAGCGAAATCCCAGTGTCGCCGCCATTGGGGAAGACCCACAATCCAGCGCTTTGCGGGTGAACTATTTTCAACACAGCGCACCACATGAAAGTGCCCCCGAGGAAATACCCCACGATGGAGGTCAGCAGCACAAGAAAACCGGCAATACTCAAGCTGGCCCAGCGGAACAAACTTTCCAGTATCCGTACGGGGGATCTGGTGACCTCCGCCCGCGCCAGCAAGGCGTCGGTGGTGTACTGACTGGCCAGCTCTTCTGGGCTACCGAGCCTCGTCAGTGCGGTGTCGACTCCAGCGGCAGTGACTTGTCCGTCCTCGGCCGCCTTCTCCGTGATGTGGCTGCGCAGTTCTTCGACGATCTCGCGCGCGTCTTCGGCGTTCATGCCGCACAAGAGTTGGCGCAACCTGCCCAGATATGCTTCGATCTTGTGCTGCGCATCGCCTGCCCTGGTCATTTTATTTCTCCCTGGAGAGTGGAGCGAGCAAACGGCTCATGCTCGACGAGAACCGCCACCACATCCCAGCCATCTGGCGACCGCGCTGTTTTCCGGCCGGCGTAAGCGTGTAGTATTTTCGCGGGTGTCCAGCATCCGATTCCACCCACTCACTTCGCGCCAGGCCCAACACTTTCAACCGGCTGAGTAGCGGATACACGGTTCCCTCCGAAACGATCAAGTCGGAATCGGTCTCCAATCGCCGCAGAATTTCGAGGCCATAGAGCTTTCCGTCCCATAAGGCAGCCAGGATGGCCAACTCCAGACATCCTTTGCGGAGTTGAATTTCCCACTTGTCTGCGGTCTCCTGATCGCTCGAGTCTCGCTCCTTCATCTCTATACCTTGTACTGCAAGGTATCATGTTGTCAAGACCAAAGGATGGCCAAATTTGAACACCGTTTAGTTTCTGTTGGAGGCCGGCGTTTGCGGGATTAAACGTAGCCTTTTTTCTTCCAGACCGCCCAATCGGAGCGCACAGCTTCGAGCATGGCTTCAGCGGCATGGTGCAGCCACTTTCCTTTTTGGTTGTCGATATGGCGCAGAACTGCTTTGCGGGCAGATGCAGTGCCGAGATGGATGTTGGCGGTTTCCCATCCCATGGTGTGGATCAGTCGGAGTTCGATGTCAGGTGCGCCCAAGGAAGCGAGTTCAATACGAGAGCAGTCAGGGGCCAGGCGACGAACGATCCAGCGCCCGCGCAACTGGACAAAAGGATCGGGACAACGGACGGCGCGGTTGATAATGGTTTGGTAGAGGATATCGGCGGGCCCTTTGTTTTCTTCCGCCCACCACGCCGAAGACTGGACGAGCGCTTTGGCTTCTCGGGCGATGTGTCCGCCGTGCCAGTCGGCAATGGCGACATAGCGGGCATGACCGAGACTGCCAAGTCCGGCAATGCGGTGCGCGAGACGATAGCGAATGCCGACCGCCGGCAAGAGATGTTCGAGGGCGTCGACGGCACTGACGGGGGCTCCCGCTCTAAGGGTGGGGAGTGCGTCCATTTTCCGCCAGAAACGAACGGGATCGCGGAGTCCGCCCTCAGCCACGAGCCGCAACCACTGATGTTGCTCGCCAAGAACGAAGGCGCGACCTTGGGCCAGCACAGCTGCACGATAGCCTTCGAGCATGGCGTCGCAGATGTCCTCGCGTTTTAAAGGTAAGCGTCCGGCTTCGACGGCGAGATGGGCGCTGACCGCGAGCCTTACCAGATCGATGGCGTAGGCCATGGGCCACGCTTCGTCGAAGTCGTTGACACCCCAGATGAGGCGGCCTTCGATGTCTCGCCACGTGCCAAAGTTTTCGATGTGCAGGTCGCCCACCGCGAGCACGTGCGGAGCTTTGGAGAGATCGGGGCAGATCTCGGGCCAGAGTTGCGCCCAGCGATAATAGGTGGCACGGAAGAATGGGAACAGTTCCGCCTTCATGCGGGCGTGCTTTAGGCGCAGGTCTTTCTTATCGATGTGAGTACGCTCGGCCAACCAAGCCTCGAACTGGCGGGTGGCTTTGACGACGTTCATGCGGGGAACGATAACGATCGAGCGAAGCGTAAGTCAAATGGATCGGGGCTTTTCATCACCCAGACACAATAGCGTGGTTATCCGCGCAACTCGGACAGAGCTTTGCGCGCGTCGTTGTTATTAGGATTGATCTTCAACACGTGCTCCAGTTGCTGGCGGGCCTGCGCTGGCTGGTTAGCCTTTTGATAAGCCAGCCCCAGATGATAGTGAACCATAGGATCGTCGGCCGCCCCTCGCTTCTCATTGAGCCGCAGCGATTCCTGGAACAGATCAATTGCGGATTGGTAGACGCCCTTGTGGAAATAGGCCCAGCCGAGTGTATCGGCGGCATTCGACGAGTTCGGCATCCCGCGCCGCGCCGTCTGCGCCATCGCCAGCGCTACGTCGACGTTACCGCCCTCCTGCAGCATCACATAGGCTAGGTTGTTTGAGGCCAGCGGATTATCGGGCTGAATCCCGAGCGCCTTCTGATACATGGCTTTTGCATCATTCCAGTTGCCCTGCGATTCATACATCTCGCCGGCAAGAATGTAGAACGCGATCTCGCGCGGGTGTTCCTTGATGGATTGCTGATACAGGGCGAGAGCCTGGGCGACTGAGCCTTGCGCCGCCTGCACTTCGCCCAGCTTCAAAAGCGCATCAGAATTGTTCTTGTCGAGTTCGATAGCTTTATGGAAGGCATCGGCAGCGCCGCTGAAGTCTTTCTTCTGAAACAGTGCTGTGCCCAGCAGATCATAGAAGCCGCTAGTGCCCGGCGATTTGGCGATTTGTGCGCGCGCGGCGGCCACTGCCTGATCGAGTTGTTTCTGCGCCAGGTAGACATTCATGATCCCTTGCAGGGAGTCAGTGGACGCAGGGTCTTTTTCGAGCGCCTGCTGGTAAAACTTGATGGCATCCGCGTATTGCTTCTGCAACTGATGAAGGTTGCCCATTTGCACATAGGGGGCCGCACTGGCCGGAGCCAGGCTCAACGCTTTCGTCAGGTCTTGTTCCGCACCTGAATATTTTTGGCGATTCATCTCCGCCAGGGCGCGCATCAGGTACCCATCGGGAGCCTTCGGTGCGCTGCTGATGATTTGCTGGGCCGTCTGCGTGAGGGCATCAAAATCGCCACGGTGCATTTCCGACGCGGCCAGGGCGCGTTGCGCGTCGGTGAGATCAGGGCGCAGACGCACGGCCTCGCGCCACTCCGCCTCCGCGCGTGCATCGTTGCGTTGAAGGTCAAAGGCTACGCCGAGCTGATAGTGGGCCACGGCGTTGCCGGGGTCGCTCCGGAGAGCCTGCTGCAAAGAGTCCACCGCCCTGGCTGCATCGTTCTGCCGTATTTGTATCTCGCCACGATAGACTAGGGCGTCCACGTCGTGCGGGTTAGTTTTCAGAAGCTCATTATTCAGCTTGCTGGCTTCCTCCAAACGATTCTTCAGGATCAAGAGCTGAACATAATTTCTCGTGACCTGAGCATCCCGGGGATGACCGCTCGAAAGTGAGGAGTATTCCGCGGTGGCTTTGTCCAGATCGCCAGTAGCGAAATAAAAATCGCCTAACATGCGGTAGCCCTCGGAATTGTCCGCAAGCTCAGTTTTGGCCCGTTTCAGCAGCGCTTCTGCTTCGGTTTTCTTGCCTTCCACCAGGTACAGACGGACCAGCGCTTCACGAGGGGCGGGTTCCTTGGGGGCCAGTTCGATGGCGCGTTTAAACTGCTGTTCGGCTTCGGGTATGCGGTTACGCGACTGGTAGAAGCCTCCGAGAGCGAGTTGGGCATTCATCGCCTTGGGATCGAGCTCGGCGGCTTTCTTGAAGTTGGCCTCGGCTTGGTCGAGCAGGTTTGAGCGCAGTTGCAGGATAGCCAGGTTGAGGTACGATTCCGAGCGGGTAGGATCGGCAGCAATTCCTTTCTGCATCTCCTGCATTGCCGCGCCTGCATTGTTCTGAGCGGCGTAGTAGTTGGACCAGGCTTCGAACACCTCGGGATTCTGCGGCTGCTTTTCGTGGAGAAGATCGAGATGGACGCGTGCCTGTTTCAGGTAATCATCATTGGACGAGCCATCCTGATTACGGGCAGTGACTAAGAGATTGGCCAGGTCGATGTGGGCGCGATAGTTGTCGGGAGCCAGCTCCACGGTGCGCGAAAGCTCCTGAAAAGCGCGGGAGCTGTCGCCAAGCTTGAGATAGGTCTGCCCCAGCTGGAAATGTGCCTGGGCGAAACCGGAGTCCAGTTGCACCGCATTGGAATACTGGATGGCGGCTTCGCGGTACTTCCCCTTGTCAAAATAGCGGTTCCCACTCTCCAGAAATTTTTGTTTACGCACGTTGGGATCACGAGAGCACCCCGTGAGCAACGCAGCGACGAAGAACCCAACGAGAAAGAGGCGAACGACTACAGAACGGCTCATGTTTTCTCCAAAGCAGGCGCGACGGCGTATGTTATTACGAATTTCTGGACGCTACACCAAGGTACTGCAATACCGGCCCCAAATAAAGTTACTCGCGTCATACGGGGAGGCACGCCGACGCTATCGCCGCGGCGAGCAAAGGTCAAGGCACGGGCAGCCCTGCCCGCTCTAAAACAGAGTTTACTGCAAAGTATGGCTGGACGCTCCAGTATCCGCACTTCCGGTGATGTTGTAGCGCTTCAGTTTGCGGTACAGAGTGGCGCGACTGATGCCGAGCATGCGTCCGGCGAGGGCTTTGTCGCCTTTGACTTGTTCGAAGACGCGCTGGATGGTGGCCCGTTCGATGTCTTCGAGGTCGGTGGTGGACAGCGGAGCTGAGGCTGCACCGTCAGTGGAACGCAATTCGGCGGCCGCGAGATCAGAAACCAATTCGGGTGCGGAGTCTGACGAGGTCCGGGACGCGCGCGAATCGAGGCTGGCAATAGAGGGAGGAAGATCGCCAATGTCGATGAGAGTAGTGTCGCCCAGGGCGACGGCGCGCTCGATGCAGTTTTCCAGTTCGCGCACATTGCCCGGCCAGTCGTAATTCATCAGCGCTTTCATCGCGGCGTTAGACACGCGCAGGTCAGCGCCGGGAGCATAGCGTTCGCAAAACCATTGCACCAGCATAGGAATATCGCTGCGGCGCTCGCGCAACGCGGGGACGTGGACGGTGACGACGTTGAGCCGGAAATAAAGATCCTTGCGGAAGGTGCCGTTTTTATAGGCGGCCTCGAGATCACGGTTGGTGGCGGCGATGATCCGCACATCCACCTTGACGCGCTGATTGCTGCCCACGGGACGCACTTCCTTTTCCTGCAACACCCGCAGCAGCTTGGCCTGCAACTCGAGCGGCAATTCGCCGATTTCGTCGAGAAAAACCGAACCCGTATCGGCGGATTGAAACAGTCCCTGCTTGGATTTGAGGGCGCCGGTGAAGGCTCCCTTTTCGTAGCCGAAGAGTTCGCTTTCGATCAGCGTGGGTACGAGCGAGCCGCAATCGACGGCGACAAAGGGACGGTTGGCAAAAGCTCCGCGGAAATGAATGGCGCGGGCGATCAGCTCCTTTCCGGTGCCGCTTTCGCCGGAGATGAGGACGGAAGTGCGAGTGTCCTTGAGACGAGAAGCCACGCGCAGAACCTCCTGCACCTTGGCGGACGAGCCAATGATGCCGTGCACGGCGGTTTCGGAATCCATACGCTGGCGCAGGAATTCGTTTTCCTCGACCAGTCGAATTTTTTCGGCCATGCGGCGCAGAAACAGCCGCAGTTCTTCGAGTGGAGAAAACGGCTTGGTGATGTAGTCGTAGGCCCCAAGCCGCATGGATTGCACAGCCGTTTCAATAGAGCCGTGGCCGGTCATGAGCGCGATTTCGGTGCGGGGCAGAAGTTTTTTTGCTCTCTCCAGGAATTCCAGGCCCGACATCTGGGGCATGACCATATCGCTAAGAATCATGTGCACGGGTTGCTCTTCGAGCAGAGCAAGAGCCGACTCGCCGCTATCGGCTTCAAGGCAGATGAAACCCAAAGCCTCGCCCACGGTCATGCAGAGCTTGCGGATGCTCTGCTCGTCGTCGACGACCAGCAGGCGGATGCGGAGTTCTTCCTTGCCGAGCGCCGGTCTGTAGAGTGTGGTCTTGTCGAGATCTGAACTCACCGGGCTTTCCCCATAGTTTTCTCGACCGCGTTGATCAGGTCCTGCACGCGGAAAGGTTTCTCCAGATAGAGCGCGCCGATCTTGCGGAGGGTGGTGACAGTTTCTTCGTTGGCATAGTCGCCGGTGATGATGACAACTCTATCGACGAGATCGGGGCGGTGGGCGGAAATCCAGGAATGGACCTGGGCTCCGTCGACGCCGCCGGGTGTGCGCATATCAGAGACGACGCCGAGGTATTGGCCTTTTTCCAGAAGGCGCAGAGCTTCGGCGCCGGATTCGATGCAGACGACCTCGTATCCGCTACGCTCGAGCGTGGCGCTGACTAAGGCCATAATAGAAGGCTCGTCCTCAATGAGGAGAACTGGCAAGAGAGAGGGGCGGAGGCCTGGGCTTGTCATTTCTTTAATACTCCTGCGGCCACACCCAGTGAAGCGATGTGGGGCGCTGCGGGAAAGCGGACGATAAAGGTGGCTCCCTGTCCGTCGGTATTGTTGTGGCATAGAATTTCTCCCCCGTGCTCCTTCACGATGCCGTAGCAGATACTGAGGCCCAGGCCGGTTCCCTTGCCAACCTCTTTGGTAGTGAAGAAGGGATCGAAGATGCGATCAGGATGAGAGATGCCGCAGCCATTGTCGCAGAAAGAAACTTCGACGGCGTTGCCGGCTTTAGCAGTCGTAATTTCGATACGAGCGGGGCGGCCGATCTCGTGTACTGCGTCGTAAGCATTATTCAAGATGTTCAGAAAAACCTGCTGCAGTTGATGAGCGTCACCGTTGACGTCCGGGAGTCCCTCGTCAAGGTGTTCGACGATGTCGATGCCGTGGCTGTTGAAGTCGTAAGAACGCAATTGAATCGTGCGACGAAGAATTACATTGACTTGCACAGGGTTGCGCTGGGGCGGCATCTGGCGGGCAAAGCTGAGCAAATTCTGCACGATCTGTTTGGTGCGCTGGGCTTCCTGCAGGATGACGCGGAGATCCTTGCGGGCAGTTTCTGGAAGATCGGGGCTTCCGAGGAGTAGATCGGCGAAACCGAGAATAGCCGTCAGCGGATTGTTCACTTCGTGGGCAACGCCGGAGACCAGTTGTCCCACGGCGGCCAATTTTTCGGCGTGAACCAGTTTATCCCGGAGTTCGGCGGAGTCCGTGATGTCCGTCATGACTACAACGATGCTATTGATGTTGTTTTCCTCGTCCCGCATGGGACTAAGGTTGACGGAAAACTGGCCAGTGTGGCCGTTCGCGCGCATGATTTGCAGTTCCAGGTTGTCGACCTGTCCACCGCGCAGGATGGTCTGCAGCGCATCCGAAAGCGGGCGGTTATAGCCAGGGGCCGCCAGTTCAAGCAGGGGACGACCTAAGAGTTCGCGCTGTTCGAACCCAGCCTCGTACCAGCGGCGGTTGGCGTAGCTGATGAGGCCGGCGGTGTCAGAAACCAGGATTAAGCTTTGCGTGTTGCTGAGGATCTTCCCCGAAAAGTCGCGTTCGCGTTGCAGTTCCGACTGGTAAGTGTGCAGTCCGGTGACATCGAGCATGAGGCCGCGAATCTGCACCAAACGGCCCAGATTGTCATACATGCCAAAAGCGTTGATCAAGACATAGATGGGAGAGCCGTTTTTGCGGCGAAGCGTAGCTTCGAAATTCCGCATGTGACCATTTTCTTCAAGGGCCTGGCTGTGGAACAGCCGCTGCTCGGGAGTGGAATAGATCCGGGTAGGAATATCTACCTGAAGAAGTTCATCGCGGCTGGCGTATCCCAGCATGGCCACCAGGGCGTCGTTGACTTCGACAAATCGGCCTTCGGGAGTACTGAAGAAAAGTCCCTCTTGAATATTGTCGAACAATTCGCGATAGCGGCGCTCGGCCTCGCGGCGGTCAGTGATGTCTTTCAGGACGTGGATCGTCTGCAGACGTTCGCCGGCGGCACCGTGAATTCGCGAAGTGGAAACCAGATAAGTGCGGTCGAGCGCGGGATGAACGTATTCGTCCGTGTCATCGCCCATGGCCCGGCAAAACGGGCACGAGTAAAGGGCCGGTTCGGTGGTCAAAGCCAGGAGCGCCCGCATGTTAACCCCGATGAGTTCGCTGGGAGCAACTCCGATCAGGGCAGCGAGAGAGCGATTCACGCGTAAAACCTTATCTCCCTCGTCGTGTACGACGATCAGGTCGCTGATGGCGTCGAAGATTTCCATCCAATGGCGGTTGGCCAGCTCGACCCGGGTGAACAACCGGGCATTATCCAAGGCCATGGCGGCGTGGCCGGCGATGGCCTCGATCAGATCGCGGTCTGCGGACGCGAGCGGGTGAGCGCGCCCCGAGAGGCAGAGCAAACCAGCGAGTTCCCCGTTGGAAGCGGGCAGACGAACTACCACGCAGTCGTTCCAGCCCAATTCCGAAGCCAGTTCTGCGCCGAGAAGCTCAGGGGCGTCGCCGGAAACAATGGTATCGATGTGCTTGCTGACGAACTCGCCGAGCGCGCGCGCGAACCGCTGATGCAGTGCCGGATCGTCCGCCCGCGCGTGAATCTCGAGGGTCTGCGTGTCCAGGTCGGGATCCTGGATTGGATGGTCTCGGGTCGTATCGTCGTAGATTGCGTTGTCGTAGATTGAATGAGCGCGCGCCGGATGGTCCTGACCCGCATGCTCGCCCGGAGGATCCTCTTTGCGCAGAAGTTCCGATTCCGCCGAACTCCCGGGAAGAATGTTTTTCGGGAAGCCTTCCAGATGGCTAGGAGCGCTTGATCGGACTTGAACAGCAGCCGGCAGTGGATGCAGCGCCACTATCTGGAATCTTCCATCCTGAAATAAAGCGAGAGCACCGGCGCGAGCTTCGGTTAATTCGACGGCACGATCGACAAACTTGCGGGCGAAATCGGGCAGGCGCAGCAGGCCGTCAATGTCGCGCGCGAGCTGGATCAAGACGTCGGAGCGCCTGCGGTTGAGTTCGGATTGATGCAGGTTGTGAGCGACCTCGAGGACCACCGATACCTGGGCGGCCAGGGCGCGGGCGCGGCGAATATCCTCACGGGAGATGCCAGTATCGTCCAGACGATCAAGTACGCCGAACATGCCAAGCAGACTTCCATCGGCGCTCAGCAGAGGCACTGCGAGCAGTTGCCGGGCCTGGTAACGCGCGATGGCCGGCAGATTGACTCCAGCCTCCTGGCCCAGATCGTTGGAGCAGAAGACTTCTTTTGCCCGCAAAGCGCGGGTGGCGATGCCCTCAGGAAAAATATTATCGACGCGCTGCGACTGGCCGCGACTGACACTATGGCGCACGTGAAATTGGCCGTCGTCAAGCAGAGCGATGAAGCAGCGTCCGAAGGCGAGGAAATCGGCGGCACGAACGACGAAAGCCTGTAGAAAATGATCGAGATCCCCACTGGAACTCAGTTCGGAAGAAATCTCCAGCAACTGGTGGAGTTCGCGAGCCTGGCCCTGCGCGGTAGAACAGAGTTCTGCATGAGCCAGTGCGACAGCGCCGAAGCCGGCGATGACGGACACCAACGATCTCTCCTCGGCGGTGAAGGCGCCGGTGGAGCGCGGATAGACCAGAATTGCTCCCTCGCTGCGAGAAGTGCGGAAAGGAGCGGCAATCAGCATGCCGGCAGAAATTACGCTGCCCAGCGAGTGTTGATCGCTGCTGACCGAGATGGTGATGACCTCTCCGGCGGAGACGGCGCGTTGTGCCAGATCGGCGGCAAAGCGAATGGTCTGGCGGTCATGGCGAGCACGAAAAGAATTGGCCAGTTGCGGAGTTTCTGCCGAGACCGCGCGCAGCTCAAAAGGTCCCTCGCGGCGCAGAAGCACTGAGACCAGACGAGTTCGCAGCAGCAGGCGGAGGCGGTCGGCGAGAGCCTCGATGACGGTGTCGACGTCGGCGGTTCCGTGCAGCGCAGTGGCTACCTCGGTCAGTATCTCGGCGCGGCGGTGCTCCTCGCGCGAAACTTCGACCATTCGGGTCGCTTCCAGCAAGCTGCCCAGTTGTCCGGCAAGGATGGTGGCCTTGGCGGCGAGATCTTCATTAAAAAACTCATCTTCGGAGTCATGTAAGAAGGTCACTGCGCCGATGACTTCATCGAAGACCACCAAAGGTGCGGCCATCAGGGACCGCGCCTCGAAGTCCCGCAGCGCAGGGACGGCAGCGGACTTTACGTGATTGACGAAAGTAGTGCGCCGCGTGCGGACCGCTTCTGCGGTAACCGCGCTTTGATGAGGAAGCAGGCGAAGTCCTATGAAACGTTCGGCCAGTTTGCCGTCGGCCTGTTCGCCTACGAGTTCGTCGCCAATATGACGCCGCCAGAAATACACCCCGGTGCAGTCGAAGAATTCGCAGGTGATGCGGCAGAAAAGTTGAATCAGAGAATTTGAGTCGGAGCGTTCCGCCGCTTTCGCGGCAATGCGCAGAAGGAGTTTTTGAAAAGCGTCGTCGGAATCAACGTGGGCTCGGCCTTCCGGCGACGGCGTCGAATTGCCTTCAGCTATGTTCAAGCATCACCGTCCGCCGACAAGGTATGGAGACGTTCCCACAAGTGATTGAATCTAATGGAAAAATATCTGTCATCTCAATTTGAGTCAAGTGAAATGGGCGGATGAGGTGCCGAACTGTGAAATCTCGGGAATAAAGGCATGCCGCCTCTCAGTTTGAGAATAGCGGTGAGCGAGACAGGAAATGAGACGCGGCGATAGCTTGGCTCGGACCCCGGCAAAAGCCGACAGGCCTCCGTTAAGTCTTTGGTTCTTCAAGGCAAATATCTCAACGTGACTTTGGTTTCTTCGGAATGTCACGCGTGGCCCCGGCTTTGCTCGGAAGGGATCACCAGGATTATTGGCGGGGAGGGATTGTGTCTTTGCGACGGACGGGAGTGTTGTTGACAGCCGTAGTTGCGATGGTAGCAGGTATGGGCACATACGGGGTCCGAGCTCAGGATCCGGAAAACGAAATCGTGCGCCGGGCTAAGACCAAAGTGCCGCCCGTGTATCCAGAATTAGCGCGCAGGATGAACATCACCGGAACGGTAAAGGTGCAAGTTGTAGTGGCCGCGAACGGGACGGTGAGGGACGCAAAAATTGTGGGCGGGCATCCGGTTTTAGCGAACGCAGCGCTCGATGCCGTTAGGAAATGGCGTTTTGAACCAACGTCCGGGGAGAGTACGGGCGTGGTGGATTTCAAGTTCGAACCTCATCAGTAGCGGTGCGGGCAGACAGGCGGCCGGAGGATACGGCATGACGATTGGCAAGAAGCTCTATCTAAATTTCGGAATCATCCTCAGCATGGTGGTAGTGCTGTTCCTGGTGAATCTATTGGCGGTGCAGCGAGAGCATGCGGCCAAGGCGGCGGCCACGGCTTCGCGGGAGTTAGCGGACGCAACCAATGAAGTGCGCTTCCAGATGATGCAGGATCGCCTGTATCTGAGCAACTACCTGCTCAGCGGCGACAGCCGCGAAGTCGACCGGATGAACGAAGGTCTGCGAATGCTCGCCGATAAATTGCAGCAAGGCAAGAATCTGGCGAACTCGGAGCAGGAGCGCTCGGCGCTGGACCGGGTGCAACAACTGGAGCAGTCATGGGGCAAAGAGTTTGCTCAACCTCTGATCGACAAACGGAAGGACGTCGACTCGGGTAATGCCACCGTCGCCGAATTGCAGATCTACTACCTTCAGAAAGACGCTTCCTCATGGGTGAAGAATTCGACGGATGCACTAGATCTGGAAGAAGGAGAAAATCACAAGCTGGTCGAAGCTCGCCGCAAGTCCGATGAAACCGCAAGCACTTGGACGGTGATGGCTGCCATCGTCAGCACTCTAGTCGCTTTGGGGCTGGGTGTTGTGGTCGCGTTCACCACTGCCAAATCGATTACTGAACCGCTGACCAATCTGATGACGGTCTCGCGCCAGATTGGCGACACCGGCGATCTGGAACACAGCATCGATGTGAATCGGCAAGACGAAATCGGAGAACTGGCGCGCACCTTCGCCAAGATGGTCAGCTATCTGAAAGAGATGGCGGGAGTTTCGGAGTCGATTGCCGGTGGAGATCTTACGGTGGAGGTGAAACCGCGCTCCGCCCACGACACGCTGGGTAACGCCTTCGCCCGCATGGTGGAAGGTTTGGCCCGCCTGGTGCGCAGCGTGCGCGACGCTTCGTCACAAGTTGCCACCGCCTCAGGGCAAGTGGCGAACGCCTCCGACGATTCGGCCAAGATCGGGCTGCAGGCGTCGTCGGCTATCGATGAAGTAACCAGTACCATGCACGAGATGAGCGTGAACGTGCAGAACATGGTGAAGAGCACGCAGGTGCAAGCTTCCAGCGTGAGCGAGACTTCGGCGTCCATCGATCAAATGGTGGCTTCCATCCAGCGCGTGGCGGACACGGCCAAGGTACTGCTCGACATTTCGAACCGCTCGCGCGAAGAAGTGCACAGCGGTATTACCACCATGGAGAAGGCGACCGACGGGCTGAACCGCATCAATGCGACCATCACCAGTTCTGGAGAAATCATCGGTGCACTGGGCCAGCGCGCCGATGATATTGGGAAAATCATCGAGGTGATCGACGATCTGGCGGAGCAAACCAATTTGCTGGCGCTGAACGCGGCCATCGAGGCGGCGCGTGCTGGGGAACATGGGCTGGGCTTTGCCGTGGTGGCAGACGAAGTTCGCAAGCTGGCGGAAAAGTCGGCCCAGTCGACCAAGGAGATTTCCGAACTCATCCAGAGCATTCAGAAGGAGGCCCGCAAAGCCGTGGAAAACATGGATCGCTCCACCGGCATTGTGAACGAAGGGCTCGATCTTGGCGGGGAACTCAACGGGGCACTGCGCAAGATCTCGAACGTGGTCACCGAAGTTTACAAGTTTGCCCAGGAGATCGGCGCCGCCACCAACGAACAATCCCACGGCTCGTCGCAGATCGCACGTGCAACCACGCGGCTGAACGAAATTACCCACGAAATAAGCTCTGCGGTGGAAGAGCAGGCTTCCGGAGCGCAGGCCGTGGTGAAAGCCATGGAGCGGATGCGCGAACTGGTGCAACAGTCGACTTCGGGATCGACCGAACTGGCGGCATCGGCGGAGCAGATGTCGAAGATGTCCCGCGGATTGCTCGAGTTTATGGACCGCTTCGCGCTCGACGAGTCTTCAGCGCCGCGGCTCACTCCGTCCGATGACAGGCCGCAGAACGCGCGCCGGGCTACCGCTGGCTCGCGTTACTAATCGCATGATCGGGAGATATCAGAACCAACGATGAGTCGCGAACTCCATATCGTGGGCTTTCAGATCGGGCGCGAGACCTATGGCGTGCCGATTACTTCGTTGCATGAAATCGTGCGCGTGCCGGAGATCACTGCCGTCCCCGATGCGCCCGATTATCTGGAGGGCGTGATTAACCTGCGAGGAAAGATCGTCTCGGTCATGGATTTGCGCAAACGTTTTGGTCAAAAGCAGGTTGAACTCAAGAAACGGAACCGGATCCTCGTGGTGGAGCACTCCGGAAGGCTGGCTGGACTCATCGTCGACTCGGCTTCCGAAGTGGTGAAGATTCCTATTGAAGATGTTGAAGCGCCGCCAGCTGTCTTTCAGGAAGGCGGGCTGAACTGTGTCACGGGATTGGGGAAAGTTCGAGGCCGTCTGATCGTTTTGCTTGACATGACCAAGCTGCTGGCCCCGGCCAGCCTGCTGCAGGAGAGCGGGAAAGCAGAGAGCAAGGCAGCCAAGGCGGATGCGCGGGGAGCTGCGGCCAAGTAAGAGAAGCAGTAAAAGAAGGAATGCGGGTGCGCATTATGAAGTATTTCATGGAGGCGAAGTGAGCTTCGGGCGCCAGGGACAGGAAGCACAATGAGCACATCCGGAGCGGCACCAGCTCCCATCTTGACGGAAGCCGAACTCAAGCTTCTGCAGGCGCTGGTGTATCAGGAGTGCGGCATGCACTTCGACGAGCGCCGCACGCACTTCCTGCAGGACCGCCTGCAACGGCGGTTGAAGGAGTGCCACGTCGATTCGTTCTACGCCTATTACCGTCTGCTAATCAGCCATGAGGGCAAGGCGGAACTGGCCAAGCTGGTGGAAAATCTTACCGTAAACGAGACGAGTTTCTTCCGGCACAAGGCGCAGCTGGACTTGTTTCAGAAACATGTTTTGGAAGAAATGCTGAAGCATAAGCAGGCTCACCGAGAATATTCCATTCGCATATGGAGCGCGGGATGCTCGACCGGGCAGGAAGCCTACACCCTGGCCATGATGTCAGTGGACTCTCTGGCTTATTACTACCTGCGCAATCCGCTGCCGGTGGAGATAGCGCTACCCAAGCCGCTGATTCCGCCTCCGTGGCGGGTGGAAATTCTGGCCAGCGATATCAGTTACACGGTGCTGCGCACCGGGCAAGAAGGAGCCTACAACGATCACCAGATGAGCACCGTGGATTACGGATTCCGTTTGCGTTATTTCGATAAAGTCGGCGAGCGCTATGCGGTCAAGAAGGCGTTGAAAGAGATGGTTCACTTCGACTTTCATAACCTGAAGACGGAATATCTACCGCAGCGCAACGACGTGATCTTCTGCCGCAACGTGATGATGTACTTTGACGTGGCGGAACAGAAACGGCTGGTGGAAAAGTTTTACCGCTGCTTGAATCCCGGCGGGTACCTCTTTGTAGGCCATGCGGAAAGCCTGCTGGGCCTCACCGATAAATTCCAGATGGTGCATCGCGACAGTGGTACCGCTTACCAACGGCTTGAGGTGCGAGAGTGAGCGATTCACCCGACGAGCGTGGAGCGGAACTGCGGGAGCTTTTCTTTGAGACCTCGCAGGAGCTGCTGCAGGCGCTGAACGAAGAATCTCTGAAGCTGGAAAAAAATCCCGGCGATGAGGAGATTGTACGTTCCATCCGGCGGACGGTGCACACTCTGAAGGGCGACTCGGCGGCTTGCGGGCTGCGGGAGTTGAGCGAACTGGCGCACCAGTTTGAGGACGCACTCTCTCTGGAAACAGCCGCCGCCCACGGGGCTTTGGCGGAGATCGCCTTTGCAGCCGCTGATGTTTTTGCCGCTATGCTTGCGGCCTATCACAGCGGAGGCCCGATACCGGCCAGCGACCCACTGCGCAACCGAATCAAAGAACTGACCTCGGCGCCCGCTGCCAAGAAATTGCGCCGCAAGAAAAAAGTCGCCGCGGCCATCCTGGAACCTGGCAAACACTGGACGGATTCCGAAAAGCAAGCCATGGCCCGGGCGCAGGCCGCCGGTCTTGCACTCTACGATGTCGTGGTGAAAATCGACCCGCACTGTGCCATGCCGATCGCGGCGCGGCAACTGATTCAGAACGCGATCAGCCGGGTCGGTCAGATACTGGTGGTGCGGCCCGACGCAAACTCCCCAGCCGCAACCAAGCAGGTGGAATTCGTTGTTGGCAGCTCCCAGTCGGAGGAGCAGATTGCGGCCAAGAGTCGCATTCCGACCATTGCGGGCGAGGCCAGCGTGATTTTGATCGCAGCGGCTAAGCCGGCGAAGTCCTCTGCGACACTCGGCGATGCCGCCATGCCCGTTAGAGCGGCCTTGCCAGCATCGGTCGGTGCGCCGACGAGCGCGGTTCTGGCAGCGACTGTTCCGGCCGACACTACTCCGGCAAACCCTACTCCGGCAAGCAAGGCTCCGGCAAACAAGGCTCCGCTCGGCCATAGCTCGGCGGCGACCCTTGAGGCGAGATCCTCCCAGCTTGATGCCTACACTTCGACGTCAGAACCTGCCACGCCAGCGACGCCAGAAAACATCTTGCGGGTGGATGCGGGACGCATTGACAACGTCCTGAACCTGGTGGGTGAGCTCATCATCGGCAAGTCAATGCTGCAACAAGCGTTGAATGAGTTTTCGAAGCATTATCCCAAGGAGGCGTTGCGTGGCAAGTTTGCCGATGCTATGGCCTTTCAGGCGCGGGTGTTGAACGATCTGCAACGCTCGGTGATGAAGATTCGCATGGTACCAGTGGATCAGTTGTTCCGGCGCTTTCCGCGTATCGTCCGCGACGTGGCTCGGCAGTGCGAGCGGGAAGTGGATCTGGAACTCAGCGGACAGGAGACCGACCTGGATAAAGGTATTATCGACGCCATCGCCGAGCCGCTCACGCATCTGGTGAGGAACGCGGTCAGTCATGGCATTGAGCCGCCCGAGCTGCGCCGGAGCCTGGGCAAGCCGCCGCATGGAAAGATCCGGCTGCATGCTCTTCATCAGGGCAATCAGGTTGTGGTCGAGATCAGCGACGATGGGCGCGGCATCGATGCCCAGAAGATGCGCGCCAAGGGCACCGAGCTGGGATTGATTACCCCGGAGGAAGCGTCCCGTATGAGCGACGCCGAGGCGCTCGAACTCATCTTCCGGCCCGGATTCAGTACGGCAGAAGTAGTCACGGAAGTTTCCGGCCGGGGCGTCGGAATGGATGTGGTGCAAAGCGTTCTTCACCGGCTTAAGGCTACGATCCATATCGAAACACATCCCGGCCGGGGCACAACTTTCCGGCTTAAACTGCCACTCACGCTGGCCATCATCAAGGCTCTGATGTTCTGGGTGGAACAGCGCTTGTATGCCATTCCGTTGAATGCTGTGAACCAGATTGCCCGCACCACGGAAGCCGACGTACACCAGGTCGATAATTACGAAGTTCTGCAATTGCGCAATCAGGTGCTTCCCCTGCTGCGCCTGGGACGCCGAGGCGCAGTAGAGGGTGACCGAAAATCCAACAAGCTCTTTGTGCTGGTGATCACCGTGGGGGAGAAGAAATATGGCCTGATCGTCGATGCTTTGGAAGGAGAAGAGGAGTTGGTGATAAAGGCTTTGGACGATCAGACATTTTCGACCGACCTGGTAAATGGTGCTTCGATCCTAGGAGATGGAAAAGTGGTATTGATTCTGAATTTACCCGCTGTCGTGGAACACGTCTCGCGGTCCAGTCCCGAAAAGGCCGGACTGAGCAACTCTGGGCTCTTGCTAAACCATGCCGACCGGGCGCGCCTGACTTTGAGTGCCGCGGGAGGCCAGGCATGAGCGTGAATAAGGTGCGGGTGCTGGTGGTGGATGATTCTGCCTTGATGCGAAAGCTCATCCCGCGGATGCTCGAGGCGGATCAATCCATCGAGGTGGTGGGCACCGCTATGGATGGAAACTTCTGCCTGAAAAAGATTGAAGAGTTGAAGCCCAACGTGATCACGCTCGATCTCCAGATGCCGGGCATGAATGGTATCGATACCCTAAAAGAGATCATGCGGCGGAACCCCTTACCGGTGATTGTGGTCAGCTCGCATTCCATTGAAGGCGCTTCCATCACTTTCAAGGCGCTGGGTTTGGGCGCCTTCGATTTCGTTACCAAGCCGCAGGATGCTGGGACGCACATGGCGGATGCCGCACGCGAGCTGATCGCGAAAATCAAGGCCGCTGCGGATTGCAAGGTGGTCCGTCCCGGAACGCTGCTCGGAATGCCACCCCGACCGGAAAAGATTGCGGCGGGGAAATTCGCGCCGGTACCTTCCAGGACGGTGGCAATCGGAATCTCCACCGGTGGTCCGCAGGCCCTTGAGTTCCTGCTGGCACAACAGCCACCAGACTTTCCGGGCACGATTCTGGTGGTGCAGCACATGCCGTCGGGCTTCACCGAAATGTTTGCCCGCAGGCTCGACGAGTTGAGCGCCTTGCGAGTGAAAGAAGCTCAATCAGGAGACGTGCTGCAGGCGGGGCGCGTTCTGATTTGCCCGGGAGACCGGCACATGACCGTGAAACGGCTGGCCATGGGGGACGTTGTAGTGCTCAATGAGGATGCGGCGGTCAACGGCCACCGTCCCAGCGTAGATGTTTTATTCCACAGCCTGGCACAGGAATTCGGCCGCTCCGGCATCGCTGTTTTGATGACCGGAATGGGCGATGACGGAGCTCAAGGGTTAGGTGCGGTCAAGAAAGCGGGCGGTATGACCATTGCGCAGAGCGAAGAGTCCTGTGTGGTGTTCGGCATGCCCAAAGCCGCCATCGAACGCGGATACGCCACCAGGGTCGTGGCCTTGGAGGGGCTTTCGTCCACACTACAGGCTCTGTGCGTTCGCGGCCATGGGAACAGCGGTGGGGCGGAACAAGCTCTGCGCGCTGCCCGCTGAAATGAGTTTCCGGCAAGACTGCTGACGGTTTGGTGACTTCGGTCATCTGTCCGGCTTTAGACCGCCATGATGAAATTGGAAAGGGAGATTGCTATGGAACAGTTTGCACCAGTAAAACGCAGCAAGGACGGGCAGCCGGTTCGCTACTTGATCGTGGACGATTCCGTGTTCGCGCGCAAGAATCTGGCCCGCATGATCGAAACCTTTGGCGGGCAGGTGGCAGCCGAGGCCGGGGACGGCCTGACCGCGATCAGTGAGTTTGATCGCACGCATCCCGATATCGTGCTCATGGATATCACCATGCCGCAGATGGAGGGCATCGAGGCCGCCGAAAAGATTGTTCAGGCGCACCCCGAAGCTCGTGTCGTCATGGTCTCTTCGGTGGGCTACCAGGAAAACATCGTGGCCGCCTTGCAGCGCGGGGCGCGCCATTTCGTACAGAAGCCGGTGAAGCCGGAAGTGCTGTACGAAGTCATCAAGTATGTGATGGGGGAAGACGGCGCCGTGGCCACTGCGGCGGGCGCGGGGGTCTAATCACATGAAGATGGAGCTGATTCAGCCTTTCATCAACTCAGCCGATGCCGTGTTGTCGCAGGGCCTTTCGGGTACGACCAAAGTAGGCAACCTCTCGATGGAAGAGAATGCTTATCGCCGCAAAGGTGTGGCCGGCATGGTGGCGCTTACCGGGGACATCGAGGGCCGCATCATTCTGGATCTCGAGCCGCAAACCGCATTGCGCGTGGCCAGCCACTATGCCGGCGCGGAATTGCCCGAGTCCGATGGCCTTATAAGAGAAACCATCTTCGAACTTGCCAATCAGGTCGTGGGCAATGCCGTCTGCGCGCTCAACGATCAGGGCTTTCATTTCCGCGTGCATCCACCCCTGTTGCTGACTTCCTCCGAAGGTGATAAGACCAGCGAAGATGTGGAGGCGCTGATGATATGTTTTGAAACCGGTCTCGGGAATGTATTTATGAATGTAGCGCTCCGCTACAACAAGCGCCGCATGTCGGATCACCTGGCGCTGGGCGCAAAAGCGAGTATCCGTTAGCCACGCCCCAAACCAATTGCTGAGCCTTGGCCCGTCTTCGATCCCACGCGGATCCCACGCGAGAGGTGTGAAGGAAGATGAGCACCTCAAGCTCGCAGCGGCAACTGCGGATTTAAATCTTCCCCGAAATCGTCTGCCGGATCGGCTACCCGCCTGAGTTCAGGATATTTTTGTATGAGCGTGGGAGGAGCCAGCACTCGCTTGCCGCTGATCATTGCCTTTAGTTCCAGCGCGTTCACCCCCGCCTTGCTCTCGAAGTGATTGTTGGTAATCACATAGGTGGTTTGCGCACGCTCGGAGACGCTCTCGACTCGTTCCTTCCAGGCCGTAAGTTCGCCCTCGTCGTACAAGTAGTTATAGCGATCGTTTCGATTGTCTGAATCGAACCACTGCGCGTAGTTGCGGCCATGCAGGCGGACGTAGCCAATTGCTCCAGTGACGTGCTCGGTGGGCGTGAGCGAGCGTCCCAGCACAGGCTGGTCGATGTTGCAGAAGCCGACATTCTGCTGCGAGAAGGTGGCCAGAGTTTCCGCATCGTTCCAACTGGAGTGGCGCACCTCTACCACGCGCGGATATTCGATGAACTGCCGCAGCAAGCGATCGAGATATTCGCGGTTCAAAGAAGTGTTCTTGAATGACACCGGAAACTGAATGAGCAGCGCGCCCAATCGGGCTTCGCCGGCAATGGCGTCGAGTCCTTCGCGCGTTCGGGATTCGTCTTCGTCGGTGGGACGAATGGTCGCGGCTGACGTGGGTTCCATCACGGCAATCGGCGAATGCGTGAACGCCCGGTAGAGCTTGGCGGTGAACACGAAATTCTTGTTCACGGCTGCGACTCTGCGACACCAAAGTTTCGCCAGTTCCGGCTTCAGCGGTCCGTAAAACGACGTGTTGATCTCGGTGGTATCGAAAAAGCGTGCCAGGTATTCAAGCGGATGCTGCCGGCTGCGCTGCATGCCTGACGGATAAAAAATGCCGTCCCAGTCCTTGTAGGACCAGCCAGCGGTGCCGATGCGGACCTGGGGTGAAGGATCCATGGAAAGCCGCAGAAGGAGAGCTGAGAAAGGTTAGCACAGGGAGCGCGGCTGATCTAAGATGCGCTCTGCAGGCCGCATAAATCAGATGGGAAGGCCGGTAACGCTTCATGACCCGGGTACCTGGCCAGAGGTAATCGCACCGCAATCAGTACTACCGTAACCCCTGCCCTCTTCAAAAAAGTTGCCGCGTTTCATATAATTTTTTGGCAGATTAATTTCTTCCGTTCGAAGATTTTGGAGTGCCAATGCCTGCGATCGAAATTCTTGGCTTGGAAAAAACCTATCTGGTCGGGTTCTGGCGCAAGCGGCCGAAGTGCGCCCTCAGTCCCCTGCGTCTCACGGTGGAAGATGGCGAGATTTTCGGATTCCTCGGCCCCAACGGCGCTGGCAAGACTACGACGCTGAAGCTGCTCATGGGATTGGTCTTCCCAACCTCCGGATCGGCGCGCCTTCTGGGCCGCGATTGGACCGATCCGGAAGTAAAGGCGCAAATTGGATTTCTTCCCGAGCAACCCTATTTCTACGATCACCTGACCGCACACGAGCTTCTCAACTACTACGCTCAGCTCTCGGGTGTTGCCGCGAAAGAGCGTTCACGGCGCGTTGAATCCACACTGCAGCGTGTCGGCCTGCCAGATGTGAAGGGCGTGCAGTTGCGGAAGTTTTCCAAAGGGATGTTGCAACGGGTTGGAATTGCGCAAGCCATTCTGCATGATCCCAAACTCGTATTCTTCGACGAGCCTATGTCAGGGCTTGACCCTATGGGCCGGCGCGAAGTGCGGGACCTCATGGAGCAGCTCAAACACGAAGGCAGAACGGTGTTCTTTTCCACCCACATTCTTTCTGATGCCGAGGCGCTCTGCGACCGCGTCGCTATCATTCACAAAGGGGAACTTCGCGGGATCGGCGCGGTTGCTGATTTGACCTCCAGCGTTCAGAGCAAAGTCGAAGTGATCTGGCGGGGTTCGCAAGTGCCTGCCTCGATCAAGGCTCTGGGAGCCGAATGCCACGTCACCGGAGATACGGTCCGAGCCATCGTCGACGAAACTCAGCAGGATGCGGCCATCGATGGGTTGCGTCGCGAGCGCATGCATTTGATTGCGATCACGCCCGTGCGCACTTCGCTCGAAGCTTATTTCGTGGAGAAGCTGCGCCGCGCCGAAACTATGGCTAGGACAAGCGTATGAAGCCAACGTATGAAGCCATCGCATGAGGAGAACAAAATGAAAGCGCGTGTCGTCCACATTGCGTCCAACACCTTTCGCGAAGCGGTGCGGGATCGTGTGCTCTACAACCTTATTGCATTCGCCGTGCTGCTTTCCGGAGCAGCGATCCTGGTAGGCCAGATTTCCATCGACATCGAAAAATTGGTCGTCATCAATCTTGGACTTACCGCGGTTTCTTTGTTCGGGATTGTGATCGCCATATTCATCGGTATCGGCCTGGTTTCAAAGGAGATCGAAAAACGTACACTCTATACCGTCCTCTCTCGCCCGGTTCGCAGGTGGGAGTTCATCATCGGGAAGTTCTTTGGACTTGCAGGCACGCTGGTGGTGAATACTTTCTTCATGGCCATCGGCGTCTTTGCCGCGTTGTTTTACGTATCGCATAAATTCGTCCGCGCGGACGCGCTCATACTGGTTGCTCTCTATTTCATCATTCTCGAATTCCTGATCATTTGCTCGTTGGCCTTGCTGTTCTCGTCGTTTTCTTCACCCTTGCTTTCCGCAGTGTTCGCTTTCTCCCTGTTCGTGATTGGCAGCTTCGCCGAAGACCTGCGCGGATTCGCTGGCATGGCACATGGATTTACGCGCTGGCTAGTGACTGGCGCGGCCTACCTGGTACCGAATTTTTCCGCCTTCAATGTAGTCAGCTCAATCGCTCATGAACAGCCGGTTGCGGGACAACTTATCTGGCACAATACGCTGTACGCATTTTTCTACGCGGCAATGGCCCTGAGCGCCGCGGTACTCATCTTCGAACATCGGAATCTGAAATGAAGCAGCGCCGCAAAGTATCGATCCTCGCCGGCGCGTGTGTCGTCATTTTTCTGGCAGCCAGCGCCGTAATGCTTCGTCGCATCGACGAACTTCGTCCGCAAGCCACCCTCGAAGAAGTGCTATACCTAAGTTCGCCCAAGGTGCTCAAGCGCGCCAGCCTGGGTTACAACGGCCTTCTTGCCGATATCTATTGGACGCGCGCTGTGCAGTATTTCGGCGGACGGCACCAGGCCGTCGCGAAAAGCTACAACCTCCTCTATCCCTTGCTCGACATAACGACGCACCTCGATCCTCAACTGGTTGTGGCTTATCAATTTGGAGCTAGCTTTTTGGCTCCGCCCCCGCCGGAAGGGGCGGGACAACCCGAGCGCGCGATTCAGTTGATGGAATATGGCATTCAGAACAATCCCAACAACTGGAAGCTCTACTACGATCTGGGCTTTGTCTACTACATGAATCTCAACGACTACAGGGAAGCAGCCGTCGCATTCGACCGGGGATCCAAGGTAGCGAATGCGCATCCGTTCCTGCGGGTACTGGCGGCGCAAATGGCGGAGCACGGGGGCGAGTTCGATACGGCTCGGATGATGTGGTCCGCAACGTATCAAAACAGCCAGGACCGATTGATTCGCCAGAATGCGGTTGAGCACCTGCGCGCGCTACGCGTCGATGAAGACGTCACGCACCTGCAGGAAGCGGTGACGCGCTTTGGCCAGCGCACGGGACGATTGCCGGCGAACATGTCAGAACTTGCGAGTGCCGAGCGATTGCGAGGAATCCCTGTCGATCCTGATGGACATCCCTACAAACTCACGCCAGAAGGCCGCGTCGAAGTGCGCGTGCCCGATGATTTCCCGTTTGCCACGGAAGGCCTTCCTCCGGGATACAAGCCGCAGCCGAAATTCCATAGCCAGCAGTAAGCGATCTCTTTTCGCTTATCATGGCGAAGCATGGACGAGATCGAAGCTGCTTCCTCACCACCAATCAGCGTGTCGCGCTCGGCGCGGCGTTGGTGGAACGACATTGCGGCCCGCCAGGGACGCCTGGCGGCTACGGGGCAACTGCTGAGTGCTCTGGTTGGGTTCCTCCGTGACTCGACTCCGGAACGGCGCCGGCAGCGCTACGGTGACGCTGAATACGATTGGGATCACCGCGTCAACACCACCAGCGCCGCGGTTTCCTGGCGGGATCGTTTACTGGGAATTTTCCATTCTCCTTATCAGCCGACTGAATCCGTTTTATTCCACGAAATGATCGCAGCGCTGTGTGCGCAGGCTTGTTTCGACTTTCGCGACTTCGCCTTCATCGATCTCGGATCGGGTAAGGGACGAACCCTGTTGATGGCTTCCGATTATCCTTTTCGGCGCATCGTTGGTGTGGAACTCTTGCCAGCGTTGAGTCGCGCGGCACAGGAGAATCTCGGCAAATATCAAAATAAGTCACAGAGCTGTTTCGCGATCGAGTTGATTTGCGGGGATGCATGTGAGTTTGCTTTTCCGGTTGAGCCCGTCGTGCTGTTTCTCTTTAATCCCTTTCCCGAGTCTGGATTGAGGCGCGTACTGGCGAATCTGGAGCAGAGTTTGCGAATGCATCCGCGGAAAGTTTATGTGCTCTACCACAATCCGCTTCTGCAGCATGTACTTGCCGAGAGTGCCAGCCTGGAGAAGATACGAGGAACACATCAGTTTGCAATGTATGTTTCGCGCTGAATGACCGTCCTCGCTTTGCGGCTAGACGTCCCAAGCTGGCATGATGCCGGAGAAAGGTTCTCTGTATCCCCAAGAAATGAAAGGTAGAATTGCAAGAATGAAACTTTCCGCAGCGATGCTGGTGGTTGGCGTTGGCGTCATGTTGTCCGCCGGTGCTGGGGCTGAAGATGTCCATTCCATCGCTCAGGCTGTGGACCAGCACTACGACCACCTGCGGAGCCTGCAGGCGGAGTTTACGGAAGTTTATCGCGGATCGGGGATGGAGCGGACCGAGGCGGGGACCCTCTGGCTCGCCAAGGGCGGGCTAAAAAAACCTGGCAAGATGCGGTGGGAATACCGTTCTCCCAGGGAGAAGCTCTTTGTGAGCGATGGGAGAGATGCGTGGTTTTACGTCCCAGACGACCGGCAGGCGCGCAAGACTGAAGCGCGGAAACTGGACGATATTCGCTCTCCACTTGCATTTTTGCTAGGCAAGAGCAGGCTGGAGAAGGAGTTGCAGGGGCTGTCGCTGGCACCAGACGTGGCTCCGCTGGCTGCGGGGGACGTGGTGTTGCGGGGGGTGCCGCAGGCTATGGCCGATCGGGTAAGCGAGATTTTGGTGGAAATCACGCCGGAGCATCGGATTGCGCGGATCATAATCGACGAGGTCGATGGGTCCACGACAGAGTATCGATTCAGCGACCAGAGGGAGAACGCGGCGATCCCCGATGGGAAGTTTAAGTTTAGACCGCCGGCTGGGACGGAGACAGTCCAGGGTGAGGCGGGGCCTTAGGTGCGGTTACCTGCGATACTTGAAATGCGGGGAGTTGGAACGATCGGCGATTGAGATAGTAAGCCGGAATGTTAGACTGAGCCGAGAGGGTTGCCACCCGGGCGGGAAGTGAAATCCAAGTAAATGGCGGAGTTTGTCGTAAAACTCGCGGACGAGCGGGGGCGGATGCACCAGCAGGTGGAGCAGGGCTATTCGGTGGCCGAGGTGCGCGACCGCTTTGCCTCGCAGGGATACCTCGTCTACTGGGTGAAGCCGCAGGGGGTGCTATCCGGCGGGTTTTCGTTACGCCGCGGGCGCAAGCTGAAGCAGAGTTCGTTTCTGGTATTTAACCAGCAGTTCCTAACGCTGCTCAAGGCAGGATTGCCGATTTTGAACTCGCTCGATTTGCTGATCAAGCGGCAGAGAGACCGCAATCTGCAGCAGATTCTGGAGAATGTGCGGGAGCGGGTGAAGGGCGGAGAGCTGCTTTCCGATGCCTTTGCCACCCACAGCATGGTTCCCAAGATTTACACCACCACGCTGATGGCGGGCGAAAAGAGCGGAAATATCGACGAAGTATTGACCCGGTACATCACCTTCCAGCGACTGGCGATGACGTTCCGCAAGAAACTTTTCGTATCCCTGATTTATCCCACGCTGCTCGTGACCGTGGTGACGATCATGGTGATGTTTCTGTTCACCTATGTGGTGCCGAAGTTTGCGGAGCTGTTTGAAAGTCTCGATGCGAAACTGCCGGCCATCACACTGTTTATGCTGGCGGTAGGCCAGAACGCGCAGAAATACTTTCCGTTCCTGGTGGTGGGATTCGGTCTGGCGGGATTTATTTTTTGGCAATGGCGGAAGACAGATCGCGGTGCCGATCAGATCGACCGGGTCATTTTGGGTCTGCCCTTGCTGGGGGATATCCGGCTGAAACACCAGGTGGCGACGTTTTCTCGGATGCTTTCGACGCTGCTGCAGGGCGGGTTGCCACTGGTTCCGTCGATGGAGACGGCGGGCAGTTCGATGACCAGCCGCCGCATTCTGAAGGGGGTCATGCGAGCGAGCACGAGAGTTCGGGAAGGGCAAGGGCTGGCGAACAGTCTGGAGGAACAGGGTATATTTCCCGACCTCGCGGTGGAGATGCTGGAGGTGGGCGAGTCTACGGGGGCATTGCCGGCAATGCTGAACTCCGTAGCGGAGTTCTACGAAGAGGACGTACAGACGGCTTTGAATGCGTCCATGGCACTGATCGAGCCGCTGATTCTAATGATCATGGCGGTATTTGTGGGTGGAGTGTTGATTTCGCTGTATTTGCCGATCTTCACTCTGGGAGTCCACTGATTTGGGAACTGGCATGAAAGTGGAGCAGTGAGAAATGGCGATGGCGGAAAAGAAATCACTTTTTGTGCACGGTGAGAATGGCGGGCAGGTGGTGACGACGGGCAATCCGATCACCGACCTGGAGCGCGCTCAGGACGTGGCGCGGCGCTATCGCTGCGAGTTTGTCGATCTCGCTGACTTCCAGCTTCATCATGAGCTGTTCAAGAAGTTCTCCCCCGAGTTAATGTTCCGCTACAAATTTGTTCCGCTGGAAGAGACTGCGGACGGCAAGCTGGCGATCGCGATCGCCGATCCGAGCCAGCTCATGATGATCGATGAGATCAGCCTGCTGCTGCAGAAGCGGATCGTAACCAAAGTCGCCACGCTGAAGCAGATTGACGACATCCTCAAGAAGACGGAGCAATCGCAGCGGGTTCTGGAAGAGGCCAGCGAAGGCTTCCAGATTATTCGCGAAGATGAGAACACCGGCGCCGAAGAGACTCTGACCATCGACAAGCTGACGGCGGCGGGGGATACGAGTCCGATTATCCGCCTCGTGGATACCACAATTTTTACCGCGCTGCAGCGACGAGCTTCCGACATTCATATTGAGACCCGCGACGACTCGGTGGTGATCAAGTTCCGCATCGACGGTGTGCTGACGCAGGCCATGCCGCCGATCGGGAAAGAACATCATTCGACTGTGATCTCGCGCATCAAGGTGATGAGCGAACTGGATATTTCCGAGCGTCGCGTCCCGCAGGACGGACGCTTCCGGGTGAAGTATAACGGGCGCGCCATCGACTTCCGGGTTTCGATCATGCCGTCGATTCACGGGGAAGATGCCGTGCTGCGCGTGCTCGACAAAGAATCGATGAGCGAGAAGTTCCGCACGCTGACGCTCGACGTGGTGGGCTTTGACGAAGACGACCTGCGCAAGTTCCGCCGCTATATTAAAGAACCTTATGGCATGGTGCTGGTGACGGGCCCGACGGGCAGCGGCAAAACCACGACGCTCTATGCCGCGGTGAATGAGATCAAGACTGACGAAGACAAGATCATCACCATCGAAGATCCGGTCGAGTACCAGCTTCGCGGCATCACCCAGATTCCAGTCAACGAGAAAAAAGGTTTGACCTTCGCCCGCGGCTTGCGCTCGATTCTGCGCCATGACCCGGACAAAATCATGGTCGGCGAAATCCGCGACACGGAGACAGCGCAGATCGCTATTCAATCCGCGCTTACGGGCCACTTGGTTTTTACTACGGTTCACGCCAACAATGTGGTGGACGTCATTGGGCGTTTCCTGAACATGGGCGTCGAGCCCTACAACTTCGTTTCCGCGCTGAATTGCATTCTGGCGCAGCGCTTGGTGCGGTTGATCTGCGAATCCTGTAGAACGCCAGTGAATTATTCTCCAGACGTGCTAGAGGCCAGCGGACTTGATGCGGCGCAGTGGTCGAAGGTACCGCTGTATGAAGGCCCGGGATGCATCGAGTGCGCGGGAACCGGGTTCCGCGGGCGAACCGCTATTCATGAGTTGCTGGATTTAAGCGATCGGATTCGGGAGATGATTCTGGCCAAGAAGCCGACCTCGGAGATCCGGCGCGCCGCACGGGAGGAAGGAATGCGATTCCTGCGAGAGTCGGCGCTGGATAAGGTTCGGCTCGGCCTGACCACTTTGAAAGAGATCAATAAGGTCACCTTCATCGAGGCTATGCGGTAAGTGAAGTGAACAATGAATAATGAACATTGAACAATGATCGATCAATGATTCGCGGCCGTTTCGTTTAGTTTCGAAGTGATGGCCACTGTCCACTTGTCACTGCCGAAGTTCCCTTCCAGCTATTGCATTTCGCGGAGCTTGGCGTTTGAATTGTAGACGTGTGAATCGTGAAGAGAGTGAGCGGGGCAAATGAGTTCTGGAAACAATCCGGCAAAACCTAAACTGGCGTGCGAGATTGCCGCGGACCGCGTGCTCGTGGGCAGGCTCGGTGAGGATGGCCGGACTCTGGAGGCTTGCGCAGCCCGCGAACTGGCGCCGGGCAGCGTGGTTCCGGACCTGGTGGAGGGCAACCTGCGGCAGCGCGACGCGGTTCGCCAAGCCGTGCAAGCGGCCCTCAGCAGCGTGGCCGGGCGTTCGCACGATGTAATTGCCGTGGTCCCTGACGCGGCGGTGCGCGTGGTGCTCCTCGAATTCGATACACTGCCATCCGACTCCGAGGAAGCCTCAGGCGTAGTGCGATTTCGGATGAAGAAATCTCTGCCGTTTGACGTAGAAAAGGCTAGAGTCTCTTACCACGCTCAGAAGACTTCGGAAGGCGTTCGTGTGGTGGCAGCGGTCGCATTGGCCAGCGTGCTCGAGGACTATGAGATTGCCTTCCGTGAGGCAGGTTTCAGCCCAGGCGTGATGGTGCCATCCATGCTGGCTGCGCTGGGTGCGGCCGAAGGGCAGCGGCCTACACTGGTGGTAAAGGTGGATGCCCGGACCACAAGTATCGCGATCCTCAATGCGGACCAATTGCAGCTTTTTCGCACGCTGGAAAATATGCGTGGTGTAACCATCACCGGCGAGCAGTTAGCCGAGGACGTTTACCCGTCCGTCGTTTTCTTTCAGGACACTTATCATCTGAATATCGAGAAGATATTTGTTGCGGGTCTATCCGACACCGGCAGCGCGGCGCCAGCATTGCGCGCCCAAACCGGCGCCGACGTGCAGGAACTGGTCAGTGCGGCGCAGTTGGGCGTCAGCACCGGAGGCTCGGTACCGCGGTGGCGAATGGCGGGAGTGGTGGGTGCGCTGATTTCTTAGCTGTTTTTGGAGTGTGATTTTAGGTTCTGGAGCAAGTAGGATTTTAAGCGATGCGTCTCGATATCAATCTCGCCAGCCAGCCCTACGAAGATGCGCGGCAATTCTGGATGCGTTGGGGAACCGCGCTTGCGGCCGTGGCTATCCTGACCCTGGCATTGCTCACGATCACCGTCTCAGGTTGGTTCGCGGCGCGGCGCGATCATGCCCGCATCGCCGCGTTGAAAGCCAGTATCGCGCAGCGCGACCTGAAGCGCCAGCAAGCCGAACAATTCTTGAACCGACCGGAGAATCGATCCACGCGGGATCAATCGCAATTTCTCAACGAGTTGATCGAGCGAAAATCATTTTCGTGGACGCGGGTTCTGGAAGATCTGGAAAAAGTGATGCCGCCGAGAGTCCACCTAGTTGCGATTCAGCCTGAACTGGACGAGGACAATCAACTCCGGTTGAAACTGTCCGTCGCGGGCGATTCGCGCGACCGCGGCTTGGAATTGGCCCGACGCATGGAGGATTCAAGACGGTTTTCGCAGACCCATATTGTAACTGAGAGCTTCAGGCCTTCCACCAGTTCAGATCCGTTTCAGTTCAACATCATCGCGACTTACGTTCCCGAGGTAATTCCAATACCGGTCACGAAGTCGGAAACCAGCAAGCGCAGCGGGCTCTGATGCCAGACCTACGTCAAACCCGGAAAAACATGAAGACCGCCCTGGCGGTGCTGGTAGCGGTGGATATCGTTACAGTAATAGTGTTGCTTTCGCCTCTGGTGGGGTCGACCGAATCACGGCGGCTGGCACTCACTCAACTGTGGGGCGAATTACAGACGAAGACCCGCCAGGTGGAGCCGCTCAGCAATCTGCCGGAAAAGGTGCGTACCGCGAACGGGCAGATCGCCGATTTTTATAAGAAGCGTCTCCCTACAAGGGATTCCCAGATTCTGGTTCAATTGGGAAAGCTTGCGGTCGCTAACGGGGTAACGATAAATCAGGCCAAGTACAAGGCCGGGGAAGCTGAAGTTGGCCGATTGCAGCCCGTTGAGATCGACGCCGATCTCTCCGGAAACTACATCGCATTGGCAAAGTTCATCAATGCTCTGGAACGCGATGACATGCTCTTTATCATCAGCGCTATCGAACTCGGCGGCGAACAGACCGGCCCTATCAAGCTACAAATGAAACTCGAAACATATTCGAGGGCGGGAACGCAGTGAAACTGGGAACCGAAAACCGGAGGAACACGATTTTGGCGGCGGTGCTGGGAGCGGTGGCGCTATTGGCGGTGGCCTACCAGTTCATCCCATCATCGTCGACCATCGCTTCCACCGCGACGAGTACTGGGCCACTGGCGTTGCCGCCTAGCACGCTCGCGCACGCCGTTGGGCGCCGTGTTTCGGGGTCAGGGAAAAAGGAGCACGCGCCGCAGAGCCTCGATCCTACGCTGCACCTGCAGCAACTGGCCGCCACTGAACAGATCAAGTATGAAGGGTCGGGAAGAAACATCTTTGTATCCCAGGCCGAGGCGGTAATTCCCACGCCGCTGGCTCCGGGCCAGACAGATCCTAAGAAAGATCCGGGGTGGACGCCGCCCGCACTGGCTGCGCAACCTCCGATTCCCCTGAAGTTTTTTGGATTCGCGAATCAGCCGGGAGAACCGAAGAAGGTTTTCCTTTCCAAGGGGGAAGACGTTTTCATTGCCGGAGAAGGTGAGATTATCGACCGGCGGTACAAAGTGGTGCGAATTTCTCCGGGCTCGGTGGATATTCAGGACGTAGTGGGAAGCGGTCCGCCGCAAAGCATTCCGCTGACCCAGGGCTAGGGTCCAGGGTTAGGGAAAAGACATCCTGCAACTGAGCCATTTAGCGATTTAGCAATGGGAACAGCTCTTCGCCGCTCTAAATTGTTATTAGACGATGCTTATTCATAATTGCGCAATTCCGATGGTTTTATTTTCCTCAACCCGTCATTTACGACGCCGGCTTCATCGCCGAAGGGAAGACGGCTATATTCTGCTCACACTACTTCTGATAGTTGCCCTCATGAGCATCGTCGCCCTTACGGTTGCTGTTCCGATTAAATTTGACCTTCAGCGTGACCGGGAACAGGAAATGATCCATCGCGGAGTGCAATACTCACGCGCCATTCGCAACTACTACAAGAAATTCGGGCGTTATCCGACGCGACTCGAGGATCTCGACAACACGAACAACTTGCGCTACTTGCGCAAACACTACAAAGATCCGGTGACGGGGAAAGATTTCAAACTGCTGCACTATGGCGATCCTGGAGTGTCGCTTTCCGGCAGTTTGGGTAGCACTCCTATAGCGGGCGCAAATACCGTAGGACAGTTGAACGGTTCCGGGGCAAGCAGTTCAGCATTTGGCGGCTCTGGATTTGGGGGTAATTCTGGATCCGCATTTGGCGCTTCCGGAGTAAACAGTTCAGGCGTTTTCTCGCAGTCGTCGTCCTTCGGCGGAAACTCGAACAGCGCATTCGGAGCGAGTTCGAACAACTCCCAAACACCTTCGGCTCAGCCGGGGACGAATGCGGCCGCAGGATCGGATCCATCATCTCAAGCAGTTTCCGGGTCCCCGGGCACAGCACCGGGAGATGCCACCTCCAGTACACAACAGGTGTTTGGCGGGGGTCCAATTGTAGGCGTGGCCAGCGCCAGCAAGGACACAACGATTCGTGAGTTCAACCACAAGCGGAAGTACAACGAGTGGCAGTTCGTGTACGACCCCACCACCGACCGGGGTGGACTGCTGTCGACGCCCAATCAGCCTCTGCTGCAGATCGCAACCCAGCCCTTGAACGGGCAACCCGGGAACTCGAATACGAACGGCAGTTCGTTCGGACAGCCGACGGGCTTCGGCAACAACAATCCCGGTTTGATGGGGGGACCTACAACACCTCAGCCGCCGCCAGCGAATCCGCCGCAGCCACAGTAATCGTGCGTTTCTGCTCTTCGGGGGAAAACAGACGGCCTCATCCTGAGATGAGGCCGTCTTGCTGCTTGCCGCACAAATCCTCGCGGAACGAATCAAACGAATCTAGACGCTGAAGGACGATCCGCAGCCGCAGGTGCTCTTTACGTTCGGATTCTCGAACTTAAAGCCGGCGCCTTCCAGAGTCTCGACGTAATCGACCATGCACCCGTTCAGGTACATCACGGAAGTCGCGTCGACGAACACCTTCAGTCCGTCCATTTCGAAGGTCTTGTCCATCATGCCGGCGGCGTTTTCAAACTGCATGGAATACGAGAAACCGGAGCAGCCGCCACCCACCACACCGATTCGCAGGCCGGCTGGCACAGGATTCTGCTGACCCATAATCTCTCTCACTTTGGAAACAGCGCTCGGCGTCAGCGTCACTGGCGCGGCTTTCTTGACTTCAGGAATGTTGGTTGTAACTTCGGGGACGGTAGTCGTAGCCATTTATATCTCCTTGGCCCTGGAATTATAAAATTATATCAGACGAGGAGGGCTGTGACAGCCACAATCGCATGTGGTCCAACCACTAAGCCCGTGGCCTCAACTAGTTGGATGCTGTCCGAGCCGTTAGGGTCGCCATCTGCGACAGCCCAAGGCTGGACAAAGCTGGATACCCTAGCCAACGAATTTCCTCCGGCAGGGCTTGCCATGTGGGTCTATAATAATTTCCGTTAAGGCGCTGCAGAATTTCAAATGTGGTAGATGGTCGCTGCATTTTGGAATTTCCAGAGTTGCCTAACAGGCTCGCAATCTGTCGAGGTGTGGCTATGACCTGGACGTGGACTCCTTTGCTCCTTGGGCTCGCTGCGGTATGGGGTGTTTTCACCATCGGACTGATCATCCTCCTGATCTATCGCAGCACGCTCACAATGCATGAGGATGAGCAGTTGTATCTGGACGACGCGAATTCACACATGCAGCAAGAGCAGACCGAATTGCTGGTGAGAGTAGACCGGCTCACGAAGCCGGTGTGGGTATTCGGCGCCGGCTCCGGTGTACTGCTGCTGGTGCTGCTGGGCATGTTCATTTATCAGGGACTGAACGCGGTTCAGTAAAAGTCTGCGGGGTTGCGAGCTGGGGCACAGCGGAAGCGTAGCAACTGCAGCGGCGTATGGTTCTGCCCATCAAGCGGGTCTGCGACTGCCAACGCTGCGCCGGTTACCCGGCTTTGACGACCTGCCGGGCGATGTTCAAGGGAAGTCCCTCCCGCGACCGCCATTAGCGTTGCGAAAGTGGCGGAATTGGTAGAAGCAGCGGACTTAAAACCGGAAAAACAGAGAACGATATAAGAGTATGTAACTGAAAGCAATAAGCTTATTGACAAGTTGCCAGACGTATCTTCCTCCTCCATCTTTCGATTCATTTAGGAGATGAACTGAGGTTCGCTCACTTTTCATTTCGCCCGAGAATTGCAATTTCTGTTTCGGCCTTCGCGTCTGCCAACAATTGGTAAATGGTGGCGCGCGATATCCCTAACCTTTCGGCGGCCTGAGACTTATTCCCACCTACATGTTCCAAAACACGCATCACGTGGCGTTTTTGCAATTCTTGCAGGGACATCATAATCTCATCCTCTCCAGCCACATCCTCTGACTGACCCCGCACGGGCTCAGGCAGATCCCGGATGTCAATCACTTTTCCATCACCATCATGCAAGCATTGCCAATGACATTCTCAAGCTCGCGGATGTTGACGGGCCATGAATAGATCGCCATCCTCGTTTGTGCCCGACGCGTTATTCCCGGTTTCTTGTATTCAGCTGCAAATCTTTCCAGCCAATGCCGTTCCAGGAGGGGCAAATCCTCTCGTCTGTCCGTCAGGCGAGTTAACGGAATCTCGACCATCGCCCGCCGGTAATACAGGTCTTCCCGAAACTTCCCCTCTTTGACCATCGATCGGAGGTTGCGGTTGGTGGCGGCTATGACCCGGATGTCGATCACTCTCGGAATCGGAGAGCCGATCCGCTGTATCTCCTGACTTTGCAAAACACGGAGCAATTTACTCTGCGCTGTTAGCGAGACCTCGCCTATCTCATCCAGAAGGACGGTTCCGCGATTCCCGTACTCAAACACGCCGATCTTGTCCTGTGTCGCCCCGGTGAAGGCGCCCCGCACGTATCCAAACAACTCACTTTCCACTAAAGTTCCGACAATTGCCGAACAGTTACAAACTGCGAACGGACCTGAACCCACCGGGCTTAGGCGATGCACGGCACGAGCTACGAGTTCTTTCCCGGTCCCGGTAGGGCCGGTTACAATCACAGTTCGGAAGTGCGGAGCGATTCTACGAAGTTTCGCAAACACATCCAGCATGAGCGCGCTACCTCCAACAATCCCGGCAAATTGACAAGCGTCCAGCAGTTCTTGCTCAAGCTCCTGGGTTCTACTGCGAACCTGAGCCTCGGATAGCAACTCCGAGATCCGACGTCGGAGTCTTTCCATATTGAGCGCCTTATCCAGATAGTCACACGCGCCCTTCTGGATGGCGTCAACCGCTGACTCTGCGACGGATTTTCATCGAACCTCGAATTGTGTCTTAACTGTTTGTCTCACTCCAGGGGGCAGGCCCAAATCGATCTCCTGATCACGGATGTCATCATGCCAGGAAAGAGCGGAGTCGAACTGCTGAAAGAAGCAAAGAAGCCAAAGTAATCAATCCGAGGCTTCATGCATTGTTCATGTCGGGATACACGGGCGATCAACTCTCTCTAATTGGCGATTTAGTACAGGAAACTGCTTTTTTAGAAAAGCCGTTCACCCGAGGTTCGTTTCTGAACAAAGTTCGCTCGGCGTTGCGCAACGAGCCTTAAAACGGAAAGAGTCGGTAGTGTCCTAAACTTAGAACACTACAAAAGAGTACCAAAGAGTCCTAACACTTTTAATGCTTGCGATGTGCTGTTAGTATTTGCAGCCGGGTATTCGTTTGATATTGCGACTCAACCGGAGGTGAATGTGGCAAGCGCATCCATTCCGAAAGACAGATGGTCGGCTCGCATCGCACTGGTTGAGCACCACATTCGCCTTGAGAACGAGCATGACCTTGAAGGTGTTCTCCGCACCTTCGGGGATATTGCACAGTACGATGATGAAGCTTGGGGGGAACATCATGAGGGTCGGAATGGAGTCCGGATGTTTTACGAGCAGCTAATGAAGGCGCTGCCGGACTTGGAGATCGAAGTCCAACGCCAACATGTCACGAACGACGCCATTCTCGTTGAAGTCGTGGTTCGGGGTACGCACCTCGGCTGGTGGCGTGGTCTTCCGGCGACGGGGCGACGAATCGAGTTCCCGCTCTGCGGTGTGTACGCCTTCGACGACGATGACCGTCTTGCCGGGGAAAAGATCTATTACGATCGCGGGACTGTGTTGAGACAACTCGGTGTTTCCACGAGCCGCAAACCATACTGGGGCAAATCTCCATTTTGGCGACTCATCCCGCCACAATCGCGCGTGCTGTAGCAAGGAAGTTCCGGCGCAGGTAACTATAGGGAACTGGGTTGTTGTGGGGTTTGCTTCCGGAACACTTTAGATTGGGTCGCGCTAACTAGCCAAGGGCTTCGCCCTTGATATTCCATCGCACCCGGATGCTGCAACTGGACGTTACAACGTGGTTACAACGAGAACAAAATTCTCGTTTCACGGGCCATAATGACTAAAGCGCGGAATCGCCAACACCAATGGCGGCAGTGGGCTTTACTTCCGACGGACGCCATAGCTCCTGGATCACCGCCAAACCGGAATGTATGGCACGCCGCTTTCTCGCAAGCGAAAAATGAGATAAATAGTTCGCCAGCAGACTTGCAGAAATCATTAGAAATCATCAACTCCGAAGTATTAGCCGCTGGTCCGTAGATGTGGGAATCGCGAATGCGATTTCCAAGCCTGGCCTCAGCCAGCCGTCATCAGCAGGCCAGTCACTCGGAGGACATTGAATGGTGCGGGGAACAGGACTTGAACCTGCACGCCTTTCGGCGCTAGCTCCTAAGGCTAGTGCGTCTGCCAATTCCGCCATCCCCGCTCAAATTTCTTTTATGGTATCACTGCTCGGTTGTGGTTTGGGAACGTTTAGCGCATCTAGCTGCCGTACCGCTGATTGCTTGATTTCCCTGTCCGCGTGAACGTGTCGCCGGGAGATTGTGATGCTACTATGGCCCGCAAGTTTCTGGATCGTGAAGGCGTCTGCCCCAGCCTTCCCCAGCCGAGTGCAGAGAGTGTGACGTGTGCTGTGCAGACCGTAACCAGGGCCAAGGTTCACAGCGTCACGGATCGTGGGGAACTGTTCGCCTGGATAATGCCGAGTCAGCGGCCTACGTCCGCCCTTTGATGTGAATACGAAGGGAACAGCCAGATTGAGGCAGACAATGCGACAGCACGAAAGGTGAGGGGAATCTCTTGCTTGGCGTACTTCGACTTACCTTTGGCGATCCGAATGAACACAAGCTGACCGTCATTGAAGCATTGAAGCGGACATTCTCTCTCAGCAGCCCGCACGCTTCGGAGATGCGAAGGCCGGTATCTACCAGGAAGGGCAGAATGTGACGCATGAGGCTTGTGGGATGCGCTTTGCCGATGTAATCCGTCAGGAGGCCAAGCTCGGGTCCTTCAATCACGGCCTCGCGCTCACGTTCTCCTGGTAGCATCTTGATCCGTGGGACGTCCAGGATGATCGTCCACTCTTTAGCGAGATACAGCAAACGGCGTAGCGTTCTGAGCTCTAATATGCAATGGGTGCTGGCGCGGATGCGACGCGGCTTTGCGGAGCGCCGCCGACGTCGAGGTCGAGACGACCTCGGGACGGCCGGCGGGACGCCGGCGCTACGAAGATCCTACGATTACAACTGCTTGATCACCGTGACTTTACTGTAGGCAACGCGAAAGCCCAAGCGCTCGGCGTTGCGCTGCGAGATGGTGCCTCCCTGGGTGACGACGACCGCGTACTCGCATCCGGCCTCGACGGCAGCCGCCACGCGAGCTCGCAACAATGCGGTCTGCAACCCCCGGCCGCGAAACTTGGCCAGCGTACCTGCGCCGCACAAGGCAAAGACTCTGTGCTCTGGAATCACCAGCCCGGTCCCGCAAGCCACTAACTTCCCCGCGATGCTGGCAACGAATGCCAGCGCGCGGTCCATCTGGTAAAAGGGCGTGATCAGGCCGCGAAACGCCTCGGGCGCGCCGTCGGGAAAGAATGCACTCTCCACAATCGCGCCCGCTGCCTCGGCTTCGTCCATCAGACTCCGTCGAATCTCGCAGCCCGACGGAGGCGTGGGAAATTCCTCCTCGACGTCGAGTCGGCGGAACAGCACGTTGTTGAGTTCCGCGATCGCATACCCCCGATCTTTGAACAGCTCAAACACTTCCGGCCGGTGCATGGGACATAAGTCCACTTGCGCGGGAGCCTGATGCGCACGATAAAACTGTTCGACGCGATCGAGGTCGGCTGCGGTGAACGCTCGATCCAGTCCAACCCCGGTGGCCCGTCCGATAGGGGAACCGAGGCCAGCAAAGATCATGTGGCCGCCACAGACTTCTTCCTCCGAGGCATTCATCTCGGGCCGCGTCTTTTGAAACAGGCGCGCGTACAACACCTGCGGCATTTCCTCGCACGACTCGAAACGGCGCGCGAGTGCCTGATCCACGAATTGCATGGGAAGATCCTTTCTGATTTTGATAGAGCTTTTTTCGAGACAGCACAAGGCACGAGCGCCGCGCGCGCACTACACGCGATTCAACCTTGCAGATCGCTACTAAATGACGGCAGTCATAGCAGAAGGGCAGACTAAACTGTAAGACCGGCTCTTTTCAAGGGGTAGAGCCCCGGTATTCCCGCTAGCGGTTTGAAATTGAGCACTTACGGATGAACCGACCGATGTCATCCCGCAGGGGCGCCCAAGCACGCCGGAGGGCCTCTTAAAAACCCGTACAGGGGTTGCACAGGTGCGAGGAGTGTCTGCGCTGAATGAAGCGGCAGGCGCTCCCGTCCACGGCATTAACGGCGCGGGTCGGTGGGTCAGTGTAAGGTCCCTCGCCCGGCTGTCGCCGCGCTCAGGATGACATCGGGCTGGAGTAATTTTGGAATTGAGCCACCACCCCTTCGCAAGCCTGTTTGAAATTATTGCCACAGTCGTGATGGAATATAACCCACGGTAGCCGGGTGATTGAGAGCAGAGTCCGGCCCACGGAAGCTTACGTGGCCTGCATCCTTCCTTCAAACTTCCTACAAACTAAACCCTTATCGTGGTCCGACGACCGTATATGGAACACGGTTTGCCGCCTTCAAAATTCAGGGTCATCCCGGCACGCGAAGCGAAGGCCACCAAGCCCAGAAAGCCAAGTCAGCACCCGCGTTTCGCGGAGCACGTTGGCATAAAACCACGTGCATTCACACCGTCAGGGCGTGGTTAGAAAGTTAGAAAGAATTGAGGACAGCATGAGGGCGTTGCCGGACACCAGTCCACTTGCAGTCCCATTGCGATGTCCAGTGATGTGTTCTTGGTCAAACAGTGCGTCCCGGCGCTCCGCAAGTCCTTTAGATACGTTTAAGAGACTTTTCGAGTGCCCGCTTTCGCACCAAAACAATTTTGCGCCGTTGTTTCTACGAAGGCTCAGGGCTGAGCGGCCGGTGTTTCGGCTGGCTTGTCAAACAGTTTGGGATCGACTGCAGGATTGAACTCTAACGCTGTGTACTCCGCCGTACTTGAATCCTGGCCATCCTGTTTGTTGTGACGCAACATTGGAAGAGTGAGGCCGCTGAGGGGCTTCCAGTTGTCCAGGTCAGTCTCGCCGCGCACGGGGCCGCGTTGGCCGATCGTTCTGTAAGTCTCTTTAAGAATGTGCCCGGTTTGCGGGTCGACGAACCAGCGGATCGCAGCGCCGGCTGCGTTTACGTCCACGATACGAGCCTCAATTTCGCCGACCTTCTCTGTTCCGGCGGCGCGGAAAAACACGTTGGGATCTTTGGAGTGCGAAGCGATGAAAACGGGATCGCGCTTAATCTGTTCGAGGGTTTCAGTTTTTCGGGACTCCGGCCATGTTTGCACTTGCCCGTTTGGCAGATCGACGAAGGCCATGTCGGGTGTGACGACGATTCTTATGGTTCCATCGGGAGTCTGCATTTCAGCGTGCAGATGGTCGGGGAACACGATGACGCTTTCCATTTGCATTGGCAAGTCACCCTGCGGCGTCTTCTGAGTGAGTGTGATCTTCGCTTTTACACTTTTAATCGCGGCCAGTTTGGCCTCGCCGCCCATCGCTGCTACAACCTTCGCGGCCGAGGCTTTGCCCTCGTCATTCGACGAAGTTGGCATGGAACTCTCTTCCTCTTGCGCTGCCTTTTCCGCGCCGGGTGGCGGAGGGATGGTGATGTCGATTTGTTTCACGGCGCCGAGTGAAGAGAGAGGTTTGTCAAACTCCTTTGTGTTGCCGACAACCAGCACCGCCAACTGGTCGCGGTGGAGGTACTTCGCGGCGACGCGATTCACGTCAGCGGCCGTTACCTTTTGAATTTCGGCAGGATATTTGTCCAGCCAGTCTAATGGGTATCCATAAAACTCGTACGTCATGCGTTCGGCGAGAACCTTATCCGGTGAGTCGAGGCGGAAGATGAATGCGTTGAGGATGGCGTCTTTGGCCTGCTTAATTTCTTCGTCGGTGATAGGGTTCTTGGCCAAATTGTCTATGTCCTCATCGAGCGCCTGGACGGACTCGATAGTGCTCTGGCTCTTGGTGCCCGCCACGAATTGCAGAACGCCGGGATGGCCGAAATTCGTGCCGATGCCGCCGCCTACGTTGTAGGCCAGGCCGCGCTTGGTGCGGATGTCGTTAAAAAGTCGCGATGAAAATCCGCCGCCGAACGCCTCGTTGAACACGGAGATGGCATAATAATCGGGATTATTGCGCGTGGTCCCGAGAGTCACCATGTGGATGCTGCTTTGGTTAACATCGTCTTTCGGGATTAGGTAGTAGCCAGGTTTGGCAGGGTGGAATTGGATCTTGGCTTCAGGTTCATCCTTTTTTGCCGTTGGACCTTTCGGCCATGACTGGAAAGCCGCGCGCAGCTTGGCTTCCATCGCCGCGGGATCGAAGTCGCCGCTTATCCCGAGGATGATGTGATTAGGATGAACGTAGGTTTTGTGCCAGTCGAGCAAATCCTGGCGGGTGATGGCCGCGATGGTGGAATACTCCGGCTCGCGGGCATAGGGATTGTCGGCACCATAGGCCAGTTTGGCGGATTCGCGCGCCGCAACTGCTCCGATCTCATCATTGCGTCTCGAGATGCTGTCGTCGGCCTGCTTCTGTGCGAGGTCGAGCTTGTCGGCACGGAATTCGGGATTCTGCAACAAATCGGCGAATACTTTGAAAACATCGTCGAAATCGCCCTTCAGACAGGACAAGCTGATGGTGGTCGAGTCCGGGCCGCCGCCGGTTTCTACTTTAGCCGCACGCACCTCCAGGAAGTCGTCGAGCTGGTCTCCGGTTTGCGTCTTAGTGCCGCTCGTGCGCCAGACTTCTCCCAAGATGCCAACCAGCCCAACTTTGGCAGCAGGCTCGCTGCTTGAGCCGCCGCGGATGCGGGCTGTGCCGCTGATCAGCGGAAGTTCATGATCTTCCTGCAGGAAAATCACCATGCCGTTAGAAAGTTGAATGCGCCTGGGCTGCGGGGGATGAAATGCGGGCAGAGTGGGGATCGGGATTTGCTGCCAATTCGTTTCCTGCGATTTCGCCCTCGCGACCAAGATGAATGTCATCGTGGTGACGACCAGGATCGACCAAAAAAATCTTCGCTTCGTTGTTATTGTTATTGTTGGTGTCATTTTCATTGCGCACCCCCTTGATTCGGCGATGCTTGCTCCGTTGAGCTTTGATCCTCGCCATGCGCGGCACCTTTGGTTGTTTCGATCACGCCGACGGTCCGGTTCGCGTCGTTGAAAGTCTCGTTGGCCACGCGTCGGATGTCCGCCTTGGTTACCTCGTCGATGCGGTCCACAGAATGGAACAGCTCACGCCAGTCGCCATAGCGCGTCTGGTAGGTTGCAAGCTGGGTTGCCAGTCCTTCATTGTCTCCCAGGCTGCGGATAAGATTGGCCTTGGCGCGGGTCTTGATCATCTTCAACTCGTCGTCGCTGATGTCCTCTTTCTTCAGCCGATCGATCTCCGCGTGAATTGCGTCGGCCACTTCCTTCGTGTTATGTCCGGGCAGCGGGAAAGCGTAAAAGGCAAACAAGTGTGGATATTTAATGCCGGGCAGCCCGCTGAAACCAGCGGAAAACGACGCGATCTTTTTGTCACGCACCAGCGCTCGGTAGAGACGAGAGGTGCGGCCCTCGGACATTAAATCGGTAATCGCGTCATATACCGCATCGTCTTTGCTTTTGTAGTCAGGCCGGTGATAGCCCTCGAGATAAAGCGGCTGGGTCTGCTCCATCAACTCGACCTTGCGCTCGGAGTTTTGCGGGGGTTCGGTGGTAGTGGTTTCATCCGGTTTGTGGCTCATCGGGAGGCGACCAAAATATTTTTCGAGAATTGGCATGACTTGCGCAGTTTTCACGTCCCCGGTGACCGCGACCACCATGTTCGCAGGGACATAGTATTGGTCGAAGAACTTCTTCGCCTCAGTGGCCGAGAAAGAATTCAAATCCGACATCCAGCCTACGGTTGGCCGATGATAGGGATGGGCTTCGAAAGCGGCTGCGTCGAATTGTTCGAGCAAGCGGCCGATGGGATTGCTATCAGTGCGCAGGCGGCGCTCTTCGATCACAACGTTACGTTCTTTATAAAACTCCCGCAGTACGGGATGAAGAAAACGTTCCGACTCCAGGTACGCCCAGAGCTCAAGTCGGTTTGAAGGCAGCGAGTAGTGATAGCCAGTCTCGTCGTAGTCGGTGAAGGCATTGAGATCCTGGCCGCCGCTCTGCTCGATGATTTTGCCGAACTGGTTGGGCACTACATACTTGTCAGCCTCGGCGATGGCGTCTTTCCACGCTTTTTCCAGTTCCTTCAACTTGGCCTCGTCGCGGCCCACTTCTTTATCGCGTTCCGCTATGTATGCGGCGTAAGCGGTCTCGACTTTTTCCAGTGCGGGCTTCTCGGCGGCGTAGTCGGCAGTGCCGATCTTATCCGTGCCCTTGAAAGCCATGTGCTCGAACATGTGTGCCAAGCCTGTCGCGCGCATGGGGTCCTGCGCGGAACCGGCATCCACCAGCGTAAAGAATGAGAAGACCGGCGCCTCAGGCCGCTCGCAGATGAGGAGGGTCAGGCCATTCGGCAGTTGTTTGACCGTGATGCGTTTCTCAAACGACACGACATCCTGAGCGCAGCTGAGTGCGGTGAGAGCTAAGACCAGAGCAAGGGGCCGTAATATGCGCTTCATCGGACCTCCACGGAATAGAACGTACTGCGATGGACTGCCATGTTTAGACGGACTTGTTTAGACGGACATGAAGGGTAGAAGTTTTGAAATTACGTGGCGGGATGGGAGATTGTCAAACCGGTCGTGTGGGTTCATTTAATCCGAAAGGTAGGGAGAGAGCCGTATTTTGCATTAATCGGCATTTGAGGCACAATGCCTGCTGGAGCGTGCACGATGGATTCGACGATTGAGGTACAGGGCAAACAACTCAAGTTGTCGAACCTGGATAAAGTTCTTTATCCAGCGACGGGATTTACCAAGCAGCAGATTATCGACTATTACGTCCGTATTGCGCCGGCGATGTTGCCCCATTTGGCGGGCCGGGCACTTACGCGCAAGCGATATCCCAATGGCGTGGATGAAGAATTTTTTTACGAAAAGAATGCTCCGCAGCACCGGCCCGACTGGGTGAAGACCGCTCCCATCTGGAGCGAGGGAAACCATCGTACGGTGCATTACATTCTAGCCAATGATTTGCCGACACTGGTGTGGCTGGCGAATCTTGCGGCGATCGAGTTGCATCCGTCATTGGCGCTCGCGACCGACATCACGTGCCCGACAATGATGGTCTTCGATCTTGATCCCGGGCCGCCGGCGAACATTGTGCAATGCTGCCAGGTGGGGCTCTGGCTGCGGGAAGTTTTCGATCATTTCGGGCTGCAAAGCTTTCCAAAAACTTCAGGTTCTAAGGGACTGCAGATTTATGTGCCGCTGAACACTCCCACAAAGTACGAAGCGACCAAGACTTTCGCCCACGCGCTGGCGCAGTTGCTCGAACATGATCATCGCGTAATGGTTGTGTCGGACATGAAGAAGAGCATTCGAACCGGGAAAGTTTTTGTCGACTGGAGCCAAAACGACGAACACAAAACCACGATAGCCGTGTACTCCTTGCGGGCGCGTGAACATCCTACGGTCTCAACGCCGGTGACTTGGGAGGAAGTGGAGCGCACGCTAAAGAAAAAAGATGCGAATCTGCTTGTGTTTGAAGCGCCGCAGACTATTTCGCGCGTGGAAAAAATGGGCGATCTTTTTGCTCCAGTGCTCGAGTTGAAGCAACGGTTGCCGGATCTCAAAGCAGTTGCGACCGCTGCGGAAACAGAGACGCCAATCTCGATCGCGGCTCAGGCAGAAGCAGAAGAAGAGCCAAAGAAAACGCATCATCGCGCCGCCAGGAAAACAACCAAGCCTCGGCCACGCAAGGCAGCAGGGAAGGTATAATCCCGTGCGCTACGATTTTGCCTCGAGACCTAAGCTATGGCTCAACTCTTTGTCGGGACCTCGGGATGGGCGTATCCAACTTGGAAGCCCGATTTCTATCCGGCCAAACTGGCGCAGAAGAAGTTTCTCGATCACTACGCCACGCAGCTCAATACGGTCGAGGTGAACTTTACTTTCCGGCAACTGGTAAAAGAAACAACCACCCAGAACTGGATCGGGCAAACGCCAGCCAGCTTTCGTTTTGGCGTGAAAGCGCATCAGGTGATCACCCACATCAAGCGATTAAAGGGGACGGAGGAATTCCTGCCGCGTTTTCTGGCGACGATTGAGCCTTTGGCCAGCGCTGGAAAACTTGGCCCCGTGCTCTTCCAATTGCCGCCGAATCTGAAAGCCGATGGCGTTCTGCTCAAGGATTTTCTCGCGCAGCTGCCGCGTCCTTTGCCGGCGGCATTTGAATTCCGTAACGAGTCGTGGTTTAGCGATTCGACATGGGAACTTCTGAGGTCGCACGGAGCGACGCTGTGCGTAGCCGAGACCGAAGAACGGACTACACCAGATGTGGTCACCGGTGCATTCGTCTATTACAGATTTCGCAAACCCACCTATACCCAAGAAGAGCGCCAGACAATGGTTGCGCGGATCGCAGAACACTTGGCAGCCGGCCGGGACGTCTTCGCTTATTTCAAGCACGAGGAGACACCGGAGGGGGCGTTGTTCGCAGTGAAACTGCTGCGCGAAGCGTCCGGGACGGAGGGCGCGTGATTTGCTTTCGTATTGGCGGCCGGGCTCTAGCGACTGCTCTGTGGTTGGCCACGATCGCTCTGCTCGCAGGGTCGCAGGATTTCTCGCCGCGTACCGTCCATGTTTTCGTGGCCCTCGCGGACAACGAACATCAGGGCATTGTGCCGGTTCCGGCGCGACTCGGAAATGGCGACGATCCCGATCACAATCTCTATTGGGGCTCGGCGTATGGAGTGAGAACTTTCTTTGCGCGAAGTGCCGACTGGTTGTTGATCACTTGCAGTACAAAGCCCAAGCCTGAGGTATTGGAGCGGTGTGTTTTCAAGCACCGCGCGACCAGTACTTACGTGGTCGCTGATGCGTATCGCGGAAGTGAAATCCGAGAAGCCATTCTCGATTTCTTTGACGCGGCCGCGGGAGATAACGCGGAGACCATCGTCGTTCCTCCGTCGGCGAATCGGGTAACTATTCGCGGAGGTTCCAATCTCGTGGCTTACGTTGGGCACGATGGGCTCATGGATTTCAAACTTCCGTTGATTCCTAAGGAGAAGAACGAAATTCATCGCGACACGATCATCCTGGCGTGCGCCAGTAAGCAATATTTCGCTGAGGTGCTACGTGCAGGCGGAGCCTATCCTCTTTTGTGGACAACCAACCTAATGGCGCCGGAGGCCTACACTTTGAAAAGCGCGCTCGAGGGCTGGATTGCAGGCGAGGGGAACGACGAGATTCGCAATCGTGCGGCAGCCGCCTACGACAAGTACCAGAAGTGCGGCGTCAACGCCGCTCGACGGCTGTTTTCCACAGGTTGGTGATGATTGGGACAGTGCGAGTGGGTAGGGACCGTCCTCGGTACTTTCCGCAGCGTCCGATAACGCGCATACTTACTTTGTTCCCCATTGATGGCTCCGGATGCCAACGCGGGCGTGCTCTCCAGCTTCCTCGACTACTTGAGGATTGAGAAAGGACTGGCACCGCTTTCGATTAGCGCCTACTCTACCGACATTTGCCAGTTCTGTGAGTTCCTGGAAAAACACAAACGCCAACTCATGAAGGCGCGACGCAGTGATGTGCGCGATTTCCTGCAACAGCTTTTTTCCCATCAAGTGGATGGGCGTAGCGTCGGGCGGAAGCTCTCGGCGCTGCGCCATCTTTACCGCTATCTACTGCTGGATAAGAAAATCGAATACGACCCGACGCTCGACATCGAGTCGCCAAGACAATGGAAGGTTCTGCCCAAGGCTCTGGCTCGCGACGAAATGGAAGCTACGTTGGCCGCTCCGCTCAGTCGTCAGAGCACACCGGGGAACAATGCGAAGCAGGCGGCGGCGCTGGCGATCCGCGATCGGACCATGCTGGAAGTTTTCTATGCGGGAGCGCTGCGGGTTTCGGAGATGGTCAACGCCAAACTGGAAGATCTGAAGCTTGAAGGCGGATACATGCTGGTGCGCGGCAAGGGCGATAAAGAACGCATCGTGCCTCTCGGGAAATCCGCCCAGCAGGCGCTCGCTGAGTATTTAGCTCAATCACGACCGTTACTGGCGGCGGGGAAGGGAAGCGGAGCATCGGCTAGCGTCGCGGCTAAGACTTCGCCACTCCTGTTTGTCGCTGGCGGAGGGCGCAGGTTGACGCGCCAGCGCATTTGGCAGATGGTGCGAGCCGCTTCGGCAGTTTCGGGGCGTGCCGCTTCTCCCCACATGCTGCGCCATTCCTGCGCCACGCACATGGTGGAGAACGGTGCCGATCTCCGCACGGTGCAGACAATCCTGGGCCATGCGGACATTTCGACGACGCAGATTTACACGCATTTGGCGCTGGATCGGCTCAGAACGGTTTATCAGAAGCATCATCCAAGGGCGAAAGCGAGATGACAGTTGTCGCGAGCAAGTCGGCCAAAACAATTGTGGCTAAGGCTGTCGCTGATTTCCTAGGTCATCTCGGGGAGCGCAACGCCTCTTTTCATACGATTAGAGCCTACAACCGGGATCTAACGCTCTTCGCCGCCTATGCTGGTTCGCGGGGATGGAAGGACATTGATCACATCGCCGTGCGGGGATTTCTTTCGCAGCTTTATGAGAAGGGATTGAGCAAGACCTCTGTGGCTCGCTCTCTCGCTGCGGTGCGCTCTCTTTACCGCTGGCTGGCCCGGGAAGGCGTGGTGGAGCAGAATCCGGCAAAGCTGGTGGCTACACCGAAGCTACCCAAAAAACTTCCGCGCGTTCCCACTATTGAAGAAATGAATTTTGTGATCGACGGTGAAATGCCCGAAGTTGCGGCTTTCCCGGAACGCGATCGGCTCATGTTGGAACTCCTGTATGGGTGCGGCATACGGAATTCGGAGCTCACAGGAATCAATCTGGGCGACATTCGGCTGAGTGCCGAGGCCATTCTGATTCGCGGCAAAGGAAAAAAAGAGCGTTATGTTCCGTTTGGTGATTCTGTGAAGAACCCACTCGCAGCGTACTTGCCCGTACGGCAGAAAGCTCTCCAGGCAAGAGGCAAGCACTCAACCGCATTGCTCATCAACCGCCGTGGCGGACGGCTCACCACGCGAAGCGTTGGCCGCATCATTAAGAAAATTGCCGTGGCCAAGGGCCTTTCGCCAGACGTGCATCCGCACACGCTGCGGCATGCGTTCGGCACTCACATGCTGGAGGAAGGCGCTGACCTGCGCGCCATTCAGGAATTACTCGGCCACGAACGCCTCGCTACCACACAACGGTATACGCAGTTGTCGATGAAACATGTGCTGCAGGTTTACGACCAGACGCATCCTCGGGCGAAGTGAAGTAATTAGACTTGCGCTCTCCGCCGAGGACGCTGGCGCTACAAATGCGCCCGCAGCTGTTCCCACATCGTGACTACCTTTGTCTTCAACTCGGCGGTCAGCTTCTCGTACGCGGCTTCTGACGCTGCACTCTGTGGCGGCGGAACAATGGGATCGCCGAATACCATCTTCAGCGGCTTGAAACCCTGGAACGGTTTGTTCCTCGGCCAGGCTTCGTAGAATCCTTCGATGGCCACGGGCACAATCGGCACCTGCAGGTGAATGGACAATATGGCCGCGCCTTTCTTGAAAATTCTCGGGGTACCGTCGATCGAGCGCTCGCCTTCGGGATAGAAAATGAGCGGGCGTCCTTGCCGCAGTCCGAACGCGCCGGCGCGCATGGCCGGAACTAGATTCGCGTCGGGGTCGACGACCACAGTCCGGAGCGAACGCGCCAGCCGCAGCATGAATCCTTGACCGAAGATTTCGCTGGTCCCGACGGCAAAGACTCGGTCAAAAACCGGCGGCGGGAGAACGCTCGCCAGGATAACCGGATCGAGATAGCTTTCATGATTGGAAGAAATAATATACGGGCCGCTCCCAGGAAGCTTCTCAAGTCCGCGCACGTGCAGGTCAAAGCGGTCGAGCGCGATTACCTGGATGAGGCGCGAGACCAGGTACCAGAATGCAGCGCTGACGGGTTGTGGCCGCACCAGAGAAATCACATCTGATCGACTGGGTTCCTCGGCTAGAATGGTTTTCCATCCAGCGAATGCGGTACGCTTCCCTGGTCCGCCCGCGCCGCTGGCCGCGCTTTGCAGGACGGCGTCGACCAGGTCACGCACCGTATAAATTTCGGCAAGCTGCGACTCCTCGATGTTGCCTCCCAACCGCTCTTCCATCTGGCTGAGCAACTCAACACGCTGCATCGAGTCGAGCCCCAAGTCGAGTTCCAGACTATGACTTGGCCGCATGGTTGGGGGCGCCGTACGAGATGATTCGCGCACGATTTTCAGCGCTCGTTGCACATCGGGCTGATCCAGCCAGGCGGTTTCGTCGTCGGTTAAGGACCGTTCGGTCGGCAACTCAGAACCTTCGTCGACACGCCGCGCCTGATTCGCCCTTACCCGGTTCTCCACCTCGAAGCGCTTGATCTTCCGTGTGGTAGTACGAGGCAGATCGTCCTGCCAGATCTCATAGCTGCCGATACGCTTGGTGGAGGCAATCTGCTGTGAGAGGCTCTCGATGTCGTAGCGGATGACTTCTTTCGCATTCACAATCTTTTTGTGGCGCAGCGCGTCGAAGTTGGGCACGATTACGGCGTGCAGGCGGTCGCCGCCTTCGCCGGGCTGGGCTTCGCGTCCCACGACTGCCATTTCCTTGATGTACTGCGACTGCAGGTAGTGCGTTTCAACCTCTTCGGGATAAATATTCTTCCCGTTGCTGAGAACGATTATTTCCTTCTTACGGCCGGTGAGGAATAAGTTGCCTTTCGAGTCGAAGTATCCGAGATCGCCGGTGAAGAACCATCCATCGCGCAGCACCGCCGCGGTTGAGTCGGGGCGGTTCCAGTAGCCCTTCATTACCATCGCGCCGCGAAGTGCGACTTCTCCCGTCGCAGGCCCGCCGTCTTCGGAAGGTTGCGGATCAGTCACCTTGGCTTCTACGCCCTTCATGGCTTTGCCGACCGAGCCAATCACGTTGTCTCGGGGTGAATTTGCAAACACCGCCGCAGTAGTTTCCGTCAGGCCATAGGCTTGCAGAACGTCGATGCCGAGGTCGTAGAAACTCATTGCAACCTTTGCATCGAATCGCGATCCTCCCGTCACCAGATAGCGCATTCGCGGGCCGAGGGTTTCGTGGATCTTGCCGAACAAAATCCTTCCGGCGTTCATGCCGATTTTTCGCAGGCTGCAATTAAGCGCCAGCAGGAACTCGAACAGCCTTTGGGTTAACCTGCCGCGCTTTTCAAGCTCTTCAAAGATGCGCTGATGAATGAGATAGAAAAATTGCGGCACAACCGCGAAGGCCGTAATGTTACGTTCCCGCAGAGCGCGCAAGAGTTCGGTTGTGTTCAAAGTCTCCAGGTAGACAACCCGCGACCCTTTGACAAGTGGGATAAGCAGATTGGCCATCTGTGCCAGTACGTGAAACATGGGTAGTACGCCGAGCAGCGCGTCGGACGGACCGAGGTCAATCCAGGTAAATACGGCTTCCACTTCACCCAAAAAGTTGGCATGGGTGAGCATTACGCCTTTGGGATCGGCGGTGGTTCCCGAAGTGTAAAGCAGGGCAGCTAGGTCGTCCGCGACGGAAGGCGCAGGATGGAATTGTGCGGGGCCGCCATCGAAAATCGCCGGCAGATTTCCCAACCAGTGCTCGCCGAAACTGAGTTGCGACGTGCGGTCCGGGTCCATGAGCACGAGGCTCAGGTTCAGATCTGCGACTGCCTCCCGCGAAATCTGCGCATGCTTGGCGTCGCAAAACAAGCAGGAAGTTCCGCTATCCTTTAACAGTTTTGTCAGTTGGTCGGCGTGCAGCGCGGTATCCAGAGGTACAACGGCACATCCCGAGGCGATGATTCCTAAGTAGGTAGCCACCCAGCGCGGATGGTTATTCGCCACGATGGCCAATCGCGATCCACGTACAAATCCGTTTTCCTCGATCCATCTCCCGACGGATTCTGCCATTCGGCGAAGCTCGGTGTAGGTGCAGCTCTCAACTTGATCGTGGCGCTGGAGTTCGAGTGCGACGTGGTTCGGCCATCGCTCCTCACACTCGAGAAAGCGATCGTAGAAGGTGGGCATGGGTCGTGGGGAATATACACGAAAACTCTTTCTACCGCCCTGCGCCGGATTGCTGCGGAGCTGTGGCACTGTTGTAAAGCCCTCTCGACCATCGATACCTTGCACGCCGTGTTTCTTGAGCCTCTCGGGCGCATCTAAATATGCTAGGCTAAAAGGGCATACGGTGGGTCAGTTCCCGCCCTTTGAAGGATTTCACAGTTTGATAAACACTCTAATTGGCAAGGTCTTTGGGACCAAGAACGAGCGGGTCATCAAGACCATGATGCCCAAGGTCGAGGCTATCAATGCCCTCGAGCCGCAGATGCAGAAGTTGACCGACGCCGAACTGCGCGCCAAGACGGACGAGTTCCGGCAGCGAATCCAGGAGCGGCTAAGTCATTTCACACCCGTCGCATCACCCGAGCCGGAAGGAGAAGCGGAAGCCGGTCCCGATCGGGCGAAACGACTTGAGAAGGAGCACTACGCGGAGCTGCAGGAAGTTCTGGACGAAGTCCTGGTGGAAGCTTTCGCAGTAGTTCGCGAGGCCGGACGGCGCGTGCTCAACATGCGCCATTTTGATGTGCAGTTGATTGGCGGCATGGTGCAGCATAAGGGCATGATCTCGGAAATGAAGACCGGCGAAGGTAAGACGCTGGTGGCTACGCTTCCGGTTTATCTCAACGCTCTTAGCGGCCGCGGCGTGCATGTGGTTACGGTCAACGATTATCTGGCCAAGCGCGACTCGGAATGGATGGGCAAGCTCTATCGTTTTCTCGGTCTCACGGTGGGCGTGATCGTCCACGACCTTGATGACGAGCAACGGCGTGCGGCGTATGCCGCGGATGTTACTTACGGAACAAACAACGAGTTCGGCTTCGATTATCTGCGCGACAACATGAAGTTCGATCTGAGAGATTGCGTGCAGCGCGGGCATAATTTCGCCATCGTAGATGAAGTCGATTCCATTCTGATCGACGAAGCGCGCACTCCGCTCATCATTTCAGGTGCGAGCGAGGAATCGACCGACAAGTATTACCGAGTCAATCGCATCATACCGAAGCTGGAAAAGGGGGAAGAACTCGAAGTTGCTCCCGGCGAACCGGCACAGCTGACTGGCGACTTTGTGGTCGACGAAAAGCATCGCAACATCACCGTTACCGATGATGGCTGGCTGAAAGTAGAACAGTTGCTCGGCATTGGAAACATTGCTGACCCAGAGAACTGGCCCCTGAAGCATCACGTAGAGACCGCGGTCAAAGCGCATGCGCTCTATCGTCGCGATGTGGAATACGTCATCAAAGATGGTGAAGTCATCATCGTCGACGAATTTACCGGCCGCATGATGCCGGGGCGGCGCTGGTCCGACGGCCTGCACCAGGCGATTGAAGCCAAAGAAGGCGTTAAGATCGAGCGCGAGAATCAGACTCTCGCCACCATCACTTTCCAGAATTATTTCCGCATGTTCAAGAAGCTCTCGGGCATGACCGGTACCGCGGAAACCGAAGCTACCGAGTTCGATAATATTTACAAACTGGACGTTATTGTTATCCCAACCAACAAGCAGATGTTGCGGCTGGAGAATCCCGACGTTGTTTTTCGCACGGAGAAAGAAAAATACTTCGCAGTTGCCGACGAGATTCAGAAGCTCCACGAAAACGGCCAGCCCGTTCTGGTCGGCACTACATCGATTGAAAAGTCCGAACGCCTTTCCGAATTGCTGAAGAAGAAAGGCCTTAAACAGCATGTCGTGTTGAACGCGAAGTTTCACGAGCGTGAAGCGGAATTCGTCGCGCAGGCAGGACGCAAAGGCATGGTCACCATTGCCACGAACATGGCGGGCCGTGGCACCGATATTTTGCTTGGCGGCAATCCTGAATTCATGGCCAAGCAGGAGTTGGTGAAGAAGGGCATCGCGCAGCAGTTGCGCGTGGCTCAAGGCAAGATTGAGGGCCCGCAGGAAGACGGTACGACTTCCATCTTCTACTACAACGGAAACGAATACACCGTACCCACCGACAAATGGACTGAGGTCTTCAGCCGCTACAAGGAGCAGACCGACAAGGAGCACGACGAAGTAACCGCCGTCGGCGGCCTGCACATTCTGGGCACTGAACGCCATGAGTCGCGCCGCATAGACAACCAGCTTCGCGGACGCGCGGGGCGGCAAGGCGACCCAGGATCCTCGCGCTTTTACCTCGCGCTTGAAGATGATCTGATGCGGATCTTCGCCAAGGAGTGGGTCTCGAAACTTCTTGAGCGTCTAGGCATGGAAGAAGGCATCCCCATTGAATCGAAGTTAATCAGCCGCCGCATCGAGACGGCTCAGAAGGCGGTTGAAGGTCAGCACTTTGAATCGCGCAAGCACCTGCTTGAATACGACGACGTGATGAACAAGCAGCGCGAGGCCGTGTACGGCTTGCGCCGTCGCTTGCTCGAGGGCATGGATCAGAAAGATCTGATTCTCGAAGATTACGTTTCGGCGATTCTCGGCGATCTGATGGACGAGTACTGCCCGGCCAAGGGCCACGCCGACGATTGGAACATGAAGGGATTGAAAGATGCCGTCTTCACTCGCTTTGGCGTGGATTTCATAGCGGAAGGTGTGAAGCCCGAGACGCTGAACAGACAAGAACTTGGTGACGCTATCTTTGAAAAGCTGAAAGAACGCTACGACGCTAAGGAGAAACTGATTGGTCCTGAGGCGATGCGCCATCACGAGCGCATGATCATGCTCAGCGTTCTGGATTCGCAGTGGAAAGATCACCTCCTCAGCATGGACCATCTCAAGGAGGGAATTGGACTGCGGGGTTACGGCCAGCACGATCCGCTGGTCGAGTACAAGAAAGAATCGTTCGAGATGTTTGAAGCCATGCTGCAGCGCTTCCAGGAAGATACGGCTCGCTATCTCTATCTTATGCAGATCATCGAACGTCCGCCGGATTCTGGACCGAGCGGTCCGCAGGCGGGTGGACCTGGAGGTCCGGAGCCAGCAGTTCCGGCGCAGGGCGGTGGCGGAAACGGGCATCATCCTCCAAGACTCGTCGCAACGTCGGCCGACGATTTGGAAGAAGCCTTTATGCGGCGCAAGCGGCGCGAGTTGGAGCAAGCGCGTATGGCTGGGGCGGGAGACGCGCAGCCGGTGCAGCAGGTGGTGCGCGGACAGGAAAAGGTGGGCCGCAACGATCCTTGTCCTTGCGGCTCAGGGAAGAAATTCAAGAAGTGCCACGGAGCGTAAGCAGGCTGCTGTCGATCGAAGAACCATGCGGAGATAGCCGCCCTTCGACTTCGCTCATGGCAACTGTCGTCTGTCCGGCCAAGCCCAGCCAGCGTCTAATTCTAATCCGGACGGCGGTCTGATTTGCGCTGCTTCACCGCCTTAAACGTCATCTGCTCAGCCTGGCTTTTCGTTCGGGCCTTCCAATCCGAAAATAATCCAGCGTAGTTCTTCGTGATGTAGTCCTTCCCGGTTGCGCCCAACTTCTTTGCCGTCGCATCAATCCAGCGCGGCGCACCCTCGATCTCGCAGAAATTTCCGATGGGCGTCTGATCGACGACGACCTGGCCTTTACCATCCGTCCATTCGGCGCGAAACTTTTCGTAGCGAAACGAGGGTGCGTACCCCAGTGCCTGGAGAATCAGATCCATCTTCTTGCCGTCGGCCACCACCGTCTCCAACTCCTCGCGGCTGCTATGACGCCCAGTCTTCTTCTTAGCTTTGTGCGTCAGCTTCCACTCCGAGCCGTATCGCCGCAGCCGCAACAGCTGCTGCTTCCCGCGCAAGACTTCGCCCGGCAAGTCGTAGAGAGTGTTCATCTCATGGGTTCGCTTCGTGACGATCCGAAAGCCCGCCTCACGCAGCTTACGCGCGAGCGCCCGCAGATCGGCAACGTGAAATTTGATTTCGATTTCCTGGTGGGAAGCCATCCACGGCAGTATAAAGGCGCAAGGCTTCTGGTAGCGCGGCTACCAGAGCGAATCACCGCCCCGTATAGAGTTGGAAGGGAGCCCAGTAAAAGGGTTTGCGGACAACCTCATCGGAATGGAGCAGCCAGAGTTTGGCCGAACGCAGCGCTGCCTCCGGAGGCTGGCCGCGCTTCAGTCCGTCGTAGAGGCGACCCATCAGGTTGGCGGTGGAGGCATCGCTTACATCCCACAGCGCGCCAATTACGTTGTGCGCTCCTGCGCGGAGAAACGCCCATGAGAGCCCGACCAGACCTTCCCCAGAGTAAGCCTCGGCGCCGGCGCCATAGCAGGATGAGATAGTGACGAGATCAGCGTGGAGGGAATGGCTGGTGATGTCGCGGGCGTAGAGTTTGAACGAGTCCTGTTCCGGTGACGCACGGGACAGCACGATTGCGGAATCCAGTGGGCTCAATTTGCTGGCGGTGGCATGGGCCACGAAGTGAATGAAGGAAAACTGTTCCGGGTCACTTCCCAGATACGCAGCGGGCGTGGCTCGATCGCGCGAGTAAGTGTGGCGCGCCCCGGCCGGAAAATAGTTCTCGACATTCTGCATTTCTAGGACAGCGTTGGGCAGCGGAGCATATTCAGGGCTGGCGGTATTGGCGTCGCCGATCAGCAACAGTTTTCCGTCTCCGTGCTCTTGATGGGACTGAGAAGCCGCCAAGACGCGCAGGGAACTTGCGCTCAGCACGGTCGCGTCCTCAATCCAGTAATGCAGCTGCGGGCCCGGTACCAGCAGTGTCTCAAAATTCAAGCTGTCCAAACTGCCATCGGTGATCAGGATGACTTTCGAATTGGGCGCGATCAACTTCTGCGCGGGTGCTATCAAAACGTTGTAGAGATAGTTGCCGTCGGCATTGGCCGTCTTTAGCACGTCTTGCCATCCTAAAAGAGCCCGGCGATATCGTTGGACCGCCGCATCGATCTCGGCTGAGGGAGGCAGTTGATACCGCGTGGTGCGGTTCGCCGTGATCGCCCACAGATAGGAGCGTTGCCGGCCCATCCAATAAAACAGAACCGTGGCATGCGCATCGCGCGCGATCTGTTGCGCATTGAGTGCAGTGGCATCGACCGGCGCTTTCTTCGATAAGACCCCCAGTCCTTCTGCCAGTGTTCGAGCCCGGCTGTAGTCGGCCAACTGAAGAGCGCGCTGGTCCTTTCCCTGGGCCAGCAGAAAGCGGATGTAGTCGTCATACAGGTGCGCGGCGTTTGCCAGGAAAGGCAATTGAAATTCTTCGTGCTGCAGCGAGTCGCGGGCTTGCTCGATGGTGGCAAGGGCCTCTCGATACTGCCGATCGGCGGCTGTAAGCCGATGTTCCTGCTCATAGAGTCGCGCTAAGTCGTTTTGCGCTTGCCAGCGCAGGGAAAGATCGCTCTTGGCATCGCTCGCGACCTCGTGGAACACTTCCTCAGCTTGATTGTGTTCCCCCCGACTCGCTGCTACCTGGCCCCTGACCAGAAGGGGATAGAGCTCAGACGGACGGTCGTTCCTGGCGTGAGCTGTCTGGAAAGCTTGCTCGCTGTATTGCTGCGCCTCGGCTAGTCTCCCATTTTGCGCTGAAACGAAGGCGAGACTGGTTAAAGCATCGGTGATTAGTTGAGGAGTTTCATTTTTTTGAGCCAGAGCCAGGGACTGTTTGTAATATCCCTCGGCTGTTGAAAGTTGATTCAACTGGTAATACACCAGCCCAATATTATTCAGCCAAACGACGCGGTAATAGGTTGTGTCCAGATCCCTCGCTGTTTTCTCCGCCTGTTGGTACATGTTGAGGGCCCGACCAAAGTCTCCCATTTTGTAGTGAGCCCAACCTAGATTGCCTAGCGCTCCTTCTGCGATTTGGCGGTATCCAAAGAGTTGGGCACGCTGGTTGGCTTCATTCGACCAATCCACGGATTGGTCATATCTTTCTTCCACTAGGGCCAGCCAACCGAGGTTCATGAGATCAGTCGTTTGGAGGTGGGTGTCATGTTGCTGTCGGGCGATTTGCAAGCTTTGGTGAAGGAAGCGATCAGCATTCTCTAGGTCCCCTCGATGGATTTCCAATACTCCGCGAGCTCTTGCGATTTCGCCCGCCAGCGGCGAATGCAATGTGTCAGAGAGTGCTTGAGCCTTTTTCAGACGTTGATCGGAATCGGGAAAGAGGCCGGCCTGAGCGTAGGCGCTTCCTTGAAGCATCATTTGTTTGATCGCTAGATCGCTATTGGCTAGTTGGATCGGCAGCGGCGCGTCAAGGAGGGAAAGTACATCTTTGCTTAATCCCTGGCCTAACAAAATCTCCGCCTCGAGGAGGCGGAACCTCCACGCCCACTGTTGATCGTGACCTGTGAACCGCCTGAAAGCACTGTCCGCTTTAGTCCTGGCGCTCGTAAGGTCGCCGCGGACAAAGGTCTCCCATGCCTGCTCATAGGTTTTCTGCGGATTCGGTAGCCGGAGGCAGCCAAGGCATAACAGCGGCAAAGACAGACTTAAGACCAGAAGCCCAAGCCCTTGGCTTCTTATCCCTGACATAGGGCCCTCGCATCGCTTGCGCACTGAATTGTTCGGCCGCTTTCTAGACGAAAAACTGCCTGACCCAGTCAATTAGTCAGGCAGTTTATAGAGCGCTCATCAACGGGTCAATAGCGGAGCCCGGAATTGTCAGCCGCTGGAATGCGGCTAAGGCGGGTAGCCGACGCCATTTGCCTTCGCCGTCGAGGCGCTCAGGTTGCCTTCGCCGGAGCATCCCATTTCCAGCCTCACCATCGTCAGCTGATAGGATTTGCAGTCCACGAGTAATTCCCCCAGAAAAACCCGGCCAAATCCGGGAACTTCGAATACGTTCCCGAACGGTCTGCCAGGGAACTGGCTTTCGCCTTTCTTCACGATCGAGCATTCGGCTTTCTTCACGATCGAGCAAAGGATGCTGCCGTTGCTTGTCGCTTTGGTCGCGTCCCATTTGTAACGCTCTTTGATCCAGTCTGGTATCCCTCGATCGGCCACCCAATCTGGCAGGGCATCTGCGTCGGTCATCTGCTGGTACTGCGCCGCAACCTGGCGGCGGAATTGCTCGTCGCTTACGCAGGACTGCTTGGGGTAGCCCCTGCCATTTCCCTGATCGCAAATGTCGAAGTCGAGCGTGATATCGATGGGACATCCTGCGATCTTTATATTTTCGAATGACGTTCCCAGGAAATTCACCTTCGGATTGTTACCCTCCAAGGGATGTTCGGTTGAAATCTGGGCGGAGAGCCGGTCTGCCGTGATGACGTCCAGCACATTTAGTCCTTCGATGACTGAGGTCACGAGAGTTACCCAGCCATGGCCCTCTTTCTTGCTCAGGTGACCCGCAACCTGGGTGTAAGCGGATTTGTATGACATCACACCTTCGAGCCGGAAGTTTTCCGAGCGGGCGGAACCGTAACCGCCCGAGGGCGAAAGAGACATGGGCGCCTGCGGAGGAAGATTGCGATCAATGGGAAGTTGAAAGTATCCGCCAGCGGCACTGGCATCGGCGTGGAAGTAGTGGACTCGGTTGGTGGCGGCCATCTGCTTTTCCTCCCTAGGGTTCAGGATTTGCCGTCCTGGCAAACTGCAAATCGAAAGAATAACGTCCGACTTCTGAATTTTGCCCCTGTGCGCTTCGACCGATCACAATGACTTCGTAGTGCCCAGCCTTGTCCACCCCGGGCGCCCCGATCGTCAGGGTGTCCTTGATTGATTCGGATGATACTGGGAGTGACCACTCTACTCCTCCCGTGGGGTTTTGCAACTCGACGACATAAGACTGGAAGGCATTTTGCGGCGGAATATCGAGGGGCAGCAAAAACGGTTCTCCCGCTCGCACAGTGATAGCAGACGGAGCTGAACCCCGCGTGACGGCGCTGACCAGGGAGGCCGCCGGAAGAATCCTTGGCGCTTTATTTTCGGCCAAGGCGCCCTTCATGGCTGGGTAGGTAACGAGATTCTGATATCCGACCACAATCAAAAGGATAGCCATGGCAGGAACGGCGAAAGCTGGGCGCCACCATGCGAAGCCCCGCGACGGGCGAACTTCTGCCGCACGCCGCTCTACCCTGGGCGAGAAATTCGCCAATTCTGCCTTGCTATGTTCGAGGAATGCAGAACCTGCGCGCACATCCATTGCACATTCGTGACAGGCGAAGAGGTGCTCCTCAAACGCCTCCATTTCAGTGGGTGGAAGTTCGTCGAGTAGATACTTCTCACTGGCCATCAGGCGGCTCGCCTCGCTATGATCCATGATCTGAAGTCTCCTCATATAGAGATAGTGACAAATTGCCGCCAATCGTTACAGGGAATTATCCCTGCATCTCTTCTTTCGCTACTCTCTTCAAATATATGGATTTAAATGACTTCTTGGCGCGGTGCAGCAGCACTCTGAGATATTCGCGGTCGACTCCCAGGTCGCGACAGACTTCGTCCTTGTCACGTTCTTCCAGGAACACTGCCTTGATCAGGCGGCGATCCTTTTCTGAGAGCTGATCGAGGATCTGCCGCACCTTCTCTTGAGTTTGCCGGTTGGCGATGACGTCGATCACGCTGATGGCGGGATCGGGAATATTGGCCTCGGCTTCTTCGTCGCCGCTGGTGGGCTCTTGCGAGGCGGAGCGGTAGTATTCGAGCAAGACGTTGTTGCAGACCGAATTGACAAATGCCCCGAGACTTTCCGGTTCGCGGATCCCATCTTGCTTTCGCAGCGCGGTGAATACACGAGCGAAGGTCTCCTGGCGGGCATCCTCTACCTCTGAATGGGAGTGCAGGCGCCGACTCAACTTAAGCCGGATCAGTTCGCTGAAATAAACGACAAAATGCTCCTGAGTCCGGAAATCTCCAGAAGTGAGCTTTTCAAGATAATGCCTGTCAAAGGCGTGAAACTGCACGAGGCGCTCCGCGGGCCATGTGGTTAAGTGGCAGCTATCTTACCCAAATCGTGGACGCCCGTACAGTTGCATGTTCGGCCAAGAAAAAATTTGCCGGGCAATGAAACGTTTTGTCCGTATCTGCCACTATTCCAATGTAACTGGCTCGTCGGTCTCTAATCGCCGATTTTATTGGGTTTTTTCCGGCAATTGGGTTTCGATGAGCGCGGGATCCCGAGCGAAGAGCCACACCACCGGGGGGAGGGGTGGCGCTTCCAGCGACTGGAGCCATCAGTATTCGGCTCCGTCGCTTTCGGGAGCTTCCCGGGTCGAAGTACAAGATCCGTTCTAACCACCTCTGTTCTAACCACCTCTCGTTCTCACCGCCGCGATTGGGTTGTATGATTCAGAATCACTATGCGGCGGGACTTCCCAGTTTCCAGCGATCAGGCTCTGATTCAGATTGTGGACTCGGCGTTGGCCGATGTCGCACGTCGGAGCGGCGAATGGCTGGTCTGCCGTCCAGGGTGTACGCAGTGTTGCATGGGAGTCTTTCCCGTCAATCAGCTCGACGCCGCGCGATTGCGGAAGGGCCTGGCCGAGCTTGAATCCAGCTCCCCTGTCCGGGCTGAGCTGGTGCGGGCACGGGCTAGGGAAGCAGTTGCTCGTCTGTCCCCCGATTTTCCCGGCGACGTGATAACCGGGTTACTGGACGAAGGAGACGAAGCGGAGCGACGTTTTTCTGACTTCGCAAATGATGAACCCTGCCCTGCACTCGATCCTGCAACCGGAAATTGCGAACTCTACGGGTCACGTCCTATGACTTGTCGCGTTTTTGGGCCGCCGGTTCGTTCCGAAGATGGATTGGGAGTTTGCGAACTCTGTTTCCACGGCGCAACCGACGAGGAAATTGCCGCCTGCGAGATGAATCCGGATCCCGACGATCTGGAGTCGGCATTGCTCGAAAAGCTCGAAAAAAACACGGGAACCCGAGGGCATACAATCATTGCTTTTTGTCTCGCCCAGTAAGCCGGTGGTTCCACGGTAGTCAGTTTTTCTTTTTTTCCAGCTCAGCCCAGCGTGCGTAGAGCGCATCCACTTTTTCCTGGGCTTCTTCCATCTCCGCATGCGCGGCGATCAGACGTTCGCTGTCGCTGACGATCCTGGGGTCTTCGAGTTGAGCCCGCTTGGCCTGTAACACGTCCTCGGCGTGGGCGACCCGCTGTTCGATGGCCTCGTATTCCCGCGACTCCAGGTAGGACAATTTTTTTCTTCCCGATCCTTGCCGCGCCCGGTCGCCGTTGGCGCGCTCAGAAGACTTCTCGCTGCTTTTCCCTACCGCCGATCGTGCCGTCCGTTCCTGCTCCTCCAGCCATCTCTCCCACTGCGAGTAATCCGCGAATCGTCCTATGCCGCCGTGACCATCGAGCCCCAGCACAACGGTTGAAACCCGGTCCAGCATATAGCGGTCATGCGTAACCAGAACCAGAGACCCTTGAAACTCCAGCAAACTTTCTTCGAGAATGTCCAGGGTCGGAATGTCCAGATCGTTTGTGGGCTCATCGAGCAGAAGAACATCGGCGGGCTGCAGCATGAGCTGCGCAATCAAAACGCGGGCCCGTTCTCCGCCTGAAAGTTTCCCCAACGGTTGATTGAGTTGCTCGCCGGTGAACAGGAATTTAGCCGCCCATGATGCCACGTGAGTCACTCGGTCCTGATAGATTACCGAATCACCTTCCGGCGCCAGGGCACGACGCAAAGTTATCTCCGGATCAAGCTCGCGGGTCTGGTCGAAATACACAATGCGCAGCCTGTCGGCCCGTCGGACCTCGCCCACTGCGGGAGCAGACTCGCCCCGCAACAGCCGCAGTAAACTCGTCTTGCCGCTGCCATTCGGCCCCACCAGCCCGACTCTGATACCCGCTGTAATGACGAAGTTCAGGCCGGTAAATAACTTACGATCCCCCACTTCACAGGACACGTTTTCCAGTTCGATTAGCCGCTTAGTTTTTCGATCGGTGGCCGAGAAATCAATTAGCGCGGTTCCGCTGCGAGTCCTTGCGTTCAAATCCGCAAGCTCGCCCATCAACTCGCCGGCTTTGTCGATCCGGGCCTTGGACTTCCTTGTCCGAGCCTTTGCTCCCCGGCGCAGCCACTCGATTTCCCTGTGTACCAGATTTTCGAGTGCCTCTTGCCGCTTCGATTGGGCATGCAGAAATTCTTCTTTTTTCTCCAGAAAACGGCTATAGGTTCCAGACACTCGCAACAATCCGTCTGGATACGTCCGGTTCAGTTCCGCCATTTCGGTGGCGACATTCTCGAGGAAATAGCGATCGTGACTCACCACCACGCAGGCAAACGGTGCCACCTGCAGTAAAGCCTCAAGCCACTCGATTGCCCCCAGATCCAAATGATTCGTAGGCTCGTCGAGCAAAAGAATGTCTGGCGATTGAACCACTGCCTCCACGATGGCCAGGCGTTTCTGCCAACCTCCTGACAATGCCGACGCTTCAATCTCAAGATCTTCGAAGCCGGCGCGGCCCAGCGTCTCCGCGAAACGAGTGCCGCGTTCTGACTCCGGTACTGCAGCGCGTTCCATCGCGCTTTGGACCACAGAGCGCACGCTGTCACCGGACTTGAACGTCGAGTCCTGCTGCACACAGCTGAGCCGGGTCCTTTTGCGTACGGCGATTTCTCCGCTGTCGGGGCGCACATCGCCCGCAAGAATCCGGAGCAGCGTGGATTTCCCTGAGCCGTTCGGGCCAATCAGACCAATACGGTCGCCCTCTGAAACCGTAAATGAGACGTTCTGGAAGAGCGGATTCGCTCCGAAATGCTTCGAGAGTCCCTGTGTATTTATGATGGGGGGCAACGGGTTACGCTCTCCTGATATCTAGGTTGAGACTATCAGCAAACACGCACGGCGCGCACTGGCTGTCATCTCCGGGCTTGCTTCAAAAGCAGGCCTAACTGCTCGCCGCATAGCAAATCCCAATGGGAATAATAAATAGTTTCGATTTCCGTAAGATCACATCAGACGATAGAGTGACCGCGGGCGTTTTGAGTTCGGTCCACGTTTGTGCTGACGAAAGATAAACGATCCGAGGCTTGGACTTGTCGCGAGAGGCTGGAGAAGAATACAACTAGGAAGATACAAGTTATTTGCGACGGACTACAGAAGGAGTGAGAGTCTGAGAACAATATCATGACGAAGGTCGAAGCAGTCATCCAAAACTCCAAATTGGAAGCGGTGAAAAGCGCGTTGCAGGAAGTTGGTGTTGAAGGAATGACGGTGGTCGAGGTTCGGGGCCACGGGCGGCAGAAGGGCCACACGGAGGTGTACCGCGGACGCGAGTATAGCGTGGATCTCATCCCCAAAACCAAACTGGAAGTAGTGCTGGCGGACGCAATGGTGGAGAAAGCGGTACAAGCCATCGTGGCTGCAGCGCGTACTGGGAAGATTGGCGATGGGAAGATTTTTCTGACGCGCGTGGACGAAGCGATTCGCATCCGTAACGACGAGCGGGGCGAGGGAGCATTGTAGGAAGCGCCAGGGCGGCTATCATTGAGTTTCGATCACCGGGCTTCGATTACCGGGCTTCGATTACCGAGCTTCGATTATCGATCCATTGACCCTTCGTCATGACAGCAGCGTCTTTACTGATCACTGAACTGCGAAGTTCTCTCGCCGACGCTTGGGAACGCATTGCGCGCGACTTCGCGGCAACGGGCGATGGTCGAGCCGCCATTGCACAACGGACGCTGCTCATTGAAGACATTCTGAATCGCCTCTGGGGCGAGTTTGTCTCCTCTGACGAACAGGGTCCCTGCGGCTTCGCTCTTGCAGCCACTGGAGGGTTCGGACGCGGTTGGCTGTTTCCTTACTCCGACATTGATCTGCTCTTTCTGTTTGCCGATCGAAGTGGCGAGCAGGCTCACAAAGAGGAGATCCAGCGCTTCTCCCAGGAGCTGTGGGATCTTAAACTCAAACTGAGCCCGGCCTCGCGCACGTTAGCCGAATGCGACCGCTTCGATCCCGACAATACCGAATTCACCATCTCTCTTCTCGATTGCCGTTTTCTGACGGGTGACCGCGAACTGTTTGCGCGGCTTCACGACAAGGTAGTTCCTAAATTGGTATCGCGGGAATCAAAACCACTGCTGCAAGGTCTGGCCGGAGTTACGCGCGAGCGCCATGGAAGGTTCGGCCACACTGTATTCCATCTCGAACCGAATCTGAAAGAGACCCCGGGCGGCCTGCGTGATTGCAACGTCGCCAGCTGGCTGGCTCTGGTTTCGGCCATGAGCAAGCTGGGCGATTGGCCGGACAGCAGCTCGCTGCGTGCGCCGGTGCGGAAACAACTGGAGGCCGCTTTGGAATTCTTGATGGCGGCGCGTTGTTTTCTGCACTTTCGCCACGGTCGTGACGACAACGCGCTGAGCTGGGAGGCACAAGACGAAGCGGCGGCGCGGAAGATCGGCGCTTCTGATTCTGCAGAGCTGACCGCCGCCGACTGGATGCGAATTTACTTCGGCCATGCTCGCGCCGTCCAGCGCACCGTGATGCAGTTGATGGAAGAAATTCCGGAATCGTGGTCCGCTTTGCGCCGGCAATTTCAAGGATGGCGGGCGCAGCCATCCCATCCAGATTTTTCAGTGGTCGATGGACTGATTTTTCTGCAACAGTCTTCCTCGCTCGAGGATCCCGAGATGCTGCTGCGCCTGTTTCATTTCATGGCGCATCACGGACTGAAACTGAGTGCGACCACGGAGCACCGCATTGAGCAAGCTCTTCCCTCGCTCGCAGTAACACCGCCGCGAGGGGCTGAACTGTGGCTCTATCTGCAGGAAACATTGTTGCAGCCGCATGCCGCCGAGGCGCTGCGAGCCATGCACTCGTTGCGCCTGCTTACTCTGCTGCTGCCGGAATTGAAGCCCATTGATTCTTTGGTGGTGCGGGATTTCTATCATCGATTCACTGTCGACGAGCATTCGATTCTCGCGATTGAAAGCTTGCACCGCTTAAATCAATCGAACTCGGAATGGGATAAGCGTTATGCGGAACTGCTCGGCGAACTGGAAGATCCAGAGTTGCTCTACCTCTCATTGTTATTGCACGACACGGGGAAGGGAGTGCCCGGGGGGAATCATGTGGAGGCTAGCCTGGAGATCGCCGCGCGCTGTCTGGACCGCCTCGATGTCGATCCCGGCGAGCGCACCGTGGTGCTGTTTCTGATCGGCAACCATCTGGAAATGTCGGCTCAACTGAGGCGGGACATTTACAATCCGGAAACGGTGGCGGCCTTCGCCGAGAGAGTGGGTACACCAGAGCGGCTGAAAATGTTGTGTCTGCTGACTTACGCTGACATCAAGGCGGTGAATCCTGAGGCCTTGACGCCATGGAAGGCCGAGAACGTGTGGCAGCTTTACATCGGCGCTGCGAACTATCTAAATCGAAGCGCGGACCACCGCGTTCATGGCGACGTGAGCGATGAGAAACTTGCCCGACTGCGCAGCCTCGCTCCGGTGATGGGCGCAAAGTTCAGAGATTTTGTGGAAGGATTTCCGCAGAGATATTTGCTGGTGCACTCCGCCGAAGAAGTGATGCGGCACATGGAATTGGCGGAACACTTGGGTCACGATGTGGTGCAGGTTGACCTTAAACGCGGCCGCCACTGGTATGAGCTCACGCTGGTCACCAAGGATCGGCCATCCCTGTTCGCGACGTTGACGGGGGTGCTCGCGGCATGGGGAATGAATATCGTGAAGGCCAATGCCTTTTCGAACCAAGCCGGAATCGTGGTGGACTCGCTCTATTTCACCGACCGTTTTCGCACTCTGGAATTGAACCTGTCGGAGTGGGATCGGTTCAAGAAGAGTCTCGCCGCGGTTTTGGCCGGCGAAGCCGATCTGGATCGCATGCTCCGCGATCGCCAAGGAGTCGAAAAACATACCAAGGCTAAAGTGGCGGTGGAAACCCGAATTGATTTTGACGATGAATGTTCGTCGACGAGTACGCTGCTGCAGGTGATTGCCCAGGACCGCCCGAGATTGTTACACCGCTTGAGTTCGTGTCTTTCCCGGCAGCAGTGCAACATTGAAATTGCTTTGATCGATACGGAGGGACAAATGGCGATCGATACGTTTTATTTGACTTCGCAAGGCAAGAAACTGCCGATGGGACTCCAGAAAAAAGTGGAGAAGGCGCTTCGCGACGAGCTCAAGGGTCTGGATCTCGCACGATAAACACGCAATGTGCCGACCAAACTCACAATCGCATGTTCGGCTATGCGCCCGCTTCCGGAGGATTCGGCAGTGGTTGAATGATGTGGAGCCCGCACTCAGTCTTTGACGATCCCGACCAGCGCCCTGCCCTCGGGTCTTCGCCCGGCCGCACAGCACGCGTGCAATGAGTACAGCCGATGCTGGGATAGCTGCGGTCATGCAGCGCGTTGTAAGGCGTGTCGTGCTCGCGGATATATTGCCACACCTGCTTGGAATTCCAGTCGGCGATGGGATTGATTTTTACCAGGCCGAATTTTTCGTCCCACTCGATCTTGCCAGCGCCCGATCGGGCCGCGGTCTGATCACGACGAATGCTCGTGATCCATGCCTGCAGTTCACCCAACTTGCGGCGAAGTGGCTCAACCTTCCTCATATTGCAGCATTGATCGGCATTCCGCTGCCACAGTGCGGGACCGTGAGTGCGTTCTTGTTCTTCCGGCGAGAGCAAGGGATAGACCCGCTCAATCGTGATGCCATACCTTTGCTCCACCTGGTCCATGAGGTTGTAGGTCTCAGGAAAAAGAAATTCGGTATCCAGGGTGAAAAGGCGGAAGTTTTGGCGCACGCGCGAGGCGATGTCAATCAAGACCATGCCTTCGGCTCCAAAGGCTGAAGAGACCGCCACGGTGTTTCCGAAGGTGTCAAACGCCCAGGCGAGAACACGCTGAGGAGTCCAGTTCTCGGCAGGGCCTTGTAGTTGTGCGATATTGTCTTTCACGCTAACTGCTCCTCTTGTCGCAGACTTTCAGCAGAAAATCTCGGCGCAGACACCGCTTCAAATGCGCTTGCAGCGTCATCGGCAAATCTGACTGCCTCGCCGATAACCAGCAGAGTGGGAGCCGCGAGTCTCGGCGACTGATGAAGACCTGAAATCGTGGTGTAGTGCACTTGCTGGTGAGCAGTTGTTGCCCGCGAAATAATTGCGCAGGGAGTTTCTTGCGCGAAGCCGGCCGTCGCGAGCCTGTCGGCGATCCCAGCATAGTCGTGACCGGGCATATAGACGACCAGCGTGGAATCGGCTCCGGCGAACTGGCTCCATTCCTCGTCGGAATTCTGGGAGGCGCGATGTCCAACCGTCAGCACGAGCGTAGAAGATGTATCCCGATGGGTTAGCGGAATTACGGCTGCGGCCGCAGCTCCCAAGGCTGAAGTAACCCCGGGAACAATCTCGTACGCGATATTCGATCGGCGAAGCGCTTCTATCTCTTCTCCGGCGCGGCCGAAGATGAGTGGATCGCCGCTCTTCAGGCGCACGACTTGCAATCCGGAAGCAGCCAGGGTCACCAACAGGAAATTAATTTCCTCCTGTCGCATAGTCTTTGTTCCGCAACGCTTGCCCACGTTCTGGACTTGAGCACTGGAGGGAATCAACTTCAATATTTCAGGTGCGACCAGATCGTCGTGCAGCACGACGGCGGCGCTCTCGAGCAACCTTAGAGCTTTCACGGTGAGCAGTTCGGGATCGCCCGGACCAGCGCCCACCAGATAGACCTTGCCTTTCATGCCGTTACCCTCCTGTCGTTCCCGGGAGCTCTCTTATCCACTGCCTTGGCAAATCTCGTGGCGGACTGCTCGGCCAGAGCCGCTTCCAGAGCCTCAGGGCTCGCCAGCGACTGCAGTAAGTCACGTTTGCGTTGCGGATCAAGATCGCTGGCCAGTACCAGCCTTCGCGTCGCGCCCAGATCCGCCACCCACCGTGCGTATCCCGGGTCAAACTGCCGTTCGAGCTGCTGCCTGATCTTTTGAGCAAGAGACGGACTCTGTCCGCTAGTGGAGACGGCGATCTGAAGATCGCCCCTTCGCACCACGGCGGGATAATAGAAATCGCAATATTCCGGAACGTCTACGACGTTGCACAGAATTCCACGGCGCTGCGCTTCGCGATAAATGGTTTCGTTAAGAACGCGCGATGCAGTGGCTACCACGGCAAGAAAGGTTCCATCGAGATCCTCCGGGACAAACGCACGGAGTTCGAACGTTATCTTTCCAGTTCTCGCCCAGTTACGTACTGCTTCGCCTGCTTCCAAGGCGACTACGTGGACTCGAGCGCCGGTGTCAATGAGTCCGCCGACCTTTGGCTCACCGACCTTGCCCGCGCCGACCACGAGGCAACGTTTGCCTTCGAGCTTTAGAAACATTGGAAATAGGCTGCTCATTTTTCTTAGCCTTCCACGCTGCTGGGAACGCGTCCCTCAGGCAAATCGCGCGCGACTGCATCCACCGTGTGCCCGGCCAGATAGTCGCGCAATTCCGCGTCGCTGTGGCGAGCGAAAAAATGCCGGAGATTTTCGCCCGCGTCGCCGTGGGTGAGGTAGCTACGCAGAAGTCGCTCGATGGCTTCCGGAACCTCGGTCGCGAGGCAGCGATATCCGACCGGACGCGCGATGGACTGATGGAGACCCACTGCTCCGCCCAGGCAGAAGTAGTAGGCATCCATCATTTGGCCGTTGACTTTCATTTTCTTGCCTTCGATTCCGATGTCAGCGATCCAATGTTGACCGCAGCTATTAGGGCAACCGGTGACGTGCAGCTTCAGGTGCTGATCGAAACCGGGCAGACGCTCTTCGAGTTCCTCCACCAGCCACCGTGAGAAAGTTTTTGTTTCCGTAATGGCAAGCTTGCAAAACTCGCTACCGCTGCAGGCGATGGTTCCGCGAAAAAACGGCGATCCACTCACCGGCAATCCGATTGCGCCCAGCTCCTGCGCTAACTCATCGGCTCGTAAATGGGGGACGTTGACGATGAGCAGGTTCTGCATGTTGGTGGTGCGCAGTTCGCCGCTGGCGAAGCGGTCGGCAAGATCGGCGGCGGCATCCATTTGTTCGGGCGTAATTCGCCCGCGCAGAACGGCAGAACCCACGTAGCAGTAGCCGGACTGCTTTTGCGGATGGATGCCGACGTGATCGCGATAGACGTCTCGCGGCGCATGCTCGGGTTCGGCGGGATCAAGTTGAAATCCTATTCGCCGTTCCAGATCCTTCTGAAAATCGCTGGGCGTCCAACCATGTCGCAGGAAGAGAAATTTGAGCCGCGCCCGCTCGCGGTGTTCGCGTAGCGGCGTGGAATCACGAAATAACTCGGCGATTCCTTTTATGACCGGCAAAACCTGATTCCAACCGACAAAGGCATCCAGCGGAGCGCCCAGGTAGGGCTCTGTGGAAAGTCCGCCTCCCACGCGCAAGGCAAAACCTAGCTCGGGCTGGCCATGCCGAACGCGTCGCTGAATGGCAGTAAGGCCCACATCGTTAATCTCCGGATAAGGGCACCACACACGGCATCCGGTGATCGCAATCTTGAACTTGCGCGGCAGGTTGTAAAACTCGGCATTGCCCGCCAGCATCCGGTCCGCCTCGAGAGCGAGGGGCGAGGCATCGCAAATCTCATCCGCATCCACGCCAGCAACCGGGCAGCCGGTAATGTTGCGGGTGACATCGCCGCAGGCGCCGGTGGTATTCAGGCCAACTCGCCAAAGCTCTTCGAGGACGTCGGGAAGAGCCTCGATGGTCACCCAGTGCAGTTGAATGTTTTGCCGCACCGTAAGATCGGCGGTACCGCGAGCGTAGAGGCGAGTAAGCTTGGCGATGGTTCTTAGTTGGGCCGATTGCAACAGGCCATTGGGTATCCGAATCCTCAACATGAAAAATGGCAGCGCGCGTCCCTGGCCGCCTTGGCCTCCGACCACGCCCGCGCCATCGCCCTGCGTGTAAACTCCCCACCAGCGGAAATATGTGCCAATCCACTCGGGCGGAATCGAATCGAAGCCCTCTCGCGCAAAACGGCGAATTTCGGCGAGACCCTCCCACGGATTCAGCGCGCGTTTCAGGCGCTCGGACTTCTGTGCTTTGGTTTCGGTCATTGTGGTAGTCATGATTTGCCCCAAAAAAGCAAAAACCCACCGCCAGATGCTTCTGGCTGTGGGTTATAACTGCCGATAACTATAAAATTATTAGATCAGCAATTTACCTGCGCCAGAAGACACGGATGCACAACAACAACATGCACACATGCACTCCCGGCGAAAATTGCTGAAACTTGACATGCTGGTTTCGATGCTAGGCCGAGGCCCAAGGATTCGTCAACTTACTTCCGATGAATATTTTCGATCCAAAGCATTAGATTTTCGCTGATCGAGGGTACTCCAATTGCCATGAATTAAGGTGACGGGAGTGCGGGTGGGGTTCTGGTTCTTCCGGCAGACACTTTAGAATTCGAGCGTGCCCTGAAGGTACAAGCGTGCCTGGCCGACGATCCTCACGCGATCGCCTGCGATTGTGCACTGCACGGATCCGCCGCGGGCGCTGAGTTGTTGCGCACGAAATGTGCCCTTATCCAGCCGCCCCGCCCAGTATGGAGCCAGGGTGCAGTGTATCGAGCCGGTTGCGGGGTCCTCATCGATGCCGACCGACGGTAGAAACATTCGGCACACGTAGTCGACGTCACCCTCGCCGGGAGCGGTAACAATCGTTCCGCGTCCGGCGTCGAGTTTGGCAAGAGCGGCAGTGTCGGGCGAGAGCGCTCGCACTTGCTCAGCCTGATCCACCACCACGAGGTAATCGCGCGCTTTCATTACCAGCGCCGCCTCTAATCTCAGGGCCGCTAAGAGGTCGACGGGCGTCTCACATGGTTGGGGTGGCATCGCGGGAAAGTCCATTTCAAAGCTGTCTTCATTATTATTCTTACCTCTTTGATCCTTGGCGACGGTCAACATTCCACTGCGGGTGTGAAAACGAACCGGCCACACGTTGTGCTGCCGCAGCGCAAGCACATAGGCGGATGCCAAGGTCGCGTGCCCGCAGAGGTCGTCCTCGACTTTGGGTGTAAACCAGCGCAAGTCGAAGTCACCATCCGCGCGAGGAACAACGAAAGCGGTCTCGCTGTGCCTGTTCTCAGCCGCAATTTTCTGCATGATGCTATCCGCGAGAAAAGCGGAAAGGATGCACACTCCTGCCGGGTTACCTGCGAAGAGCTCACCGGTGAATGAATCAACGTGGTAATACGGAATTGCCATGCGTGGTCCTCTAAGCTTTTGGATCCCTCGAAGAAATGGGCCATCAGGATCGGTAATGGCTGAAAATCTGCATGAATACAAGTTATCCGCGCTAGCGGCGTAAAACTCCGCCCTTCAGAGCGGAGATATAAGCCGTATATAGTTATCCTCTTGGCACGCTACCGGCCAGACAACTTCCCGGCAGATTTGCTATTCGTAATTTAACTGGACCTGAAGCCTAAGCACAAAGGGCTGCTGTGATGGGGTTAGTCCCCGTCTAAAAACCAGACGCGTAGGGTCGGTGCGACCCTTCAGGCGCTACGTAAGGGTTGTAATCCTAAGCGTAGCCTGAGAATCTTCGCCCTCTAGGGCGGAGAGGTTCAAATCGGAAACAGCTCGGCCTGCTGCCGGAAGGCCCGAAGGCTGTGGGGCAAAAGTTGGGTCTTCAACACTCAATAAATAAGCTTGAACCGATCAGCGGCATTTCGGTCCGTTTTCAAACTCCGAGACTCTGGGTTGACCTCACTTCGATCGTTGCGGCAATATCGG
>DATNLE010000248.1:0-3014 GCA_035603035.1 Candidatus Acidiferrales bacterium | reverse complement strand
TGCGATCGGCATCGAAGGCCGATGGTGGCTGTCCCCCACACAAAAAATCAGTTTTCGCTTATCGCAACGCTTAAAAGCACTGCGACACTCAAGCCCATTGTTGAGAAAATCCTAGACCGGGCGGGCGGTCTCTGAACGGTCGACGTAGTAAGTCTCTCCCGCCGCTTCGAGTTTGCGCCCTTTGTCGCTAAAACGCGGCACATGAAACAGGCCGATTCGCTGTAGGGCAAACTGGAAGGTTGTGGCCAGCACGCCGAAACCGTACTTCACGCTGCGGCGAAAGTTGATGGACGAAGCCTCTTCGAAATACTTCGTGGGGCAGGAGACTTCGCCGATGCGGAAGCCGAAGTGCACGCACTGGGCCAGCATCTGGTTGTCGAAGACGAAGTCGTCGGAGTTTTCCAGCAGCGGCAGTTCGGTGAGTACCTTGCGGCTGAAGGCGCGGTATCCCGTATGGTACTCGGAGAGTTTCACTCCCAGAAAAAGATTCTCGAACGCGGTAAGGAACCGGTTCGCAATGTATTTGTAAATGGGCATGCCGCCGCGCAAGGCCCGGCCCCCAATGATGCGAGAACCCAACACGACGTCATATACATCGTAGGCGACCATGCTCGCCATCGCCGTAACCAGCAGCGGCGTGTACTGGTAATCGGGATGAAGCATGATGACGACGTCGGCGCCGGCGGCCAAAGCTTCGCGATAGCAGGTTTGCTGGTTGCGTCCGTAGCCGTAGTTGCGGTTGTGTTGGAAGACATACAAGCCAAACTGCCGGGCTAGATCGACGGTGCGGTCAGAACTGTGATCGTCCACAAGAATGCGGATGTCTACCAGGTCAGGCAGCTCTCCCACCGTGACCTGCAGGGTTTTCTCCGCGTTGTAAGCGGGCATGACGACTGCGATGCGCTTGCCGTTAATCATTTTGCTGAGACCAAGCGGGCACGGATAGTTTACCTGAGATGACGGGCAGCGGCAGCGCAAAGAAGGGTTGAGGACCCGGATTCCGGCCCGCCAATTTTCCAGCACGAATTGCCAGTACGAATGATCGACCCATGCGCAACCCGTTGCACATGGGCGCTGTCCCGAAAACGGTTGCAGCGCAGGTTTCGCCTTTATCCTTATCAATTTACAGTACAATGAACAGAACCGCGATGGCACGGCACTTGCGAGCAATAAATGTTAATTCTTTCCGCGAGACGCCGAATCTAAATGCTGCAAATCCAAAAGCAAAGAACTTTGGAGGTTTCCGCAAATTGTCCGCTTCGACGAGTCATTTGAATGCGCCGCATGGCGGCGAACTGGTAAATCTGCTGGTCTCGCCGGAAAAAGCCGGCGAACTGAAGGCGCACTCGCGCCAATGGCCGTCGTGGGACCTTACGGCGCGGCAAATCTGCGATCTCGAATTGCTCATGAGCGGAGGCTTCTCTCCGCTGCGCGGCTTTATGAACCAAGCCGACTACGAAGGCGTCTGCCATGACATGCGTCTGGCCAGCGGAGTCCTATGGCCCATGCCGATCACGCTCGATGTCAGCGAAGAATTCGCTAAGAAGCTGACGCCCGGCAGCAGCAAAGTCGCGCTGCGCGACGCTGAGGGCGTGATGTTGGCCGGGTTGCAGGTGGAGCAAGTCTGGCAGGCTGACCGCGCCGCCGAAGCCAAAGCAGTCTTTCATAGCACCAGCCAGGCCCACCCTGGCGCCGACTACACCATGAACAAGTCGAATCCCTGGTATGTGGGGGGGACGATCGAGGCAGTCCAGGCGCCTTCGCATTATGACTTCGGCACGCTGCGCTTCACCCCGGCGGAATTACGCGCGGAGTTTGCGCGCCTGGGATGGCGTCGCGTGGTTGCCTTCCAGACGCGCAATCCCATGCACCGCGCGCACGTGGAATTAACCTTCCGCGCGGCCAAGCAGGTGGAAGCGAATCTGCTGATTCATCCCGTGGTGGGCATGACCAAGCCGGGCGATGTGGATTATTACACCCGCGTGCGTTGCTACCAGTTGCTGAGTTCGAAGTATCCCCAGGGCACGCAGAAGCTTTCGCTGCTGCCGCTGGCCATGCGGATGGGCGGACCGCGGGAGGCGATCTGGCACGCTCTCATCCGCAAGAATCACGGCTGCACCCATTTCATCGTGGGCCGGGATCACGCCGGCCCAGGAAAAGACACCGACGGGAAACCGTTCTACGGTCCGTATGAGGCGCAGGAAACCTTCAAGAAGCACGAGGCCGACATCGGCGTCACCATGGTCCCTTTCAACATGATGGTGTACCTGGAGGATGAAGACCGCTACGTTCCCGACGACGAGGTGAAAAAGGGCGACAAAGTTCTGAACATCTCCGGCACGGAACTGCGGGACCGGCTGAACGAAGGGCGCGATATTCCCGCGTGGTTCACCTATCCGGAAGTGGTTCAGGAACTGCGGCGGAGTTTTCCCCCGCGGGCGAAGCAGGGTGTCACCATCTTCTTTACCGGACTTTCGGGTTCGGGCAAGTCCACCATTGCCAACGTCCTGATGACTAAGTTCCTGGAAGTGGGCGGACGCCCGGTGACGTTGCTCGACGGCGACCTGGTGCGCAAACATCTTTCCTCGGAACTGGGATTTTCCAAAGAGCATCGCGACATTAACATCCGCCGCATTGGGTATGTCGCGTCGGAAATCACCAAGAATGGCGGGATCGCGATTTGTGCCCCGATCGCTCCCTATGACGCGACTCGCAAGCACGTACGCCAGTTGATCGAGCCCTTCGGGGGATTCATTCTGGTGCACATCGCCACCACGGTCGAAGTCTGCGAGCAGCGCGACCGCAAGGGGCTTTATGCCAAGGCGCGCGCGGGCATTCTGAAGGAATTCACCGGCATCTCCGATCCCTATGAAGCTCCACAAGATGCGGAAGTCACCATCAACACCGGCGAACTGACACCCGGGGAAGCGGCCCAGGAAATCATTTTGCATCTGGAGCGCGAAGGCTTTATCGGAGTGAACCGGACGGGAGAATAAAGCGGACCGATTATGCCC
>DATNLE010000239.1:0-17952 GCA_035603035.1 Candidatus Acidiferrales bacterium | reverse complement strand
GAGAAGACGGTGCGCCCAGTGTTCATCCCGCATTGTCAATGTTTCGTACCAGGCCGCCAAGAACGCTCCAAAACGTCATTTTCATTTCAAATCGTTTTTACGCCAAACCGCATCCATCACATTGAATCTACATGGCTTGCGCGCTCACTGCAGAAGTTTCTCCGGACAGCAGTGATCTTGATTTATGGGTACTGTGTGGGAGTGTCTTCCTCGCGGCGGATAGAGAAGAAACTGAGCGAGGATATCGGGTTTCGGGTGTTGGCCGCGGGGAACCAACCGGATTTCCGAACGATCTCGGATTTTCGCAAGTTGCATTTGAAGGCGCTGCAAGGGTTATTTGACCAAGTGTTGCAGATCGCGTTGCAGGCGGGGACGATGAAGCTGGGACGGGTGGTGTTGGATGGGAGCAAAGTGAAAGCCAACGCGAGCAAACACAAGGCGATGAGTTACGGGCGGATGAAGGAAGAAGAAAAGCGATTAAAAGAAGAGGTGAAGCGGATATTGGAGCAGGCCGAGACCACGGATGCAGAAGAGGATACGCGCTACGGACGGGATCAGACAGGAGATGAACTGCCTGCGGAGTTGGGGCGACGGGAGACGCGACTGAGACGGATCCAGGAAGCCAAGCGGGCCTTGGAAGAGCGCGCGAAAGAGGAAGCCAAGAGCAAAGGCAGACCGGAGGAGAAGGCCAAGCCCAAAGCCAAGATGCAATATAACTTCACCGATCCGGAGTCGCGCATCATGCCCGGGGCAGACGGATTTGTGCAAGCCTACAACACGCAGATTGCGGTGGAAGCGGATTTCCAGTGGATCGTGGGGCAGAAAGTGACCCAGGCCACCAATGATAAGCAACAGCTGGTGCCCACAGTGAAAGCGGTCGAGGAGCAAGCGGGACAGAAGCCGCAGGCAGTCCTGACCGACAGTGGGTATTGCTCGGAAGCCAATCTGAAGTATCTGGAGAAGAAAAAGATCGAAGGCTTTATTGCAACCGACAAGGAGTCTTATCGTGACCGTCAGCAGCCGGGCCCGCGGGGACCACTACCGCAGGGAGCGACGCGGGTGGACCGCATGCGACGGAAACTGCAGACCAAGGTGGGAGCGGCGATCTACTCCAAGCGTAAAACGGTAGTGGAACCAGTGTTTTGACAGATCAAACAAGCACGCGGCTTCCGGCAATTTCTCTTGCGTGGTTTGCAGAAGGTGCAAGGCGAGTGGGCCCTGGTTTGTCTGACGCACAACATTCTGAAATTACATCGGCTCTGCTATGGATCGAGTTAGAAACTACCAAGAAAGGCCACTCATAAAGGTGAGGGCTCCGCTCGGGAAGCCCTTCCCCAAGCATTGCTCCGAGCTTAATGGGGTGAACCCTGACGGGCTGTGTTCACAATTCGGTTCTTGGCTGCTGAAGCTGCTTTCAAAAAGCAATTCTCCGACGGACTCCTAGAATCACCTCGTGTTGGCTATGCCGCTGGTATTGTGTACGTCGAGCGCAACCGAAGCATGGCGATCTCAAGATGATCGGCACTCCCGAATCGCCTAATATAAACTGTCTTTCAATTCAGGAGGGATCAAATGGCTAAACCGAAATCCGCCGCAACCGAAAGCGAAATTTCTCGTGACCGCCTCGCGGAGCTGTTGAACGAAGACATTTCCCGCGAATATCAAGCCATCATCGCCTACGTAGTCTATTCTCAGGTACTCAGCGGCCCCCAATATATGGACATTGCCGCCCAGCTGGAAATCCACGCCAAGCAGGAGCTCGATCATGCTCTGATCCTCTCGCGGCAGATCGACTATCTCGGCAAAATGCCAGCGGTCACTCCCAAGCCGGTACGCACATCGAAAAATGCGAAAGATATGCTCCGGTACGACCTCGATAATGAAAACGAAACCATTCGCAATTACCGCGATCGCATCCGGCAGTGTGAAACGCTTGGAGAATACGCGATGGCAGAACAGATTCGGCAGATCCTCATGCAGGAGCAGGACCATCAAATCGATTTAGCCACTGCCCTCGGCGAAGCAGTTCCAGACCTTCGCGGAGGTCCCAAAGGGCGTACCCTGCACAAACGTCGCTAACGCCGCTCGCATCACCCAACGGAGCGGTCCGTGAAAATTGAACACCGCAGTGGTGGAAACCTTGGCGGGGAAGGCCGGCGCATGGCTTCCCCACAGAGCGATCCGGAGGCACACGCCGCATTACAATTTGGATATATCACAACAACGGCTGACGCTTGGTACTCTCGATCGCTCTCACGATCCTCGGTTCCGGCTTGAGCGCCTTCCTGTTGCTCAGTGTGCCGCTCAAGGCCCTGCAAATTACCATCGCCGTGGCGATGATCGGTGTGGCCATTTTCTCTATCCTGAATAAGAACTTGGGACAGGCAAGTCATGAGGCTCCTGCATCAAACGTTGCGGTAATTGGCCATCTGCGATTGTTCGATTGTTCCGAGTTCTTAGCAAATGTGCGCTTCACGAATACTTCTATTTCTCTCCCTAAACGTTTGGCAGGCTATGCGGCCACGTTCCTACTGGCAATCTGTGGCGGCTTTTTCAGCGGCGGTCACGTCTATGCTCACTGCCGCTTTTGTGCTGCTTTTCGGTATGACCTTCCTGCAGGCTGGTGCGCTGACGGCGCGAGAATTGTCCGAAATTCTGTCCATCTCAGCGGTCACGGTTTTCAAACTGGCAAAGCGTGGGACGGCTTCCCTCTTTTCGAGTCAGCAGTTGCGTGCGATTTTGCCCGCGCGGTGAAAATCCTTCCGGGTCCCAAGAAACCAGAATCACAGCCTGGGCATGGCTGTGTTGGAAGTTCGCCGCGATGGCGAGGATGCCGTACTGCGTCTCCTTCAGAACTCGATAGGCGGTCATGGGTTAGGGTCGGGAAACCAACCTTCAGACCCTCACGACCGCTTCGCTCGGACGCACATCTCAGGCCGGATTACATGGATTCGGCCTTTTTCTGTACCGAACCGACTGTTTGCGAGCTGGTAGGATGCATGCCCCGACCGAGCTTTTCTGACCAGACTTAAGATTGGGAAAATGAGAAACTCCGAGGTGAAGTCATTTGCGAGCGAGACTGAGGATTTCATCAAGTTCAGTTTGCTTAGGTCGGCTGAGAGGCTAGCATGCTTTGGACTATTTTCGTTGTGTTGCTTATTTTGTGGCTGTTGGGTTTCAGTTTGCACATTGGCGGAGCCCTCATCCACTTGCTTCTGGTAGTGGGGCTGGCAGTTCTCGTCATTAACTTATTGAGCGGAAGACGAAGTGCCGGCTGAAGCAAGGGATCACGGGTCCCAGTGGCGGTAGGCCGTGGTGTCATCGTCTTGCCCGCCGTGAAGATTCCTAAAGACAGCATTGCGAAGTACGAAACCGCGCTGCAAGGCGGAAGAAATCCTGTCGATCGGCCACGGGACGGCCCGGACAAGTATTCAAGGCAAAGTACATCATCGAGAGTGCGCACTCTGCACTTAGCCGAAGCAGTAGCGGCGAATAGGTATCATCCCGGATGCCGGGGACACATCATGCCACAGAGCACGCACGATCGAGCCGCAGAACTCCATAACCTTGCGGCGCATGCCCACGCCGCGGCCGCCACAGCTCACGGCAAGGGAGATCATCTAACCGCTCACGAACTCAGCAAACAGGCGCACGAGCACTCCATGAACGCCCACAAGCTCGCCGAAGAGCTGTGCACGAAGGCCGTAAGGTCCCGCAAGGCTAAGGACGGAATGCCGGAACTGCGCGCCGACCTCAAGCCGTCTTACAAATAGCAGACTAATCTCACCCGTCAGCAACGGGAGGCGCCCGGGGGCGGACCTCGCCGGCATGGCAGATGCAGCGGAAATGCTCTCCGGCGTCAACTGCGCACTGGTTTTTAGCGGCTTTCGCACTCTTGATTTCGTGGGCAACGGTTCGGCTACAGTGCCCACGTGGACCGCGTGTGGCATGGCCACATGGCAGTGATGCGAGGCGTAGAAGACGGCTTCAGCATTGCGCGCGCTGCAAAGGGAGGCTCCCTTACGGTGAGCGACGACCGTGGCCGCATGATCGCCGAGACCCGAAGCGACTCTGGGCCTTGGAACTTCACTGGTGTTCCTCCTCCTTCCGGGCGGATTGGCGGCGCCTGCGGGGCGGCGCAGGAGTAGCGATGGGTGCAATACCCGTCAGGTTCTGGGTCGCGCTGGCCATGGCGCTAACCACAGGCGTTGGGGGCTGTTCGGAACAGTTGCGTGAGCCGAGCCAACCCTAGGCCGGCGCCGCTCAGCCGAGGGTGTAGTTCTCCCGGATGGAAGAACGCTATGAGGGCTACCGTGGATTGTGACTGGCGTCACGGGTTCAGAGGTCAAGCACAGCCGATATGGAAGAGGAGTCGGCCAGCGATCGCAGACGAAACCCAACCCTCTTGAAAATGCGTTGCACCGTCAAGTTGTCCCGCAACATTTCAGCGGAGACGCTGCCTAGCTTCTCGTCGCGCGCGATCTGGACCGTGCGGCGAAGCAACTCGATCCCCAAGCCTTGCTTCTGATACTGATCAGACACCAGGATGGCAACTTCGGCCTCATTCCTCGCGTTTAATTTGATGAGCCTTCCCACCCCCAGAATCAGATGCTGGCCGGTAGCCCTGTTTTTGTGCTCCACCACTAGAGCCATCACACGATCGTAGTCTACGAAACAGATGCGAGCTAGACGCTCGTGTGCCACCCGTGAGCTTAGGCTCAGCGAGGAAAAGTAACGCATGTAGACACTACGGTCAGAAAGCGTCTCATGGAATTTACCCATCAGCGGTTCGTCTTCGGGGCGGATCGGCCGCAACGTGACCTCCGTGCCGTCCTTCATCGTGAATTGTGAAATGTACTGCGACGGATAGGGACGGATGGCCGGCTTTGGGAGTTGGTCTGGACGCAAGCTTAGATCGTGCAAGAGCACGCGCGCATCTAGAGCCAACAGACCTTCCGACCAGGCGAGCAGAGGATTAAGGTCAATTTCTGCGATCCAAGGCTGCTCCACCACCAGTTGACTGAAACGGACCATGAGGTTTTCCAGAACAACCAAGTCTACCGGTAGACGTCCCCGAACGCCCTTGAGCGCTTTGAAAATGTGGGTTTGCTCCATCAATCTCTGAGCAAGAGTACTGTTGAGCGGTGGAAGAGCCACCGCATGGTCTCGATAGACCTCGACGAACTGGCCGCCCGAACCAAACAGGATCACCGGTCCAAACTGGGGATCCACGCTGCTCCCGACAATCAGCTCGTAGCCTTCGATCTCTATCATGGGTTGCACGGTAACGCCCAGAAAGTCGTCGGTACTCGCTTTCTCTGTGACGGAAGATCTTATCGCGCGAAACGCGGATCGCACCGACTGCTCATCTTGTAAATTCAATTTGACGCCACCGACATCAGTCTTGTGCGTGATCGTCTCGGAGAAAACCTTCAGTACAACGGGGTAACCGATCTGCGATGCATGTTTCACAGCTTCGTCTTCATTCCTGGCAGCTTGGGTTTCGACGGTAGGAATTCCGTAATACGACAGAATTTGCTTCGATTCGATTTCTGTGAGCAGCCGCCGCCCTCGGTTCCGAGCTTTATCGATGACATCTGCCGCCCGACTCCGAGAGCCGCCCTCAGGTTCCAGAGATTCCGCCAGCGTGGGAGTCTCATAGAGCCCGTGCAGGTTATAGCTGTAGCGCCACATATAAGCGAATGCGCGTGCGGCAGTGTCGGGATAAGCAAAGGTCGGAATGCCTGCGCTATTGAGGACTTTCTCTCCCACGGCGACACTGCCCCCTCCCATCCAACTTGCGAGCAGAGGTTTTCCAGAAGCTCGAGCATTGGGTTGCAGACGTTCAGCGACTTCAGACGCGTCCGTCATTCCTTGCGGCGCGAGGATCACCAGCAGACCGTCGCTGTTGGGATCTTTCGACGCGATTTCTATCGCTTTCGCATAACGTTCGGAATCCGCATCTCCTAGAATGTCAATTGGATTGTTGTGGCTCCAGTGCCGTGGCAGAAATTGGTCCAATCCCCGCAAGCTCTCTTCGGAAAGTGTGGCTAGCTGACCGCCATTGGCAATCAGCGCATCCGTCGCGAGAACGGCGGGCCCGCCGGCGTTGGTTATTATCATGAGGCGCGAGCCTTTAGGTCTAGGTTGCTTGCTGAGGGTTTCAGCCATGTAGAAAAGGTCGGCAATGTTGTGCACTCGCAAGACGCCGCAGCGTCGAAACGCCGAATCCAGAATTTCGTCATTTCCCGTGAGGGCACCGGTGTGCGATGCCGCGGCGCGAGAGGCGGCTTCGGAGCGACCAGCCTTGATCACGATAATGGGTTTGCTGAGAGATACTTCTCGGGCTGCCGAAAGAAACGAGCGCGCGTCACCCACCGACTCCATGTAAACCAGAATGCTATGCGTGTGCGGATCATCGCCAAAGTAATCGATCAAGTCGCCCCAGCCCACATCCAACATTGAGCCAGTCGAGACGATCGCGCTGAAGCCCACTTCTTCGCGCTGACTCCAGTCCAAGATTGCCGTGGTTAATGCGCCGCTCTGGCTTAGGAACGCAACATTGCCAGCCTTGGGCATGCCTCTGGCGAATGTGGCGTTCAGACCGATCGAGGGATTCATGATACCGAGGCAATTGGGACCGATCAGCCGCATTGTGCCGCGGCGCAATTGCTGTTGGATCTGTTGCTCCAACGCTGCGCCTTCCGGACCTCGCTCTCGAAATCCCGCCGAGATCACGACGGCCGCTCTCACGCCTGCATCGACACACTCACCTACGACATTCGAAACCGTAACTGCCGGTGTGATCACTACAGCTAGGTCCACTTTCTCGGAAATTTCGCCAATGCTTTTGTAAGCCTTAAGTCCCAGAACCTCCGAATGGCTGGGATTAACGGCATACACCTTCGACCGAGAATGGCTTTCCATCAGATTCGATAGAACCGTTCTGCCGACAGTGCCTGGCCGCTCAGTTGCGCCGATTACGGCCACTGAGTCAGGAACAAACAATGCGTCCAAACAAGACTTCGCTCCTGCTTTCGCCGAGTTCTCCGACGCAGTCCGTGTTTTCTCATCCAGCCGTCCTTGCCTGCTAGTCACAAAACTCCCCCGGGCCAAGGATATCAGTGGACATGTAGCCCGCGATCCTCTGACTGGTGTGAATGCTTGCAGATATCGACTCGGGCTTCGAATTTCTGGGTCGTTGCTAGTGTACGCAAGACCGAACACTGCGTTTTGGCCTTATCCGAGAGATTTATCGCCCCCACTCCCGTTGCGTGGAGGCAGGCCCCATGCTAGACGACTGGGATGAGCGCAATCAGAGGCGGCGGTCGATTTGCCCCGGTTCCCGACTGCCGCGCATTGGTGGTTTCCTAGAACCAGCACGCGGCACGGGACGTGATAATGTCAAATCGTGGCGTGATTTCGCGTGTACACGCTGCGGAACCGACTTCACCATCCCTGAAGATGAACTGATTTTTCAGCCAGTGCCGAAACAATGGCTATTGGCGAGTGTCCAAGCCGCATAGCCGGGGAAGCGCCGAGGATTGACTCGCGAACCGACTTCCGCGCTCTGGCGAGGCGCGACATAACGGTTCCTATCGGGATCGACAATATTTCCGCAATCTCCTGGTACGACATGTCCTCCACTTCACAAAGCAGGAGGGCCTCGCGGTAATGCAGCGGCAGATCGTCGATGGCGCGCCGCAGCCGTTGGGAATCAGAGTGATTCATTAAAATCATCTCGGGAGTTTCCCTATCAACAGCCAGTTCAGGTCCGTCCTCCTCTGAGACCATCGCATCGGTCATACGCCGCTCCAGTGTCGAGCAAGAACTCAGAAACGTGTTCTTCAGGATTCGAAACATCCACGCCCGGAAATTGGTGCCGGACTGACACGAAGCGAAATTGCGTAAAGCCTTGCGATAGGTCTCTTGTACGAAATCCTCGGCGTCGCTGGAATTGTGAACCAGCAGCGTGCGAAGTTGTAAAGGGAGTCGAACTGGGGCATGGCTGACTCTTCGAAGCCTGCAGAGGGTTGATCGTCCTGCAAGGACGAAGCCCCAAATCGGACCACCCCTTGTGAGCCAAATCCAATCCACTTCATTATTCTTCTCCCCGAATCAGTTTGAAACCCTGTTCCAACTAGGCTGATTTCTTTGTCTGCGAGCAAAACTCGATGACCTTTCCGCGCCGCAGCTGAGGAGCCCACTTCAACAGTCTCCGGAAATTCTTCGGTACGTAAAACTCAATCACCTTTGCCATAACGATCTCCTTGATCTTGTGATCTGTGCCCAATCTGACGCGCCGGTCCTCAGGCGTCAATTCACTGAGGCTTTTCTGTCCATAACCGGGTCGCTGCTTGTCAAATAATTGACGGCGAATGAGTTAGCTCTGCAGATATCCTGGCTGGGGTCTGGCGCTGGGGTCTGTGAGAAGTGCTAGACTTCCGTGCGAAGCCCCAGTGCGCTATGGAACCACCGCGCCACATGTCGGTCCTGCAATTCGGAACTTACGAGGTTTCTCTCCAGTCGGGTGAAGTGCGAAGGGCGGGTTTGCGAATCAGAGTGCAGCAGCAGCCGATGAAACTGCTGGAGATCCTGCTGGAACATCCGGGGGAAGTCGTCACCCGGGAAGAATTGCGCAGCCGAGTCTGGCCGAACGAAAGTTTCGGTGATTTCGATCAGGCCCTCAATATCGCGATCGGGAAGCTGCGGAGTGCCTTGGAGGACTCGGCCGAGAATCCGCGATTCATCGAGACACTTCCAAAACGTGGCTATCGTTTCATTGCGGACGTGTCAGTTCTCGATGCAGGCGCCCGCGCAAAAAGGCCAGAATCTTCGGCTGGAGATCTGCCTGGGTCGCAAGAAAATAAGACAGAGCCTGGGCACAAGCTTCGAGGCGCCGGGTTGGCGGTTGCATCCAAACGCCGACTGTGGCTGACACGTGGGGTCATCGTCGGCTTGGCGCTCGTCGTGAGTTTATCGATTCTCTCCGTTTCGCTATTTCGGTCGCGTGGCCGTGCGCCAGCGGGCATCCGATCCCTGGCGGTGCTTCCGCTCGAAAACCTTTCTGGCGACGATTCCCAGAATTACTTCGCTGACGGCATGACGGACGAGTTGATCACTGACTTGGCCCAGATCAGCGCTTTACGGGTTATCTCCCGCACCTCAGTAATGGTATACAAAGGAGCGCGCGAGCCTCTGCCTCAGATCGCTCGCGAGCTCAATGTGGATGCCGTGGTAGAAGGAACTGTGCTCCGCTCCGGCGACCAGGTCCGTATCACGGCGCAGTTGATCGAGGCCTCTACGGACAGGCACTTATGGTCCCAGAGTTATGAGGGCGAGTTGCGCGATACCTTGGCGCTCCAAAACCGCGTGGCTAGCGCCATTGCAGATCAAATTCGGATCAACTTGACTCCGCAGGAACAAGCTGCGCTGAAAAGCGCAAAGGCTGTTAATCCGGAAGCCTACCAGTCCTATCTCAAAGGGCGCTACTTCTGGAACAAACGAACGGCGGATGGTTTGAAAGCCGCCCTGGCCTATTTCAACCAGGCAATCGAAGAGGACCCGAAATATGCCAAAGCCTACTCTGGCTTAGCCGACACGTATGCATTGTTGGGAGATTGGCAGTATAGGGTGATGAGCACCAAGGAGGCGCTCCCCAAAGCGAAGGCCGCAGCGATCAAAGCTCTGGAGCTGGACAGTTCGCTGAGCGAAGCTCACACCTCGCTTGGATACAGCTTGCGCGCTTTCGACTGGGATTTCGACTCCGCCGGGAAGGAATTTCAGCGAGCCATTGAAATAAACCCAGGCTACGCAACCGCTCACCATTGGAATGCGATGAATTTGGGGCTATTGGGTCGGCCCAAAGAGGCTCTTGTGGAAATGAGAAAAGCGGAAAATCTGGATCCGCTATCCCTGATTATTAACGCGGATTTGGCGGAGTTTCTTCTGCTTACACATTCTTACGACGAATCGGTAAAACAGAGCCGCAAGATCATCGAAATGGATTCTACTTTTGCCATCGGACATAAACAGCTTGGCGATGCTTACCTGCTGAAACAGATGGACAAAGAAGCGGTTGCGGAACTTCAAATGGCGGTCCGGCTGTCCGGGGGCAGCCCCATATGCATCGCTGATCTCGCCCGTGCCTACGTGGCATCCGGCAAAATGAACGAAGCGGTGAAGCTGCTGAGCGATCTTAAGAAAGGCTCAAACGCTGGTCTTGCAAATGCGCCACAGATCGCCATGATCTATGCATCCATGGGGGACAACGACCAAGCCATGCATTGGCTCGAAAGAGCGTACGAAGAGCGATTTAATCCGAGCATTCTACTGCGCTCTGGATTCGATCCTCTCCGCTCGGACCCGCGCTTTGAAGAGCTTATGCGCCGTATTGGCTTGCCCGCGTGAGATCTGCGTTTCGGGCGTGACCAAGGCTTGCTCTTACGGTCATTCCCGGTCAACAGCTTCAACGGCAGCTCGTACTCTCTATGGCCGCCCCCGAGAGATCTCCAAGAAAGACAAAGTTTGCGCTGTACGCTATGTACTTTACCGAGGGGCTGGGAATAAACGAGTTCGTCGTTAGTTCTCTCTTCCGCTGTTCTCTGGAGTTTTTTCACAATGTCCATGCTGAACCGGCATGTCCTGACCCTTTTCGCATCGCTCTGCGCCACTGCTTGCATCGCCATACCCACTCACGATGGGGTCGGGCCGACGGCGGCCCCACCGACACCGCAGATCTTTGCTCCCGGCGTAGTCTCTGGCCCAGCGAACGATGGTTCGCCTGCGTTTTCGCCAGATGGCAATACGATTTTCTTTACCCGCAGTACCTCAAACTGGGGAGCGATTGTCGAGTCCCATTGGGTCGACGGTCATTGGACACAACCCACGCTTGCTCCCTTCTCTGGCGAATGGCCGGACTCGTCCCCCGCCATGTCGCCCGATGGCTCCTATCTTGTATTTGAATCGAACCGGCCCGCGATTCCGCAAACCTTTCATTCCAAAGAAGGAGAAGCCCTCCCTGGCATCGTCTCCAATCTTTGGCGGGTGGATCGCGTGGGCACAGGCTGGAGCAAGCCCACCCGTCTACCCGATACAGTCAACCTGGTTGGCCAGTCAATATGGAAGCCGAGTATCGCCGCTGATGGCACCATCTACTTTGTCTCGATAGAGAAGGGTGGAAAACGTCTTTTCTCTTCCCAATACAAAAATGGAGCCTACCAGCAGGCTCAGCCGCTTTCGTTCAGTGACGGCACAAAGCTGGATGTCGATCCGGAGATCGCACCGGACGGATCGTTTTTGGTGTTCTGCAGCGCCGGCCGGCTAGCGGGCGACTCGAAGGATCACCTTTTCATCGTCCTCAGAGAAGCAGATAAATGGGGTGCGGTTGTGCCGATCCGTTATGATGGCGACGACAGGAACGGCTACAGTTCCGACGACGAACCGCACCTGGGACCCGATCATCGCACGCTCTACTTCAGCAGCGATCGGGTGATCCAGGCGCATTTTCCGCGCTCGCCCGAGGAAGCGCAACTGGACTTCAAGCGTCTGGACAGTTTGGGCTGGTTTAGCGGCTACGCCAACGTATGGTCGATCCCGCTATCGACGTGGCTGAATTCCGATGAGGCCGGTAAGCCCCGTGGAACGAAGTAATTCCATGCGAACTCCGTTGTGGGTTTGGAAACTGCTAATCGGACTGCTTTGCTTGCCTCTTTTCGCTCCGGTTGGGCCAACTTTGACTCCCGCTGAGACCGAAGCGAGAGACCATAGCTCCGACAAAATTCGGGCCCTCATTGAGGCGTCTCCGAAACTGGCGCTCCAACAGACGGACATGTTGATAAAGCTACCAAAGGACCAGCAGTTGGGCATGGTTTCATGGCTGGCGCGCGACGCAAAGACTGGTGTGACGTGGCTTATTCAGCGGGGCGACAAAGCCAATCCAGTCCTAGCGGTTGACAAGAAAGGCCGCGTCCTGCGCTCGTTTGGCAAAGGCCTGTACAAGATTCCACACGCGATCCGGCTCGACCCGGAGGGCAATGTCTGGACCGTCGACGCGGGAACGTCAACAGTCATCAAGTTCAGTCCGAAGGGCGAAAAGTTGCTTGAGATCGACGTGGGCGGGTTTCCGGAAACAGCGGTCAGCGCTTTCCGCGGAGGTTTTCTCGGAGCAACCGATATTGCGTTCGCGCAGAAAGGCCGGATTTTCATCAGCGATGGATACGCCAATGCGCGCGTCGTAGAGTACACGGCCGATGGCAAGAAGGTTCGCGAGTGGGGCAGTGCGGGCACCGGTCCGGGGCAGTTCCATCTACCGCACTCCCTCGTGGTAGATGAGGACAACATCCTCTATGTTGCCGACCGCGAGAACGGCCGAATTGAGGAATTCGACCTCGATGGAAAGTTTTTGCACGAGATTCCAAACCTGGGAAGAACGTATTCGCTGAAGCTGGGCGCGAATGGGACGCTATGGGCGGGAGTGCAACCGCTGGACGAGCCTCCCGGATCTCCCGGTTGGCTAGTCAAGTTGGATCGCAAGACCGGCCAGATTCTGGGCTACGTACCCGTGACCGAGAAAGCAGGCCTTCACACCGTGGAAGACGCCGGCGAGGGTCAGCCCATGACGGACATTGGTAACCGAGTGGTCTGTTTCAAGAGGCGCGCGGCTCGGAGCGTTCAATAAGGCGTGCTGCACTAACTGATCTATCAATTAAGGTGGAAACCTGCAGGATCGGGAATAGTTGTGCGCCGCCCCCAGTGGTTCTTTGTGAAGGACCAGGAGGCGTTGAGAAATAGCTGCGGCCGATAAGCTGCGAAACTAGGCATCCATCAACACATCAACAGGCAAGCCTTTTCGAGGACAGCCATTCAAAATTCAAACCGCGTGAGATAGAAACACTCCAACGCCGGTTCGCCGGGTGTACAAGTGCGTTAGTTCGGTTTCTTAGGGTGACCCATCGATCCGCCTGCCAACGACGTTTGGATTGCCGCGCTCTGCCATCAGCATTCTTTCCCCCTGCTCATGCTTCCATGCTTCAACTGCTTCAGCCCAGTGCCAGGCACCGGGAAAGGCGGCTATTGCGAAAATGGAAATTCATTTTTGTTTATGTGTTTATGTCGGATAAATTGGCAGACGAACTACGAACCTACTATTAAGGCCTGCGGATAGGAGGATGAGAGGATGAGAAACGGCTGGGGCCACAGTTTCTGTAACCGGCGTTTCCCGTTTTCATTGACGAAAATAGCCAACTCTTCTATTTTCGATGGTCTTTCTCGGCACGGTCGTACCCTTTCAGGCACCCGAGACTATCGCGGTCAGGACCGCGGAATGTAGCGTGCCGTGGGCCAACGTCCCCAATGGCGCCGATGGGGCGTCTCTATGCGCACATCCGGGATAAGGCGTCATGTTACCCCTGAGGTCGATTTTTGGCTTGCTCCATGGCGATCTGGTTTACATGTGACAACGCCTTCGACCCAGAGGCACCCTCGATCGCCTTTACGGCGATATCCTGCACCTGCTGCTTAGCCTCTACCAGTTGTTTTTCGAGCATCGCGATCTGAGCAGTCTGGCGAGTAAGCGTCTCCTCCAGGGTCCTCACGTGCAGTTCGGCAAGCCGCTTTTCGGTCTCTGCATCCTTTTTCAGAACCAGCACCTCCTGCTCGAACTTGGCTTCCGTCTCGCGTCGCACCCGCAACGCCGCGGTCTCCGCCTCATTCTGGAGACGCGCAGGAAAACCCTCCACTTCCTTTCGTAAATGCGTCAGCTCTTCTTCGCGCACTTTCAGTTCCGCCTCGCGCTGTCTCCAGCCTTTCTCCAGAGCCTCCTGACGCTCCTGGTTCTTCTTCTCTACGAGGCGCTGCTCTTCTTCATATTTGTCCTGAGCTTTCTTCCGCTCGAGCGCTTTCTTGTACTCATAATCTTCGATCTCGCGCTGACGCTGCTTCTTAAGATTGTCGTCCTGCTCCTTGCGCTCACGCTCCATTCGCGCCGACTCTTCCTCCCACGACTGGCGCTGCGAGCCTATCTCTGCCTCCGCCCGTTGCCTTTCCCGCGCATAATCCTGCACCATCTGATCGAGCGCCGTTGCCGCCACATCAATCTTGTGGAGCTGCTCCAGTTCCTTCCGCTCGAGTACCACCGCCTCCCGCAGCATAGCCAGTACTTTCACCTCCTGCGTGAGCTGCTCGGAAATATCGGCAAGCGCCTTGCCCACCTCCAGTCCCAGCCCGGAAATCTTCTGCACTACGGCCTCGACGGTTATGCCCTCGGCGCCCTCCCGCACCTCGGCCGCGTGCAGTCGCGCGGCCCCCTCGGCCTTAGCGTCTGCGGTCTCGCGCGCAGATACCACCTGCTCTTGGATCTCCGCGAATTCCTGCTGCATTTCCGCTTTGCTGCGCTTTGCTCGCACGGCTGCTTTCATTGCCTTCACGGGCATCTAATATTCCTTTCGCAGGAAAGATTATCAGATTTCCTGGCCTCTGAGTCCAATCAGAGATTTGCTCAGAAATTCCGGATAGCCTTTGGTTCGTCGGCCGAATCGGGATCAGAGGTTGCATCAGTCACTTGGACGCTCCGCACCTCGGGCATCGTTCTCAACAAACCAACTGGGAAGGAGGAAAGCGTCATCTCCATTCGATCCGGCAATTCGCGACGTCCAGGCAATGCGAAATGTGACCGACTCTATTGTGCGAGTGCCCGGCTTGACATGCTCGACGAACCGGCAAAACTTCAGACCCACTCCTGAGACGTTTTTTTCTAAGTCAAGCGCGATAGCGTGCTCGGCAGGTATCCGGTTGGCCGGGGCCAGGCGTTAAAGGTCTTCGCCGCACTGGAGGGGCTCTTTTGCTTGCAGTTTTTCGCCCGGTCGAGCAGCCCCTTCACCGTGGCTAGCTCGCGATTCCGCAAAAGCAAGACAGGCGCGTTATCGCATCTTCAGTGTAGGTTTCTCTTGAATTCCTTTGCACTGACCGTGATCTTCTCGCCGCCACGCGTAATTTCCATCTTGGAAAAATCGACCAGCACATCCGCAAAGACATATACCGCTTCTGGACTGACGCGCGATGCACGTCTGATCAGCGCACGCAAACGCGCACCCAGTTCCCTGGGGGCTGAACGGCACGGTCACGTAATCGTCGTGCCCCCATTTCCAGTAGAAGGACCTTGTCTGCAACATCTGAGCTCCCGCTAAGAATTAGTAGGGGCAGACCAGAAACCAAATTCGTAATTTTCTTGCGAAGACCACATACTGAAGATCCGGACGAGGTAAATCGAGGACCACTGCCGCTGGCACGCCTTGGTGAAGTCTCTCCAAACCAGAAACAGCGTCGGGGAAACGTCGGCCTCATACCCTTCCGCGGCGAAAAGCCGCGCCAAAATCTTCCGCAACGCACGATCGCGCTCGATGACCAAAATCCGCTCCATTGGAGCCGGTCGCAGTTCGGAGATTGGAGCGTTCAGGGTTGCTGCCAACGTCGCGGTTGCCATATTCCTCTTTCTGCGGGTTCGCCGCTTGATCCACACGTCATGGATCACAGGCAGCGTCATCGAAGATTTATCCCCTTTTGTGAACTACCTCGCGAGTCGTTTAATTTCCAAACTTGAATCGGCCCAATTCACTGCCCACTTTGCTATGGTCAACCTCTGCGGCGATGGCATCAGATCCTCAAAAGCCAGCCACACCACTCCCTGTGCGAACACGTACCGCTCCCACTGGTAAGCCTGACTTCTCGTCCGGAAACCATATCTCGTTCTTGCCGGCACCCAGAACAAGTCTTACCTGGGAATAAAGCGGGTGCCCGAGGTCGAATTCCCGCTGGACGACGGAACAGGCCGAGGAGTAAATCTACTCCACTTCTGGAGCAGACACCCTCTCCTTGTGCTTGTTATCGATCGTCAAACCGTCCTGCGCTAAGCACACCGCTGTAAGGGATGAGATGGAAATGCCGAATTTCAGTGCGTTCATCATGCAAGCCCGTAATGTTTAGTGTCCTGGCCTGCTCCAACACCCTTTTCGTACGTCTCGATGGGAGGAGGCAAGTCTCTTGCTAGTGCCGCACCGGGAGTGTTAAGAAATGACTCGCGAACGGCCTTCCGGGCTCTGGCAAGCCGTGACATAACGGTTCCTATCGGGATCAACAATATTTCCGCGATCTCCTGGTATGACATCTCCTCCGCTTCACAAAGCAGGAGGGCCTCCCTGTAAGCCAAGGGCAGACGGTTGATGGCGCGCTGCACCAGTTGGGAATTCGAGCGATTCATCAGAATCGTTTCAGGAGTTTCCCTATCAACTGTCAGTTCAGGTCCGTCCTCCTCCGAGTCCGTGGCAACGGTCATCCGCCGCTCGAGTTTTGAACGCGAACTTAGAAAAGTGTTCCTCAAGATTTGAAATATCCATGCGCGAAAATTGGTGCCGGGCTGAAAGGATGCAAAACTGCGTAGAGCCTTGCAATAGGTCTCTTGAACGAGATCCTCGGCGTCGCTGGAATTAAGAACCAGCCAGCGCGCGAAGTTGTAAAGGGAATCGAACAAGGGCATGGCCAACTCTTCGAACTCTGCCATTAGTTGATCGGCCTGTGAGGATGACGTCCCCAATCCGACCATCCCTATTAGTCCAGATCCACTATTCTTCATTTGCCTTCCCGTATTGATGCGACCGAGTTTCGAACTGCTGGTGCCGGCGTTGCAGCCCACTCTCATGCGTCACTCCTCCGGCGTCAATTAACTGAGGACTTTTTCCACATATCCAGCTCATTGCCTGCTAAATAACTGTTGGCTGACGAGTTAGCTCCGCGTATATTCTTAGTCCGGGAGTCTCTTTTGCGCGAAAAGCTCGATTCCGTGCGAAGTTCCGCTGCTATGGAACCCCTAGGGCCCACCTCCGTCGTGCGATTTGGAACTTATGAGGTGTCTCTACAATCCGGCGAAGTGCGTAAAGCGGGTTTGAAAATCAGAGTCCAGCAGCAGCCGATGAAGCTGCTGGAGATTTTGCTGGAGCGTCCGCGGGAAGTCGTCACCAGGGAGGAATTGCGCAGCCGGGTCTGGCCGAGCGAAAGTCTCGGCGATTTCGATCAGGCTCTCAATATCGCCGTCGGGAAGCTGCGGAGTGCCTTGGGCGACTCGGCCGAGAATCCGCGATTCATCGAGACTCTTCCAAAACTCGGCTATCGCTTTATTGCGGAAGTCTCAGTTGTCGACGCATACGCCCGATCAAAAAAGCCGGAATCTGTGGCTGAGGATCTGCCGGCTACAGAGCCCGCGCATAAGCTCCAAGTCGCCGGGTCGGCGGTTGTACCCCAACGCTGGCGGTGGACGACGCGTCGGGTCATCGTCGCCTTGGCGCTGGTCGTGAGTTTGCCGATTCTCGCCGTCTTGCTAATTCAACCGCGTAGCCGTCCACCCAGGGGTATTCACTCACTGGCGGTGCTTCCGCTCGAAAACCTTTCTGGCGACGCTTCCCAGAATTACTTCGCTGACGGCATGACGGACGAGTTGATCACTGACTTGGCCCAGATCAGCGCTTTACGGGTTATCTCCCGCACCTCAGTAATGGTATACAAAGGAGCGCGCAAGCCTCTGCCTCAGATCGCTCGCGAGCTCAATGTGGATGCCGTCGTAGAAGGCACCGTGCTCCACTCCGGCAACCAGGTCCGTATCACGGCGCAGTTGATCGAGGCCTCTACGGACAAGCACTTATGGTCGCAGAGCTATGAGGGTGAGTTGCGCGATACCTTGGCACTCCAGAACAGGGTGGCTGGGGCCATTGCAGATCAAATTCGGATCAATTTGACTCCGCAGGAACAAGCTGCGCTGAAAAGCGTAAAGGTTGTTAATCCAGAAGCGTACGAGTCCTATCTCAAAGGGCGTTACTTCTGGAATAAGCGAACGGCAGACAGCCTGAAGGTCGCGCTGGCTTATTTCAAGCAGGCAATCGGAGAGGACCCGAACTACGCCCAAGC
>DATNLE010000237.1:0-3243 GCA_035603035.1 Candidatus Acidiferrales bacterium | reverse complement strand
ATGGCTAATTGACCGTTGGAGGTTCAAACGTTCCCAGGTAAACGGGGCGCGGATGAGCGCTCGCTAGCTGAAAAGTATTGCGTGCCTTCGAGTAAATACCTGTGGCATCCTGCCGCCGACCGAAAGAGCGTCCGGAAATTGATGATTCGAAGTTAAAACTGGAGAGGAGAATAGTGATGAAGAAGTTTTACGTGGTTGTAACGCTGGCCGCGACGCTGATGGGTGCGGCGCTGCTGCTGAAAAAGACTCCGAAAGTAGCCGCTGCGGCAGGCCCAACCGGCATCAAGAACGTGGTGTTAGTGCACGGCGCATTCGCCGACGGCTCCGGCTGGGAAGCGGTCTTCAACATTCTCACGAAGGACGGGTACACGGTGGCTGTAGTGCAGCAGCCGGAGACCTCGTTTGCGGAAGACGTTAAGTTCGCAACGGCGATGATCAACCGGCAGCCCGGGCCCGTGGTTCTCGTCGGCCACAGCTACGGCGGAGCCGTTATCACCGAAGCCGGCAACGATCCAAAAGTTGCGGCGCTTGTCTACATTAATGCCTTCGCGCTGGACACCGGGGAAAGTTCAGCCACCATCGAGAAAGCCGTGCCCCCAGCCGGCCAGGGCATCAAAGCTACCGCCGATGGCTACCTCTATATTGACCCGGCATCCTTCCATTCCGATTTCGCAGCGGACGTTCCGGAATCGAAGACGGCGTTTATGGCGGTGTCGCAGGTTTTGTTCTCGCTCGACTCGTTCACGACGCCTGTTAAGACTCCCGCTTGGAAGACGAAACCCACTTGGTACATGATGTCCACCGCAGACCATTCCATCAATCCGGAGCAGGAGCGCATGATGGCCAAGCGCGCCAACGCCAAGACCGTCGAGGTGAATTCGAGCCACGCGGCCTACATCTCTCATCCGAAGGAAACAGCCAAGCTCATCGAAGAGGCTGCCACTTCCGCGCCGGTCAATAAATAGCCAACTGCGTGGCCGCGACGCTGAAAGCGGCTCGCTCGGAGTGCGCCTCCGCCGATCCTGACGATATGGGCGGAGGCCCGGGTGCTTCGGCGTGCGGCCCGAAAGTATTGCGTGCTTTCCAGTAATCTCGGTTTTGCGTATCGCTTCTAAAGAACAGGACAACGACGACGAACGTTTTGGAAGTAGCGTGTGAACGTCACTCGCTCTGGCCAACGACCCAGAACTTCCTAGTTTTATTGTCAGGGAAGAGAAACTCGTATTGCTGATGTGACTCGTAGGCGGTCGGATGGTCATCTTTAACCAGCTTGGCTTTGTAGTCGCCAAGGGCCAATAACGCCCCAGCTCTGGGGTCCCCACTGAGCTGGTACTTCTTTGCGTTGATGACTACATCCAGCCCTTGCCCGGCGCCAAGCAAGTACGATGAAGTTGCATGGACATTGATCGAGTATTCATCCGGCGCTGGTGCTGCCGGGGCGAGCGTGGCGAGTACGAGCAGGACAAAGAGTGCCGGCGTTTTCATGGTGCCTCCGATAATTGTGCCCAGCGCGCACTATTGCTGGAGCAGGATTGATACTGTTCCATCCATCCCGTTGGCCACGGCGAGATCGAGTTTGCCATCGCCGTTGAAATCGGCGGCGGCGATCTGGAACGCTCCGAGGCCCACCGCATAAGGCGAGCCCGACGCCGGTGTGAACGTCCCATCGCCGTTCCCAAGCAGCAGCGTGACTGTGCCGTCTCCATCGTTTACGACGGCCAAGTCCAGCTTCCCATCGTTATTGAAATCCGCTGCTATGATCGACTGTGGCGCGTTTCCTACCGGGATAGTTGTCGGTGGCCCAAACGTGCCATCGCCATTCCCCAGTAGAATAATCACCGCATTGCCAGCGGAATCCGTCACCGCGAGGTCCAGCTTCCCATCGCCATTAAAGTCGGCTGTCACGATTGAGGAGAGGGAACTGCCGAAAAGAATTGGGGAAGTACTTCCCAGCGTGAACGTGCCGTCTCCATTGCCAAGCGATACAGCCACTCCTGAACCCGGAAAGGTGGTATCCCCGCCGCTCGCTACAATCACATCCAGCTTTCCGTCCCCGTTGAAATCGCCGACGGCCCCGCCTACGTCCAATTCGCTGGTGATAAAGAGGTCCCCTGCCGTGTTGAAAGCTCCCTTCCCGTATCCGAGGACAATGGGCGATTGGCCCGTGAGCTCGTTGATGAAGGCGAGATCGAGGCTCCCGTCACCATTGAAATCCGCCGCGTGTAGATCGGATATTGGCTCGCCAAGCGCGTTCGCGAAGTTTGCCGAAGAGAGGGTGAAGCTTCCATCACCATTTCCTAACAGGATGACAGCCGCCTCATTCTGGACCTCGCCGATCGCGAATCCGAGATGACCGCTGTTGTTAAAATCACCCACGGCGAAGAACTCGACACCGGGCGTAGCAAAGTCATCGTATGGTGGGCTCGGCACCGGAATTGGAGAGGCTGCAGTGAGAGTGAATGTGCCGTCGCCCTTCCCGAGGAATACAGACAGTCTGATGACGGCTGCGACGACAAGATCCGGCTTACCATCCTCATTGAAATCGGCAATCGTGATCCCGTTCGGCTCAGAAATTTGCAGCGGTGAATTCGCCGCCGCGGCGAAATGGACTGTTGCTTGGGGTGCTCCCACTTGGAAATAGACCACGTTGGACTGCGCGGCGGCCGCTCCGGGATTCACCGCCGTAACTGTGGCCGTTTCCGCACTAGCAACGGCCGAAGCTGGAACCGCCGCGGTGAGATGCTCGGCGTCAACAAACGTTGTGGCCAGCGGCACGCGATTGAAATTAATTATCGCTCCGGAAACGAATCCCGTCCCGTTCACTTTCAGGGTGAAACCTGGATTGCCCGGTGAAACCGCAGTGGGCACAAGCGGCTGGTTCAAGAATGGGACCGGATCGGCGACCTGGCCAGTCGGTGTGATTTCGATGCTCAGAAAACCATTGTCCGTGGTCACGCCGGCCGCGTCCGTTACAATCGCCTCGAAATACCAGGTTCCAGCGCCTGTCGGCGTTCCGCTGATCATCGCGGTGTTCGGGTCGAGCTTCAATCCATCCGGGACGGCGCCGCCCACTTCAAATCCGGTGCTGATGGGCCCGTTGGCCACACTCCATTGAAACGGAGAGGTGCCACCCGTCAGCACGATCGGTTGGCTGTACGGCACGCCTACGGATCCGTTGGCAAGTGATTGAAATGGGATTTGAAGGAGAGGGTTCACGGTGATTTGCAATGAAGCGCTCTTCTT
>DATNLE010000233.1:0-12461 GCA_035603035.1 Candidatus Acidiferrales bacterium | reverse complement strand
GGTCCGCTGGGGCGGTGGTTGCCTGGGATCCATTCGGGAAAGACGAACGTCATCGCCCCGGGCTTGGCGGCAATGCGGAGTTTTGCATGATAGATATTTCGCGCAGCGTCGGTGAGATCCACGTTTAAGCCGACGGCCTGGGCGAACGCGCTTTGGCCTGCTGACGCTAACGCTTCCCAGGCAACCAGCAGCGCAAACAGTACGATACGACGCGGACAATGCAACGGGACCTCCCGCGACTCAGATGTGTTTTTGAAGGATGAGCCTACCGAAAACGAGGACAAGTTCGCAAGCACGATTCAGAGCGATTCAGAACTTGCGATTCGAATCTCAAATGCGGATCAGTTTGCGCCGCGTCTGCCAGTAGATCGCAGCTAAACCGGACACGAACATTACCCATGTGCCTGGTTCGGGAACCACGCCCGAAGGGCTACCACATGGACCGCCTTTCTTCTTCGTGACCTCTCCGGCGCAGCAACCGGTTTCGACACCACCCTTTTTGTTGACTGGACCGCAAACTTCCAGGGGCAAAGGCGGAGTCGCGACGGGGACCCAACTTCCCCCGACAAACGGATTGTACAAACTTAGAGGCCCGGCCGGCCCTACGCCTGGCACCTGGGGCCGTTCGAGCAGTGCCGATTGGAATGGAACTGGAGGAGACTGCATCGCCGTACCGTCACCTGCCCCCACCGGCTGATCGAATTTTGCCACGGGAGGTTCGACGGGGGACGCTGCCGGCTGCTGAGGAGTTTCCTCCACCCGATTGGCGCAACGAGTGCGAGCGGTTATCCGTCCATCGGTAATTACTTTTTCGCCCTTGTGCAGAGTCAGGCGGTGACTGGTCCAATAAACACGGTTTCCAATCCGGTAGGAAACGTACACCGTCCGCGCCAATGTGAGCCGCACCACCTGCGCGTGATCATAGTCAAAACCGGCGTAATGCGCCGCAACGATGGGGTCGTGCTCCGCCACCCACTTCAATTCCTTGGCGTCCTGCACCCCGCCCGGCACAACCGAATACGGATACACCGGACGCTGAATGGGGGGCTGCACCTCCGAGAAAATCTGAGTCAGTGCCAGCAGGCGCTTGCGGCTCAATTCCGCTTGCTGAAAGCCAGACGAAGATTGCTCGGCGCTAAATAATGAGGGACTGAGATGCTGCAAGGCGACAGCTGAAACGATACCGACGCCGAGCGCGATGGTTGCAGTCGCCAGCCAGCGCCTCATGCTCCGATGACGACTGCGCCGACGGCTTCGCCGTCGCCTTCTTATCCGGACCTTCCCTCCTACGGGATCGCTCACCAAACTGCTCCTGCCTGAGGCGGACGTCTCGGGCCGAGGGCCAACGGCACATCTCCGCACGAAATAGCGGCGGTCGAAATGCCAAGGCGGCCCCCACAACCTGAAAAAGACGCCGCGTTCAATAGGCGATCATGTTATCAGACGGCGAAACAGTTTGGATAAATATGTTATGACCTTCTCCATTGACTTCCCGGATGCGGCATCCGCGATCAATGCCCTCGAGACATGGACCGCAGGATAGGGATAGCAGACCTCGCGCGATTTCTGCTTTTTTGCCGTCACTTCCTGACGACGCCAGGAGTGGAATGCTCTGAAACGGACAGCGCGGCTGCGCTTTCCAACCAGGCGGTATACCAGATATTCAGCAGCATCTGCGATCCTGCTGCGAGGCGATGGGTGGTGAACTCGAATGCCTCCGAAGAGCCCTTCTCGTGAAAGCCGCCGGCCTTTTCGATCGCATAAACTTTTTCCACCAGTCCATTGGCCTCTCTCAGGTAGGCAACATAGCGAACAAAGGGATCGTCCAGCTTCTCTGGAGGGTTTACGAATCCCGCAAAATTCTTTGCAGAGATATTCGCTCCGACATATGCTGTCTCGAACTGCGCGTGGATGTCATGCAGCGTCGTATAACCGTTCGGATTCGCTCCCACCCATTCGTTGTAGCGGATGGTTGTGTGCAAGGGTTGCGATCCATCGCCGACGTAATGACCCATCCAGCCCGCATAAAAGACAATCGCCTGCTCCACTGAAGCCGTCGGCTGATGATCAGCCTTCAGCTGCCGATACTCGCGAAACGTAGCCTTCAAGCGGCCATAGACTTCCATGGTGATGTAGGGCTGCAGCCCGACGTGTTCGGGCAGATAATCGTCAGGATGGTCCGTAGTTGCGGCACGCTTCTCGTAAAGTTTCCGATAAAACTCATAACGCCCGCGAGGCAGCGGATCGAGCCAGTCCACTCGCTCCAGATCGATGAAATGATCCGGCTCCTGCGAATTCTTGAGCGCGAATTCTGTCGGACTGCGCCAGCGGTCGGGCTCAGGCCCGAGATAAGCAATCTCCACGACGGCACGACGTAAAAACCGTGGCATGCTCACGGGGATTTTCTCCGCCGCAACCCGGTTCACACCAGCGCGCCCTCAGGTTGAAATAAGACGAAGCCAGCCAGCATCCAGCCGACTAGCCCCCGCTTGAATTTATCCCTTCTCATTACGCCCGAGACTAACCGCCGAGTCCCCCGAAAAGCAATCCACCTCAGAACGTCAAGTGCAGCGCCATCTGAATAAACCGCGGACTGCCCAGGGTAGGTTGAATCATCCCGGGCTGTCCTTGCAGTGAAATGGATAGCAAGGGTCGTGGTTGAAGCAGGGATTGAAGGTGACATTATTATTGGGCGTATCGAAGCTAGTGTGGTTCAGAATGTTAAAAAATAGGCCTGATACTTCAAGGTAAACCGCCGTTGATTTTGGTATCTTTCAGGACTGAGAAGTCGACCCAAGCCTGGAACGGACCCCGGAATATATTCCGCCGCCCGACGAAAATGTCCTCTCAACTGTGTCGCAAAACGTTTCGAAGCCCGTGGTGCCCGGTCCGCAGGGGGACGCCGTCCTCGGGACAATTGAGGAATTGCGAATGCGGTTGGATTCACCGAAGGCACGGGGGGAGTTGCTCCCGGATTTCCGTGCGTCTGCGCCGTTATCGGATTGAACCCCGGGGCTGGCGGAGTGACTGGATTAGAAGTGAACTCGTTCGCGCTGTAATAGAGGCTCCCGACGGAGCCGGAGAAGTCGTAAACGTTATAAGGCTGTCCGCTTTCGCGCACCATCGTGCTGCTGATCCCCAACCATTGAGAAACTTTTGGCAGTGACTGTGCCTGCAATGGAACCGAGGTCTGTTGCCCCAGGGCGAACTGCGACAAGCCATTGAGGGTCAGTGCTACGAGCTGCGCCGCGCTACGTCGAAACGTCTTGATGAACCGGGGGGACCCTCCTTCTAGAAGGAACTGGCGCTTATAGCAAACCTCGTGATCGCCGTTCAAGGAAAGGACGCTAAAGAGCGTTGAATATCAAGTTAATATTTTTTAGATTCTCGCTACTTGGATTTTAGATTGCTACTGGCTTAAGAGTTTGTCGCCGGCTTTAGCTTCCTTACAATCTCGGCGACAATCAGTTCCGGAGCGCGGTCGGCATCAATCACCAGCGCATCGTCCGGCTCCTCGAGTGTCGCCAGTTGGCTCTCGAGCATGGCTTCCGTCATGTAGTGTCCGTGGCGCGCGCGCAGCCGATGCCGCAGCACCTCGGGAGCTACTCGTAAGTAGACGAGGCAGACTTCGGGTCCGACGCGCAATTGATCTCGGTAGGTTCGCTTCAACGCCGAACAAGCGAGCACGGCATTTTTCCCGGTTGCAATCCAGTTCGAGACCAGCGTACGCAGCGCCGCCAGCCAGGGAGCACGATCCGCGTCGGTCAGCGGAATCCCGTTGCGCATCTTCTCTATATTCGTCGCGGAGTGATAGTCGTCGGCGTCTGCGAAGTCCCAGCCGAGCTGTGCAGCCAACGAGTTTCCCACTGTAGTCTTCCCCGCCCCCGCCACTCCCATGAGCAGAACGACCACTTTCCCTCCGTCGCGCAGTAAGGCAGCGGCTCCGACGAGCACCTGCCAAGCGAATGTTTTCAGGACATGCAATCAACTAATGCCGATGCCATCCCACCGTGCTATTCTCTCAAGCCTGTTAGGAAAAAGGATACTCATGCCGGAATCGCGCCCACTGACCTTACTCTGCATCACGACCTACGAAAAAGGACAGGCCTTCATGCGCGAGTGTAAGCGCCAGGGTTGCCATGTACTTCTGCTGACGGCTGAAAAGCTGCGCGATGCCGACTGGCCGCGCGAAAGCCTGGACGATACGTTCTATCTTCCGGCCGAGCTTCCGCTCGCGGATATCGTTCAGGCGGTCACGCACCTGGCGCGAACCCATAAGCTTGATCGCATCGTCGCTCTCGATGAGTTTGATATGGAAACGGCTGCGACTCTACGCGAACACCTCCGCGTCCCCGGCATGGGGCTCACCACCATGCGCTATTTTCGGGACAAGCTGGCTATGCGCATGCGCGCTCTCGATCGCGGAGTGCGCGTGCCGGATTTCGTGCCTGTCTTCAATCACAACGACATTCGCTACTACCTCGAAAATGTTCGGGGACCGTGGGTACTAAAGCCGCGGCAGGAAGCCTCGGCCATCGGGATCAAGAAGATTTACAACCCGGACGAACTATGGACCATCCTCGAACGACTGGGGGACAAGCAGTCCACTTATCTGCTGGAGAAGTTCGTTCCTGGCGAGGTCTATCATGTGGACTCGGTAGTATCAGAGAACGATGTGGTCTTTGCGAGTGTAAGCAAGTACGGTAAGCCGCCCATGAATGTGGCCCAGGGTGGAGGAGTCTTCACGACCTTCACTGTGCCGCGAGGAACCGACGCCGACACCGGTCTGCGAACCATCAACCGCGAACTGATTGCAGCGCTCGGACTGATGCGCGGCGTGGCGCACACGGAATTCATCCAGGCGCACGAAGATGGGCATTTCTATTTTCTCGAGTGCGCGGCGCGCGTGGGAGGCGCTTACATCAGCGAGATGGTGGAGGCCGCTACGGACATTAACTTGTGGCGGGAGTGGGCGCGTATCGAGATCGCTGGGGACGACGGCACGTACAAACTCCCGTCGGTGCGCGAAGAATACGCCGGCGTGATCCTTTCCCTCGCGCGGCAGGAAAATCCGGACACTTCGGCATACAACGATCCGGAAGTGTGCTTGCGAATCAAGAAGCACCACCACGCTGGATTGGTGCTGCGGTCGGACCATCCGGACCGCGTCCGCTCATTGCTCGAGCACTACGCTCCGCGCTTCGTGCATGATTTTCTCGCAGTGGAACCTCCGCGAGAAAAACCTACCTCGTAACTTCTGATTCACCCCATCAGAACGCGTCGATGCCGGTCACGCTCTGGCCGATGATCAGCGAGTGCACGTCGTGGGTTCCTTCATAGGTTTTCACTGACTCCAGATTCATCATGTGTCGCATGATGGGGTAGTCGTCGGCGATGCCGTTGGCGCCGAGGATGTCGCGAGCCAAGCGGGCGCACTCGAGAGCCATCCACACATTGTTTCGCTTCGCCATCGAAATGTGCTGGTGCTCCACCTTGCCCGCATCCTTCAAGCGTCCGACCTGCAGCACCAGCAGTTGGGCCTTCGTGATCTCGCTGATCATCCACGTGAGCTTGTCTTGCACAAGCTGATGCGAAGCGATGGGCTGATCGCGCCACTGTTTGCGCAAAATTGCATACTGCAGCGCGCAGTCGTAGCAAGACATGGCTGCCCCGATCGCACCCCATGCGATGCCATAGCGCGCCTGATTCAAGCACTTCAGGGGTGACTTTAATCCACTGCTCTTCGGCAGCAGGTTTGACTCAGGAATGTGAACGTCCTGCAGCGACAGCCCTGAAGTCACGGAGGCACGCAGGGACCACTTTCCGTGAACGTCATCCGCCTTGAATCCGGGACGGTTGGTTTCTACCAGAAAGCCACGAATATTGTTGTCTTCGCTTTCAACTTTCGCCCAGATGATGGCGACATCCGCGATGCTGCCAGATGTGATCCACATCTTCTCGCCGTTAAGAATGTATTCGTTCCCCCGCTTGCGAGCACGCGTTAGCATGCCACCGGGATTCGAGCCGAAGCCCGGCTCAGTGAGCCCGAAACAGCCAAGTTTTTCGCCCTTCTGCATTGGTGGCAGCCAGGTTTGTTTCTGCTCCTCGCTGCCAAATTCGTAGATGGGATACATACAAAGTCCCGATTGCACGCTGACGAAGCTGCGCACACCAGAGTCGCCACGCTCGAGCTCCTGCGTCATCAGTCCGTATTCGACGTTGCTCATTCCGGCGCATCCGTAGCCTTTGAGCGAGGCCCCGAAGAATCCGAGATCGGCCATGGGTTTGACCAGTTCGCGAGGAAATCGCCCGGCACGGTTGCAGTCTTCGATGATGGGTACGAGGTTGTCCTCGATAAACTGGCGCGTGGTATCGCGTACCAGGCGCTCTTCTTCCGTGAGCAGTGAATCAAACTGGATAAAATCGACACCGCGAAATTTGATGGCAGGCATGACGAATCTCCGTAGCGATGAATCTCCAAGCTGGGACTAATGGCACAGCCAGAGGTTTGCCGAACGCAGAATAAGCGCCCGCAGAAGGGCAAACATCTGACGGTAGCAGGAGTAGCAACGAGGGGTCAACGCGAGCCCATGGACGTACATGGACCTGAGCCCATGGACGCGAGCCGCAGGGAGTAGCGTCAGTTTCGGAATCGCAGAATCCAGGGCGGGACGGCGCGCCGCTATAGGTCGTACGACGTGCCGAACTGGCGATGGAGCGTGGGTTCCTCGTAGAAAATGACAATGACAAAGAGATAGACCGGCAAGCCGAGGAACGCTGCATAAGCAACCAGCAGAGGAGCATGAAACCGAGCAACTTCGCCCATGACGACGAGCCACGAGCCACGCGCCGATATACATCGGATTGGGCATAACGGTGCCAAGCTGCTGACCACGAGGAACTTCGTCGGCGCAATGGGTGCCGGCGTACCTAGCCCCGCACCGCGAACTCCCATGCACAGCTGAAATAGATGCTGGCTCCGATCAACATGCAGAGCAGGCCGAGCCAAGCCAGAGGACCGGGTCCAGGCGCGGGAAATCCTCCGAGGAGGAAGGTAAGGGGCACCCACTGTCACGAATCCTGGCACGACGATCGTGAACAAAATCGTTTTCAGAATCGGTCTAGAGCTAGTGGCCTGAGATCGCCTGAGATCGTGCACCGAGACAACCGCCATCCCCTTCCTGTAAAATGGGAGACGCGGGAAGAGAGCCAGCACGCAGTCTGTAGCCTCTTCCGCAGTGGATTCCCGATTTCCCGTTAGGCCTCACGAGTCAGGATTTCTGCAGCATCCCATCCACCATAATCCGTGGGGAATTTGCCGCATTGAACTGCGCAATCGAATCAGGAGAAATGAACTATGGCAGTTGGAGCGAAAATCGCAAAAACAGCGGACCGCAAGAAAGTGATGGACACCAGCAAGAGCACGGATTGCCCCAAGTGCGGCAAGACGACGCGCATTGTCAAGCGAATGAAGGACCGCGAGCGCGGCGTACCGGGTGGGATTTATATTTCCTGCTCGGCGTGTGAGTTCTTCGAAAAACTTTAAAGGCGATTTGAGTTCAGGTTTGTGATTTCAACCAGCCGGAGAAAGGATCGACTTCCTTCTCCGGCTTTCTTATCTCTGCATCAGCTGCCTGGTCGCTTCTTTCAGATCGAAACCTGGATCCCAGTGGATTGAAGGTGCGGCTTCTAAGGCCTAGGCGTGACCGATTTACCTGGAGCGGCAACTACCGCGCCGGCCATGACGGAATTCTTCAAATAGCGCGAACCCAACCAGCACAGCTACGCCACAATTTCTCTACACCGCCACGGTTACTGATGTCTCGGTCCGGGTGACCGGCCGGTAAAGCGTGTCGCGCTCGATAGGTTCGCGGCCAGCGGCGCGGATCAGGCGTTCGAGTTCCTCGCGGCGCATCCCTTGCGGGGTGGTCGCACCGGCATCGTGGTAAATCTTCTCTTCGATCACGGTGCCATCCATGTCGTCGGCGCCAAAGCGCAGAGAGATCTGCGCAATCTTAGCCGTCATCATTTGCCAATACGACTTGATGTGCGGGAAGTTGTCGAGCACGAGGCGGCCCACCGCGATCTGCTTGATGTCCAGCATCCCGGTCGTTTTTGGCAAGTGCTGCAACGGCGTGTTATCGGGATGGAACGCCAGAGGAATAAAGGTCTGGAAGCCGCCGGTTTCATCCTGCAGCGCGCGCAACTTCAGCAGGTGATCGACGCGGTCTTCGTCGTTCTCAACATGACCGTAGAGCATGGTCGCGTTGGATTTCAACCCGATCTGATGTGCGAGTCTGGCGGTGTTGAGCCATTGATCGCCATCGATCTTATGATCGCAAATGATGTGGCGAACCCGGTCGGCAAATATTTCGGCGCCGCCGCCGGGTAGAGAATCCACACCCGAGGCCTTCAGTTGCTCCAGCGTTTCGCGAATAGAAAGCTTGGCGCGCTTTGACAGATACGCAACCTCAACCATAGTGAACGCTTTGAGGTGCACTTGGGGAAAACGCTGCTTAAGTCCGGAGCACAGATCGAGGAAATATTGAAACGGCAGGTCAGGATGCAGGCCGCCGACAATGTGGAACTCGGTGACCGCTTCACTATATCCGGACGCCGCGGTCTCGAAAGCTTCGTCGAGCGCCATCGTGTATGCGCCCGGCGAATCTTTCCTGCGCCCGAAGGCACAGAGTCGACAGGCAGCCACGCACACGTTCGTGGGATTAATGTGGCGATTGACGTTGAAATATGTCTTATCGCCATGCATACGCTCGCGCACGTAGTTGGCCATCCAGCCAACGGCGAGAATATCGCCGGTGCGGTAGAGCGTAACAGCGTCTGCAAAATCGAGACGGTCGCCGGCCATCACCTTGGCGTGAATGGGCTCCAGCCGCGGATCGTCAGTCTGGAATGAATGATGCTGGCGCAAGGACATCTATTTGATGATATCGCAGGATAGCCTCGAAAGTCTCAGAAAGCGTTAGTGGCCCGCGATGACGTGGTCGCGGATTTTTTCGTACTCGGCTTGCGGAAGCACGCGGCGCGTCACCAAGTCGTGGGCGTCGTCGTAGGGACGCTGGGCGATGATGCGATCAGCCTCGTGTTCGGTCACACCGGGCAGGGTTAGCAGATCTTCGCGTGAAGCCTTGTTGATATCGATGGCTTTGTTGTCGCGCCCCATGCCTTCCTTCACGCCCTCCACGACAGCCTTGGTGTCGCGTCGCACGCTCTCGGTGGCTTCCGCCGTGCGCCGGCGGATTTCGTCGGGATTGTCTTTGCCGGTACAGGCGGTGAGCGTAGCCAATATCAAGGCGAGCACGGTAAGCGAGAAGTAGCGGAGCATGCAGTTCTGATGCGGTGGCGACATTTGCGGTTGGTAACTAAATTCGGGTTCGGCGGCTTCTGTGTAAAATCTGGCAGTCTATAGTGGCGTGCGATTGCATCTAAATACGTACGAGTTGGCGCGCCTGCTTCGCCAAGTACAAAACTAAGGCTTATCCTGGAGGTGACACGGTGAGAGCAGTTCTAATCAGCATATCTGCAGCAGCTTTAACGGTAGGCATCGCAGTCGCTCAGGGAGCGGTGCCATCAAGTTCACCAGCCTCGGATCGGCAGGCGCCTGCGAGTCCCGCAAATCCGGCCTCCGCTCAGGCACCGTCGGCACGAGCACCACAAGCCGGCTCTACATCGGCCCCAGGAGGTGCGCCCACGCGGATCGCCCCCGGCAGCGTGATTCCAGTCTCGCTCACCAAGACCATCGACGCAAAAAAAGTGAAGACCGGCGACGAAGTCGTCGCCAAGGTCACGCAGGACATGAAAACTAACGGTGGAGAAGTGCTCGTGCCAAAGGATACAAAGGTGATGGGGCACGTGACCGAGGCGCAACCGCGCAACAAAGATCAAAAGGAATCACAAGTGGGAATCGCGTTTGACCGGGCCGTGATGAAGGATGGCAGCGCGATGCAGATTCCGATGTCCATCCAGGCAATCATCGGTCAGCAGAATGATCAGAACAGTTCGGGAAGCGGAAGCGGTGAAACCGCCTCACCCGCCAGGGGGGCCAGCGCCGGGACGACCGGCAGCTCGCGCGGCGGGATGGGAGGATCCGCGCCCGCTTCAACCCCATCGGCGAGCGCCGGCACCGCCGACACGCCGGGCGATGCTCAGGCAGGAAAGAGTTCGCGACCTCCGATTACCGCCCAGACTGAGGGGGTGGTAGGGATCTCGGATCTGAAGCTTAGCAGGGCGGCGAGCAACGCGGCCGATGGGTCGGTGGTCAGTTCGGAGAAAAATAACGTCAAACTGGAGAGCGGCACGATGATGCTGCTGCGAGTGGGCCAATAGTCGAAACCGCGGCCCGGAGAGAATGCGACCTTTCTTCTCTTCGGGCCAGCGCTCTAACATTTCAAGCAATTGTGAATTGGCCTCCCCCAGTTCGTCCACGTCTGATCCAAGCTTCGTCTTTCAGTCCGCTGCGGCCGTCGGCCGCGATTCCTTCTCCGAATCTTGCGCGCTGGCTTGATTGAGCAATTCAATTGATGATCGATCGAGCGTAACAGTGGCGGAGCGGACCAGATCATCCAACTGTTTGAGATTGGTTGCGATTGGCGCGGTGATGCTCGGCCGAGCCATCAACCAGGCGAGCGCCACTTGGGTGGGAGTAGCCTTATGCTGTTTGGCTACCTGATCCAGAGCGTCGAGAATACGGAACCCGCGCGCGTTCAGATACTTCTTGACCATCTGTCCGCGCTGGCTCTTTGACAGATCGGCTTCTGAACGATACTTGCCACTGAGGAAACCGCTGGCCAGCGAGAAGTAGCAAATCACCCCAAGATCGTATTTCTGACAGACGGGCTCAAGATCAGTCTCATAGGCAAAGCGATCGTAGAGATTATATTCAGGTTGGAGTGTCTGATAGCGTGCCAAACCCTTTTCCTGGCTTAGTTTGAGAGCTTCCGCCAAGCGCCCGCCACTGTAGTTGGAGGCCCCGATGGCGCGCACTTTGCCTTGTTGGATAAGATCGGTAAAGGCTCCGAGGGTTTCTGCAAGGGGCGTATCGGGATCGTCTTTGTGCGCCTGATAGAGATCGATGTGGTCGGTTTGCAGGCGGCGCAGAGAGTCCTCAACTGCCCGTTGAATATAGGAGGCGGAGAGCCCCTTTTTTCCCTCTCCCATGTCCATTCCGACTTTCGTGGCAATGACAACTTTACTCCGCTTGCCTCCCTTTTTCAGCCACTTACCGATAATGGTTTCGGACTCGCCGCCTTTATGCCCGGGAATCCAGTTCGAATACACGTCAGCCGTGTCGATCAGGTCGAAACCTTTGTCCACAAAAGCATCGAACAACTCGAACGACGCCGGTTCATCGACAGTCCAGCCGAAAACGTTGCCGCCTAAAGCCAAGGGCGCTACCTCGATGCCAGTTTTTCCTAATTTGCGTTTCTGCATTTTTATTCCTCCGATGAATCTTTGGATGACCGCGAGTTGTGTCAGGACGCACCACTGGAATGAATCACGACCCTGTACAATTCTGTTTCCGTGAGTTCATCCGCGAAATGGCGCTTGGGTCCAATTGGTTCGCTGGGGATCTGCCTTGTTCTTGTTCTGGCAGCGCGGGCCGAGCCGATCCCCCAGCTCAAAGCGACCGACTACGTCAATGATTTCGCCCACGTTCTGGATCAAAATTCGATCGCGCAGATGGACGAGATCTGCCGGCAGATTGACGAAAAGGCCCATGCGCAGATCGCGGTGGTGACTATAAAGTCACTCGATGGCGCTGATATTGAGAGTTATGCCGTCGACCTTTTCCATCAGTGGGGGGTTGGAAGTAAATCCACGAATCGCGGCGTGCTGATTCTGTATGCGATTGACGACCATCGCGCCCGAATTGAAGTTGGCTATGGACTCGAACCCATCCTCCCGGATGGGAAGGTCGGCGGGTTTCAACGCGAAGCCATTCCGATTATGCGGGCGGGCAACTACAGCCAGGCGCTTCTGCTGGTGACATCGCGCGTGGCTGGCGTCATCGCGCAGGATGCTGGCGTTCAACTCACAACGCCGCAGCTTGCGCCGGCTCCAGTAGAGCGGCCGGAGCAAGCGAGCCGAGGCATATCCGCCGGCGGAATCGTGATGCTGATTGTGCTGGTTCTTGTAGTTCTATTCACTCCGCTCCGCGGCCTGCTTTTCGCAATGCTGTTTTCGGGTATGTTTGGTGGTGGTGGCGGCGGATATGGCGGTGGTTGGGGTGGCGGCGGAGGCGGATTCGGTGGCGGTGGAGGATTCGGCGGGTTCGGTGGGGGTAGTTCGGGAGGCGGAGGCGCTAGCAGCAGCTGGTAGCAAGGACGAATATGTCGAATGAGCTCACAACTGAAAAGTTTGTCACGCGTCTTCGCGAAGCGGCTGGAGCAAACCTGGAGAGCGTGATCCTGTTCGGATCGTCGGTCGCGGGGGACTTTCATCCC
>DATNLE010000219.1:0-1653 GCA_035603035.1 Candidatus Acidiferrales bacterium | reverse complement strand
ACTTTCCGTACGCGCTGTCGTAATACAACGAGTAGTCGGTGTAATCCGACTGTTCGTGAGTATTGCGCAGTAAATACGCGCCGGCGTAAACCAAGTCGAAATTTCCGATCTTGCCCTCGACGGTGAGCGCTGACTGAACCCACGAATCGCGCACGTATTGCGGAAAATAGTGCTGCACTTCCAGATCCCCGACCGCTGGGTTGTAAGCGAAGTCGCCGTCGGTCCGCTGCACCTGACCCATGACTGTCGGCATAATGGTCCAGCTGTCGTTCAATTCAACCTTGAGGGCGGCGCGGCCGCCGGTTGTCTCGACGGTGTTGTAATCCTTTTTCACCAACGCCGCGTTGTCGAAAACTGCCCCGGAGGTGGGAAATGTCACCGTGCCATGTACGTTGCTGATATAGCCGGCATCATGTTGATCCCAGCCGACCAAGCGAACCGCCGCAGTACTGGTCAGTGGCAGATTGACGAAAGCCTCGACGTCATAACCCGTGCCCCCATGATCTACATTGTTTAAGTCCAAATCGTAGCCGGCTTTGAAGCCGCTGGGATCCGGTTTGTTGGAAATGATTCGAATCGTTCCCGCCTGGGAGCTGGCGCCGTACAAGGTGCCCTGCGGACCCGCCAGGGCCTCAACCCGCTCGATATCGTAGAGATGGATGTTCAGATTGCCGTCAATGGTCGTGACCGGCTGCTCATCCAGATACATGCCTACGCTCGGTTGGGAGCCCGAATGATTGCCATCCCCGCCGCTGGAAACGCCTCGCATGTAGGTGTGTTCGAAGCTCGGACTGCCGACCTTCTGGAAGGAAACGCTCGGCAAATACTTGGCGTAGTCATCGAAATCACCGATACCGAGCTCTTCGAGCCTCGCGGTGCTGAAAGCCTGAATACTCAGGGGCACATCCTGTAGATTTTCCGATCGCTTCTGCGCCGTAACCGTGATTTCTTCCAGCACCGGGGCATCGGCCGGGTCGGCGGCATGAGCCGGATGCATGCAAGCCAGGAGCGCCGAGGCAAGCGGCAACACAGTCCACGATTTCTTGGCGCAAGGCGCAGCCTTACGCATGAGCTTCCGTTGGCGGGCTCGCGTCATGTCATCCCCTATTTATTTCTAATATGTGACGAAGACTAAGCCATTCCGGCTAAATGTCAAAACGCGGCGTAGCGGGATAGGCCTCGAGGACCGCTCCTAAGGATTTTTTCAAGGGATCCAACCAAGCTTCGTAGTGGCGCCAGTGGTCGACGCCCTCGCGGAAAATCGGTCGACGTACTTGCTGGGAACTGGCCGTACGCACCGCCCGTTCATTTTCGTAAAATCGCAGACAGCCGCTCTCAAATGGCAGCTCGCAATACTCGAGCAACTTGCGCACCTCAGATTCCGTATCCTCGATCATCGACTCATAAGCGACGCGGTGGATCCGGCCCGGTAGCACCTCATCGAAGAAGGCCATCAGCTCGACGTAATCGCGATAATACCGGCCAATATCCTCCAAGCTGTAGGTGAAGCTCTGGCCGCGAGCAAAGTGCTGTTTGAATCCTGAAAAACAGCAGCCCAGCGGATGGCGGCGCGCATCGATAATTTTCGCGCGCGGCAGCGACAATTGAATCAGGTCAATGTGCGCGAAATTGTTGGGCATTTTATCGATGAAG
>DATNLE010000165.1:0-15115 GCA_035603035.1 Candidatus Acidiferrales bacterium | reverse complement strand
TTACCGCCGATAAGACTTGCACGTTCCCGCATTCCGGGCAAGCCGAAGTGCCCCTTACTGCCCTGGCTGGAGAGAATTGCTGGATTAACGCCCTTTCCATCGTCCCGCAGCCGGAATTGGTCGCTGTCGTACCGGATTTCGACCTCGATCTGCCGTGCCCGAGAGTGGCGGAACGCGTTCCGCAGCGCTTCGGCAGCAATCTTGTAGATCTCGTCCCGGAGGATGGGGTGCAGATTCCGTGCCTCACCCTCAACGGCGACGCGGAATGCAGGTCGGTGGTTGGTTGAGTCTGCTGCCAGGTCCTCTCCGAGGGTGCTGATGGCCTGCGCGAGATCGTTGCCTTGGACTGTGGAATCTCGCAATCCCTGCACTGCATCCCGGCCTTCAGTAATCGCGTCGGCGGTCTGCTCGATGGCGCTCCCTAGCTTCTCTTTCGCCTCCATCGGGCGCTCTGGCAGCAACTGGAACACGGTCTGGAAGCGGAGCAGCAAACCATGGAAACTTTGCAGCAGCGAGTCGTGAAGCTCTCGCGCAATGCGTGTCCGCTCGCTGACTCGCGTCTCCAGCGTCATCTCGAACTCATGACGCAAATGCCGGACACGCCATTGGTAGAACACCAACAGCAGACCTATAAATATGACCATACAGAGGGCACGAAACCAGTTTGTCTGGTAGTACGCGGGTGTAACAGAGAAATCGAGCTTGGCGGTGCTTTCGCTCCAGACGCCGTCACTATTGCTTGCGACCACGCGAAATGAATACTTACCGGGAGGCAAGTCCGTATAAAACGCCTGTCGCCTCGTGCCGGCCTCGTGCCAATCGCGGTCATAGCCGTCAAGCCGGTAGCGAAAGTTTACCCTCTGCGGAATCGAAAAAGTGGGTGAGGTGTAATCAATTTGCAAGTCCCTAGGGTTTGGAGGAACTCTGAGGTTGGGCGTGGCTTCGACCTCCTTTCGATCAGCGATGAGGGATTCGATGTATGTCTGTGCCGGAAGCGATTTCTGCGAGAGCCTGGACGGGTCAACCATCTCTACTACAAATCCTGTCGCAAACCACACTCGCCCATCCGCAGAGTAGGCAACAGTATTAAAAGATGGCCAGCCTGTCGGCCGCGCTCCATCCAACACGTCGAAGACTCGGGTTTGAACAATCGTCTCCGGATTGTCCCGCCAATGCTGGAACTCCGAATCCGGGAACTCGACCACACCACAGCCCGTGTGCAACCACCAGCGATTGTCATTGTCCTGCATGAATGAGATCACCGAGTTGCAAGGCAGACCGTTCTTCGTCGTCATCCGCTGTACTTTCTCCTGTCGCCATTCGACAAGTCCGTTTTCGGAAGCCGCAAGAATAGAACCATCTGCCCTCGACATAATCTTGCGATTGAACGGATCGCCTCCTGGGTTTAACGGAAACTTCATCTCGAGAGCGCCGTTCCGAAAAAGTCCGACATCTCCCTTTAGAGTCGCTATCCAAATGCCTCCGTTTGGGTCGGAAGCGAGACTATGTCCAGGGGGAAGCTTTGATTCAGGAAACTCCTCCTGCACTTGAAAATCGCGGATACGCACAAGTTTTCGGGGTTTGCTTGCACACTCCGCCCAAATGTTCCCGTCGATGTCCTCGGTAAGCGCCACAACCATCCCAAGGGGCCGGTTACCTGGTTGGGGGAGCCGACGGAAACGCCCATTCTCGAACAGATATAGCACGTCATCCACTCCCACCCATAGCTTGCCGGCACGGTCTTCGAGCAGGTAGGAGACTTGATGACCAGGAAGACCATTGGTTGCACGAATGGACGAGACGATACCGTCCTTTATATGATCCAGCGATCCAGCGTTTGCTACCCAGACCGTTCCATCTCTGCTCGCTAGAACGCCTGCAGCTGCGTCTGCTCCCAGGCCTTCCCGTGCTGAAAAAATGGTGATTCGCGGATCGCGAAAGCTGTCAATGCCATTCGTGGTCAGTGTCCATACGATCCCTTCTCTGTCTTCGAAAAGAGCAAGTACAGAATCACCGGACAACCCGTCCCTTTGCTGAAAATGGTCCACCACATTGCCACAAATTCGAAAGAGTCCCTTGCCCACGGTACCCACCCAGAGATTGCCGTCGCGGTCAAAGACCATCGTGTTGACGACTACTTTACTGCCATCAAAAGTGGGCGTCACAAATGGCTTTACTATCCCTGCTATTAACCGTCCAAGCCCGAGCCCGGGTCCTTCTGCAAGTATGCCAACCCAGAGTGTTCCATCGGAACCGCACGCCAAGCTCACGACTCCCTGTTGTCCGGCGTTCGAGTTCAGCGCTTTGATCGGGTAAGTTTCTGATACGCCATCATGCCAGTGGACAAGCCCGGTTTGCCCGCCAAGCCAAAATCCTCCTTTTCCGTCAAGCAATAGAGAGTCGGCGGGGGAAATCGACACTCCATCTGATTTTCCGAAACATTTGACGGCTTGGTCAGTAACACGGCAAAGGGGTGCATCTGCTATATGGGCCCCGCCCCGCACCACCCACAACGAGCCGTCAGGATCCTGGCTAATGTGTTCAAAGCTCTGGAACCCATCCAAGTTGAAACGAGAAGTGATCACTCCATTTTTTAGGTGAACGATGTCACTCTCGCCTAGCGCCCATAGCCCACCGGCATGGTCGCCATAAACGTCCACAATCGTGCTCACCGCTTTATCGTGTGTGGGCAATGTCCTGGAAACAAACCGAACACCATCAAACCTGTAAATTCCTTGGGAGAGGGCTGAGAACCACAGAAAACCATCGGCGGTTTGCGTGATGGAAGACATCGCAGCCGGGAGGGAGCCATCTTGGGTCCCCCAAGACTTGTGCATGTACTGGGTGATGCGCAGGTTCGGATCGAGGGCGTGAACCGGGGCTGTACCGAACGACACATAGGACAGAAAAACGGACAAGATGACCGCAAGGGTGTTGTCGGGCCAGTTAAAGCGGCGAGGAACTGTCTTCCGCATTTGGGTAGCCGAAAAACACCACGTATTATGGCACCTAGTCCAATGAGACTCAAAACGTGCTCTCTCAATTAGCGAGCAGAGGTCAACAGACGAGTGCTCGTGAAGCTGACTTGGTGAGCTCGCCCGCGACAGCTTCTTGAGCGCCGCATCGGTAGCCAACGAAGCAACCGTGCGCCTTCTCGTGTTCAATCACCCAGGACCGAGCCCACCGGATAACTTGCTTACCCGGCTGATATTCGCCCGCGGACTAAACAAGATCCGCCCACAAAGTCAGTGGCGGATTGGATTCGATGGCATGATCATTGACCTACCAGCGGGAGAGCGCGCGATTCAGTTCGCTCCTAAACTGAGATAAACACGCTCCACGTTGGCCGCCGGCTGAGCGGTCGCCATCTCATCACGATTGGGCGATCGGCTAACGCAAGCGATGATGACGCAACGTGTAAACAGAAGACTACAGGCGTTCGGGTCGAACAATTGGCGGGAGCGGGACTCGAACCCGCGGCCTCCTGCACGACGGGCAGGCGTTCTAATTTGAGTGGAGCAGCCCATCCCGGATGTAGGAGAGAATCGGCGTGCTAAAGGTGTGCCCTGCGAGGAAACAGCGGATACCCGATCGATTGTGTGTCGGAAGTCGGTGACGGTGCACCGTTCCGCCGACAGGAAGTCAGATTTTTCGTTACCAAATTGGCTTAGACAAGAGCTTGCTCTCCGCCAGCCGGACGCGAAAGACATTTGCGATCGCGTGAAATTTATCCAACGCTCCCGCGCGCCCCGCCAGCATTAACTTTTCTCCATACATCATTATCTATTAAGGTGGTTAGAAGCTCAGAGCGCAAAATCGATGAAAGGCTGCACTCTTCGACGTCCCGCATAGCAGCAAATCGATGACACTCAATAAGATGAAGCCCAGGCCTCCATCGCCGAGTGTGGTGTTTCCACCCACGATAAAGGCCTTTTTGGCCGTGGATGAAGGTTTAAGAATCTCACCTAACTCATTGAAAACATGGTGGCCAGGGACGGAGTTGAACCGCCGACGCCAGCCTTTTCAGGGCTGCGCTCTACCACCTGAGCTACCTGGCCACGTTTCGAGATCCAGTAATTATCCTCTGCGGAGCACGAGGATTGTTCGCCTTACGCCGATTGTCGTGGGATCGCCAACCGGAGAACAATTCAACGCCGAATGCACGAAACGTTGTTGATTATAGCAAAGGTAGGCGTTGGCTCAAGGTCAACGAAGCAGCTGACGATATCGCGTGGGCAGAATTGAACCACGCTGCTGAGCGTGCCAACTCCAGCTGAGCTGCTGCGTTGTCATGAATTACCGGTGATGAATGCCGCCTTCGTTTATTGCCCTCCCGCGGAAGAGCCATGCTGTCCCAGCCATGACGCGAGTTGGGTTTCCTGTTGCGACTTCAAATCGACACAGTTGTTGATGCGTTCGATGGACTGCCGGTAGGTCCGTTCCGCCGCTTCGATCTTGTGAGCGGCGAAGAAGTCGGCGACCTGATCGCGCATGCGGGCATCGCAGAACGAACTGGTGGCGCCAACAATTTCTGCGCTGGCAAAAGGTCCACCGACTTTTTGCACCGCATTCCAGTGCGTCAGAACAAAATCCCAAGCTAATTTTTCTCCCGCCGGATTTTGCATGACGTTGCTGACCAATCGAAGCGCATCCTGCGAACGAACATCTGGAGAAATGGCGTAGTCCAAGGTCCGCTCCAGCAGTTTTGGATCGCCGAATTGGGGCAGAGCGAACAAAACCATGTAGTATTCCTCGGGCGATTTCGCATTCTTCAATGTAGCCAGCAGTTTGTCATAAAATGCCTGATCGCCCGTCAAAGCAGCCAACCTAAACGCACTGTCCGCCAGTTCCCGATCCACGGATTCGGGACTATCCAAAGCTTTGTCCGCGAGTGTGCGGGCCTTGGCCAGCACTTCGGAATCACGGGCATCGTAACCCAAAGCGTTGAACACACGAGCCCGCAGTGTTCTCTGCTCGTCGCTTTCGCCCGCTTTTGGTTCCCAGCCAACATCCTGCATGATGGGCGACAGATACTGCCGCAGCCAAATGCGAAAGGATTCCCGGTCGCTGTCCGTCACCAAGTATTGGCTAATGTAGCTGAGCCGAACCAGAACATCTTCCAGCACGGCGCGATTACGATCGCCCGCCAGACCTTGAGCTAAGGCGAGGTAATCGCCTACCGGTTCGCGTCCCACTCGGACCGAGGCCCAGATGTCGGACTGCAACGCGATGCGTTCCGCGGGAGAAAGCTTGGTTTCACCATCAATCGCGAGGGCGCGCACCGCGTCGGGTTGATAGCCGACTCGGTAATAACCGGTCGCCCCCGCGTTCGCCAAAACCCAATTTGAACATCCCGGTAGCGTGAAGGTTTCTTGCCGTTTGGTGAAAAGTTTGCACTGCGGAGCGCCCTTCCCTGCTGCTGCTCCCTCCATGCAAAGTGGAACTTCCCAGATCTGGTCGTTCGGTGCCCGGAACTTTTCGCGATCGTAATAGTAGCGGCGCTGGTCCAGCGTCACTGTCGTTGAATCGCCGGAGCACTGCGACTTCACGTTGATGATCGGAACGCCGGCCTGCTTCACAAAAGTAGGCATGATCCGGTCGACAGGCTTCTTCGAGGTTTTAGCCTGCGCTTCCCAGAAATCATCGGCGGTGGCGTTTGCATATTGATGCTGTTGGATGTAGGCGTTTACGCCAGCCCGGAAAGTCTCTTCCCCCAGGTAGGCTTCCAGCATTCTTAGAACCGCCGCAGCCTTGCCATAGGCGATTCCGTCGAACAACTCCATGATCTGCGCTGGAGTATCGGCAGCTTGATGGATAGGACGGGTGTTCGCCAGCGAATCCGTGTTGAGAGTGCCGCCGGTCCCGCTCACGTCATCGAGTTTGAAATTCCATTCCGGCTTCCACGCCTGAACCGGCTTGCTCGACATCCACGTGGCGAAACCCTCATTGAGCCAAATATCGTCCCACCATTTCATGGTAACCAGGTCGCCGAACCACTGGTGAGCCATCTCATGAGCGATCACCGATGCGATCTCCTTTTTCAGTTCGACGGAGCCCTGCTTGTCGTCGATCAGGAGAAGGACTTCGCGAAACGTGATACAGCCGGTATTTTCCATCGCGCCCGCGGAAAAATCCGGCAGGCCGATCAGATCGAGTTTCCCGTAGGGATACTTGACGCTGAAATATTTGTCGTAGTAACCGAGAATGTGCTCCGCCGATTCCAACGCGAACTTCCCCATCTCCTTTTTCCCGGGCGTGCTGTAGACCCGGATCGGTATACCGTCCGCCTCGCCCTCGATGTACTCGAAGTTGCCCACGACCAGGGCCGCCAAGTACGACGACATTTTGGCTGTGGTGGCGAAGCGCACCGTGTGCTTGTCGCCCGGCCCAGGCGTATCGGAAACAATCTTTTGGTTCGAGATTGCGACTTCCCTTTGGTCGACAACAGCCGTGATGTCGAACGTGGCCTTGTACGCAGGTTCGTCGAATGACGGAAACGCGCGGCGTGCATCTGTAGACTCGAATTGCGTGGCGGCGTACTTGCGTCCTTGATCATCTTTTCCCAGGTAGAAGCCCCGCATCTCGTCGTTCAGGATGCCGGTGTAGGTGATGTGGATGGTCGCAGATCCGGCAGGCAGCGGCTTCTCAACCATAAGAACCGCCATTTCTTTATCTTTCTCGGGCGTGACCTTGGCTTTCTGCGTGCTTCCCCCGCTGGTGATGGCGACGTCACCAAAGTTGATATCAACTGCGTTGAGGGTAATCTCGGAGGTCGGCTTCAATATCCGGAGGGAAATGGTCTCGTCGCCTTCGAATGTGGCGCTCTCCAGGTTGGGCGTGAAGGTGAGTTTGTAGTTTTCTGGAATGGCCACCTCGGGCACGCGCTGCCCCGCCGCCAGGGAAAATGCCCCCAACGCAAAAATAAGAACCGCAAGAATTCGCTTCATAGATTCCTCGGAGATTACTCGCTTGAAAACATTTTGCAACAGAACCCGTTCGTCAAAAAGTCGTGGAATTAAAATCGCGTCTCCAAAAGGCGCAAGTGTTGCTGACCGAGATACGGAACCATCGCCGCAGAAGTTCACTATGGATAAGCTACCATTCCGTTCGAAACTGTCGTTTCACAGCGGTTGGTTCCGAACCAGTAGGGAATCTCGCGGTAATCGTTAACTGCGAATACCCCCAGGTCAGCATCTTTCCCCGGTTCGATTGAGCCTTTCCGGTCGGCCAATCGCAATGCCCATGCCCCGTTAATCGTAGCTGCCGCCACGGCTTCCGCCGGAGACATTTCCATATGCGTGCAGGCCAGCGACATTGCCATGGGTATGCTTAGCGTGGGCGATGTGCCGGGATTGTAATCCGTCGCCAGCGCCACTGGTACGCCAGCGTCGATCAGCTTGCGCGCCTGCGGATATTGCTTCAGCCCCAGAAAATAGTTTGCTCCCGGCACCAGAGTGGCGACGGTGTCGTGCTTGGCTAACTCAAGAATATCGTCGTCGTTCACGTGGTCCATGTGATCGAAGGACGCGGGATTGAATCGCAAGAAGGGGCACAGAACCGTTTCCGCGAGCTGGCACATGTGGGACCGGACATTGAGACCGTGCTGTTTCGCGGCTTCAAAAATCTGTTCCGTCTCTTCGGCGGTAAACGCCCCCCGGTCGCAAAAAACATCTACGAACTGGGCAAGCTTCCGCCTGGCGGCTTGCGGGATCATCTCTTTACAGACGAGCTCAACGTACTTTGGTGAGCGACCCTGAAATTCTCTTGGGACTAGGTGCGCGCCTAACAGAGTCGAGATGACGGTCCCCGGCCAGCGCGAGGCCGCGTCGCGAATCGCTTCCAGAGACTTCAGCTCCGATTCAATTGTAAGTCCGTAGCCCGACTTGGCTTCAACCGTGGTCGTACCGTGAGCGACCATGTCGTTGAGTACGGCGAGAATTCTTTCTGCTAAAACTCCTTTCCTTGCTTTGCGGACGTCTTCCAGGCTCGATCGAATTCCACCGCCGGCTGTGGCGATCTCTTCATAAGAAGCACCGTCAATGCGTTTCTCGAAATCCACCAGACGCGGACTGAGAAACACGGGATGGGTATGCGAATCCACGAAACCGGGGACGACCACTTTATGAGAGCAGTCGATTTCGAGAACCTTCTTGCGGTTCTTCTTTAGCCAGGGATGGTGCAAAGCATCTTTCATCGTACCGGCGGAAACGATCTTCCCGTCCAGGCAGAGCACAGCGCCGCCTTCGATGATGCCGAGTTCCTTGAGGTCGGGACCGCGGCGCGGACCGGGTTTAGCGGAAGATGACCGGAGCGTGAGAAGCTGACCGATGCTGGCCAGAAATACTGCAGACTGGATTTTCAGATCTCGTTTTCGGGATGAAGTCACGCTAAATCAGTTTAGCAGCCGTCGCGAAACAGGGGTTCAAGCAAGATGGAATCCTGCGAGCTATGGTCGCCCCCCCGGATCGATACCGTCCAGCGCGCAAGGCCGAATTCCTGTTATCCAACTCCTATCGACGCCGTGGACTACCGCAAGGCCCGGAAAGAGGTCGGAAGCTAGGGCTTGATCCGGATTCGATTCCCCATCTGCGACCCAAAGAATGATTTTTCTGCGGCCACCGGCCGAGACACGGGGCCTCTTCAGATCTGGAGCTCTCGGACATCGTCTTGTTGCAGCTCCCGCTACGCTTTCGAGAAGCGAGGATCACCCCCGGCGAAGAAGATCAGCGGGCGTGGCTCACCAGGCTGTCGCGGCCGTTTCATCCGTTTGAAGCGGGAAAGAAGCCCCTTCCTTCTGGGATTTGCCTGCCCGAGAAAGATTTACCAATCCTCCTCCCGGCCATTGAAGCTCGCGCCACCCTGACGGAATGTACTTCTGACATCTAGCCGGTCTGCCCAATTGTCTGTACATTTTTTCCTCTGTGCGACTTCCCCGGTCGACAACTCGCCGCCTGCCCGCGACTATGTTCCTGTTTTTCGCGTTGGTACTGCTGACATTGCTGCCAACGAGAATGCGAGCGGCCGCGCACGAACTGAGTATCTCTCCTACTAGGCTGCATTACGGCAATGTCGACGTAGGACTTAGGCGAACTATTCACGTCACCGTAACCAACAACGGTCATGCGAGCGTAAAGATTTCTGGCATACGTTCGAGCAACCGCCGGTTCGAAATTTCGAAATTGAAGCTGCCGAAGACCCTGGCCGCCGGAGCCAGGCTCAGGGTGTCTGTGACTTTCGCCCCCACTGCGAAGGGCTGGGAGAATGGGCATATCACCGTTACGAGCGACGCCTCCGACCGGACCCTTACGGTAGGAACGGCAGGTACCGGTGTGATCGGCGAGGTGATCGCAAGTCCGGCTAGCTTGTCATTCGGTAAGGTCGGTGTAGGCGAGAGTTCAGTATTGCCGATCGTGCTGATAAATACCCGCCCCGGGCGCGTGACCCTAAAAAGCGTGCAAATTACAGGCAGAGCGTTCTCGGTGAGCGGTGCGAAGTTTCCTCTAACCCTGGCCGCCGGACAAAGAGTAAGGTTGGACGCCGCATTCAAACCCGAAGTGGACGGTTCGATCGATGGAAGCTTGTCGATTTCCGGTCCGGCCCTGCACATACCACTTACAGGCACAGGCACCAGCGCGAGCAGGCCACATCTGGCGATGATCCCGGGCACGCTCAGTTTTGGCAACGTGAGTGTGGGCACCACCGAGACACTCACGCTCGGGTTGCGCGCCAGCGGTGGAAGCGTGACCATCTCGTCACTATCCAGCAGCAGTTCACAGTTTGCGGTACCCGGCGTTACGTTCCCCTTGACCATCCCGGCGGGGGAAGAATTGTCGCTCAACGTCAAGTTCACCCCGCAGAACGACGGGACCAAGTCCGCCAAGCTATCGTTGGCGAGCAATGCCGCGAATTCCCCAGCGTCGGAGCCGTTGACAGGAACGGGTACCGCGCCCTATGTGACTCTTTCCTGGAACCCGAGCACTTCGGAGGTGGCGGGTTACAACGTTTACCGTAGTACTTCGCCGACGGGTCGCTACAACAAGATCAATCCCAGCCTTGATCCAGACACCACCTATCGGGACGCCACGATAGTTGGCGGCAGTACTTACTTCTACGCAACCACGGCGGTGAACTCAAGGGGGCAAGAGAGTGGTTATTCAAATCGAGTCGAGGTGGTGGTGCCGTAAAAGACTGTCGCGTCCTGGATCGCGCGCTCTCACCCTAGAAATCTAGCATCGAATTCAACCAAAGCAGCCGATGTCGCGATTTCGATTGCCTGAAGCGGAGAGTCGCCCAACGAAAATGCGGGCTCACCGGCACACTAGACATCGACTCCGTGGGCGAGTTAGCGCCGGTCGGTCGGCAGGCGACGAAGCGACGGAGCGAAGCCGCGACGCCGCGACGCCCGACTTTCCCGTTCAGCCTAAAACGTTCAGCCCAAAACGAGGTCTGGCAGCGCGGCGAGCGTAGCGATCTCCGCGTCCCGGCGTCTCAGGTATTCCCCCGGACATTACCCTGAACGTTTGCACCACAGGAGGCCAAAGCCAAAGGACTTGGCGGAGTAAGCATCCCAGCCATTCGAGGACACAAAGCAAACTTTTCCCGTTGGAACTTTGAGGCGCTCGCACGCTAGCCGGTAGACGGAAGGATGCGGCTTGTGAAACTTTCACTTCTTCGACAGACAAGACTGCATCGAGCAAGTCGGCGATGCCGGCATTCGCGGCTGCAGCCGCGAGCATGGCGGGGGTTCCATCTTTCTCCGGGCGAATTTTGGGCGGTGCGGGCTGCGCAGTTAACGTCGAACCAGGTAGCGTACGCGTCGAACACGCAGGCTTCAACGCCCGCAAGCCCTGGAGTATTCATAGGAAACCTTACCGTCGAGGTATCTGAAGGAGTCTAGCTTAACGCTTCGCGGTTGGCCCTTCACGGGCCCCGAATTCCCGATTCGTTCAACTTGAGAAACGGTTCGATACGGTTTGTTCCCGACTTGAACTCAACTCAGGTTTCTGCTACAAAGACTTTAAGGGTCGTTGAGCGATTGCTCAAAACAAGCCGACCACAGTTCCAACTAGTGAGCGCCAGCTTCTGGTAACTGTGTCGGTCTTATCGGGTCTTGCAAAACCGGGGCGTCTCCCGATTGCGAAAACGGGAGAGCGGGAAGTTTTTTGATTTGTCCGGCGCCTTGAGATTCGTAGACGAAAGTACTCTTGGCGTAAACATGGAACCTCCTTATTGCACGCTGTAGGAGTTTCTGGTGGTGGTTTTGCGTCGCAGCTTCCGGTGTAATCACCCAAGCACTTTAAGTGTGCGCCCTTCTTCCGTTTTTTCACCCTCTGCTTCTGATTCGACTTCTGCCGCAGCGTGGCAGTTCACTTGCAAACCTTTCTCAAGAGATTCAAAACACCGCATATGCCGGAGGAAAGATAATGGCAACTAATCTCGTGCAAATCGACAATGACCAGGAAATCAAGCAGCGGTTGGAGGCTGAACGCAGCAGGCTGCGCAAGATCGCTGGTCTGGACCAGCCCACCCATTTTCACCGTCCGGTTGAGCGGGCGTTTACCGCCGAAGAGCGGGATCGTGTCACGATTTTGTTTGGCGGCTTTACCTGGAAGCACGAGGATCTGATCCGTGCTGTATTCCAGGGCTGTGGGTATCGATGCGAGAAGTTACCCGTACCCAATGTGGCGGCCTTCCAAACCGGCAAGGAATTTGGCAATAACGGGCAATGTAATCCGACCTATTTCACGGTTGGCAATCTGGTGCAGTACTTACAATTTCTTGAGAAGGAAGGGCTGTCGCGGGACAAGATTCTCAACAATTTTGTCTTTTTTACCGCCGGCTCCTGCGGTCCTTGCCGCTTCGGGATGTACGAAGCCGAATATCGTTTCGCATTGAAAAATGCTGGCTTCGACGGCTTCCGGGTTCTGCTATTCAAAGACAGCGACGGAATTAAAGCCGCTTCCGGCGAGCCCGGACTGAAATTCACAATCGATTTCGGACTTGGGATGCTGAACGCGATGCATCTGGGCGACGTGATTAATGACTTGATCTATCAGATCCGGCCCTTCGAAGCGAATAAGGGCGAGACCGATCGCGTGTTCCGCGAAATGGTCGACGGGCTTTGCGAAGATCTCAGGAATCGTGACTCGTTTGAAATTGAGCAGCGCGCACCGAATTGGCTCAAGCCGAAATTCAAGAGCAACAAAATTTTGAGAAACACGGCGAACGTTTTTGGCAAGATGCACGAGCACATGTGGGGCAAAGATTATCTGAATGCTCTGCACACCGCTCGCGAGCGAATGGACCGCATCGAAGTAGACCGCACCAAAGTCAAACCGGTCGTGAAGATCACAGGCGAGTTTTGGGCGCAGATCACCGAGGGCGATGGCAATTTCCACATGTTCGATTTTCTCGAACGCGAAGGAGCTCAGGTGATCGTGGAACCGATTGCAACCTGGGTGGCGTACCTGATGTATCAGGCCAAGGCGCACGCCATAGCGAAGTGGCCAGTGAACCGTCCGCACCGCAATCCGGAATGGTATGAGGTGAAGAAGAATTTCGCGAACTACATCGGCTTGCACAAGAAACTATGGGGCATTGGCTTTGGCGAGCGGGCCTGGAAGTACTTCTATCATCGCACGATCAAGAACATGGGCGGCATTACGCATCACTTGGTGCCGCAGACCGACCTCGCCGAGATGGCCCACCCCTTCTACAACCAGTTTGCACGAGGCGGCGAAGGACACTTGGAAGTAGGTAAGAACGTTTATTACACCGTGCACAAGCTTTGTCACATGGTGTTGGCGCTGAAGCCCTTTGGCTGCATGCCGTCTTCGCAGTCGGATGGGGTGCAGTCGGCAGTCGTTAACAAATTTAAAGACATGATTTTCCTGCCCGTCGAAACTTCTGGCGAAGGCGAGGTGAACGCTCACAGCCGCGTACAAATGGCCCTCGGGGAGGCCAAAGTGAAGGCCAAGACCGAGTTCGAACAATGCCTGAAATCAACCGGGAAGAGTCTGGACGAAATTCGGGAATACATCGCCGAACATCCTGAACTGCGTCGGCCTTTTTACCACGTTCCTCATCGCGAAGGGGTGGCGGGAACGGCAGCGCAATTCATTTTGCATGTAAACGATCGCATGGATAAGAGCACGCGGTTGTGGAAGCGTGCGCGTGTCCCTGGGATCGCGATGCCGAAGGCCGCGTAAGAACGTGAAGAAGCAAGAACACCGCCATCTCGCGGCGATTATGTATCGACGAGAGATGGCGGCATCATTCATGAAAGTGTCTCAACCGCCTTCTGGCAAGTTATCGGAGATGTGATGCACGACAATCTGGACCACGACAAAAAGCCGCAGCTCTTTAGCATAGCTCCCGCTCCCGCGCAAAAACCTCACGACCATCACACACGATTTATGGTGGGACTCGATGTGGGCTCTACCACAGTGAAAGCAACGATCGTGGATGCCGAGACCGATGAGGTTTTGTGGCAGGATTACCAGCGCCACGAAACTAAGCAGCCGGAAAAAACCCTTGAGTTCTTGCGTCGCATGGAGAAAGAGGTCGGCATCAACAGCCGTAACACGCGCATGTTTATGACGGGCTCTGGCGGAGGTGGAATCGTCGATCAAATCGGGGCCAAGTTCGTGCAGGAGGTCACTGCGGTTTCACTCGCCGTGGAGAAGATGCATCCCGAGGTCTATTCGGTGATTGAGCTCGGCGGTCAGGATGCCAAGATCATTGTGTTCAAGGACGACGAGGAAACCGGCCGCAAGAAGAAAATTCCATCCATGAACGATAAGTGCGCGGGCGGCACTGGTGCGGTCATCGACAAGATCAATGCCAAACTGAAGATTCCAGCGCTGGAACTTTGCGAGCAGAAGTATCACGGTATCAAGCTGCACAAAGTCGCCGGAAAATGCGGGGTCTTCGCTGAGACCGATATCAACAGTCTGCAAAAGGTGGGCACCCCGACTGATGAATTGATGGCGTCGTTGTTTGAAGCGATCGTTTTGCAAAACTTGAGCGTGCTCACTCGCGGCCACACTCTGCGGCCTCACGTACTACTGCTCGGTGGCCCAAACAGTTTTATTCGCGGGATGCGGGAAGCCTGGCAAGCGAACATTCCCCGCATGTGGCAGGAGCGTAAGGTTGGCATCCCCGACGGCGCAAAGCCGGAGGATCTTATTAAGGTTCCTCAAAACGCGCAGTACTTCGCCGCCCTGGGCGCCATTGAATTCGGTAAGAGCGAGGAAGACTCCGTCGGATGCTACCAGGGCTACGAAAAGCTGGTTCACTACATCGAATACGGACGGCAAGAAGAGAAGGCCAAGTCGGGCGCCAAAGGTTTGACCACCAGCAATACGGAACTTGATGACTTCAAGGTTTCCTATCGACGTAAGAACTTCACGCCCGCAACCTTCACCGCGAACCGTACGGTTGCAGGGTTCATCGGGATCGACGGCGGTTCGACTTCGACCAAGGCCGTGCTGCTCGATGAAAAGGGCGACATCCTTTGCAAGGCTTACCAGCTCTCGAACGGAAACCCGATTCAAGACACGATTGAAATGTTTGAGAACCTGCGAGGTCAGGTGGAAGCTCAGAAGGCGAAGCTGGAAGTCCTGGGAGTCGCCACTACGGGCTACGCCAAAGATATTCTCAAAGACGTGTTACACGCAGATGTAGGGCTGGTCGAGACCGTGGCTCACACGGAATCGGCGTTGAAGTTTTATGAGGATCCGCACGTCATCGTCGACGTCGGCGGGCAGGATATCAAAATCATTATTCTGCACAACGGTCGCGTCAAAGACTTCAAACTCAACACCCAGTGCTCCGCGGGCAACGGATATTTTCTGCAATCAACGGCGGAAGGATTTGGACTGGGCGTTGAACAGTATGCCGATCTCGCTTTCTCCGCAAAGTCGATGCCGGTTTTCGGATATGGCTGCGCCGTGTTCATGCAATCGGACATCGTGAATTTCCAGCGCCAAGGCTGGAGGGCCGAAGAAATTCTCGCCGGCCTGGCGGCCGTACTCCCCAAGAATGTTTTTCTTTACGTGGCCAGTATTCCCAATCTCGCGGCGCTCGGCACGCGTTTTGTTTTGCAGGGTGGAAC
>DATNLE010000149.1:0-16120 GCA_035603035.1 Candidatus Acidiferrales bacterium | reverse complement strand
GACCTCGAGCCTTACCACCGCAACCGAACCTCACATGATACCGTCAGATAAGTATTCTTTCTTCTGACCCTAGGAGAGCTAACCTCATGCTCGGTCCATTTTTTCCCGGCGCGCACCCTATTCCCCCGCGCTCTTTCATCTACCAGGTGGCCGTTCTTGTTCTCGCCTCGGGCACATGCCTGATGTCGCAGCAGTCGCTAACTCAAGCTCAGGCTCCGAAGCCCGGTTCAACCCCCGCCGCTAAAGTTACGGAAGAAAAGACGGCGCAGGAAAAGCCGCAGCCCAAGCCGGATGAATCTGCTCCGGCCGCCGCAGCCCTCATGCAGCTCAACAACGCGCTGGAAGGTCTCGCCGCAAAAGTGTCGCCAGCTGTGGTCCAAATTCTGGTTACGGGCTATGGCCCACTTCACCAGGAGAACCGCGCCGAGACCGCACTCATCGTGCGCCAGCACGCCGTCGGGTCCGGCGTGATCGTCGATTCCGCTGGATATATCATGACGAACGCTCACGTGGTCGAAGGCGCGCAACGGATTCGCGTGGCTCTGCCGCTGTCCACCGATTCAGGCCGCGCCGTGCCCGTGGGGAAGCGCAACATCGTCGAAGGGCGATTGATCGGTGTTCATAAGGATACCGATCTCGCCCTGCTCAAGATCGATGAGAAAGATCTTCCAACTCTGCCCCTTCTCTCACAGCCGCGTCCCCGCGTCGGGCAACTCGTCTTCGCCATCGGCAGTCCCGAAGGCCTGCAGAATTCGGTCACCATGGGAGTCGTAAGCGCGGTCGCCCGCCAGCCTGACCCCGAGAAGGCCCTCACCTACATTCAAACCGACGCGCCCATCAATCCCGGAAACAGCGGTGGACCGCTCGTCGATATGAATGGATCGGTACTGGGAATCAACACTTTTATCCTCTCAGCCGGCGGCGGCAGCGAAGGCCTGGGATTCGCAATTCCCGCCCGCATCGTGGATTTCGTCTATCACAGCCTGCGCCAATACGGTCACGTGCATCGCGTAGAGATTGGCGCGGTCGCGCAGGAAGTCACGCCCACACTCGCCGAAGGCCTGCACCTCGCTCAGCACTGGGGGGTCATCATCGCTGATGTCAAGCCCGGCGGCCCCGCCGCTACCGCTGGACTGCAGGTTCAGGACATCGTTCTCACTGCCGACGACCGCCGGATTGAAACGCTGCCAGGGCTTTCCTCGGCGCTATATCTGCATCGACTCGATCAAGTATTAAAGCTGGAAATTTTACGCGGCGAGCAAAAGAAAATTCTCTATGTCCCGGCCATCGAGCAGCGCGATCCCATGGATCAACTTTTCGATGCTGCCGATCCCGAAAAAAGTCTCGTCGCAAGACTGGGCATCCTGGCGATCGATATCACTGGCGACTTGCGAAATCAGATCGGGACGCTGCGGATCGCTTCCGGTGTAGTGGTTCTGGGCCGAGCCGCCGACCTCATCACTCCCGAGACCGGGCTTCAAACCGGGGACGTAATCCACGCGCTGAACACAACTGCCATCACCTCACTCGACATGCTGCGCGCCGCAGTTCAAAGCCTGAAGACCGGAGACCCTGTGGTCCTGCAAGTCGAGCGCAGCGATGGCCTCACCTACTTGAGTTTTGAGATGGAGTAGACGCGGCGCAAACATCTTCAGCCTGGTTTGCCGTAAAATGCATTCTGGGCGCCCGTAGCTCAACTGGATAGAGCATCTGCCTTCGGAGCAGAGGGTTGGGAGTTCGAGTCTCTCCGGGCGCACCACTCGCTTCGGGACGGAGGGTTTGCTCATGGGCCAGTGCGCCGCCCAGACCTTCAGCAACATCACTCCTCACAAATGGCTTGCCGTCCAGAAGAAGGCGGCCGCGAATCAAGTTATTCTGAACGGGGACTCAGGCGAGACCGCGCAGCAGGGATTTACATTTAGTTGGCACTACGACGCCCTATCCCCGATTCTGACCATCCCATGTCTGAACCGCCCATTGTGGGCGCCCCATGCGGCGCCGTGAATAGCAAACTACACGATTTGGTTGAGGGATAAACATGGGCCACGCAGAAATCCGGTCGAGCCGTTTCGGGAAGTAGCGGGCGATGCGCTACGGTATTAGGAGCTGCGTCGCATCGTTTACAACGGTGTGCTCACGGCCGTCATCATAGGTTGGGTTGTATTGACCCCACTTCCGTAACGCACTGACTTTTTCATCATTCCCTGAAAATGACTGTTCCAGGGCCGCTGGCGAATGCCTGCTACTGCGCTGCTTGCGCCGTAGACATTCCCTTGTTGCGGTCATCCCTGACGAAGCGGTGGCGCCGCTTCCGCCCCGTTCTCTGGCTGGCAGGAACTCTTTTCGCAACTCTGCCGGCAACCTACTGGATCGCTGACGAAATTTATCCCTTGGTGAATTGAACGGGACCGAGGCGCGGGACTTTTCTCCGGCAGACGCAATCGCCATAACATAGGCCGGCAACCATGCGCTTAGAACGCGCTGCCGCCGCCGCCGCCAAAGCCACCGCCGGAAAATCCTCCGCCACCGCCGCCACCCCCAAAGCCCGATCCGGTAGAACTCGATCTGGGCGCGGACACAAAAACCTGGTGCATATCCGCCGCCATCCCCTGCATTGAACTGGAAAATAGGATTGGATTGAAGCCCGTGGCGTAGCCGTATCCGCCCGGGGCGGCATACCAACCCGGCGGATCTTTGATGATGCCCGCGAAGGCTTGTGCCCAGTGGTGTTCCACGCCCAGAGCCATGGCATAGGGAAGAAATTTTTCGAATGTGCTGGGGGGCATTACTTTGAGGCGATCGGCGTCGACGCGGTTCATGAATTCCTGAAATCCGAGCACGGCGATGTGAGTACGCGCGCCTTTGACAGTCTTCGCCGTCATCACGCGAGCGAACAGCCACCAGATCAGCGCGCTGATCAAGATACTCAGGATCAACATCGGAACAGAACTGAAAAAATCAGCCCAGCCGGAGTATTGAATGATGGCAAAAGGAATGACAATGCAGAAAGCCGCGCCAAAGCTGTAAGCGTTGGCGGATTCGGGGTCGAGCGTGTAAATGCCTTTCTGCTTGAGCGCCGACATAATATCAGTGCGGACCACAGGCACGGCCGTGTAGAAACGGTTCTTGAGGCTGGACAAGCGAGTGTCGGGGAGATCGTCGGTAAAAATGTTTTCCATCATGACTCGCTCGTGAGGAGCAAGACCGCTCCAATCCTGCCGCTTTTGCAGTAGATGGAAAATGTAGTCTTTGTGATGGAAGAGGAGCCCCTTGTCGTCTGTCTCTTCGATCTTGATGAACCCGCGCACCGCTAGATCGACGATGGTCGATGTAATGTCACGAGGATGGATGCGATCATCGAGCAGGGTCCCGGCCTCAGCGGGAGAGATTCCTGTCGGGGGCTCGTACATCGGCGCAACGGACATTCCCGGGTCGGGGTCGCGGCCGGCGTACCACCACAGAATGAACATCACGGCGAGGGTCACCAGCGGCAAAAACAGGACTGGGTTGCTTCCGATAAACCAGAATAGTTTGGTAAGCCCGCCGGGTTCCTTGAGAATGCCCTTTGGGATGTAGACATCAACCGTCATGCCGCCGCGCATGGGTAGAGGATTGTTGCTGGCGAACTCTGCGTTTGAGCCTTCCACCTTGGCAGTTGCATCGCGCTCGGTCGAGCCGTAGACGCCTGTAAATGCTTGCGCGCGCAGCGATCCGCCGGCTGAAGCGGGAAAATGTACGGTGGCCACGGCGCGATCGATGGGAACCGGCCAATCGTTTCCGGTCACATTCCAATAGAACTCGTCATATTGATCGAAGAAGCGGGTAGCGTTGCGCACGCGGTAAGCGATGTCGACGGTGCGCGTGGCATCGACGGCGTTGGGAATGTAGATTTTCAGATCGCGGGCAGCGCCGGAGCTGGAGGAATCGTATTTGAGTTTGGCGCCGTTTTCATCGGTGATGCTTTTGATGTCGATGAAAAGCTGGTAGTTCGTGCCGTCTGGTCCGGGATATTCGATGGGAATCGTTCTATGAATGCCGTGCCACTCGCCAACGAAAACCAGCGTAATGGTTTCTTTCACCAAAGCGCTGCCGTCATCGTTGATGGTGATGGTGCCCTGAAAGTTGGAGATGCGCCAGGATTTTGCGGCAGCGGGCGCGGCGAAGGCGAGGATGGTTGCCAGCAGCAATGCCGCAGCTGGACGTGATCTTTTCTGCTTTATCCCGATCATAAAACTAGAACTTCACAGCGACCGGCTCGCGATCGGCCTCGGTGGTCTCGAAGAACTGGCGCGGGGTGAAGTTGAACATTCCGGCAAGGATGTTCGTGGGGAACGACTGGATCTTAGTATTGAGGTCGCGAACGACGGCGTTGTAGTAGCGGCGGGCGTTCTGGATTGAGTCTTCCGTCTGACTCAACGATGCCTGCAGTTGCGTGAATTCCTCAGAAGCCTTCAACTCTGGATAATTCTCGGCGACGGCGAACAGACTCTTGAGCGCGCCGCTGAGCTGATTCTCAGCCACGGCTTTGCCTTCGGGCGTGGTCGCCTGCATGGCCTGCGAGCGGAACTTGGCGATATTTTCGAAAGTCCCTTTTTCGTGCGCGGCATAACCTTTGACGGTCTCCACCAGATTAGGGATCAGATCATGGCGGCGCTTGAGTTGCACGTCAATGTCAGACCAGGCCGAGTCGCAGCGCACCCGCAGCAGCACCAGGCTGTTGTACATGCCAATCAGGACGACGGCGATGACAACGAGGATTACGAGAAAGATGATGGCGATCATTAGCGTCTCCTAGAAGGGAAGCTTTAGCTCGAAGGCTTGGTCTCGAAATCATTGGGACGGTAGCACAGAGAGGTTGCTGGCGCAAACCAATCCTCCTTAATTTGCTCGATTGCTTTGGGCAGACGAACCCCCACGTGTTAAATGTCGCGCGAGAAACTTCACAAGCGTGACGAAACCGTGGGCGCCGTTGCAACAGAAACTACCGGGTTGCGCCCGGCGGCCAACCGGGGGCGGCTGTCCCCACGTGAACATCGACCACGTAAACACCTATGACGTTTGCAGGTTGAGACTGTTGTCGAGCTTCGGGCACCGGATTACTGCTGGGGAGCGAAGTAGCCTTTGCGGGCGCGGACTTGCAGGTCTTTCTTGAGGGCGGAGATTTCGATGGAGCGGTAGCGGCCGTCGGCATCGAAGTCGGCGGGCTTGTAGGAGACGACGTACTGACTGCGGAGTTCGTCTTCGATGGCGGCGAACGAGTGAGTGATGTCTTTCATCTTAAAGGGGAAAAAGGCGCGGCCTCCGGTTGCTTCGGCAAGTTGTTCGAGGACCTTGTCGCCGCGGAGGATGAGACCGCTGTCATCGGTGGAGATGGCGTAAATAATCACTTCGGCGCGCTGCGCCATTTCGATGGCTTGCGCGCGGGAGAAATCGCTCTGGTTATCTTCGCCATCGCTCACGACTACGATCGCCTTCCGTGTGGGATGATCGGGACGGTCTTTCAGGAACTTATCTTTGCAAGCGCGGTAAATCGCATCGTAGAGCGCGGTGCCTCCACCATCCTGCAAGCGGTGGATGCCATCGGAAAGCAACTGCACATTGTCGGTAAAATCCTGCGTGAGCTGGCTTTGTTTGTTGAAGCCGACCACGAAAGCTTTGTCGAATCCCACGCGAACCGAGTGCTGGAGAAAGCTGATCGCGGCATTTTGCTCAAAATCAAAACGGCTATGGACCGAACCGCTCACGTCGATGAGCAAGCCCATGTGCAAAGGCAGATCGGTTTCGCGGCGAAAATTCAGAATGGATTGCGGTGGCTTATGATCATCAAGGATCGTAAAATCGCCCTGATTCAGATCTCGAACAAACTTGCCATGCTTGTCGGTGGCGATGAACAGCACGTTCACTTCATCGACACGTTTGTGAATGGTGAGCATCGCGCCAGCCTGAGGATCATCGGAGGGCGCGGGACTGGCATATGGGCTGGAGCCGGCAGTGCTGCTGGCGAAAGCATCGGCGTAGGGCTCCGACTGGGCTAGGACTGGTACCGCAAGAGCCAACGCGGCCACCAGTGCCAGAAAGCGGCTGGCGGATCGCGTGTAGTTCATGCCTGAAAAGTCCAAATTTTTCACTCCGCCCGGTCCCAAAATGTACTTCTGATTGATTAGATGCACGCCGATTGCCGAATGATGGGCGGCCTTCCGCCATGCTATCCATTGACTGTAGAGCGCGGTCGAACGAGGTGCCAAGTTACAAAAGGAGCACTCGTTTGGTCATACTTTGAGCCTCGTTTATCGATAGCGTCACAACTACCCAAAGTAACCCAATTTTTGCGATTTTGAGCTGTAGAAGACAACTCCCGGGAGGGAGAACGGGTTAAGATGGGGCGTCTGCAGAGTGGACGAGCTGTGAAAAGGAGGGCCATGGGAGGACGGGAAGGAATGATTCTGATGAGATCCAAGATGAGAAACATTCGCAAGGTTGCCGCCTTCTTAGTTGCTTTATGGTTCTGCCCAGCGATGGCTTTCGCCGCCGCGGAAGCGGACCGGGTAAAAGAGGCGGGCGAAGTGATGAAAGAAGTCCTGAACATTCCTGACGATATTCCACAGGACTTGCTGGACAGGGCGGAATGCGTGGTGGTTCTTCCGTCGGTGAAGAAGGGCGCATTTGGCGTGGGAGGCAGCTATGGACGCGGGGTGATGGTATGCCGGACCGGACAACACTATACGGGTCCATGGGGAGCGCCGGCTCTGTACGCGCTGGAAGGCGTGAGCATCGGCTTGCAGCTAGGTGGTCAGGCGACCGACTTTGTTTTGCTGGTTATGAATCCCAGGGGCGCGCGTTCGCTATTAACCAGCAAGGTGAAGTTGGGTGCGGACGCTTCCGCCGCTGCAGGTCCCAAAGGGAGTACTGCCGAGAGCGCGACTGATGTAGTAATGAACGCGGAAATTCTTTCCTACTCCCGTAACAAGGGATTATTCGCCGGAATATCGCTGGAAGGCTCGACCCTACGCTCGGATGGGAATGCCAATGAAAAACTCTACGGGAAAAAGTTAAGCGCGAAAGACATCATTCTGGAGCGGAAGGTGGGAGTTCCGAGTTCCGCCCAGCAGTTGGTATCTCTGCTGGACGCGAAGTCGCCAAACAACAAATCGGATCCGAAGTCGCTGGAATAGTTTGGCACTGGCGCGCGACTTTGGGTGGCGCGGTGTTTTCAGTGCCGTGATAAGCTCTCCGTTTGATTGAGGCCCTCAAAGGGCGCAGAGCTCGCCGCGACCGCAGCATTCTGTAGTCCCTTTTATGGCTAGCAGGCACGACCCCGATAAACCTCCAGTTCGTTGCGCATGGGCGCGGAGCGACCTGATGATTCGCTATCACGATGAAGAATGGGGCGTGCCCGTCCACGATGACCGCTTGCTCTTCGAGTTCCTGGTTCTGGAAGGCGCACAGGCGGGCCTGAGCTGGGAGACCATTCTCAACAAGCGAGAAAACTACCGCGTGGCGTTCGACGGCTTCGATGTGAAGAAGGTTGCACGCTATGACCGTCGAAAAATGGCGCAACTGCTGAAAGACCCGGGCATCGTGCGCAACCAATTGAAGATCGCATCGGCGGTGCGCAATGCCCAGGCGTTGTTGCGAGTGCAGGACGAATTCGGCAGCTTCGACAGCTTCGTGTGGCAGTTCGTGGATGGACGGCCGCGAGTGAATTCATGGAAAGCGCGGCAGCGAATTCCGGCGAGCACTGATGAATCTGATGCCCTGAGCAAAGAACTGAAGAAGCGCGGCTTCAATTTCGTTGGATCAACCATCTGCTACGCGTTCATGCAGGCCGTCGGCATGGTGAACGACCACGTCATGCAGTGCTTCCGGTACAAGCTGAAGCAGACCACGATGTCCATCGATTGAATTCACTTGGGCTTGGGCGAAGGCAGATTGGCTTTCGATGGAGTACTCGCGGGTGGGGGCACTTTCTGCGCATTCTTGTCGTCAAGGTCGAGGCCGAAGGTGGGGTGCTGGTAGGTCCCACCTATTCGTATGGGAACAATTTCTCCCTTGCGCTTCTTCTTGAAAAGCGGTTCCATCATCTTGAGCAAGAATGCCTTGGTGCCACTGGTGCTATTCGAGATCCGGGTGTCCACTTGCATGCGGCCGCGCAAATCAATCTTGTGATCGATCAGATCATAAGTTCCATGCAGGCGGGCGGTAGCACCGGGAACTCCGAATGAGAGATCGGAGAATCGTGCCATACCGCCGAGAAGATTGCCCTGTCCATTCAGATCGGTGAGCACGGTTTCGGGATCTGAGCGCTCCTTATCTTTATCGTCTTTATCTTTATCTTTATCTTTAGCGTCGTCTTTCGCGTTCTTGTCTTTCTCTTTTTCGCCTCGCGCGCCGGCGCTTAGCTTATCGACGTCCTCTTGAGTCGATGGTTTAGAGAACATTCCTCCCGTAATTCCAAACCTGGCGTGCAACTTAACTCTTTTTAGAAACTCTTCTGGACCGGGAGGGATCTCGGCCCGCGCCTGCAACGTGACGCTGCCGGACATAGGCGAGCGCTTTGCCTCAACGAACAGAAGTAAAACATCCTGAATGCGCGCGTTGCTTGCCCGCAGGTCGATCAGCGCGGTTTTCCCCTTGCCTCCCGGGCCTGAGGCGATGCTTCCCCGCGCGACGACGTGAGTTTTCCAGAAGTTGGCATCTACCTGCTTAAGGAAAGTATCCCCGCGGGTGGCGTCGACGTAGGCGCTGAATTGTGTAGTCAGGCGAACCGCGTGGCCACTGGACTTTACTTCGAAATCCGGAGTGTCGGTGGTCCCTGAGATGTCGATGTGAGCCAGTTTGCCTGCAAACTTCCCCGTCGACGAAAGCTTGCCGGCGATGCCCCCGTACACGCTTAGATCGGCCTGCTCAAATTTGTAATCACCGGAAATTGGAGTTTCTCCCGCAGCAGTCTGGTTCCATAAGCCGAACTCTCCCTGGGCGGTGACGTCGCCGGGGGGCTTAGGATTGTGGACGTTCACGTGGTAAGTCAGAGGACCTTTCCCTCCCACGTCCCGCAGCAATGCTTCATGAATGTCGAACCGCAAAGGCTTGTTTCCTGGATCACTTGAACCGAACTCAACCGCCGAACCGTTGGCAACGATCTCTGCGATGGTGATTTTTGACGGCGTGGTGTGGAACTTTGAGTGAGTGTCGAAGGGGGGGATGGAAACCAACATGCCCTCAGCGATAATTCGACTGACCCTTCGCGAGAGAAGACCGACGTAGCTGCCTTGAATGGTCAACTTCCGGATGGTGATGAGAGGCTTCGTTTCGCCGGGCTCGTGGTGAAAAACCAATCCTTCCAGAATGCAACCCGGAGACGGGAAAAAAGTCTCGTGAAACCTGCGGAATTGTACCTGGCTGTCACTGGCCTCTTGCAGACTCTGCAGGACGGGAGCCTGCGCGAAGGGCCATTGGCGGCTCAACAACAGGGCGAACGCGCAGAGGGCTGCGACAGCCACGATCACCGCCAGGATAGCGAGCTTTCCTAGACGTCTTCGTCGTTCCGACCGCATCTGGGCCGCGTTGGCGGGCGTAGCAGTGGCGAGAGGCATGATGTTCTTGGAGGCCGAAGCAAGTATCGAGGTTGTGTCGAAAAACTGGCAGACCACAGGATAATGGGTTCATCATGGATTTGCCAGTGTTCGACGCCCATTCTACGGGCCGCCTTACGCTGAAGAACCGTCTCCTGCTACCTCGCAAAAGTACGGCGCCGGAAATTCGGTTATCATGGATATTCCGGTGTAGAGCGGAAATGAAATTGAGCTCATGCATAATCTGGGTCCTTGGCCTGTTGCTGGCGATCACCTCAGTCGACGCCGTACCTGACCCCCCGGCAGTGAGTCCGCGCGCGGTGGCTGTCGATTACAGCCTTTGTGACGTATGTGGCGACGTGCATGAGCGCCGGTTGAACTCCGATTCGTCCCTCTCTTTGCTCCTTCAAGTCCGCTGGATCGCCTTCACCTCGGCTTACGAACCGAATCTTCCTGGTGATCGGATTGTCCTGACAGGATTTGCGACCGATCCCTCTCCGCCACTCGTCTAAGCTCGGCTCAACTCCTATCTCCACTCGTTCAGGGCGCAATCGGGACGCTTCCCACGGAAGGCGTTTAGCCCGACGGCGACAGCTATTCCCGAAAACCGAGCGGCACACGAATCACCACTGACCGTGTGGAGGCTTGCCGGGTACAACAGGTGAAAATTTCCTTAGCCAAGAAAAAGGAGCGCGGATGAAGACTTCAGAAATTCTTAGAGCCTGGCGCAAGATTCTTAAAGGGGAGCGACCCTCTCTTTCCATTGAGATTACTCGCGAATGCCCCCTGCGTTGTCCCGGATGCTACGCCTATGATGACGCGCACTTAGGTGGCGGGATGACTCTGCGAGGTCTCCGCGATCGCAAAGGGCAAGAACTCATCGACGGCGTCCTCGAAGTCGTCGACCGACTTAAGCCGCTGCATCTGTCGATTGTCGGAGGCGATCCGCTCGTCCGGTATCGTGAGCTCGAGTTGATGATCCCGCTACTCGTCGATCGAGGAACTCACGTCCAGCTTGTCACCAGCGCATTCCGGCCCCTTTCGCCAAGTTGGGCAAAGCAGCCCCACATGAACATCGTCGTATCGATTGACGGACTGCAACCGGAGCACGACGTCCGCCGGGCTCCCGCCACCTACGATCGGATCCTGAAGAACATTGTGGGCCAGAAGATCACGATCCACTGCACGATCACGGGTCAAATGATGAAGCAACCCGGATATTTGACGAAATTTCTGCGCTACTGGACACCAAAGCCCGAGATCCGGAAGGTATGGTTCAGCTTGTTCACGCCGCAAGTCGGACAGCGGTTGCCCGAAATGTTGCAACCCGATCAGCGACAGCGCGCTATCGCCGACATGCTTGCATTGCGAAACGAATTTCCCAAACTGGACATGCCGGAGGGAATGATCCGGCAATTCTCCGCGCCTCCCCGCAGTCCCAAGGAGTGTGTCTTTGCGCTCACCACCCAAACCCTGTCGGCGGACCTGAAAACCAAAATCGTTCCTTGTCAATTCGGTGGCAATCCGGACTGCGGGTCGTGCGGGTGCGTCGCATCGATGGGCATGGCTGCCATAGGGGCGCACAAGCTGGGCGGAATCATTCCAATTGGAGCCATCTTCAAAGCCTCAGTCAGAATTGGCCAGATTGGCCGAGCTCGGTCGGAACCGACCGCAGCGCCGCCGGCGGTCGAGGAAGCACTGCGGGTGCTTCGCGAAGAATAAGAAATCTGGAGGAGTGTATGAACACGAATATATCAGCGACCAATCAGGCTGAACTCACATGCCTGCGGGAACTATCCGCACGGATTGGAAACGATCCTCTACTCACGCAGGCGAGCACCGGCAACAGTTCTATCAAGCTCGACGGTGTCTTGTGGATTAAGGCATCGGGCAAATGGATGGCCGACGCCATTCGTGAGGACATCCTGATCCCCTTGCATCTTGCTGATGTCAGGGAAGGCGTGAAGCAGAAGGTCGATCCCGCGGATCGGTATTGCGGGGCTTCCATCGAGACCGCGATGCACGCGATTCTGCCGCACCGGGTCGCTCTTCACGTACATTGCGTGAACACGATCGCCTGGGCGGTACGTCAAGACGCACCGGTTCAACTGCAACGCCAAATGGAAGGCCTACGCTGGCAATGGATACCCTACGCGCCTTCGGGCCTGCCCCTCGCGCAGGAGATCGAAAAGGTCCTATCTGCCTTCCCGCACACCGATGTCCTCATATTAGGCAACCACGGTTTGGTCCTCGGAGGAGACGATTGCGGTGCGGTCGAAGATCTTCTGTTCGAGGTGCAGCGACGCCTGGCCATTCATCCCCGCCGGGCGGACTCGCCCGACTACGCTGTGCTGGCCGAGATTGCCGATAGTTCATCATGGGATCTGCCAGATGACGATGAAGTGCATGCCCTCGCCACGGACCCAATCTCTCGAGAGATTCTTTCCGGAGGTCTTCTCTATCCTTGCCAAGCGATCCTTTCGCCCTCGAGCACCCCAACGCTGTTCCGCTCGGTTCCTTGCCCCGATCCCAAGGACCAATCGGAGAGCCGATACTGTTCTCGGCCCTTCTTGATCATTGACGAGTGCGGAGTCGTCTTCAGCTGGTCTATGTCAATCGCCCAACGCGCCATGATGAGCGGTTTGGCGCGAGTTATCCAGCGGATTAGTTCATCCGCGCCCATTCGCTACCTTGCCGACGAGGAGGTTGCGATTAGTTCGGTAGCCGCATCTCGCTATTGCGAAATCGCCAGCCCAAGCCGGTATAGCCAGTGCAAGTGAATTTGACCTGCCCAAAAGGAAGTACTTCGTCGGCTGATGTGCATGATAGATCGGCACCCGAATCTGAAATTCCTGACGCTGCGGAGATTGTTCCCGGATCACGCTAGTGCTTTGCTGTGACTTGAAAATTGCTGAGATGATCGTTTGTAGAAAGGATCAATTCATCAGACGTGCTGTCCCATCCGCACTACCCTGCCCTAGCGCATCGTCAATTCCGCTGCTTGCCCATCACGGGGCAAACCGGAACTAATGCCTCTCGATTGGTCCCGATAGACGCGGAGATGGATGGCGGTGGTCTTCGCGATCAATGGGCAGCTGGTGCGCGCATAAGAAATGAAATGTCGTCCACTTTATAGAGCACTTTTCCGGGCGAGTCGGGCGACGGCTGGACTTTCCCTGCACGCACCGCGTCGAATGCGGCGACCAGTCGTGAAAGTAGCGTGGGTGATGCGACGGGAATATTGTGAGCGCCCATAACCACCTTGACCTTAGGGGCGAGCGCGGCCAGGCGACGAATGGAAGTGGCGTAGGCATCGAGATCGGTTTCAGGCCTGAAGAGCCAGATGGGCGCGGGGTAGTAGGTGTCACCGGTAAAAAGCAGACCGTGGGCGCGATCGAGCAAAGAGATGGCGTCAGGCGTGTGGCCGGGGGTTGCAATGACTTCCAGAGTGCGCCCGCCCAGATCGAAGCGGTCGCCGTCATGAGTGTAAGCCGTGATCTTCCAGGGCCGGGTTGCGTAGGCTTTCGAGTCAAATCCCTTCGGCAGCACGCCACAAATCTGGTCGGGCGCGATTTCTGCCTGCGCGTCCAGCCGAGAACCCTGTGCATTCTGCCGCGTAAAGTCTGTATCCATTCCGTAGATTTTGGAGAATTGCCAATTGTCGCCGACGTGATCGTTGTGAGTGTGCGAGTTCAACAAGATGATCCGCAGCTTGGTCAGCTGGGTGATAACTTTCTTGAGGTCGCTGATTCCCATTCCGCTGTCGAAGAGCAAAGCCCGCCTCTCGCCGACGATCAGGTAGCTGATAGTCTCCTCGGCCTGGTGCGGTTCGTAAATGGCAAAAACGCCCTGGGCAGGCTTATAAACTTCGAACCATGGGTCGCTGATCGAGACGCGTTCGACAGTTTTGTATTCCGGCCGCGGCAACGCGCGGCACCAGTCCGGGATTTGAACCTGAGCGAGCAGAGCTGGCGACTGCAATATACAGAGCGTAAGACAGAGCGTAGGAATGACGGCATTTCTATGCACGGGCGATCTCCGGCCTGACCAGCAGATTGAGGCGGCGGGTGGAAGCGAAAGCAATCGCAACAGACAAAAGCGTGACAGGGACATGACAACTCAAGGCCCACCGCAGTTGCATTGCACACTCCCCTCAAAACATGGAGTATAGCCTCAGAGATAAACTCTGCGACTGAAAAGAAACCAGTTATCGCTCGGGGGAACCCCTTCTGAACCAGCACGGACGAGAAGGTCAGAAAAGCCCCACTGACACAGTTTTGCTCCTTCGCTAGCCGGCGGCAGTGTCCTAATTTTGAGGGCGCTTCATTTCAAGTCCAAGGCCGTAGGATGCTTGGGTTGATAAAGGCCGACCTCGCCTCCACCGGGAAGCCGCATCTTTGTAATAGAACCCCATCGTTGTTCTTGAACTTTAGAGCACTCAACGCCTTTTTCTTCAAGGGAGGTCATCTCGACCTTCAGATCGTCACACATGAAATAAAGTTCGTGGGCACCGCTCTCATCGGACGGGTGGACTGCGGCTTCTCCCGGCGGCAGGGCGAAAATCAGCCAGCCATGACCTGCATCCACGGATTTGAAACCGAGGACATTGCGGAAGAAGGCGCGGTCGGCCTCGGCATTCTTACTGTAGACAACTATGTGAGCGCCAGAGATCATTTGCTCCTCCGAATCCAGTAACAGCCGCAGGGTTTACGTGCCAGATCGCATTGATCGTCAGTCCCGCCAAGGCGACGTGTGAAAGGTACGCACATAACGCTGACTGGGGTAGGACGAGAGGGGTAACGCTGTCAGGACTCGCGGGCCAGTTCATAAGTCAACCGCTCTATTTCTTTTGGACGTGTGCGAACCTTCGTAGTAGCGTTGAAGAAAGGGGAGAGTTCCAGTTGCATATTATATGGAAAGTCGCCCGAGTAACGACTCAGCCAACCAGAAAGCCAGCGTAAATGAGACGCGGCACCCTAGGGACATATTTGAGCTAACACCAAAAGGCATCATCCAGCATGGACCGTGCCCGTATTGTGGTGATTGGAATTGTTCACACGATGAGTTCCCGCCTGAGATTGAGAGGAGAAACAACATACTTAATCCGCCAAAGCCCTACACCGGAGAAGACAAGCGAACAAACAAAGAAATTGCTCGATCGAAGGTTCAAAGCGTGCTTTGGCGATGACCCGCAGCCGATCAGGAAGAGCGCTTAAGTCGGAATCAGTGCCGCACGCGTCCAGCATCACCTCGAAGCCTCGAAGAGCGTTACCCCTTCTTCATAGCTCCACGAGCTCATCGCGCCAAACCAGTTCCCTCCTTCGGACTTCGTGTAGCCACACTTATTTCCAGAGGTCCTGCCAGGTTGCTGCGAGCCCCTGCTGGAAACCGGTTCTTCCCGACGTTAGGTCTGCAAGTCTTTCCCAGGATGCTTGAGCCATTAATCCCGTCGGGTCGCAGGGTGCATCTGCCTGTTAGTTCCCCTAACCTCGTCGACCTTCCCCAACTCTCGCCACTGGGTCGGCTTCCCGAACCCTCCCGCTGCACAGTTTCTCCCCACACCGGGCAGCCGTGACTTTTACCCCCGAGCAAAGCCCCGCACCGTTACCGGTCCAGGCTTCGGGATGGCAGCCGTCCGAATCAGGCGGTTGACGGCAAAAGGACTTCCATCTTTACTGACTTGCAGCCTTGTCGGCCGCTAGCCGGGAGTCTCACCCGCTGAAGTCAAGCTTTTCACGGCGTAATGTTACGCCAACCATCGCGATGGCCGTGTCCCGACGCGCAACTCCGCAGGAGTCTGCGAGATCAACGCACACGTTCCAGCACACGCCGCCAAGTCTTGCCATCCCCGATCTCCATCCGGTCGCCTTCCAGTTTGAACGGACGCGGCTGGTGGGTGTCGGTGAAATCCGGCGCTAAGCTGCCCTCGACATGGTGTGTCACCACGCGTTTCTCTGGATCTACGGTGTAGGTGCCGAAGTATGCGACATAAGCGGTGTAGGCGGCGAGGGCATGCTCGGGTGAGGGCGGCTTGTCGTCAGTGAGTTTCGCTTCCGGAAAAGGCGGCAGGGCCGGAACCTTCATGATCTGAATGTGCACGTGCCCGGTTACGTCGTAAACGAAGTATCCCCGTGGATGTTCACCGAACCGATACTGCCACTTGCCATCCTTATCGAGATCGGCAAATTCCACCAGCCGCCATGTGCCAATCATCGCGTCAACCATTTTCATTTCGGTCTTCGAAGCAGTGGTGCACGTTCACACCTGATTCTAAGGGATAAGGCACGGTTGGCATAGACAGGCGGCATCACAAGTGGGCACGGGAAAACTACTTTGACTCCCGGTTCGTGAGCCGATTTGTCGCCAACCGATCATTCGCCAAACCTGATACTCAAAGCTAACAAAAGGCCCTCAAGGAATCGGGGCTGAGGACCACGGGCAGCCTCTGCGGTATTTTCCGAGCCGGGATGATGTCGTCCAAACTCCAGTGCTTTTTTGAGCGTCACTTTGTAAAGGAAACGGAGTTCGGAGATCGCGATGATGATCGA
>DATNLE010000112.1:0-64200 GCA_035603035.1 Candidatus Acidiferrales bacterium | reverse complement strand
CTCAATCGCTAGCGGAGATAACAACGTTTACTGTCAGCCAAATACCCCCAGCGGATTTCCCAGTAATGTGATCTGCCCGACGGCAGGTGTTTTCGGGTTCAGTTCCTCAAACGCTGATCCAACGACCGGTTATAACCTGGTTACTGGCCTGGGTTCCGTGGACGCTGACAAACTAGTATTGGCGTTGGATGCACCGGACTTTTTGTTCACAGCTGGTACTCTAAGTCCAACTCCCGTTCCTGCGGGGCAATCGACCTCGAGTACGCTTACGCTCTCGCCCTTGACCACAGGTTCCACCGGGATGGTGGTGAACTTCAGTCCTAACAGTTGTGCGGGACTGCCCACGGGCGCGACCTGCAGCTTCAATCCTGCGAGCGTCAACTTCGATGGAACAAATCCGGCCACGACCGTACTGACCATTTCAACCCTGGCCAACATGATCGTGCCCTCGGCCCCTCAGACCATCACCATCGCTCCCATTAACTCGGGCCAGACCACTACAACTGTCAGCCTGAGCGTGGCGGCTACGACCGAGACGTTCACCATCGCGCCGACCAGCGGCTCCGCCACGTTCTCTGTGGCTGCCGGCACAACTGTGCCCGTGTCGATTACTGTCATGAGTCAAACTGGCTTCGTCAACGCCGGCAGTTCCACGACAGCGCTGCCGCTTAACTATGGTTGCAGCGGGCTGCCATCCCAATCGCAGTGCGTCTTCAGCCCCAGCCAGTCGACGAGCGCAACCTCACTGACTGTGAATATCACCACTGTAGGCCCGACGGGGAGTTTGCGTCCGCCCCGGGGACGCGGCAGCCGCATCTTCTACGCCCTGCTGCTTCCCGGCATGTTCGGTCTCGCTCTCGCGGGAGGATCGCGCACTCGCACCGCGCGCCTGCTTGGGCTGGTTGTGGTTCTAGGTTTCTCCGCCGTGAGTCTCAGTTCGTGCGGAAGCAGCAGCGGCCAGAAAAATTCTGGGACCACTCCGGGAACCTACGCCGTGACCGTGACTGCGACCACCGGCGGCACGAACCCTCTCACCAATTCATTTACGGTGAGCCTGACCATCACTCCCTAGGCGACAGAAGGATAAAGGATAAAGGATAGGCGTTCCGCAACGGGGCGCCTTTTTCTTTCCTCTATTGCTCTGGAAGCGTCAGGGCTTTTCAATGCGAGCGGAGGCTTCGTCTGAATTGTTCTGGCGTAGTCTTCGGAAACTTCCTGGAAATGCGGGTGAGGTGGTTTTGATCGGCGAAGCCGCACTCCATCGCAATCGCGGCCAGAGGATACTCCGCTTCGCGCAGCTTGCGACAGGCTGCACGCACCCTCAACCGCTGCAGGTGCTCGCCGGGCGTCAATCTCTCGGTCCGGCGAAACGCTCGCGCCAGATGGATGCACCCACGCCTCGTCCGCCAGATCGCACATCCTAATCTTGTCGGACAATTCTTCGAGCATGTGTTCGTTCACGCGGCCTAGCCACCGGGGTGAAGTTTTCTCCCCAGAGCTGAAACCCGCGATCGCCGCCAGCAATTCCAGCGCGTCGCTTTCAGCAGGAGCGCGTCGGACGTCTGCGTCTTGAGGGCCAAATTACATGCGCAGTCCGGGCAACAGCATGGCCCCTGAGCCGCAGTCAAATTTTGTTTGCGCCGGTAATCTCACGCCCAGCTCCTGGCTGGCCGCGGAGTTCGATGGTAAACAACGATGCTCCTGATGGGCCCGATCACAGTTTCATGTTGCACCCCGGCCGGATTAAAGGCGGCGGTAAGGCGCACAAATCTTCCAGCCGCCCACGGTCTCCTTCCAGATAATCGCCTGGGGGTACCACCGTCACATAGGCTAATTCGTGCTCGTGCCGCGGAATCTTGCACGGGCAGGGCTGGCCCAATTCTGAGAGAAGCACGTCTTCGGTACAGAGTCTGGACTCGACTGGCGAACAAAACTCGCCTCCCCGCAGAAGGCTTCCTGGACCATTATTTTCTTGACTGTTGTTTCCCAACATGATGCTTTCCGGCGTAGTTACTCAGACTATGTCAGACTGAAACCGTTACCATCGCGAAAGTTTATTTCGTCCAAGACTGTCACCCCGAGGCTGCCTACAATTTGGTTCAGAAATCACTGGAGGCCCGCATGAAACCAGTTCTCACTGCCGCCCTGCTTTTCGCTGCGTGTTTCGCGCTGTTGGCAGCAAGTCCGGAAGAAAAATCTGACAAGCCGCAATTCGACGCCAAGGGCCAACTGCTTCGTCCCGACACTTATCGCGAGTGGATGTTCCTCTCCGCGGGCTACGGCATGAACTACAGTCCCGAACCGGGCAGCCATGAGATGTTCACCAACGTCTTCGTGCCACGATGGGCTTATCAGGCGTTCATGACTTCGGGCAAGTGGCCCGAGCAGACCATGTTCGTCATCGACGAAAGGGACGCGCAAAGCAAAGGCTCGATCAATAAGACTGGACATTTCCAGACGGACTTGATGGGCCTCGCGGTCGAAGTGAAGGATTCCAGTCGCTTCCCGGAAAAGTGGGCTTACTTCGGCTTTGACGCAGAGGGCAAGACCTCGGAAGCCATGCCCAAGGGAAACGGCTGTTGGTCCTGTCATGAGGCGCATGCCGCCGTCGAGCATACCTTCGTTCAGTTCTACCCCACCCTGAAGCCGGTAGCCAAGAAGTTCGGCGTGTATGACGAGAAGAGGGAACAAGTCGGCGACGCGAAGTAGCGGAATCGGTTTTCGGATCCAGGAGCCATTGAGTTGTGCTCCTCTGATCGCGTCATGGTTCGGTCTCAAATTTGGTTTGGCCTCAAGGCAACGCTGGAGTTTTCCGCTCGTCCTGCCGATGTACTGAATGTGCCGAATTCGTCTGCTGCGTCCGCTCGCGCTTTTGAGGGCCCCAAATGCATTAACCTGCGCCCAGTTCCTCGGCAACCGATTGTTGATCGTGACGAAAAGGTCCTCGGCTATGAACTGCTCTATCGGGACGACATGGGAAACACTTTTCATGGAGGCGATCCCGATGCTGCGTCTCGCTCCCCGCTGAATCGTTCGCTGCTGCTGGGCCTCGACGTTCTATGCGACGGCCGCCGCGCCTTTTTGAACTGTATGCGGGAAACTCTGATGGGCGGGCTGGTTACGCTGCTGCCATCGCACTCCACCGTGATCGAGATTATAAAGACAGTTCCCGTCGATGCCGAAGTGACGACTGCCTGCCAGCGCCTTCAAGTGTGCTGGCCGGCCCAACAGTGGGTCCGCGAAGTCTCCAGGGGCGCCAGAGCCTCCCCATTCGAAGCCGGAGACCCGAAGCTGCTCGAAACTACCGGCGATGTCCTCTTGTGCAAAACCCGTCCACTTTGCCACTTGCGTGCTTGCACCCGGACGAGTACCATTAATTTGTTCTTATTGGCCTCGTTCCCGCGTAGGCCTTCCGCGTCCCAGGCCGTTCCCGGCGGCGCGACGGATCCGACAACGGATAACCGATACGCAGACATTTTTATATTTTCGCCAATACGAGTTTGCTTCACCAGATGTGGTTGATAAAGATTCTGTCGACGATCGCGTTCCCGCCCAACCCGCAGTTCCACATGGAATGTGCTGAGTGACGGACATTGCCCAGCCGGGGAAGCCTGGGTAGTTAGAGTTGCTGGTGCGCCGGCCTTGTGCCAACATTGCCTGAGCCTGCCGCAACCAAATGGGGAACCTGAATTGCAGAACCTGAATTACAGAGCCTGTAGTTGGGGAATCTAAAACAGTTGAGCTTTTGCAACACTGCACCGGGTCTAACACCCGGCAAAGCAGCTTTGAGAGGACTATGAACGCAGGACCAGGAAGACCCTCCGGTGGCGGAGGAGGCAGAAATCGACGGCGTCGAGGACGCCGTCCCAACAATGCCCGCGGGGCTCGCCCCGCCGGCCCCAGCCAATCGCGCCACAATCAGGACGGCATCTACACCGCTCCCATGGATCACAGCTATCGCGCCGCATTGGCGGGCAATGGCAACAACGGTCAGGGAGCGCGTCGCCCTCGACCGGGTTTTGCCGCGCCCTTTGCCCCTGCCGATCCTGAGCCTTTGCCCGCATTGCGCGAGGATTCCACCTCGCGGATCTTTGCCTTCGTCGACGACCTCTTCTTCGCCGCCAAGATTCAGGAGACGGCCCGCAAACTCAACGTTAAGGTCGAGTTTGCCAAGAACGACAAAGACCTCGCCGAACGCATGCAGCAGAATGGCGACGAGAAGCCATCGCTCATTATCTTCGACCTTAACAACGCCAACGCCAAGCCGCTCACCCTGATTCCGAAATTGAAGAGCAAGCTCAAGAAGGGAACCTCCATCATCGGATTTCTCTCTCACGTGCAGGGCGATCTGAAGCAGAAGGCGCACGAAGTGGGTTGCGACATGGTCCTGCCCCGTTCGGCTTTCTCGCAGAACCTGCCGCAGTTGCTACGCCGGCACGGCGCGCCGGAAGATGAGAACCCGACCGTCCAATAGGACAGTACTGCTATATTCCGACAACCGAAGCTGTAGCAAATGCGTGCTGTGAATGATATCGCAGAAAACGCCTCTGTCGTGCGTTCCACAACTCGCGTCAAATCGCAGCAAACCTAGCGCGACGTCAGGCTTTCAACCTCTTCCTCAATTTGAGAAATCGCGATAGGGGGAAGACTTTTTTCGCGCAGTTGCTGGTTAAGCAGAGCTAACCTCGTCTGCTTGAAACTGGCCCACTCCTCAATGCACTTTTTTACTTCTAGGCTAGATTCTTTGTAGACGGCGACTGCCTGCGAGGGCACAGCACGCTCGCCCCGTTCGACGACTTGCAGCGCTGATCGAAGGTCCTTGTATGCTTCCTGCAGTCCAGCGGTGGCCTGTGGATCGCTGTCTTTCCTTGTAACAATTTTGGTCATTCCAGATTGGATCTCCGCCAGCGCTGACTTGAGTTCCGGGTTCTTTTCCTCGAGCTTCGGCTGGACTTCCGAAATCTGTTTCTGGACGGAGGCGATCTCCGCTAGCGCGCGACGCGCTTCCACGGTTTCGGCAAAAATCTGGTTCCCGAGCTGCAACTGTTGCAAGAGAACCTCAGGAGTGGCGGCCGAGCGCGGGTCCATTTCGACTTCCAGCGGTTGGCTCTGAAATTGTCCATCAATCGTTAGGCGGACCTGATAGATCCCTGGGACGGCCTTCGGACCGCTGGGGTTTTGGAACGCAGCGTCGTCATCGGCGACCGGTCCGCCCGAACTACCCCACATAAGATCCCACGTGAAGCGGTGCATGCCCGGAGTTTTCGCCAGGATTTCCGGCTGGGGGAACCAGCGCTCGGCCACGGGAATGGACGAATGCTTCCCTGGGTTTTGATCTTCCGAAGAGAACCTGCGCACGAGGTTGTGTTGCGCGTCGAAAAACTCAAGCGTCACGCTGCTCGCCGCAGACTTCAGGAAATAGTCGATGGAGGCGCCATTCGGCGGATTTTGTGCTGTGGGCTCCTCGGGGGGCAGCGGCGTACCGACAAAATCATCATTGTCCACACGGATGGCAGCAGCGGGGTGGTAAAGGAATGCCGTCTTCGCCTTGCGGGCGTCGGATGCCTGGCGCAATGGCGTAATGTTGTCGAGAATCCAGAAGGAACGTCCATGCGTAGCAATCACCAGGTCATCGCCATGAATCGTGAGATCCCGCACCGAGCTGACCGGCAGATTCAATTGCAAGGACTGCCAATGATCGCCGTCATCAAAAGAAACGTTTACCCCAAGCTCGGTTCCGGCGAAAAGTAAACCTCTGCTTTGAGGATCTTCGCGGATTGCGCGCAAGAAAGCGGGGGCGGAAATGCCTGCGGTGATCGGCTGCCAGGTTGCGCCATAATCGCGGGTGCGGTAGAGCAGCGCCGCCGGATCATCGACCCGGCTGCGATCAACCGCAGCATACGCAACGGCGGGGTCAAAGTGCGAAGCTTCAATCAGCGAGATCTCGCTCCAGTCGCCGAGTCCCTTAGGCGTAATATTTTTCCAGCTTTTCCCCCCATCGCGGGTCAGCTGAATCAGACCGGTATCGCTTCCCGCCCAAATCAATTTACCGTCTAGCGGAGAGGGTGCGATGGTGGCGACGACCCCAAAGCCTCTCTGCTTGGCATTCTCGACGGTGGGCGCACCACTCGCTTTCTTTTCGGCTGAAACTGCGGTTGAGCCGGTGAGGTCGGGGCTGATGGTTTCCCAGTGAAGACCTCCGTCGCGGGTTTTCATCACGTACTGCGTGCCCAGAAACAGCGCCTCCGGATCAACCTGAGAAAACACAAGCACCGGAGACCAAGGTGCACGATATTTGCGTTGATCGATCTCCGAATCGAAGATTGACACCGGCCATGGAGTGACATCCTGGCTCAAACCTGTCCGGCGATCGAAGCGCGCGACGCCACCATAACTCGCGCCCAGATAGATGATATTGGGATCCTTGGGATCGAGCGCCATGTATCCGCTCTCGCTCGGACCGGCTGGGAACCAGTCTCGCGGCGTGATCTGGCCGTGATCGGTGCGGCTCAGAACAGCGGCGCTCCCGCTATCCTGCTGCGTCCCGTAAACCGCGTAGGGAAACCGGTTGTCGGTGGTGACGTGGTAGAGCTGTGCCGTGGGCTGGTTGTACCAGCTACTCCAGCTGCGTCCGCGATCGAGACTTATGGTGGTGCCTTGGTCCGTTCCGAGAACCAGGTTGGAAGAGTTCCTGGGATCTACCCAGATCTGGTGATAGTCATCCCCGCCGGGCGCGCCGCGAACGATTGAAATCGTCTTTCCCCCGTCTTCCGAGCGGTACAGAGCAACATTCGGGATATAGACCACATCGGGATTGTTCGGGTCGATCGTGATGCTGTTGAAATACCATGCACGACTAGTGAGCCGGGGGTCGTTGTTGGCAAGCGTCCAGGTATTGCCCCCGTCATCGGAGCGATAGAGGCCCGCCTGCTTGGCTTGAATGAGGGCGTACACACGTTTGCCATCGGGCGCGACGTCGACCCCAACACGTCCCCAATCACCTTCCGGCAGCCCAGTTCCGCTGAGTCGAGACCAGGTTTTGCCCGCGTCCTGAGAACGGTAAAGACCGCCACCGGGCCGATCGATCGGAGCATAGCTGCTCCACGGAGGACGCCAGGTGTGCCACATGCCGGCAAACAAAAGCTGCGGATGACCGGAACAAATTGCCAGATCGGAAGCGCCGATTTCTGGACCCTGATCGAGAACCTTGGTCCAATGCTTTCCGCCATCGGTGGATCGGTAAACGCCACGTTGCTCGTTGGGACCATAGACATGTCCCAGAGCGCCCACATAGACGAGATCAGGGTTCTGCGGGTCGACTACGATCCGGCTGATATGGCGCGTGTCCTCCAGTCCAATGTGAAGCCAGGTTTGACCGCCATCGACAGACTTATACACGCCGTTGCCGAAGGAGAGAGAAGAGCGAATGTCGGACTCGCCGGTTCCGGCATAAATCGTCTTGCTATCCGACGGTGCAACCGCGAGTGCGCCAATCGATGCGACGGGTTGGCCATCGAAAATTGGTGTCCACACGACACCAGCATCGCTGGTTTTCCAGATGCCGCCATTGACCGCGCCGAAATAAAAAGTAGTTGAGTCGCCGGGCACTCCGGCCACAGCAACCGCTCGGCCGCCTCTGAACGGGCCAATTAAGCGCCATTTAAGCCCATTGAGCAGTTCTGACGGAACGGTCTGAGCAACTGCTGAGGTGGCAAGTACAAAAAGAAATAGAAGAATTTGACGATGCGGACGCCAAGTGAATTGGTCCAAGTGCTTGTCCTCGGGCGAACCCTCAGTCTAACGGACAATGATCGTTTTTTGCATCAGCCTAGGTGACTTCAGCCGGGGGGGAATTTGCGAGCATGAGTCGTGCAGCCCACTGAAATGCATTCGTGGAATGAGTAGATCATGCAACCGGAGCGAGTGTCGACTGACCCACAACTTTTCTCTTCGCCGCCGCGATGTATGGGCGAACGGAACAGCGCCGAGCCGGCTAGCCTAGCCATGGACATATTTGGTAATGTCGAACCACCGCTTATTTCGCAGCTGACGGTTTATGGGCCAAATTTCGTCGAGTGTGCCGTAGCCGCGATCATGAGCTGCTTTCGAAACTTCGCAGGCTTTCACTTCGCACCATCTCGAGCGGCTCGGCACCTGGGCTCCGTCGCAGAAGCAATAAAGATTGTATTCTTCACGAGAGCATGCACCAAAGGGAGTGAGATAAGCCCCGTTCCTATACGGGCTGAAGCCAATCAGATAGCAGGTGTGGCACTTGGGACATTCCACGCAATGGCGAAGGCGAAGAGACATTGGATGCTCATCTAGGAAACAGGACCGACACCAGGCCCGGAAGGGAAGGCCGACGCAAATACCTGTTCATCCCTTCCCGAAAGGCGAGAAGGCAAGTCTGAGGTTCGGAGCATCGCCATGGTTTTCCCTGAGCGACTATGTGCATCCATCCTGCCGTCGACGACACGCAATGCTCGAGTTTCAAGCAGAATTACGAAACGGAAGAAATCAGGTTCGACTCTACAAAGACCAGCAACAGACATACGTGGTCAAGATTCGGGTGTGGATGAGCGATTGTTCACGTGTCGATAGAATCGCCGGCTCGCCTATGAAAATGCAAATTCAGCATGAGAAGTTCTACCGAAAACCGTACGATAATCGAGTCGGCGAGTCCCCCCGAATGGGCAACGTTTTTGTTCTGCGTTTTTGCATCTCGAGCCGAAGGGTGCGGAGTAGAATGGCGGCATGCAGGCGCCCCGCCTCCGTGGAATCGCGCGAGCCTACCTGATGTCGATCGCCTTTTGGTGCGGGTTCGCTCTGCTGATGGGCCTGCAGTACAGACCGCTCAATCGACAAAATCTCTGGTCCTCGTTGGTCGACCTGCTGGTGGAGGTGGCGCTTCGAGGTTTTGCCCTAGCGTTTTGGACGCCGCCGATTTTTTATCTGGTTGGAAACTACATTAGTTTTTCGAAGAGTCGTTTTCGCTACGCTCTGCTCTGGAGCCTGGGCGCGGCGCCCTTTGTCGTGCTTCATACGAGCATTCTCTGGGTGCTTGTTCCTCCTTACGACGACGCTCTACAGAAGTATGCGTCGCGCTCCCTTCATTCCTGGCTTGAGATGATTCGAGGCGGATTTGCCGACCAGATTTTCATATACACTGCAATCGTTGTGGCGGCCCACGCCTACGAGTACTTGAAACGTCTGCGAAGAGAAGAACGGGAGAGATATGAGTATCAGCAGGCGCTCGCTGCCAGCGAACTGCAAGCCCTCAAGATGCAACTCCATCCCCATTTCCTTTTTAATACTCTGCATGGGATTGCAACTCTGGTGGACGGCGACGCCAAGAATGCCAAGGCTATGATCATTAAGCTGTCGAGTCTATTGCGGACAGCGCTCGACCGCGACAGTTCGGATCTAATTCCTCTTCAGGACGAACTCAAGTTTGTAGGGGAATACCTCGATCTGGAGAAGATGCGCTTCGGGAGCCGACTCCAAATCGAGTGGTTGATCGCGGCGGAGACCTGTCCGTTGCTGGTGCCACAGATGATCCTTCAGCCCTTGGTGGAAAATGCAATCCGGCATGGCGTTGCCTCATCACGCGAGGGAGGGTGGATCGAAATCGCGGCCAGTGCAGGCGATGGAATCCTGAACATCCGGGTGCGCAACAGCGTGGGTGGTAAACCGTCCATCGGCACCGGTGTGGGATTGCGCAATGCTGAGGCCCGTCTGAAATATCTGTATTCGGGTGACGCGAGTCTGCATCTCACCATCGCTCAAGACCGAACTGCCATGGTGAGTTTGGCCCTGCCGGCCTTGCATTCGCAGCCTGCTGGCTTACGCGGGCGCAACACCCAGACTGCCCTCGAGGGGGAGGATCCGTTATGCGCGTTCTCATCGTCGATGACGAACCCTTAGCCCGGGCTGCCTTGGCGCAGATTTTGGCTGCCAGGCCCGATGTCGAGGGTTTCGATTCAGCTTGCGATGCGATCGAGGCTCAGGATCATCTATCCAAAAACAGTTATGACGTGATCCTGCTCGACATAAGTATGCCCGAGCTGTCGGGCCTTGAGCTATTGGGTCGTCTGGAGCAATACGAGCGACCGTTGCCTTCTGTGGTTTTGGTGACCGCCTATGCCCAACATGCAGTAGCAGCCTTCGAAAAACATGCTGTCGACTACGTCCTGAAACCCTTTTCAACGGAACGCATGAACCAGGCTCTGGAGTTCGCCTGTCAAAGAACGGCGAGCGAGCGGGCGGCAAGATTAATGGAGTTCATGCCCCATCTGCGGACGCTGACAGCGTCAAACTCCAAGATTGGAATCAAGAGTAACGGGAGGATTCTCTTTGTTGATCCTCATGATGTGGTTGTGGTGCAGGCGGAGGGGAATTATGTCTTGCTTCAGCGGGAGACAGGTTCGGCGCTGCTGCGAGAATCGATCTCGACCATTGCAGAGAAGCTCAAAGCCTATGGATTTGTTCGAATTCATCGGTCGGTGTTGGTGAACGCTTCTTTCGTACAAGAGATCCGTCCTTGCGCCACGGGCGAGTACCAGCTTCGCGTGAAGGATGGACGAGAATATACCGTGTCGCGCACTTATAAGAAGAATCTTAGGAGTCTTGCAGCTTTCTGGATTGGAACTGGAACGTTCCTCACGGATTGAACGCCCCAGTTTAGCTGGTTGTAAGTCACTTATGGCCTAAGCCCCTTTACCGAATACGCAAGCAGAATCTCGATTTTGATTGACCTCTTCGTGCTGGACAGCAAGACCGCTGATGGGAAGAGGGACATCGTGACTGAAGAAACGGGAGCAGAAGGTTTCTGATGAGGAACTTAAAACCACGGCTTATGATCTTGTTCCTTCTGATTGCGACTAGCCTGGGATTCGCGCAGCAACGTCGCAAAGTCATCATCAACCAGGATTGTTCGGGGCCCGGCGGCAGCAATATGCAAACCCTGCTGACTTTGATTCAATCTCCTGCGGTGGAAGTTCTGGGGATTACTGTGGTCAGCGGGAATCAGTGGCGCGACGAAGAGGTGGCACATACCCTGCGATTGCTGGAGTTAATCGGCCGCACCGATATTCCAGTCGTACCCGGAGCCGTGTTTCCACTGGTGCATCGCCGCAAGGGAGCTCAGTTGTGGCAGGCAATGTATGGAAAGGTCGCATTCGCCGGTGCCTGGGACGATCGCTGGTGGCACGAGCACGACGTGGTTCCCAAACTGCTGGAAGGTGAGCCCACTACCAAACCGGCCGACGAGGATGCGGCTCATTTCCTGATTCGCATGGTGCACAAGTATCCGCACGAAGTGACCATTTATGAGGGCGGGCCCATGACGAACCTGGCGCTGGCCAATGCAATCGATCCCCATTTTGCCGAACTGGCCGAAGGTTTGGTGTTCATGGGCGGAAGCTTAAATCCGCAGACCGACGATCCGGAGTTCAAGAGCGACCCGCGTCACGAATTTAATTTCTGGTTCGATCCAGAGGCCGCGAAGAGCGTGTTAGCGGCTCCATGGAAGAAAATCATCTGCACACCGGTTGACATCTCGGTCAAAACCAAAATCACTGACGCCATGGTTGCGGAGATCAAGAAGAGTAACAGTGCCGCCGCGCAATACGCGGTGAAGTTCTTTATGAAGGATCAGGGCGGTTTCTATATGTGGGACGAACTGGCCGCCGCTGCGTGGATTGATCCGACGGTGATCACCAAGAGAGAAACGCTGTATATGAGTGTGGATATCGATCACGGTGCGGCCTACGGAAACACGCTGACGTGGACGGACAAAGACAAGCCGGGGCTTGGAGAGCGCCTCGTCGAGATTCAGATGGATTTGGATCTTGCGAGATTCAACAAGATGTTTGTGGAACTGATAAGCGCCCCGACCCCGCAAGCCCATTGAGTTTCGTTTCCCCGGAGATGTAATCATGAATCCCAATGGTTGACGGTTGCAACCGTGGGACGCAGGAGCGGACGAGGAATTGCACAACCTGGCAAGTCTTCCGCTAACCCCCAAAAGACCATGCCACATTACAACGGAATCCGGGTTTTAGTCAGGCGTCGGGGAACCATTTCTGTTTTGATCCGGCAAGCGCAATGACGATTATATTCAGAAGCGTTCCGCCATCGGGATTTACGCGGTAAGTACCACTCAGGGAGGATCAGTCGACTATCTGGTTCTCAACTTCACCTGGAGCTGCCCTGGGCCCGCGACCGACATGGGCGAGTTCGATTCCGACGCCATGATTTTTTTGATTCTGTGCGCTACACCGCTTATCCGGCCGGCCCCACCGTGGCCAACACGTACCTGATCAGCGGAACCCGGAAGAGTGTGGTGGAGACGATGGCTGCCTCTATAAGGTGCGAGACTCGATTCCGCGGTGATTCGGGAGACCGCACACGACCCAACTCTAGCCCGGTCGCGAACCTACATTCGTAGCATAGCAACGTCGGCGTATTGGGATCGAGCTCGGAAACTGCTTCTGCAATCGATCGAGGAGAAGGTTCAGGATTAGTCCCCATAGGCGAAGTAGTCAAACATCCAGCCCAATCGACCTCATCAGTGCCAGCCCATTGCTCTTCGTAACAACACCTTCTCGCAGCTTGTAATCGAAGAGCATCCTTCCATTCTCGAATTCTTCCTGGAAATGGACGTTGTACAGGTGGCCGTTTAGTGATTCACCAATGTCGGCTAGCGCCAGATCGTGGGTACTTACCAACCCGATCGCACCGCGATTAAGCAGAGCACGGACGATGCCTTCAGCCCCAACACGGCGATCATTCGAATTTGTCCCTTGCAACAACTCATCCAGCAGGAAGAGCAACGACGGATTGCCGCCCGCGAGGTCAAAGAGCTTACGGAGTCGTGTGATCTCAGCATAAAAGCGTGAGCTTCCCTCCTGCAAAGAGTCGTTTACCCGGATGCTAGCGCCGATATGCAGAGGGGTCATACGAAGGCGCCGCGCCCGCACTGGAGCCCCAGCCATGGCGAGCACAGCGTTGATTCCAATCGAACGCAGCAACGTGCTTTTGCCAGACATGTTCGAGCCACTTACCAAGAACACGTGCCTGCCATCAGATAGGCTGACATCATTACGAATGCAAGTTGCTGCCGGGATTAGCGGATGCCCAATACCCGTAGCCTCGAAGCACGCAGAACCTTGGATGAAATCGGGGAAAGGATCGTCGGGATGCTCATAGCTGTAGCTGGCCAAGCATACCAGTGCTTCGATTTCGCCAATCACGCTTAACCACGAGCGCACCGCATGGCCGTGAGCCCGTCTCCAGCGTTCTGCTGCAAACGCCACCTGTACCGAGTACAAGAAAGGAACATCCAAGATGCGGACGATCACGTTCTCGCGAGAGTCGATTAACTCAACCAGAGTTCTTAGCCTTCGAACCGCACGCGAACCTTTGAGTTGGTATGACGAAAGCTCAGCCTGCAGTGATTGCAGGCGAGGTGCGCGGAACGTCTGCTGTTCGATTCGTGCCAAAATGCCAGAAAGCAGGTATAAGTGACGAAATGCGTTCTCGGAACCATGCAGGACTTCTTCCCGTGGCTTGCGTAGTCGATAGCCTACAATTGCCTCAACCAAGACGATCAGGAGGAAGGGTGTGGCGATTCCCAAATACCCCCAAGCCACAGCCCCCACGACGGCTGCAATCACGAGAATCGGTGCCAACCCTTGCAGCCACGCAGGGTTCAAATGGTTCGGAGCTTCAGCCCAGTCCAACAACGCTTCGGGATAAACTCCCACACCGGCATCTTCCCCGAGTATCGCCAAATCCTCGCGGAGATCGAGTTGATCGCGCAGTTCGTCAATCGCAGCGTGACGTTCCTCAATTTGGTCAACCGCTGAAGGCGAGAGCAGCCATGTCGCGATGGTCTCCTCGCCCATGCGCGTGCGTGCCGTGGAAAGAAGTTCAAACAGCCCGCCTCGACCAAATAAGTCCAGATCGCTTGCATACACGTGATGCGGATCGTTGAAGCGGTCGCCCGTCTGCCCCGTACCCACCCAATGGTCCTCGATTCGAGCGATCCCCATCCGATAGAAGGAAGCCCCGCGCTGGGCTGTGGCTCGTGCGCGCGAAATACGCGAATGATAAGCCACGACGAACACGAAAACGACCGCTGGTACAGCCAGCCACCAATACGAGAACGCGTGCCGCCCAATCGATTCCCAGGCCACCCCCGCTGCTGCCAATGCCAGCGCAAGGCGAATGTTTCCAATCCGAATGTGAAGTTTCTCATGGTGAGCAACCAGAGATTCACGGTCTTTGAGACGCTGCCTATATTCTTCGACGGCCAACACAGCTTGAGAATACATCAGAGGGTTCGAATCGGGGCTACCGTGCGCTGAATCCGCGCACCACTGGGTTAAGTCTTCTGGCAGTCAGTGCCGTTTCCTTACGTTTTCTCGGTCACCGCGTCTCGTGGCGTTCCGCTCCCTCGATCATGGGGTGCAAGTCCAATGCTGGTTAACAGGAAAAACTGCATCATTCGCGTCACTCATCTGCGGGGCGGAAAATTCAGGCGCACCAAAGAAGATAACCTCATCCTGGGGCTGAATCGGCCTATCATCCGCTTAGAACAATCTTTAGGAGCTACTCCCATGGCAGCAAATCAAGTTGTGCTTTACTTCGACACGCAGCAGGATGCTCTGCTCTTTACTCTGGCTGCCAGTTCGGTAATGTCAGCAGAAGGGCCGGTGCACGGCAGCAAGGCAGCGGTCAAGGTTGCGGAGGAGATTTGCAAAGCCAGTCGAATCACGACTGAGGGTGTTCTCAACATCACGTGAAGGGCGGCAAAATTAGATGATCCGAAAAGCAGCGCTGCAAATAGGAATCCCCGCGCTACTGGCTTTCATTGGGTGGAATGCGTACCTGGCTGTCAACCATTTAAATCGGGTGCAGGCAATCGCGGCGCTCACACTTGAAAGCTCCGCGATCCAAGCGGAACTCTCTGGCGTTTTGAAAGACATCACCGATATGGAAACAAGTCAGCGCGGATACCTGCTGACCGGAAACCCTGCATACCTGCAGCCCTACATGGAGGCTAAGGGGAGGATCGGCACAGATTTTGTGAGCCTTCGTACAGGGCTCGCCAGTCGGACCGAGCGCGAACAATCGCTAGAATCGCGCTTGGAGGCTTTGGCTAGATCGAAGCAGGCTGAGATCGAACGTTCCATAAGCTTGCGCCAACAGGGGTATCGCCACCGCTCATTCATGCTCGTCGATACCAATGAAGGCAAGGATTACATGGATGAGATTCGCCGCATTGTGTCTTCGCAATCCGCAGCGGAGAGCAGCAATTACGCAAGATTCGACAGCGAGAGGATGGCCGCACTCAAGAGCGTAGTGTCCCTGACCGTTGTCTCTAATTCTGTTTTGCTGGTGCTAGCAGCAGGTCTATTCGGGCTGATCCGCCGGCATTTGCGACTGCTTGGGGAGGAAGGCTCGCAGAGCAGAATTGAGCTAGCGGTGCGGGACTTGCAGCTGGAAAAACTAACATCTGCCCTTTCCGGTCAAGCCCGTTCTAACATCGTTGCCATGAATACAAACTCCCGGCTGCTGCTAGAGAATTACGGAGATTTCCTTCCACGACAGGGGCACGAATATGCTGAGCAGATGAACGAAGCAGCGGCCCAAATGGAGCGACTTCGACAAGATTTAGTTGGCAGCCAAGTCTCCGCCAGTGATGAGAATGCAGCTTAGCAGTTATTGGCCATGGCGCGGGCAACCAGACGCCTTACGGAGATTCTCGGGTTAACTCTGCACGGGCGAGTTTCAAAGGATTTTCGACCACAGCTGGAAAACGCCGACCCCGGACATCTCCATTGCAAAGGAAGGCAGGGCGGGGACGCGAAGATGGAATAGGATCTATCGCAACCATGCCGATCACCCTGGCCGTCGTCCTGCTTCTGGCAATCCTGCTGGCTCCGATCCTGCTAATCCGGTTCCGCAAACGGTGGGTAGCAGCCTTCAACCGGGCTGTTACGAATCGGATTACGAGCCGATTCGCTGCACGATTGCGCGGTTTCGGCATCCTTACTCACGTCGGCCGAATGTCAGGCACTCTCTATCAAACGCCCGTGAACGTTTTTCAAGCGCCGGCGGGATTTCTCATCGCGCTCACCTATGGGCGGGAAAGCGAATGGGTTAAGAATGTGCTGGCGGCTGGGGTATCGAAGCTTGAGACCCGTGGCGTGGTGTATCAACTTTCCGCGCCAACCATCGTATATGATCCCACCCGGCAACGATTTCCGCTTTTTGTGCGGATGGTGCTTCGGCTCACTGGCGCAAGCGATTTCATGCAACTTTCCATTTCTTCCGCACACGGCATTGGCTCCAAATTTGGATAGACTCAGGCGCTTTGCGTTCTGCTAGCCTATCGTCATGCAAAATCCCGTTAAAGACCGCATCGTGAAATTGCGAGAAGAAATAGCGCAAATCAGTGAAGCGAACCGCCAGTACTCCCAGGGCGGCAAGAAGAAGATACCGGGCAAAGCGGGGGATCACGAACGTCGGCTCGAGCGATTGCAGGAAATTCTCGACGAGTTGATGGCTCTGACTGACTGGAAAAAACTGTGAACATCGTAAACGAGACTTAGGAGAGACAGTAGCAAAGCGAGAGCCGCGAAATCCCCGCCCCGCGATATGCAGAATCTGTTCCATCGTTCCATCTGAGGAAAAAGCAGTTTCGGATGGCGAAACCGCCATCCCTGACTCGGATCACGGGATACCAGGAAACACCCGGGGATTGGCAGTAATACTTCTTCGTGTTCTTTCTGTTAATCAAGCAATGGTTGCTGCCAGCAAGCCTTTACCAAGACGCGCATCCGGAGAACCCGCAAAAGTCTGCGATTGCTTTTGATCAAATCGATCGCGTGGCTGCTTCACGGTGCCCGGCGTCCTTCAAATGCCATGCCCAGCGCGAACATGATAATAGATCGGATTACACTTCTTCAGCACAAGCCTAACTCAGCGGTCCCTCGCAGGCCATCGCCCCGGCGTAGCGCCCCAAATCGGGCCAATGAGTTTTCTCCCTCAAGTGTCTATTTGTATCAATGATAGCCGAGCCGGAGTTGCACCCGGTTGAATTGCGGATAGTTCACCCCTAGGTTCGCGTTCGAGATGTGCGCCCGACGCAAACCGATGTCGAAGGATTGGTGCCTGCGCGTCCATGTGTAAATGCCTCCAGCGCCTTTCGGCGGTGAAGTTCAAACCAGAAGTATTGCCAGGAGGCACGTTCGAACTGGTGATGACGGCGCCTCCTGCCGACGCGACGCAGTCTTCAGGAGCGCCAGGTGTTTTATGGCATTGAGACAGCTGCGACTGGCCAAAACCTGGGGCGGGACCGAGAAACACCGCGGTAAACAGCACGATGCATGAACGCAAGAGCGCATGCGCAGTCATCGTGCCACGCGCAGTCGTTCGGATCTTTCAACCTTCAACGGATGGGATGGCGCGTAGAGGACCATTTGTTCGAGGCCGTGCGCTCGCATCGAAAATGAAAAAACTCGGGACCGGCGGAAGGGCAGAGAATCCGATTCTAATTCAGTCTCGATCCGAGGATTTCGGATCAATAGGCATTCTTGCTGGAAAAAAAACGGAACAAGGTCAGCGTAATGATTTGCAGATCGAAGGTTAAACTCCAGTTGCGAAGATAATAGAGATCGTATTCCACGCGCTTGGCGATGGAAGTGTCTCCCCGCCATCCGTTCACCTGAGCCCATCCGGTGATTCCTGCTTTGAATAGGTGGCGTGAATTGTAACGTTCGAACTCTTCGAGGAAACGTTCCACAAAATAAGGCCGCTCCGGACGTGGGCCAACGATGCTCATGTCGCCCCGAAAAACGTTGAAAAACTGGGGTAGTTCGTCGAGGTTCGTCTGGCGCAAGAATGTACCCACGCGGGTTCGCCGCGGGTCTTGGTCGCAGGTCCAGCGCGTGTCTCCCTCTTCGCGACTGCCCACCCGCATGGTACGAAACTTGAACATGCGGAACACTCGCCCGTTTAACCCCACGCGATCCTGAACAAAGAAAACGGGTCCGGGGCTTCCCAGCTTAATGGCCAAGGCGATGAGCAAAGTAATGGGCAGGGTAAGCAACAAAACTGCAACTGAAAAGGCTACATCAAAGATGCGCTTCTGGAACAGATAAGGGCCGCTCTCTGCCAGAGTCGGCCGAAGATCGACCATATGAATTCCGCCCAGATCGATCAGGCGCTCGCGCATCACAATGCCTTCCCCCAGGTCGATCACGACCCGAGTAGGGACGCAGAGCTTCTCCAGCACAGGCGCGATTCTCTGAACTTCGCTGAGGCGAGCGGCAGGTAGCGCAATAATGATGTCGTTGATTGAATTTCCGTTGGAGAACACGGGAATCTGATCCAGTTCGTATACTGGGCCATCCACCGCGACCTCCTGATCCGGAAGCCGCACAAACCCAATAATCCTGCAGGGCAGCACCTCGCCGTGGAGCAGCGAAGTCCCTACCCGCCGGGCAAAACGATCCGTTCCTACAACCAGAATCTTGACTTCGTTTCTGCCGTCCTTGCGTAACAGCTCAAGAAAGACCCGGAAAGCCACACGGGTTGTCGTCGCCAGGACGAACAGCGCGACGGCGCTGATGCCAATGACGAGTCGCGAATAGCTGGCCTGCCGGTATAGAAACCCTGCTGCCATCACTACCGAGTACGTGAATGCCAGAGCTTCCAGCAGCCGCCGGCTTTTCCCGCCCGGAGCATACAACTGTTCCACGTTCCATAGACCTGACTCTTCGGCGGCAATCGCCCACACGATAGTCGTCAGCAGGAGAATACTCCAATAAGAAGGCAACCCCGCAGGAGGAGTTCGGGAGAACAAGAAGTTGATCCCGAAGCGCACCTTTACCGAAATAAAATAGGCACACGCGGGCAACAGCAGGGTTACAATTTTCAAATACAGACGCGCGAAACTAAGGCGACTGCGAATCATACCCTCTCAATTCCGCCCCCCCTTGCAACGTCATCGGCTATATTAAATACCCATTCCCATCCCGTTTGTCTAGCCCCTAGTCATGTCCCGGCGCTAAGATGCCCTTCCGGGAGCATCACTGGGAATCAACCCGAGACCATTCCCAATGTTCCGCGGTAGGAAATGTTCTGGTTAGATTATTTTGATTCTATGCCAGTTGCCATCGTTCTTAGATTGCCGCGTAAAGTGAACCGAAACAAAGGGAAACGTCGATATTGGCCAGTGAGATGTCGATATCGACCTGCGAGAGGGCGGCCTCACGGCACACTTGCAGGCGCCTGGTCGGCAGAAGGCGAGTGCCGGAGCAATCGATGTGTTTCGAGCATGATTTGCATCCCCGCCGTCATGTTGTTAGAAAGATTAGGCTGAATGACGAGAAAAAGCCAGCGATCATTGGGTGCAATCATTGGGTGGATGCCTTTCGCGAAAATCCCTTGGGCCAAAACGTCAACTGCAGCGACGAGGTCACATTCGACTGCCGGGTCGAGGCAACGACTGGGAAATCCCACCTCTCGTATTGCACGAACGCGGAGATGCTGAAACTCGATCGCGGCCAAAATTCCGCGCGCACGTTCGCGTCCGCCAGCGTGCCGCCGTTGGGAATGAATTGCGCGCTCACTTTCTGGTGCCGGAATCCAAATTGGAGTTTGTTGCGCGGGCTGAACCAGTAGGTGGTCCAAGCTTGAGCGCCCTGTCCCTGCCGCCCCATCCAACTCCCCATCAAATGTTTGGCATTCTGAAAACCGGTGATCCAGGCCGCATCCCAGTAAAAAGCGCCGAATGCGACGTCGGTCCCGCTGTAGGGAGGATCGGTATAGCCGCCTTCGACGCGGAAATCCAGTTTCGGGATCCTGGGCAGCCGCGGAACGTATATTCCGGCGAGCCAGGCCGCGACATCAGGGCCAAGAATCGGAGTGATTTCGTTATGTTCCGCGAGGCCCTCGGCGTAGAAGGTCATTCCATTCCGCAGTCCGGGAATTCGGTAGCTGAAATCCATTCCGGACCGGCGCGCTCCCGGCTTGTTGGGGTTGCCCGCGAGGGTGTTACTCGCCGAGAAAAGACTCCTCAAGAAGGTATGCAAAGTTAAGGGATAGCCCGGACCTCCATAATCAGTGGTGCGCGACAGCCCAATTTCGAGGTTGGAGGTTGGCTTAAAGCTGATTCTCTCGCCGTGAACAATCGGCTGCGGATTCAGTGACTGACCGTACTGGCCTACGAGTCCTTTGGGAGCAAATACGAATTCGTATCCAGAGTATTGCCCGATGAAGGCCTCCACCCGCATGGGACCAAGCACTCCCAAGAAACTCGGAAGCCTAAAAGGTGTGACCCGATTGACGCGGAACATTCGAATCGGCGCCGCGTTATCGCTGAACATCATCGGCCCGCCTTGCGACGGCCCCCACCACAGGCTCTGGTTTCCGTAAGAGAGTTGCCAGTCAGAAAGATTCAGGGCCACATACGTATCCAGGAACCGGCCTTGATTGAAGGCAGAAGTGGGCGTGTCGGGCGGTAGAGGGAAAGGCGTAGGAAGAGAACTAATGTGGCTGAAGTCAGCCTGCGATATGGCATCCCGAGCGCTCAATGGCAAAGCGGGCGCGGACGGGGAATGCTGAAACTCGCCTTGGGCATAGACTGCAAACGGCCCATAAGTCGCCCATCCCGACAATCCCGAAACGTTGTTAAAGCCCTGCTGCTCGGGGCGGCCGTAGTCATTAATGATTGTCTGTCCAAAGTGATCGCCGTCTGTCAGCGGTTTGCCCGCAATCTCGGTGCTTCGCGTATAGGCTGATTCCAGGCGGAGTTCGGCATTATCTCCGCCGCCTAGCAGGATAACTTCACGGCCAAACTCCTTCTGCAGAGCCTGGTACAGGCGCTCCGCTTCGTTCTCTGGCGCTTCATCGTCGGCGATACGGTCCCCAGCTTCTTTGACCTGCCGCGCACATTCCAGGCGCGTCCAAGGACGCATATCGGCAAATCCGCTATGAATGTAGCCGAGCGCTGTGAGACGATCCAGAGCGGAGTAGACCCAGCTATTGAGCGGCACATAGGGCGATCCCATGTTCCGCGCGTCGTGGGCCGTATCTTCGTCACCTTTGCTGAAGGTTCCCCACTTGGCGATTTCCGCGTCGCTGTAATGCGAGTGGGAGCGGAAGGTTTGCCGGCCGATATACCAGCCGAGGGCGCTACCCAGAATCACGTCGGAGGCGAAGTGCTGATGCCCCACAAGGCGGGCAGCGCTTATGGCTCCCGCCGCGCCGTAGGCCAGCACCTGTGTCAGAGGGCCGGGATATTCATGAGCGATCACACTCGCAATCGCCCAACTGATCGACGCGTGCTCGGAAGGGAAAGAAGTCCCGCCCTGAAAAAAATGTCCCTGGCCGCTGCCGCTAAACGGGCGCTCCCGACCGAAGACATACTTGAAGACTTCCGTATCCAGGAATGCGTCGATGCCGGCTTCTCCGCTAAGAAGTCCGGTTTCGCGCTCTTGATCGTTGTGCGCGAACTGTCCCAACATAAACATTCCTCCAGCAATGCCAGCCATCGCACCGAGCCCGGCGTTGGAAGCGGTAACAGCGTGTGAAACCGTCGTCGGAGTGGTAGGAACGTGCTTTTCTATTGCGGTATCGCTCGCCACTAGCGCAGCGCCTGCAAAAGCCAATGGGACCGTCCAATGTAAGTCGGCGTCGGTCATGCGGAACGGCGTGGACCAGAAATTCTTCTGATCCAGAAAGATATTGCGCGGCAGAGACTTCAAGTCAACCGGAGGCAGCGAGAATTGGGAAGATTGAACCTGGGGCTTTGGAGACGGAGCCGGGGGGCTTTTTTCCTCGGCAGGCGTCTGTGCGCATGCGCTCAAACCGCATAAGACCAATGCCGCCAGCAACCACAATAACAGCACAGATTTCCCGTGACAGCCTTCAGCTTCCGAGGTGGCGATAGTGATCTGGGGCAACTTCATTTCACGGTCTGATGGAAAATCGGCGCCAGGACCTACAATTCGTTTCGGGGTACCCAATTTGAACCTGCGACTGTACTTGCGACATCCGGGTATGCATTTCTTGGCAGAATTTAATTCTCATTAAAGCTAGCACGAAACTGAACCGCAATGGCTGGGCAGGTGAGGGCAACTGCTTCCGGCGTGTTCTAAGATATAGAGAAGGAGCCTGATAGAATCGCTTCCTGAAGGGGTTATCATAGTAGTAAAAGCTGCAAGCCGCGCGAACACGATGATTCACACTGAAACCCAACCCGAACCTATTGTCAACGAACGAAACTTGGAACCTGAAACCGAGGTTTCGCTCCTCGATATTCTGGTTCTTCTTCTCGAGCGCAAGCGTTTCATTGTGCGCTTTGTGCTGGGGGCTGCAGTGTCGGCAATCGTGGTTGCCTTGCTGCTGCCGGTTCGATACGAAGCGAAAGTTGTGCTGCTTCCGCCGGCACAGAATTCATCCATCGGCTCCTCATTGTTGGGGCAACTCGGGAACCTGGGAGCGTTGGGATCGCTGGCCTCCCTGGCCGGCGGCGGTCTTAATCTTAAGAATCCTGCCGATATGTACGTCTCTTTGCTGACCAGTCGAACTGTCGAAGACGCAATGATCCAACGTTTTGGTCTGATGCGGGAGTATCACCTAAAGCGGATGTCGCAGACACGCAAGGAGTTCGAGCGCCGCACCACGGTTGTTGCCGGAATCAAGGACGGATTGATCCGCCTCACTGTCGAAGACGGCGATCCGAAGAGGGCTGCCGAGCTGGCTAACGGATACGTGGAAGAATTTCGGAAGCTCTCCGGCTCGCTCGCGATAACCGAGGCGGCCCGGAGGCGGTTGTTCTTTGAACAGCAATTGCAGCAGTCCAAGGAGAGTCTCACCGCGGCCGAAGACGCCATGACCAAGACGCAGCAATCCACCGGTGTTTTGCAAATCGACAGTCAGGCGAGAGCTCTGATCGAATCCGCTGCCATCTTGCGCGGCCAGGTCGTGGCCAAGCAAGTGCAGATTGAGGGAATGCGATCCTTCGCCACCGACGACAATCCCAACGTCATCCTTGCCAAGCAGGAACTTGCGGCGCTGCAATCGCAACTCGATCGTGTAGCGGGATCAAAACAGGACTTGGGGTCAGACATCAATATGTCCAAAGGGCGAGTGACCCAATCCGGCATGGAATACCTGCGCCGGTTCCGCGACCTCAAATATCAGGAGACCATCTTCGAGCTGCTGGCGAAGGAATTCGAAGTCGCAAAGCTCGATGAGGCGCGGGAAGGTGGCATTGTCCAGGTAGTGGATGTTGCCGTGCCTCCGGATACGAAATCCTCCCCACATCGAACCCTGATTGTGATCGGAGTGACCATTCTTGCTTTCTTTATTGCCGTGTTCTGGGTCTGGCTGCGGAAAAGCTTGCATTATGCCTTCGAGCTGCCGGAAAACAGCGATCGCCTGCGAACGATCAAGGGGCTCTGGAAGGCGCGACGGGAGACGGCGTAGTCTTCGGTTGCGGGCTGGTTTCAGTTCTTGGATGTAAAGGCTTGACGCTACTTAAGTAATCAAAGTTGACAGCCGTGGCTCCGGTATTTGCGGCACGGTTAAGATATACTCAGACGATGCGTGTCTTGTTTTTGAATCCACCTTTTCACCCCCGTTTTTCACGGGAGCAGCGCAGTCCTGCGGTCACCAAGAGTGGGACACTGTATTACCCCAAGTGGCTGGCTCACGCCGCCGGGGTGGCGATCAAGAGTGGTCATGACGTGGACCTCATCGATGCTCCCGCGGCTGGTCACTCGGTCCGGGCGGTCATCGACCGCATCGCCTCCAAAAATATCGAAGCGGTAGTCTGCGATACCTGTACGCCCAGCATTCTTAATGACGTTAGCGTCATCGAATCTCTGGTCGCGGCAAAGCCCTCTTTGCACGTACTGCTGGTCGGACGGCACGTGTCCTCGCTACCCAAGGAGACGCTCGCTATGTCGGCCGCACTGGAGGCGGTGGCCATACGCGAGTACGAATACACCGTTCGCGACTGGCTGGAGGCGAAAGCTTGCGGCGCAGATCTTTCCGCCGTCGATGGCCTGGTATGGCGCCATAGCGGGACGGGAGAGATCGTCAGCAACAAGCCACGCGAAGCCATTAAGAATCTGGATGAGCTGCCTTTCGTTTCAGAGGTTTATAAACGATTTCTGCATACACCGGATTACTTCTATGGCCACTCGCTGTGGCCCCTGGTAGTCTTTGATACCAGCCGCGGATGCCCATATCACTGCTCTTTCTGCGTTTATCCCCAGACTTTCAGTGGACACACCATGCGCTACCGCTCGGTGGGGAACGTGGCCGATGAGTTCGATTTCGTCTCCCGCGAAATGCCTGAAATCAAGACCGCGATGCTCGAAGACGATACCTTCATCATCAGCAAGCCGCGCACCCTGGAATTGGCGAACGAACTGATTCGCCGCGGCAACAAGCTGCCATTTGACGCCAACTGCCGCGCCGACATCGGTGCCGAGGGGGAACTGCTGTCCACCCTGCACAAGGCAGGTGCCCGCCTGTTCTGCGTCGGGTTTGAGAGCGGCGACGTGGAAGTCATCCACGGCATGAAGAAGAACAACGATGACCGCCGCGACGCCAAATATCATGAAGAAGCCCATCGCTTTGTTCGCCGCTGCCAGGAGTCGGGGATCATGGTGCATGGCTGCTTCATGGTCGGCAACCTGAATGAGACTCCGGCCAGCATGGAAAAGACTCTGAGCTTTGCCAAGAAGCTCCAGCCCGACACCGCCCAATTCTTCCCCATCATGGTGTACCCGGGTACAACGGCCTATGAAGAAGCCAAGAAGCGGGAATATATTAAGATCGATGACTGGAGCGCGTGGTTAACCAAAGACGGACTCCACAACAGCGTTGTCACTTTGCCCAACATCACTCACCAGCAGCTGGTCAGCTTCTGCGACCGCGCGCGCCGCAGCTTCTATCTGAGTCCTTCGTATCTGTTTTATAAGCTGAAGCAGTCCTTGAGAGATCGCCGTGAGCTACAGCGCAACGTCAAGGGCTTCATTACATTGTCAAAGTATCTGTTGCGCGGCAGCCAGCACGAGAAAACCAGCGCTCCCGAAAAAAGTCAGGGCGGCAATCGGTTGACGCAAATCACGAGTCCGCAAGGCGGCGATTAATTTCCGCGCCGCGGGCGGTTCGACCGGAGCTAGTTCCCAACTGATTGCCGAGGGAGATATAAGCCCGCGCTTTTAAACGCGGGTCATGTCAGGTGGCCATACCATTTGGCAGTCCTGCGGATGCATTCCTCCAATCCGACGATCTGATGCAACCCGAGCACTTCGCCGGCACGATTGACGCAAGGAACGTAGCGGAGCGGGGTGGCGCCGGCAACAACTTGTCGGGCGACACGAATTTCTGTTTGCGGGTCGAGAGTCATGGCGACGGTTTGCGCCAACTCCAAAATACTCACGTCACGCGCTGACCCCACATTGAAAGGCACCAGTGCCGGTGCCCGAAACAATATTGTCCAGAGCCACACCGCCAGGTCAGCAGCATACAAATAAGATCTTCTCGGGGTTCCGTCGCCCTTTATCTGAATTGGCCTGCCGGCAAGAACGTCCCCGATAAAGTTGCCGATGGCAAAGTGCTGGTCGAGGGGAAGATAGGGACCGCAGAAAGCCCAGCAGCGCGCAATTTTGCAATCGAGGCGGCCAGTCTTCTGATAAAGCGCACAAAGGAGTTCGGCGGTCCGTTTACCTTCTGCGTAGACGTTGGCCGGATCCAACGGATCGGGCGCTCCGGCGTAGCTTTCTGGGATATGCGTGAGATCGGCCGGTTGTTCCCCATACACCGCGCCGGAACTCGTCAGGAGAAACTTTTCCGCGCCATGCGTGGCGGCAAACTCGAGAGTGCGCTCCGTGCCTGCGATGATGGTCGACAGCATCTCAAGAGGGTCTTCCGCAGCCTGCTTCGCGCTGGCCTCGGTGGCCGCGTGGATGACATATGTGTATTCTCCCTCGGGAAATAAAAAACTGCGTACGTCGCCGGCATGGAGCGTTACGGCGCTGTCGGATGCTAGATACGGGCATTTCCTGGCGAATGCTTCGGGGCTACGCGTCAGTATGGTGGCCTTAGCTCCGAGGCCGAGTAGTCGGTTCACAAAACAAAAGCTCTCCACCAGCCAGCAGCCAAAAAAACCAGTTCCGCCCGTTATGAAGAGATGCTGGCCGCGCAGTTCGTCCCACAACCCTTGGGTATTGGCGACGATTAGTTCAAGGTCTGAAGCCAGTCTGTTCATAGGTCGGTCTGTTCATAGGAAGGAACGGCACGGCGGCACGGAACTCTGATCCTCGCCGTAGCCAGGGTCACTGCTTACCAGACCCGTTCTCGACGTCAAGTCCGCGCTGGTAGATCGTCTTCTTGAGGGAAGGAATCTGCGAGTAGGGGCTCTCGATATCGTCGATCTTGATAGGGGCATCTTTCTGTACGCCTTTCAGAAGCATCTCCCCTCTCATCAGTTCCCGGCAAGAAAGCTGGCCTTTTTGTAGTGGAATCGCTAAATACACATCATCATCCATCAGACAATGGCCTTGCGGGAGATCGGCTTTCGCGTAGACCCCACGAACTAATGCGTCGAGATATTCGATTTCTTTCTTTGGCGGGATGCGCTTCTGGCTTCCCGGAGCGCCGCACATTTCTTTTGCCTTATGGAAAGCCCTGAACCATTCGTCTAGTTGGTGTGGAAGGCTGCAGTAGGGCGATACCTTTACGCCTTCAGTCTCGATATCGATGTGTCGTTCAAACATCCTGGCGCCCTTGGCATAGGCGATGAGCATCGAATTAGACCAGTTCGAATATTCATGAGTAGAAAATCCGATGGTATTTTCAGGGTACCGTTTGCAGAGAAAATCGATCTGGTTCAACTCGAGTTCCGAATCTTCCGTCGGATAAAGCGAAACACAATGATTGATGCCGAGGGGGATATTTCGATTTGCAAAAAACGTAACGATGTCGTCCACGTCCTTAAGGGACGACCCGCCGGTCGAGACAACTACCGGCTTCTTCGTTTTTGCGATTTTTTCAATCAAAACCCAGTCGTTCAAATCGGAGCTTGCGAGTTTAATGATCGGGATGCCAAGTTCCACACAGAGATCGACGGAGCGTTCGTCAAAGGGAGTAGCTGTCGCGGTGAATCCTGCCTGGCGAATCGCCCGGGCGAGAGTGGCAAGATCTTCGTCGGACAGCCGCGTCTCGAGCGTTTTCTTGACGTACCGGAGGTCCTTGCGATCGACGAAATCCCGGTGGATAAATGAGTCGACATCGCGAAACTGCAGCTTAATCGTCGCTCGGACGTTATTGAATCGAACCACCTGCGCAAATTCCGCGACGATCTTCAGTCCGCGTTCCAGACTGCCGAGATGGTTGTTGGCCATCTCAAGCACGAACAGGTCCTCAAAAATGTCTTTGTCAATCACGAACCGGCTCCTGTGTCATCAATTGCAAGAATTGCGAAAAATTATCCAGCGTGTACGCAATGGGGACGGAGGGCGTCTGCGCCAATTCCCCATAGCCGTGAGTCATATAAACGAACCCGATTCCGGCGGCCGCAGCTGCTGTGGCATCCTCCATGGTATCGCCCACCATTAGGCAGTCTGCGGAGGAAACGCCATACTGGCTGAGGAACTCATGCAGCATTTCCTGCTTTGTGCGCGCGGGCGAGCGTGAGTCCCGAGTATAGATTCGCTCAAAAAGCGGCAACAATCCTTCGCGTTCCAGAATTTTCAGCGAGATCTGCCGAGGTTTGTTCGACACTACGAAAAGCCGGTGTCCACCCGCCTTCATCATTCCGAGCGTCGCCTTCGCGCCTTCAAAGCATGAAGTCTTGCGCCACCCCTCGTTGTCGTAGCTGGTTCGAAAGGCTTGCTCCAGCCGATCCATCAGCGCTGGATCGTCCGTCGCCACCGCGCGGGAAAGGATGGTCCTGATGGGCGGTCCGAGAAGGCTCCGCAGATTGATCTTCGGCTCCGGCAATCCAGCCATCCGGCAGGCTTCTTGCACGGAAAAAGCGATTCCTGGCAGAGAGTTCAGCAGTGTGCCGTCCAGATCAAACAGGATGCAGGAGGCAAGTGGAGCGTTCATTTCGGATCCTCCACCAGCATGTTCGACGCCAACTCTTCAGGAGTAAGGAAGGGATACATGTCTTCAAGGTTCGGCGTAAGAATTTTGCCGTCAGCCAGAATTCGCGAGCGCAGGCGGGGCTCGAATTCCTGAGAGGGATCGAGGGAAACATCAAATAACGTGGGTCCGTCGGTTTCTAGTTCTCGGCGGACTATGTCAAGGTCGCCGACATTTTCGATAGCGAAGGACGGAATGCCGTAGGCCTCCCCTATCCGCTTCATCTTCGGAAAGGTCACGCCACTTTCGGGGCTCTCACCGATCTTGCGCCCCTGAAAAAAACCAGTCTGAGTCTGGCGGATTGAAAGATACCCGCCATTATTCAGAACGAAGAGTTTGACCGGCAACTTATAGCCCACCAGCGTCTGCAATTCCTGCACATTCATCTGCAACGAGCCCTCGCCTGCGATGCAGATCGTGCGTCCACCCTTGGCGACGGATACGCCGATAGCCGCCGGTAGATCGTATCCCATCGAAGCGGAGCCGGAATTCGAGATCAGGCGTTCCCCTTTTTTCAGCTTGCCCGCTTGATAGGGAACGATGCACGCCGTTGCGTTGCCGCAAACCACGGCATCTTCCGGCCCAAGCATCTCAAACAATCTGTCAATAAAATCGTATGGATTCAGCGGCGGCCCCGCGACCCGCTGACGTGGTTGCACCACCGGGTATTTCTCTTTCCATTGGCGGGCACGGCCGAGCCATGTTTCATGTGTCGAATTGGAATGGTTTCCCCGTCCAATCTGGCTGGTCATTTCCGCCAGGAAAAGCTTCAGGTCGCAGCAAATCGGAATATCGGGTTGGTGCAGGGGTTTTCGTAACTCGGCTGGATCCACATCCACCTGGATTTTCGTGGCGAAGCGGGCAAAAGATTTCCAGTTATAGCTGGTCTGGCGAATGTTGAGGCGAGAGCCGAGGACCAACAGAAGGTCGGAGTTCTGCACCGTGAAGTTGCCGGCGCGCTCCCCGATGGTGCCGGGCCGCCCGCAGAAAAGCTCGTCGTCGCCGGCGATCAGGTCGTGGGTCCAGGCGGTGACGACCGGAATGCGCAAAGCGTGGATTACCTGTTCAAATTCGAAGAGAGCGCCTGCGTGCCGAACACCGCTGCCGGCGAGGATGACCGGACGTTGGGCGCGGCTGATGCGTGCCAGAACATCTGTTACCTGAGCCCTCACCGACGCGCCATCAAATTCCAGAGCATCTTCCCCAGAATCGTAATGACGAAGCTGCTCGGGTTCGATCTGTGCCGATTGAACGTCAACGGGAATATCCAGCCAGCACGGCCCGGGGCGCCCATTTTGCGCGAGGAACCAGGCACGTTCGAGGTGATAGGCGATCGATTCCGGGTCAGCGATCAGGACCGAATACTTGGTAATGCCCTTAACCATGCGGACGATATCGACCTCCTGGTCTCCCAACTGGCGCAAGTCAGTGAGACCATAGGTCGACATGCAGGTTTCTCGCTTGACCTGTCCGGACAGAACCAGCATGGGAATCGAGTCTGTCCAAGCTCCAAAGACGCCATTCAGTGCATTGATACTGCCAGGCCCTGTCGTCACATTCAGAATACCGGGTTTACGGGTGATTCGGGCGTAGCCTTCCGCGGCCATAGCAGCTGCTTGCTCATGATGCGTGCAAATAAAAGAAAGGCCACTGGTGCCGACCGAATCATTCAGATGCATAGCGCCGCCACCTGTGATGAGAAACACGTGGCGCGAGCCCCATTCCTGCAACCGGCAGAAGATGTAATCGGAAAGCTTCATGAATGGTGTATTCGAATGCGCGTCACGAACGTACCGCAAGCGATCTGGCAGCAGCCGCGAAGTCGAAGATAGTCTCCGCTACAAAGTCCAGCATTTCTTTCGTCAGCCCCGGATACACGCCGATCCAGAACACATGGTTCATCACATAGTCGGTGTTGGGCAGACTTCCAATCACGCGATACTCGCGGCCCTCGTATGCCGGTTGGCGAGCCAGGTTCCCTCCAAACAAGAGCCGGGTGCCGATCTTCTTCGCCTCAAGGGCGCCCGTCAACTCAAGGCGACTGATAGGTGCGCCCTGCCGGATGCCGATGGGAAAACCGAACCAGCTTGGGTCTGCGCCCCTGGTCGCTTCCGGGAGAACCAGCAGGTCCTGGAGGGGGTCGAGCTTGCTTCGCAGATAGGCAAAATTCGCCTTGCGGCGCGCGATAAACCCGGGCAGCTTGGTGAGCTGAGAAGCTCCGAGAGCAGCCTGCATATCCGTGGCCTTCAGGTTGTACCCGATGTGCGAATAGGTGTACTTGTGATCATAGCCGCAGGGCAGGGAACCTAGTTGCCATTCAAAACGCTTGCCACAGGTGTTGTCCTTGCCGGGCTCGCACCAGCAGTCGCGACCCCAATCGCGAAACGATTCGATAAGGACCTGCAAAGCCGGCTTATCGGTAAGGACGGCTCCGCCTTCTCCGGTTGTGATGTGGTGTGCAGGATAAAAGCTCAAAGTGGCGAGATCGCCAAAGGTCCCGACGTTCCGACTCTTATAGGTGGAGCCGAGCGCATCGCAGCAGTCTTCGATCAGCCAGAGATTGTGCTTTTGCGTGAAGGCACAGACTGCATCGAGATCGAAGACGTTTCCCAGAGTATGGGCGACGAAGACGGCTTTGGTCCGGTCGCTGCACGCCGATTCGAGCTGATGCACATCAATCTCATACCCCGGAACAGTGACATCCACGAAAACTGGCACCAGACGATTCTGGAAGATCGGGTTCACCGTGGTGGGAAAACCTGCGGCCACGGTGATGACCTCATCGCCTGGGTTCAGGCGCCGATCGCCAAGTTTCGGTGAAGTCAGAGCGCTGAGGGCAACCAGATTGGCCGAAGAACCCGAGTTGACCAGGGATGCCGAGCGGACGCCGACAAAGCGCGCCAGATTCCGTTCGAAACTTTCTCCGAATCGACCGGTCGTAAACCAGCCGTCCAGAGCCGAATCCACGACCGCGCTAATATCGGCAGCGTCGATCACTTTGCCGGACACGGGAACAGGTGAAACCCCGGGGATAAAGTCTGCAGGGCTTGATAATACCGACCAATATTGGGCAGTCAGGTCGAGAATCTGCCTGCGAAGCTGGGCCGCGGTGTCCGCCATACATTCAATGAAGCATTCAAATCATACCATTCAGGCTGCTTGCGGGGCGCTTGCTGGATGCTCAGGTAAGCTATGATGAAAACGATTTTCCTATACATTTCGAGGCAGGTGAACCGGAAGCACACTCGCAACGAGCGCGCTTCGCTGGCGCCGAAGGTGTGATATACCCGACTTGATCGCTGGGAGAGCGAATGAAGGCAGTGATTCTTGCTGGCGGCTTTGGGACACGTCTCAGTGAGGAGACGGCCATTCGGCCTAAACCGATGGTTGAGATCGGCGGCCGGCCAATCCTTTGGCATATCCTCAAGCTGTATTCACATCATGGGATCAACGATTTCATCATCTGCTGCGGATACAAGGGATACATGATTAAGGAGTACTTTGCGAATTATCTCCTTCATATGTCCGATGTAACCTTCGACATGCAGAAGCGTTCAATGGAAGTTCACCAAAGCGTCGCAGAGCCGTGGAAGGTGACTCTCGTGGACACAGGAGATCAGACGGGCACGGGAGGACGGCTGAAAAGAGTGGCGCGCTATATCGAGGGCGAGGATGCTTTCTGCATGACCTACGGAGATGGCTTGAGTGACATTGATATCTCGGCGAGCCTTGCTTTCCACAAGCAGCATGGCGGCCGGGTGACAATCACGGCGGTGCAACCGCCAGCGCGATTTGGCGCATTGGGCATGGAAGGAACGGCCATCACTTCATTTCAGGAGAAGCCGCAAGGTGAAGGCGGATGGATCAATGGCGGCTTCTTCGTTTTGTCACCCAAAGTGCTGGACGAAATTCACAATGACGCCTGGTTGTTTGAGCGGGAGCCTATGGACAGTCTCACCGCACAACGCCAGGTGCATGCATTCCGGCACCGCGGATTCTGGCAGGCGATGGATACTCTCCGCGATAAGCAACGGCTTGAGGAGTTGTGGGCTGACGGGAGGGCACCCTGGAAGATTTGGTGAAAACTTGGCAAGGGCGTCGTGTTTTTCTGACCGGTCACACTGGCTTCAAGGGCAGTTGGCTTGCGTTCTGGTTGGCTAGGCTCGGCGCGCAGATTCGAGGATACGCTCTCGATCCCTGCACCGAACCCAACCTATTCAGCCAGGCGTCCGTGAGTAGCGTCGTTGAAGACGTTCGCGGCGACGTCCGCGATTGTGCCAAGCTCGAAACCTCGATGACGGAGTTTAAGCCGGAAATCGTCTTTCATCTGGCGGCTCAGCCGATCGTTCGACGCTCCTATGCCGACCCCGTGGGTACTTACAGCACAAACGTCATGGGTACGGTGCATCTGATGGAGGCTATCCGCAAAACCCCGAGTGTACGAGCAGCCGTATGTGTGACGACAGACAAGTGTTACCAAAATCAAGAGTGGATCTGGCCGTATCGTGAGACGGATCCGCTTGGCGGATTTGATCCGTATGCGTCGAGCAAAGCCTGCGTTGAAATTGTCAGCGCGGCATACCGCAGCTCATTCTTTCCCGTCGACCGGCTGCATGAACACCATATGGGCCTGGCTACCGCGCGCGCCGGCAACGTCATTGGCGGAGGGGACTGGTCCGAGGACAGGCTTATTCCAGATCTGATCCGTGGATTCAGATCGAATCAGACCGTTCTGATCAGACGTCCCAATGCCATCCGCCCTTGGCAACACGTGCTCGATCCTCTGCACGGCTACATGATGTTGGCCCAAGAACTGCTCGCGCAGCCGGCGCGGTTTGCCTCCGCCTACAACTTCGGACCGAGCGATGACGACGTCTGGCCGGTCGAGCGCATCGCTACCAAACTTGTGCGCATGTGGGGCGACGGCGCGTCATGGATTCGCGATTCTGTTCCCAGCGTGCATGAGGATCAGGTCCTTAGGCTGGATGCCAGCAAGGCGCGTGTCGAGCTCGGATGGAAGCCGCGGCTGGGAATCGAAGCAGCACTGGAATGGACGACGGAATGGTATCGCGTCTGGAATAAAGGAGACAACATGGCCAAGTTCACCGAGAAACAGATCGCCGAGTATGAGCGCCCCTGAGCGCCCACCGTTCTACCGTGGAATGCAGTAACAAACGCAGTCGAATCCATCGGCGTAGTAGGTGCGCAAAGTGAACAAGGAATTCGGCAGTAGCTCATTCAACCGCAGGGGGATGCTCCATAAGTGATCCGGGGCATGATAGAGGCAAACCGCCATCTTCGGGCGATGCCGGGTAATCGTTTCGCGACCGCCCTCCAGTGCATCGGGTTCGCTTCCCTCGATGTCGAACTTGATGTAGGTAGGTGCGACACCGTCGAGGGCGTCGTCAAGCGTGATCGACTCAATTTCGCACGTCCCCATTGACGAGACCCGAGATCCGACGCCATCGCCGGCGACGAAACGAAGGGTCTCGCGCCGCGCAGTGGTTGCATAGGGTTCGAGCACGATTCGCTGATCGCCATTTACTGCCGATTCTAGCGCCGCGAAATTCTTTGGATCGGGTTCGAAGGCAATAATCCGCTCAAAATGATCGTCCGTGACCCTGCGAAACGCCGCAATCGTATCGCCGTCATAAGCGCCGCAGTCAACGAAGACTTCATTCCGGCTGAGTTGAAAGAGATCGGTCGGAAAATAGGTGATTCCGGAATCAACCACCTGATCGGAAAAGTCCCCCATCCGAAGTCGCATCTGACGTTCGAACTCTTGCTGTCCCGCCACATCTAGCAATGCTCGGGCGAGCCCTATCTGTTCCTCATATTGACGATAGTAATCCGGACGCTCCCAAAGCAAATGCGGCAGCAAAACATCGCCGTAGTCAGCGAACAGAGCAGCGAAAGATACGACGTTCCGCGCCCCCAGAGACCGGAGGTGATTCATAAGTTCCTTCGTTCCCTCCGTGCGGCTCGGATTCCAGATCGCAACCACAAACGTAGCATCCGGATAACGCTTGACAGCCGCCTGAGGCGACTCGACCGGAATGCCTTCTACGACCCTGCCCCACAGCGAAGGATTGCTGTCGCAGATCAAAACAGGACGGACAGCCCTGGCGATGCGCCGGCCGAGATTGCCGGCGCCAAAGCTGACGATCGGAGCAGAAACAGTCATTGAACCTCAAAGGCTTCCCAGGATGCGCGGGATGTAGTTTCGCGGCTTCATTCAACGGAAAGTCGCATGTCATTATTGCAAACTCAGAGTTTCTTTCCAAGCGCCCTGACGATCGTCGCATCGTTCCAGCCGAGATCCATCGTCTCGGTTTCTGCCGCTACTAACAAAAGTCCCGTAGATCGCAGAAGCTCTGTCACCGATTTTGTGGAGTATCTGTTGATATGCTCATGAATGCCCAATCGGATCGTTTTGTCCCCACGAGCGAGTCTGGCGGTCTCCGCCTCGCTCACCTCCAGGGGAACTTCGATGTAGAGATAACCTGAGTCTTTCAAAAAAGATGTGGCTTTCCTGGTCAAAGCCAGAGGATAAGACACATGTTCGAGTACATGCGCGAGTTGGATGTAAGAGTATGAACCTAGCTGGGATTCGTCTCGGATCCTTATAACTCCATCGGCCGGAGCGATATCGGAAATGTCAAAGACATATTTTTCTCCGGGCACGTTCGGCAGAAATTTTCCGTCCGCTCCGCCGTAGTCAAGCATCGAAAAATTGCTCTCGACTTTGAGTTTTCCGTTCAACCAGCGAGTCAGGCCGACTGTCCGGGCCTGAATCTCCTGATTGCAACTGCCGGCCTGTGAGGCTATCGCCGCATATTCGGGTTCGTAGCGAATTCTCTCCCGGTTATATGAATCAGAGCGGTAATCGGTATAAAGCCTTCCAATCGCCTCATCCGGAAAAGGCAGCTTGGTCTGGATGAACGAGCAGGATGTGCAAATCTCGATCTCGACCAGGGCGGATTTCCCGTAGATTTTCTGAAAGCTTTTGGAAAAGGATCCGATTCTCCGCAGAAAGCGCTTCACGGGATGCCCAGTGGGGGCAAGGCCATACTCAAGGTTCAGCACTCGTTTTAGAAAAAATGGGGCTACTTCGCCGATAAATCCGAGATCTTTTGTTCCCTGTGCTCCACAGTTCCTGCACTCGCCCACAATTTCTCCTCGCGCGACGCAAGCTTGCGCTTCCTGTTTACTGGAAAACCTTTCTCCTGTCACAGGAGATCGTTTAGATCGTTTGACGTAACCTCTGACGGCACTTACGGTAGCAGCGCACTGAGCAGAAATAGCCGCTTACACGTACCGCTTCCCGGCGCCGGCCATGCAGTCAGGCGGCGACGCACGCTATAATCCTGTGACGTGACAGTTGACGGCGGAATGCGATTGCCCGGGGCCGAAATGAAATCAAGCTCTGCGACGATGCCTCGGGGTGAACTTATTTCAGGTCGTACCAGATCTCGTCTTTACCACTGCTGACACTGAGTATATTCAGTTTCACCGATTGCCTGTTAGCCTACTACATCTCTGGTCGGGCCGAGTCGGCGTCTCGATTTGGGAGGGCTCTGAATGTCTGAAGGTTTGCCGGAGGTGGCGCCTCTCCCGTTGAAGGCATCTGGTGTTGCACGTATTCGTCACTGGATTCGTCAGGTGCTTGGGCTTGATCGGGCGGTAGGATTCACAGTTCTTGCGAGATTCTGGTCCAGTGCAGCCGGCCTTGTCACGGTTGTTCTGATTGCACGATTTCTTTCCCCCGCAGAGCAGGGATATTACTACACATTTGGGAGCCTGGTCGCTCTGCAGGTCGTTTTTGAGTTGGGCTTCTCCTATGTGATCTTGCAGATGGCGAGTCACGAGCGAGCCGAGCTTTCTATCTCGGGTGACTACGAAATCAGCGGAGCCCCAATTGCCCATGCCAGGCTGGCGTCCGTCGTTCAAAAGTCAGTTCGCTGGTATTCGTTGGCTGCGGTCGTTATGGCCGGGGCGTTACTTCCTCTCGGATTTTATTTTTTTTCCACGCACCAGCATGCCGGGCAAAATGTTTCTTGGCTGCTTCCCTGGTGTTCTGCCGCGTTGATGGCAGCACTCAACTTCCAACTTGACCCATTGCTCTCTTTTTTGGAAGGGTGCGGATATGTTGCAGAAATTGCGCGTCTTCGCTTCCTGCAGTCGGCAACCGGGAGTCTGCTGGCTTGGATCGTTCTGATCGACCATCACGGCCTGTTCGCGCCATCGATGATGCTCTTGGGGATGGCTTCCACTTCACTTGTGTGGCTGAGTGGAAAACGTAAATTATTGCTCGGACTACTGAGGCACCGCGTTGGAGCACATCGGATTCTGTGGAGCCAGGAAGTCTGGCCGTTCCAATGGAGAATTGCTGTAAGCTGGCTCTCCGGGTACTTCCTGTTTTGGATTTTCAATCCGGTTCTGTTTGCATTTCGGGGTCCAGTGGAGGCGGGCAAGATGGGAATGTCGCTCAGTCTGGCAAATGCAATTCAGGCCATTGCGGTTTCCTGGGTGAGCACAAAGTCTGCGCCTTTTGGAACCCTGATCGCCCGCAAGGCATATCGGCAGCTGGACCAAAAATTCTTTCAGGCCCTCAGCCAATCCTTTGCCGTTTCCGTCGTAGGGGCTCTTACAGCTTGGCTTGGATGCATTTACCTCAATTTCCAGCATTTTAGTTTTGCCCAGCGTCTACTCGGCCCCCTTTCTCTTGGGATTCTGCTGCTTTACATGATCGTAAATGTCGTCACATCTGCTGAGGCCTATTATCTTCGTGCGCATAAGCAAGAGGTATTTTTCGTCAATTCGCTCGTCGGCGCAGTCGCTGTAACAATATGCACTTTCATCTTTGGACGGCGCTACGGCGCCACGGGGATCGTGGTCAGCACCTGCCTCCTAAATTGTGGCGGACTGGTATGGGCGACGTACAAATTTCGAAAGTACCGAAGACTCTGGCATGCCTCTTAGGTTCCGCCCTCGTTCCTCATAGGAAGGGCACTGGCCGCACGGCTTTGGTATGATGGATTCTCGACGCACGATACGAGTTACTCTGATCTCATTGTCGAGCGGTCGTGTCTCAGGACCTGAAGCGCCAGATAGTTTTAGCTTTCCAATATGGCCTGCGAAGAACCACTTCTCACCATTGCGATTCCCACATTCAATTCTGCTCACTTTCTGCCAGATGCAGTTGCGTCAATCATCCGCCAAGGCCTCGACGATTTCGAGATTCTGATCGTGGACAATGCGTCGGAAGACAACACCGAGGAAGTCGTACGTTCATTTGAAAACCCACATATCCGATACATTCGGAATCCATCAAACCTGGGATCCTGCGGAAACGGAAACCGCTGTTTAGCAAATTCCCGGGGACGCTATATTAAGTTCCTCTGTGCCGACGACGTGTTGCTGGATGGAGTCTTGCGAAAACAATTAAATGTTCTGGAAACCCGTCCTGAAGTTGCTTTGGTCACATGCAACTACCTTCCCACAGATTCTAATCTGAACATTCAAGGAAGCTGGTTTGCGTTCCCCGGGTCACATCCGGGGCGCCGGGTGATCAATCTATGTCTCAGCAGGATGGCAAACTGTATCGGCGGCCCGTCAAACATCATGTTTCGGCGTTCCGCCTCCGCCGGAGTTGTGTCTGACAACAAGTATCGGTTGCTCTCGGACTTAAAATTCGGTCTTCAGATTCTCGAACGTGGCGCCTATGTGAACATCGATGAACCGGGCTACCTATATCGGAGGCATTCAGGCAGCGATTATGTAACCAATTGCCCTCCCGAGACCCATGTACCCGAATATCTGCAGCTAGTCTGCGAATACAACTGGTGCAATCCCCTAAATTGTGTGGTGGCGTTTCTTTCCGGCGGCATCGAGGGAAGACAATTCGTGGGAGAGCACTGGCTGCAGGCCTGTGCGCCGCGTCGGCTGGCAAAATCTCTCCTGGCATTTGCCGATTTCCTGTACATGCGGTTGCGTCGATTCTTCGGTAAGCGCAGGGTTCTTCAACGCGGTTCGACACTGATCCCGCAGCAGAAAAATTTGGTTTGAGGGGCGGGCCTGGTTCTCCAATCGTCCCTGACGAGCCACTGCCTCCAGCATTGGCGTCTACAGGTTAGAATACAAAACGACGGCAACGTTGGCCAAGCACAGGACGAGGCCAGCCCCGGTCGATCTCTATAAAGTCTATGTCAGTATCAATCATCATTCCCACTTTTAATGGGGCGTCTCGCATCGGGAATTGCGTCGATGCAGTTTTGAAGCAGACTGTGGGACGAGATGCAGAAATTCTGGTAGTCAACGACGGCTCGACTGACAATACTGCAGACGTTGTTGCCCGCTATTCGGGCGTTCGCTGCATCACTCAGTTGAATTCCGGACCTGCGGCGGCACGCAATCGGGGCACCCTGGAAGCTCGCGGAACGATCATCCTGTTCACTGACGATGACTGCGTCCCGATGTCTGACTGGCTGACCGCCATGACGGAACCCTTCCGCGACCCGGATGTCGTGGGAGTAAAAGGCATCTACCGCACTCGTCAAAAAAGTCTGGTTGCGCGTTTCGTGCAGATCGAGTACGAAGACAAATACCGGCTTATGGCAGATCGTCCGAGTATCGATTTCATTGACACCTATTCGGCCGGCTTTCGCCGAGACCGCTTCCTCGAAATGAACGGCTACGACACGAGTTTTCCGTTGGCATGTGCGGAGGACGTAGAACTTTCTTACCGCATGTATGCCCGCGGCTGGACGATGAAATTCGTCCCCACGGCGATCGTCTACCACGCCCATCCCGATACCCTCTGGAGATACCTCCGTAAGAAATATAAATTCGCTTTTTGGCGAGTGCTGGCGGTGCGTAAGAATCCAAATAAGGCTATGAAGGATAGCCACACGCCGCAGCTGATGAAGGTGCAGCTTCTGTTCGTCCCCGTGCTACTGGTGGCAATTTTTTGCGATTTGGTCGTGCGCTCGAAAATACCGGCATCGCTGCTGGTGTGCGCCGCGTTTCTGGTCAGCACGCTGCCCTTCGCGCTGCGAGCCGTACCGAAAGATCCCATTGTAGGACTGCTTTCTCCCGTCCTGCTAGCTGCGCGCGCTTGTGCGCAGCTGCTGGGCGTCACGGCCGGCCTGATCTACGTCCTCCGTAAGCATGCCGAGGCCGCAGCCGAGTCTCGCGCTTGAAGTTTGGTATTCGGTGATTTTATGGCCGCCTGCAATTAAGGCCTCGCGCGGTCCGTGTAGAATCGGCAATGTCTGTTTGGCATGTGTAGAAGCGGACGGTGGGGAACAAGACTGTGAGTCTATGTGAGGCAAGAGACGTTCTGCTGGTAACAAGCAGGTAGCGCTTCCAAGAAGTACCAGGAAATGAGGCCACCAATCGGCAGTCACACATCATCTGAAGCTGCCAAAGTAAAAGGGTCCGCTAAAGCCCGTCTCCAACGGCGCACCTTGAGAATTTGGAAGCAAGATTATCTGCACTATAAGTACCTTTGGCCTAATCTTGAATGGGCCGCAAGGACGGCGCTGGGACACATCGGTAGCGACTGCCCAAAAATACTCGATATTGGCTGTGGACATAAGCCATACCGTGACCTTTTTCTCACGGCTCAGCATTGGGGAATGGATCATGGAGTCATCGACACCTCGCCGGACTTCGTAGGAGATGCCTTGTGCCTTCCGATTAGAGATCAATCTGTGGACATTGTATTTGCTACTCAAGTGATCGAGCACGTGACAAATCCCCACGTCATGGTACTGGAATGCAAAAGGGTGCTCCGACCGAATGGATGCTTGATCCTGAGTGGCCCCTTTTTCTGGCCCCTCCATGAAGAGCCTTATGATTTTTTCCGCTTCACGAAGTACGGATTCGAACAGTTGTTGAAGGATGCTGGATTTTTGGAATGGCAGATCCTCGAGGACGGAGGAGACTGGGCTCAACTGATGTTAAGTGTATGCCTTCGGCTGAATAAATGGCTGTTTCCCTTGCGATGTGCTGTGAATCTTAGTGGCGCGTTACTCGATTCGGTAAGCAAGTCGACAAGATTGCCGGCGAACTACACTGTACTGGCCCGCCTTTGAGATCGCTGGCCGGCGGTACAAACTCACCTGTGCCGGCACCCCGGGTGCATAGACCGCGGCATGATTTTCATGCCCCGACCTCCGGTTGCGGTTCTGGGATGCGCCGCAGGGGCGATATCGGATGGCGACGTCCTCCCGCGTGCGACAACGTGCTGTAAATGAAAATCCTGATAATTAGCACGCTTTATCCTCCCCATGTTATCGGCGGTGCCGAAAAGGCGGCGGCTGAACTGGCGGAAGCTTTGGTCCGCCGCGGCCATGCGGTGGTGGTTGTCAGCTTGCACCCAGGGTCGAGCGAGGTCGTCGAGGATCGGAGCGGGGTCCGCATCTACCGTCTTCCGCTGGATAATTTCCACTGGCCCTTTGGCCGACGTGAGAAGCCCGGTATTCTCCGTCGCCTCGCCTGGCATATTCGGGAAATGTGGAACCCGATGGCGGCTCGCCGGATCGGCAAAATTCTGGATGCCGAAATGCCGGATGTCGTAAACACCCACAACGTCTGTGGATTTTCCGTGGCTGCTTGGCAGCAGGTTAAGCGCAGGAGAGTGCGTCTGGTGCATACTCTGCACGATTATTATCTGATGTGTCCGCGCTGTACTCTGTTTCGCAATGGCCGCGTCTGCGAGAAAAGGTGCTTGGATTGCAAACTGCTGACTTCCCCGAAAAGAGCCTCTTCGCGGCTGCCTGACGTGGTCGTTTCGGTCAGCCAACACGCTCTCGATGAACACATCAGTCGGCATTATCTGGAAGATGTGCCTTCAACGGTCATCTATAACATTCAGGGTGGCGCCACACTGACGATTCTGCAGAACGCAAACGCTGAGCCGTTGTTCGGTGATCTTGTTTTTGGCTTCATCGGAAGAGTTGAGCAAGAGAAGGGCATTGAAACACTTCTGGAAGCCACCAGGCAGCTGAATCAGCTGAATTGGAAACTCAAAATAGCTGGCCGGGGCCTCGATGGCTATATCCAGAATTTGAGAAGGACATACTCAGATCCGAGGATTGAATGGCTGGGTTTTATGGATTCCTCGAGGTTTTATTCTTCGGTCGACACTGTAGTTATTCCGTCGCTCTGGCCTGAGCCCCTGCCGTATGTCTGTGTTGAAAGTCTGCATGCGGGAAAAAGCCTTATCTGTGCATCATCAGGCGGAATTCCGGAGATTGCTCGACTTTCCAAAATGGTCGAATTTTTCCCTGCAGGAAGTGTGAATTCGCTGGCGGAGAAGATGAATCTGGCGTTGTCGTCACCGCAAAAATGGCGAGAGAATAAAGTCCCCGATGCTTCGAGCCTTAGCGCGTTTCGAGAGGAGCACATCGTGGAAAGCTATCTTCGCGAATATGTTCCTCAAAATGCAACAGGTAGGACGTGAAGCGAGCAGCCTCGACAGAGGTACTCTGATATGATAGCGCTTACCGTGCAACGCTTGAAGGTGAGTTTCGGACTCTCCAGCCCTTCAGTTCGTATGACCACACGAGCGCAAGAACAACCCAAAACACAGGTTCCATATAGGATTGAAGCGCTAAGTTAAAGGTCGCGATCGCCGCGATGCACGATACCGCCCCTTTCCTTCCGACGAGCGGGTATCCGAGGAGGATCATAAAAAGAAGGAACGCAGGCAGGCCGAGCTCAGCTAGTACAGATACATACAAGGAGTGAAAGTTCCCGTATTTATTGTCCCCGAAGAAATCGCCCAGGAATCTGGGAGCACCCGCGAATCCGATACCTGCAACTACTGTATGGGGCGAGCTTGACCAAGTCTCAAGACCCCTCTGTATCAGCTGAAGGTGATCTCCTCCCGATGTTCCCTGTTCGCCGGAAAGCCGGTCAGATAAAATGTCGGATACCTGCCAGAGTTCCAGTAGCCCGCTGATTTCTTCTCGATATACAAGACCAACTAGCAAAGCGACGACCGCAAGGGTGGCCACTCTGAACGCCGCTCGCCGCGTCGTCATATGCTTCCAGAACGCTTTAGAGAATAAGTAATATGCGAACCAGCAGAGCATGGCAGATCTCGAAGCCGCGAGCAGAATGAAGAATCCTACGGCAAAACGAAGGAAACGCGTATAGCGCGTCTTGGGTGCAAATCGATCAAGCAAGACCAAATACATCACCAGAATGAAGCCGGCACGGTTGGAATCCAGACAGACGCCTGACAGCCGAGGTGCCCAAAGGAGTGTTGCAGTGGGCGCAAACATGGATTCGATGGACGACGCAGCTTCGTCCTGTTGACGCGTTCCGCCATGGCTCCAAGCAATGTATCCGCCAATGCAAAAGATCAGCCATACGATCAAAGCAAATGTGACTGAGCGTACAACCAGCTTTCCTGGATCAGGATCCGCCAAGATCCTTACTGCAAAGCAATATCCCAACACGGCCACAAGCACCAAACCGAAAAGAGACACCAGCCCCCGCTGCGGGTTCACACCGAAAATGGTTGAAAAAAATGCGAGAATCAAGAACAGAGCTAACACAGCAAGGTAAGGGGCTTGGCTGCGAACAGGCAGACTGATTCTGATCTGAAATCTCCCGCGCAATCCCATGAGCAGGAGATGAATTGAAACAACGAGCGAAGCAAAAAGCAAAAATGGCGTCAGCCTAAAAAAAACATGCCCCCCCAATAAGTCGATGCGGTCCGCGCCTATCAAGGCGATGCCTCCGCTTAGGCAGGTATATTCTAGTTTTTTCAACATGAGTGACAGCGGAAGACTTTTGTCAAATTATGGCAACGCTAGCGGCCCGCTTAGCCAGCGTATCCCTGGTCAGACCATTCAGTCTATCGCACTTGTCAGGCTACTCTTAGGAGAGTGCATCTCGCAACACTCTTGCATTGCCGCTGAAGCACTTCCGAAAACACGCAATTGAAACTGGAGCGGTGTGGCTAGTTCCACAATCGACCGGTCGTTAGATAGCCGGTTGTCTATTCCCGGCATGCCAATCGCGAACTTGAGCTGATACACTATCGGAATCGTCATGTCTAGGCCTGTCGCCAAAAGCGCAGCAACGCAGCGGGAGTGGGAAGACCTCGCGGAACTGGACCCACTCTGGGCGATTCTGAGCAACGAGGAAAAGCAGTTTAGGCGGTGGGATGTCGTGGAATTCTTTGCCTCCGGTCAACGTGAAGTGGATGATCTCATGGAGGTTTGTGGATTCAAGCGAGGCTCCAATGGGAGAGTTCTCGATTTTGGTTGCGGGGTCGGAAGGCTTTCTAGAGGTCTGCGCACCTATTTTGGCGAAGTGTATGGAGTAGATATCTCCAAAGAAATGATAAGGTTGGCAAGGGAGCACACACCTTCGTGTAACTTCTTACTCAATCAAGCCGACAACCTGCACTTGTTTCAGGATGACTTTTTCGACTTTGTGTACTCAAACATCGTACTGCAACATCAACGTACCAGAGATCTCGCTAAGGCATACATTCGGGAGTTTGTTAGGGTGACAAGACCCCAAGGAACAATCGTGTTCCAGATTCCTTACAAACTTTCGCTGCGTCAGGCCTTGCAACCTAGACGGAGACTTTACTCACTTCTTAGACGGTTTGGCTTCTCGACGACGGACCTTTACAATCGCTTGCATCTGAATCCTATGCGGACCATATGTTTGACTCCAGCAAGAGTGGAGGAGACAGTCTCCAGTGCCGGAGCTCGGTTGGTGCGGTCGTACCCCGATGACTTCAACGTTCACAGCATGAGTTATGTAGTCACGAAGGATTGACGCTTGCGTTCCGCTTGGAGTAGGCCTCTTACGTGTTACTGAGTATTCCGAATCGCCGCGATTAGCGGAACCCTCCTCACTAAGAACTTCCAGAGTTACTCTTTAGTTGGGATTTCCGATCACAATCCAATCGAACACGTCCGAGGGGCCGGTACAGGAAACCGTGAAGCCCCAAGTTGCCTTCACGGTGAGATTGATGCCCCCCTTGGTGGTTTCGTCAAACACTAGAACCACAGGCGGCGAGGCGTATTCTCCTGCGAACGCGATAGTCTGCGTGGCGGATGAGCAGGCCGATGTCCCCGCCACTTGGTTCGCAGCTGCTTGGTTGAAGTGACTGGCGTATAAGGCGTTCGTGGCGAGGTCTCCGAGCCTGTCAATGTAAGTTTGGGTAGGAGTAAAGCCGTTTGCACCGGGACTGGTGACCAGTGGCGCGATCCACGTGCTTGCAACCCCTTTCGGATTCAGGATTGCGCCCGTTCCATTGTTAAAAAATTGGCCCCCGAGGGCAGTAAAGAAAGCCGCTTCATTGTCGATGAGGTAGCCCAGAATACCTGAGTCCGCGGCGTCATTGGCGTAAACCCCCGAGAGGTTCATATAGCCGTAGTTCTGCAGCCAGCGACTCCGCTGCGCGATATAGCAATTGACCAGACTCACCGCATTCTGCGTCGGGGCTGTGCCATTCTGCACGGCCCACGATCCGTTATAGTCCAGGGAGACGTTGACGAGCGTAAAATTAATATTGTCACCTGTCCCGATCTTGAGCCCGATGCCTACGTTGTTTTGAATCGCGCTGCTGACGATCGAGAGATTTTCTCCCGTCCCGGTCAAAGTGTGAGGGACGTAAATCCCTGTTCCATTGAAAGCGATGTCGCTCTCAAATATCGTATTCGACCACGCGTTGTAACCCCACTGAATTCCGACCCCGAAAGCGCCAGCAGGCGAGGATTTGTAAATACTTACTCGATTGATATTGTCGTGGTCGTCTTGATTCTTGCGGGGATCGATTGCAGTCGGAGGCGCGCATCCAGTACCGTCTGATCCACCAAGATAGATGCCGCAGGTCTTGGTGCTGGCACCCGGACCGATTAGGGTCAAGTCTTCCAGTGCGCCTTCCGCCGCAAAATTCTCTACAACGTCATCTCCCATGATAACCGCCGCGCCTGTCTTGGGTATCCACTTTATGATTGTGCTGTGCGCCGAAGCTCCGTGAAGCTTGACACAACGCGGCTTTACGATGCTGGTCGTTTGGGTGTAAGTTCCGGCCGGGATGGATACCTCGCCGCAGCCGATTACTCTAATCGCGCTATTCGTCCACTCTCCTATTTCAGAGCCGCGACACCAAGCTGGCCGGTCGGACAAACCGCAGAGGCCAGCATTCATCGCACCGTTGAGACCGCGAATCTGGTACAAGGGCCAGTCCCGTACGCCATTGGATAGGGTCTGATCGACAACACTCTCGGAGTTTTGGCCGCTTGCGTCCGCAATGGAAACCTTCTCGGCCGCTACGATCTGCGGAGGTACTGGTCCCGGCGATACGCCTCTCGACTGTTGTCCGGTCAGTAGCGGGATCATTCCGAAGATCGAAATTGCCACACAGAAGGACGGCAGTCTAAGGGTTCTCAAAATAGGTCTCCCAGTGAAAATGAATTCAATTCCAAGCGATTTTATCGTGCTTGCAAAATCACAGGGATTTATCCACAGCAAACATCAAGCTAAGGACCTTTTTCTTCTATGTCAAATTATGTCAAAAGGCGCTTCAATGAGAAGGTGCATTCAACAGGCTGTTTTCATAAAGCGAAAACCGATTAGGGCTAGTTCGTGTCTTGTCCATTCAGAGCGCGCATCTGCGTCACCCTCCTTTAATCAATTCACGCACTCTGGCAGCCGTGCTAGCCCATGGGAATTCAGCAGAGCGCGCTAGGCCCTTATGTCGTAACTGCTGGCGTAGCGTGGTGTCGCTCACAATTTGCCCCATCGCACTCGCGATCTGTTCTACGGAGGTCGGGTCCACAAGCAGAGCAGCGCCTCCAGCAACCTCGGGCATGGCAGTGACGTTTGCGGTGAGCACGGGTGTGCCGCACCCCATTGCTTCCAGTATCGGGAGCCCAAATCCCTCATAAAGAGAAGGGAATACCAGCGCTTCGGCGCTGCGATAAAGCGAAGGCAGCTTTGTTTCCGGAACCACGCCAGTAAAATACACTCGTTGGGTTATATGGAAACGTTCAATGCAATCCGCAAGCTCCGCCGTGGGCCCACCCGTAAACACGAGATGTATCCCGGTGGGAAGGTCAGCTTTGGCGAAAGCTTCCACTATCCGGAATTCGTTTTTATGTCGCTTGCGATTACTTACGCACAAAAGGTAGGGGAATTGCAGACCGTGGCAATTCTCCCCGGGCTGATAGGTAGGGTCAACCCCGCACCCAACGTTGAAGACCTTCTCTGCCGGCACGCCCGACCATTCGATAATCTGCGTACGCGTAAATTCCGAGACCGTAAGGATCCTGAGGGCACGTGCACAAGCTCTTTTCATTACGGTGGCGTAGTACAACCGAATGAGCAGACTGCTGTTCTCCGGACAGTAAATGTGACTGAGGTCGTGAATGGTGAAGACGAACCGTGCGCTGCAGAAAAGAGGCGAATTATATCCCGGCGAGAAGAATAAGTCGTTTCCTGTCAGTCCGCTGAGCGCGCGCGCAAGGCGCCAAGCATCCAGCGGCGCGGCGGGATGCCCGGCCAGCGCAACCGGACGATAATCGAGATCGGCCAGCACATGTCGTGCAAAGCGACCGATGCCATGATCTCCGATCCACCGCTGATCGGCATAGATCATGGCAGGACAATAGAGAGAGCCGCGCCTGTCAACGCCAGTTGTGACATGATCTGCGTCCAGTCGCGCAGTCCGCGGACGAACGCTCCCGTTGGGAGCTTGTAAGGCACAACAATCTGATCGCCAGGATACAACCGGAGGCGTTCGAATTTTTCCCCGGTGAACAGACCGTTGACATTATTGGCTGCCACTACGATGCCGTTCGCGCGTAGCACAAAAGCGTGATGCAGGTCCGACTGCGGCTTTCCTTTACCAGCGAGATCGAGATAGGCCCCGGCGGTGTTACGAGGCTCAAAAATAAACGATCCTGGATTGTACACATCTCCCACCACAGAGACGGTTGAAGGAGTATGAGGAATCGAAAGGCGGTCACTGTCTTCCAGCACCATGTCGGGGAAATCGCTCAGGCTTTTGTCCTTGGGCCGGACGGGCAATGCGACGCGTCCGCTGGCGCGGGTGTTACGCAGCTGCGCGACTATTGCTTCCTGTGCTGCCAGCAGTTGCGGTAGCTCTCCGGGGCTCGTGGAAGCTGCCACTGATACCGCCGACTGCCGGATTTGTACCTCCATGGTGGTCGCCAGTTGGTCCAGGCTTTTTTGTTGGTCCACCCGTGCCGACTCGCGGGTCAATTGCGAACCGTAAACGTAGGCATTGGGAGTCAGACCGCCCGCGCGTTGCAAAACCGAGCGAAGCGTTTCATTGTTTTCGAGTTTATAAACACCAGCCCGTACTACTTCGCCCTCAACGATCACATACTGAGAGCGCTCGGTCTGCGGCACGCTGATATCCCGTTGAGAAAAGATCGTTACGATGTCGCCTGGCTCGAGTTCCAAATTGCTTGCTTGGTCATGTTCGAGGATTGCCTTCCGCGGGCTCATCCAAACAAGCTTGGAGGTGAGGTCATTGGGATTGACCCGCTGGATAATGGCGTAGTCCCAGTTGATTTCGGGAGCGTAGCGGCGCACATCCTCGGCGATATCTTTAACGGTGTTGGGGTTGGGATTGTTCGGATTACTGCTCAGAGCCTGAGAAGGCGGTTGACTCCCGGTGGGAGGATTGCCGGTTTTTGAAGAATCGCTGCCCGATGGGTTTTGCCCATTCTGCGCGTAGAGAGCGTCCGCCAGATTTGAGGAACCCGCTGCATCGGGCAAGGTTTCGGGAAAATTGGGATTCTGAGTTGAGTCCGAAACGCCTGGGGTTGCGGTGCTGCTGGGCGCGGTCCCATCGGGTGGTTGTTGATTCGATGTGGAGCGGTTGTTCTGCGTCTGCGGAGGTGGCGTCTGAACCGGGTATTCAGTCGCGCGACCATTGACGGTGGCGGCGCGATTGCGCCAGTAGCGGCGTGTGAGCAATGCCTGGACGTCGGGTATGAGATCGCTAATGCGCATGCCCGGCTTCCAAGGATAGCGCCCGGGGTTAGCCACATTGCCCCGCAAGGTTACGGTATCTTCGAAACGGGGAACGATTGAAAACACGCGGACAATATCGCCATCCTGGAGTGGCAGAGCACGGGACTGCGCATCGTAGGGGAACTCCAGAGTCTTGCGCGCCTGGTGATCCACGAAGCGATCGACGGTGATCTTATTGGTGTCGGCGACGGTGCTCAGGTCGCCTGCTATCTCAATCAAATCGTTCAGGGTCGAGTTGTCCTTCATCTCGTAGATGGCGGATGAGTTCACGGAGCCGGAGATGGCGACTAGGGGACCAACGTGGGGGATGTACAGGATATCGCCGGGCAGTAGACGGACGTCCTTCGACTTGTCGCCCTTGATCAGAAGGTCATAGAAATCGAAATCGGTGATGGTAGCCCCATCGCGGCGGACCTGGATGTGGCGCAAGGATCCTTGGGGGGTAGGGCCGCCGGAAGCGAAAATCGCATTGACCAATGTGCTTAACGAACTGATGGTGTATGTGCCGGGATAACGAGCATTGCCAACAACAATTATCTGGATGGATCGAAGCCGGCCGATGCTTGCTGTGACATAGAAGTTCTTAAATGTCTTCGAAATCTCACTTTTCAGGTGTTGTTCCAGATCTCCATAGTGGATGCCGGCAACGGATATTTGTCCCACCTGCGGGATGTAAATTTGCCCAGAACGGTCCACGATTACCCGCAAGCTTGCTTCAACTTGGCCCCAAACCCTGATCTGTAATTCGTCGCCGGGGCCGATGATGTAGTCGCTCGGAACCTGCATGAAGTCTACCGGAGAGAACGTACTTGGAGCCTGTACGAACAGCGATTGGCCGAACAATGGCAATGGTCGTCCAACCGAGTCGGCCACCATCTGTTCGAATTCAGTCTCCGGCCGAACCGCAACCGGGAGGTGCCAGACTTGCGGGGGATTGAGCGGGGGCCTGGTCGGAGTGTACTGGTCCGGACTGAAACCATAAGGCGTGGTCAATACCGGCGTGTGCATGGGCGCGGACGAGCCGCCGATTCCTTGAATGTTACTGGTTCTTTGCTGCTGCGCGGAACTACATAGCGGAGTGTTGGCCATCGTCGGATCGGAGCAATCCACGGATGTCCCCTGAGAATTCCCCTGAGATGATGTGCCCTGTGACAAAGGATCGCTGAGAGACTGCGAACAACACAGCCCAACGGTGAAAACGATGAACAAAACGAGCAGCGGCAATTTTTGCATGATCAATTCAGGAATCCCGTAGTTCCGAAGATGTAGCCTCAAGCCTTGAATTGTATCAACTGGTCGATGCGGGCTTCTCAAGGGTCCAGATCGCGCGGATTCTATGAAAATTAGCACTCTCGACCAGCATGAAGGTTACGCAACCTTTACTTCTCCGGCAAGACGTGTGAGGCTGCGTATGTCGTATCCGATGGTCTGTTTGTGCTTCGTTCGCAGCTCTGGCAGGGCTCAGTCCGATCTAGGACGCCCGCCAATCTTAATACGTTGCGAAACCGACGCCCGGCTGCGTTGCGAGGACGGATAGGCGCTTGCATATAGGGCTCCAGTAACTGCAGCTGGCTTTCGTTTTACGAGGTGTCATCACCCCAGTGCAGAGTACCGGCACCAGCTCTGGAAACGATCAGCCGATCCGTCTACAAATTATTACTACGCATTTTCGGCGTTTGAGGTATGATCTTCCGCTAACAGAAAACCTGCCGCGATTGTGAAAGCGCGGCTCCGGCTGGGGGCAGGTCTTCTCGTCAAAAAGAGGAAATCCAACAGATGAGAGAATCAGCTCCGCTGCAGCCATCCCTTTGGTTAGCAATGATCAGTTTGGTCTCTCTTACAGCTGCCTGCGGCGGCGGAAAGTTCAATGATCCGCCGGGTATTGGGGCAACAGCCGTCGCGGCCACTCAGCATCCGTTGGTGGCGCAATACACGATGACGACAGCGCTGGGCTGTGCGGGGCAAGTGATGGTGGAGTTTGGACCTGATACATCGTACGGGAGAACGACCGCATGGTATCCCGTCTCAGCCACTCGCCAGACGACCGCCGTCCTGGTCGCCGGAATGAAAGCATCCACCACATACCACATGCGTGCCCGCGCTCAGGCACAGTGCGTGGGAGTAACCAACAGCTTCGTTACGGACGATGCCACATTCACTACCGGGCCACTGCCTGTTACGCAGACGCCCACCGCGTCCTCGTCCCCGCCGTTCCCCGGCATTAGTGTCACGCTGCCTACCCCAGGGCTTACGCCCTCCCCGGGCGTGGAATTGCTTAGCCTCACCTCTGCTGGCCCGCAATCTGTCGCTGTCGATCTTCAGGGCAACGTCATCTGGTATTGCCCCGGTAACGCGGAACCGGTCAAACCCTTGCAAAACGGGCACTTCATCATCGTTCGTCCTTTGGATTTGCAGGAAGTCGACCTGGCATGCAACGTTGTTCGCGATGTTTCGTACACTGCAGTGAATCAATCGCTTCAAGCCAATCTCTACGACTTTACTATCCCCCCGCCGCTAGGACTGAACGGCGGGAACCCATTCCACCATGATGTACTAGTTTTGCCCAATGGCCACTGGATCGCGCTTTGTGAGATAGCGAAAAGCTTCACTGATTTGCCCGGTTACCCTGGAACGACCCAGGTCGTTGGTGACGCTGTGGTTGACATCGATGTGAACGGGAACGTGGCCTGGGCGTGGTCGTCCTTCGATCACCTGGACGTTAATCGCTACCCTTATTTTGGATTGCCCGATTGGACGCACAGTAATGCCCTCGTTTACACGGCTGACGGCAATCTGCTCGTCTCAATGCGTAACCAAAGCTGGATTCTGAAGATTGATTACGCAAACGGGACCGGCTCCGGGAATGTTTTGTGGAAGCTAGGACAAGATGGAGACTTCACTCTGTTGGGTGGTGATTCGAGCGATTGGTTCTATGCACAACATTATCCGAACATTTTGAGCGTCACTGGTTCCCAGACGACGATGGCTGTCTACGACGACGGAAACAGTCGGATCCTCGCCGGTGGACTGCCCTGCGGACCACCTGCACCACCGGCGCCGAATTGCTATACCCGCGCCACGATATTCCAAACAGACGAGAGCACATATGTTGCCAGCTTGGAGTGGCAGTATCTCCCAGGTTTTTTTTCCTTTTGGGGCGGGAGTATCGATGTTTTGGGTAACGGTGATGTCGAGTTTGATAGCAGCGCGCCGTCCGACTTTGCGGGGTCGGTAATCATAGAGGCGTCCCAAACTGACAGCCCTCAGGTTGTCTGGCAAATGAACATCGCGGGTGGTTTGAGCATCGGCGCGTATCGGGGCTACCGCATACCAAGCCTTTATCCAGGAGTGACATGGCAGCAATGAAACTCGCGCCAATTTTCCGCTAGCCCTCCTCCACGCAGTCGCATTTGGGGCAGAAACAGCTTGCTAGGCACGGAACGCGTTTTCGCGAGTGTGTTCGAATTGGCAAGCGATGCTATGCGGGGCGGTGCGCCTCTGGTCTCTTTAGCGAAAACTGAAGCATCCAAAATGGTGATCGCACCTCCTCGGGCTTTTCGCAAGAAACTTCACCGACCTCCCCGGTTATCCCCGTACTGTCGCTGTTACTGGAGATGGCGTTGTCGATCTAGATGAGAACTGGAACCCGGTTTGGGCATGGAACAGTTTCGACTATCTCGACGTGAACCGTCATCTCTTCGGCAGCCACACTGGACTCACGGCAACGCTCTTGTCTACCCAGCCACCGACGGTTAACCTACTGCTGTCGAGGCGTCATCAATCTTGGGTTCTCAAGACCGACTATCACAATGGCACAGGTGCTGCAACATTCTCTGGAAGCTCGGCTACCAAGGCGACTTCGCGATGACTCAGGGGATCTTCCAACTACTGATCCAAGCCTCGGATTTCTCTTTCCAACATTTTCCGTCCATCATCAACCAAACGGGATCGCAAACCACTTTAGCGGTGCGGGATAACGGGGATTCTCGTGTTTTGGACAGCAGCGGTACAACTTGCGGCGCCGCGCCTTCCTTACATCCCATCGTGAATCTTCGGCAAGCATGCGTGACGATCACTAACTCGCCCTGTTAGGTTCGTTGAGCCGCCGAGGAGCGGCCGAGGGCGAACCGCATGAGCACAGCAGTCATTTCCGAACCAATCGCGCAGTTACAACTCCAACTGGATCAGATTCGTAACCCGGCCACGGCGACGAGACTTCCGGATTCGGTGTGGCAAGCCGCTGTGGAACCTGCCCGGGAACACGGAGTGTATTCTGTCGCGCATCATCTGCGGCTGGACTATACGGGGCTGAAGAAACGGCGTTTCCCATCGCCGACGAAAAGCGCGCAAGCCGGCATTCGTCGAACTGATGGCGCCACCTTCAGCGATGCTGGAAGAGTGCTTGATCGAGTTCGAGTCGTTGCGCGGAAGCAAGGTGCGCATGCAGTGGAAAGCTGCCGCACTGCCCGATTGGATGAGCCTGCTGCGTGCCTGGGCGGAGGGGAGTCCGATTCTTTCCTTCTCTGTCTCTCGTCCGTTTACAATCATCGGTCCACTCGCTGGGATTTCATGGCACTGAGGGAGTCGGAGGCAGTTGTTCTGCGCACTTATCCGCTGCGCGAAGCAGATTTGCTGGTCACGCTTTTTACCCGCGCGGAAGGTAAGGTGCGCGGCGTAGCGCGGTCGGCAAAGAAGTCGAAGCGGCGCTTTGGGGGCGCGCTTGAGCCGATGACCTATGTGCGCGCGTTTTATGACATGCGCGAGGGGCAAGAATTGGCACGGCTGGATGCATGCGAGGTGTTGGAGTCTCCGCTGGCCACCGAAGTCAGTTACGCGCGCGCAGTGGGGCTGGCTCATGTGGCCGAATTGCTTGACGAGTTGCTTCCCGATCGCGAAGCCAATGACGCCATTTTTCGCCTGACCCTCTCCGTCCTGCACGCACTGACGGGCTCGGATATATGGATGCCGGTCACCTACTTTGATCTGTGGCTAACGCGGCTGGTAGGTTTCTTGCCGGAGCTGACTGAGTGCATCGTGTGCGGCCGCAGCCTAAACGGTAGCAGGGCTTACTTCCACGCGCTGGCCGATGGCTTGATGTGTCCGGATGACAAGCGCCTGGCATCGTCGGAGATTTCGAGTGAATCGCGCGCGCTGGCAGCGCAGATGTTTCGCGCCCCGGTGGAAAATTTTGTCGAGATTCCATGGCCGAAGTCGCGGGGCGCCGACCTGAGAAGGTTCTTAATCCAAGCTTTGCAGCGGCATATCGAGAAGAAGTTGGTCACGGCAGGGATGCTGGAGAAGAGCGCATTTTGAAGGTCCAGCTCGGCACCTTTGCCCGGTTTCAGGTCCGTTCGCCAAATCCGTGCTTGCCGCGGCAAATTGGCAATAACGGGCGTCTTCGGTATTTTCTTCGCGATGCTTCACAGCTCTTAAATTCCGCAAGTAACCGAATACAGCTCTTAAGGCATCGTCGCCGAGCTTCCGGAAAAAGCCCCAAGGCATGATGCTGGCTAGTGGGCGGGCGTTGACCTGCCCCTTACGAATCAAATTAATGAACATTTGTTCGTCGAAATACGAGATGCCGGAGGATCAGGTGTGAGGTACAGCGAGGCCACCGAATTAGGGTCGGGTCCCCAGGGTCCTCACGTATCAACTCCGCCGGCGAAGTTCATTCCTGGAATCGGATTGCCGTGCCCGTCGTCGGGAGTATGGCAGCCCTCGCAATACCCCACCGTCACCAAGTACTTGCCGTAGGCTGCACGATCCGAACGGTCGGGTTCGGGAACGTGCGCCAAGCGGTTCAAGCGGCTGGAAGGTTGTTTTGATGTCTTCGGTTAAAGTGGTTTTCGGATGCTCAATGTGCATCGTAGCCGTCGAGCGTTCCTAGACAATTACCGATGCCAGGTCTTCATCGGGGAGGCTGCGGAGGTAATGGTAGGGCATTAGTGGAAAGAGAGTACGGCCATCGTGACCGATACCCTGCCGCAGTGCGTGCGCAAAATCAGAGTCCTTCCATTTTCCGGCGCCATAGTCAGGATCCGAAGAGATGTTGGGTGGGACGTTCCTATTTCCTTTGGGCAGCCCGAACGTATCGAAGTCAAGGCCCCCATCATTCTTGCCTTCCGCAGAGCGCGCCAGACGATGCGCGAGATCATAATCGGAATGGCAAAAGGGGCACTGCAGCAGGCCCTTCTACCAGATACTGGCCACAAGTCAGTCGCGCGGCGTGCGCGGGATTGTCCCGATTTCGAGAACCGATGCTGGCGACGTCGCCATAACAGTTGGCGTCTTCTGACAGCCAGCTCCCACACACACCAGGAACGCAGCAATCCCCGCAGGGATCGACTTCGACGTTTTCATCTGTTCCCCCTATTCTAGGTTTGAAAAAGAATAAAGAGCCGCACCCGAGGTTAGAGCGAGAATCTACCCACAGAGTTAATTTGCGGGTAGTTTTTAGGAGGAGTCTCCTGATTGGAGGACAGGACAGCATCTTTGCTCTCTTTGCTCGTGCCAGGCTGACGTGGATCGTCCGCTTCCATTACAATCGATGGTTAAGCTGCGATGGTTCTGCGGCATTGGCCCGACCTGGCTCTTGGCAGCGGGGAGCGGGGATTGTAGAACCGACTTCGTCGATGACTTCACTTCACTCGAATCCGCTGACGTTCCAGGAACTCATCTTGCGCTTGCAGGCATTTTGGGCGGAGCGCGGATGTGTATTGCAGCAGCCTTATGACGTTGAAGTGGGCGCAGGCACGATGGCGCCGGAGACCTTTCTGCGCGTGCTGGGACCGAACCCATATAAGGTGGCGTATGTTCAGCCTTCGCGCCGGCCGGCGGACGGGCGCTATGGCGAGAATCCGAACCGCCTGTTCAAGCACATGCAGTTGCAAGTGATCCTGAAGCCTCCGCCAGAGAACGTGCAGGAGTTGTATTTGGAGTCGCTGACCGCGATTGGTATTGACCTGCGTCAGCACGACATCAAGTTCGAAGAAGATAACTGGGAAGCTCCGACGCTCAGCGCCTGGGGTGTAGGGTGGCAGGTGATGCTAGATGGACTCGAGATTACACAGTTCACCTATTTTCAGCAGTGCGGAGGAGTGGATTTATTCCCGATTTCTGCCGAGCTGACCTATGGCCTGGAGCGTATTGGCGCGTTTCTGCAGGATGTCGATTCGATCTACGAGATCGTATGGGCGCGCGATTCGGAGACCGGCGACAAAGTGAAATACGGCGACGTGCGACTGGCGGATGAGCAGCAGTTTTCGGTTTACAACTTCGAGATTGCAGATGTGGAAAAAACCTGGGAGCACTTGCGGCTGTACGAAGCCGAGTGTCACGGGCTGATCGAAAGATATGAGGCGCTGATGAAGGAGCGAAATCCTCGCCTCGTCTCTCCAGAAAACGGAGAGATAAATGTGGGGTGCCCTAATCCGATCCGCGACAAGGCTCGGTTCCCACTCCTTGCGGCCTACGATCTTTGTTTGAAATGCTCTCATTTGTTCAACATCCTCGATGCACGGGGAGCGATCTCGGTGACGGAGCGTGTCGGAGTAATCGCACGTGTGCGGGCATTAGCGGTTGGCATCGCAAGGGCCTGGGTGGATCAGCAGAACAGCGAATCTGCCTCGGCTGAGAAGTCAGACGAGCCTGCGCCTGTTGGCAAGAAGGACAAGAAGGAAACGATAACGAAGAAGAAGATGCGCGAGAACTTGTCGCCCGTGGGCTAGCGCTTTACTCTTTTATGCAGCCGTGGGCGAGATGCCGCCGCTAGGTTTGCACAGCGCACGTGATGAGCGTTCACAGCGATTTGTCAGTTAGCTAGAGAGACTCAGAGTTTGACGGTATGCCAGATTTCCTACTCGAGATCGGGTGCGAAGAAATTCCGGCGCGGATGATCGATGCCGCCTCGCAGGAGCTACGCGAGCGCGTCAGCGCACTACTAATCCGGGAGCGTCTGGCCGCGAGCGAGATTACGCCTTTCGACACGCCTCGCCGGTTGGCAGTCATTGCGTCAGGCATTCCTGCGGCCCAACCCGATGTTACAGAGCAAGTGAATGGGCCCTCAGTCAGCGTTGCCTATAACGATGGTCAGCCTACGCCCGCGGCGCATGCTTTCGCAAAAAAGGCTGGTATCGACGTCTCGCGACTCGAAAAGATCACGACTCCGAAGGGCGAATACCTGGCCGCCAGAGTGACCCGGAAGGGTCGGTCCGCAACTGAAATTCTTGCCGAGAATCTCCCCAAGGAAATTTCCACAATCTATTGGCCCAAGAATATGTATTGGCGCAAGACGAACGAGCGCTTTGTGCGGCCGGTGCGGTGGCTGGTTGCCATGCTGGACAGCGCGGCCATTCCGCTGGAATTCGGAGGAATCCAAGCAGGGAATTTGTCTCGTGGGCACAGGGTTCTTAGCCATGGTGACGTCATAATTTCGCGCGCTGGTTCTGCTTATGTCAATGCTCTGCGCGCTGCAAAAGTTCTTAGTCGCAGCGAACGGGAGCGGCAGATTCGAAAGGCTCTCGATGCGGCCGCGCGCACGATTACCGGGGTCCGCTGGCGCGAAGACAAAGTGCTACTCGAAACCGTTGTGAACCTCACGGAATTTCCCTCGGCGATTCTGGGCGGCTTCGACCCGCAATTCCTCACGCTGCCGGAAGAAGTGCTGGTCACTGTTATGCGCGATCATCAGAAATATTTTGCCTTGGAAGATTCAAGCGGTAAGCTGTTACCCCATTTTCTGGCGGTGCTGAATACCGATGGAGATCCGCAGGCGCTTATTCGGCATGGCAATGAGCGCGTGCTGCGGGCGCGCTTCAATGACGCGCACTTTTTCTGGGAGACCGATCAGAAGCGCTCCCTGTTGGAACGTTTCGATTCGCTCAGGAACGTTACTTTTCAGAAAGACCTGGGCAGCTACTACGAGAAAACGCGCCGCGTGCAACGCTTGTGCAGCTGGCTGAGCGAGATCATCAAGCAGAGCGGAATGACCGTTCGTGCAGGGGTGATTCATAAAGCCGCTTGTTTGGCGAAGGTCGATCTCACCACGGAACTGGTAAAGGAATTCACCGAACTGCAGGGCATTGTGGGCGGGCTGTACGCGCGGGTGCAGGAGCTAGATCCCTCTCTGCCGGAAGCCACGCGACTCGCGATTGCGGATACCATTTACGATCACTACAAACCTGAATCCACCGAAGATAGCGTGCCGCGCTCGATCGAGGGCGCGGTGCTTTCCGTTGGCGATAAAGCGGATACCATTGCCGGCATGTTTTCGCTAGGACTGGTTCCGAGTGGGTCGAAGGATCCGTTTGCCCTGCGCCGGCAGGCCAATGGAATCGTGAAAGTGATTGCAGAAAAGAAGCTGCCGCTGCGCCTTGCGGATCTCATGCGCGATGCGCGGGCCGGATATAAAGGATCGGCAGCCGAGAAGAAGTTCGTGAACGATGCGAAGTTTGATGAGGACGTGCGGATTTTCTTCCGCGAGCGTCTCGAGTTTTATTTGAAGGATGTGCGGGGATATGCATACGACGTAGTGAAGGCAGTTTTGGCAGCGGATGCTGACGATGTTGTGGACGCGCTATCCCGGGCCGAGGCAGTGAAGCAAGTGATGCATATGCCCGAGTTTCTGGCCATTGGCGCGGCTTGCAAGCGCATGCGAAACATACTAAGACAAGCTGCGGAGAAGAATATTGATCCGGCTGCGAAATTCGTGGAGCTGGCCGAATCTGCTGAAGAAGAAAAGAACTTGATGGCTCTCATGGAGAGTGCCAGCGCGAAAGTCGAAGCCCACAGACGCGGGAAAGATTACCTCGAGGCTCTGCTTCTGCTGTCGACAGCAAGAGAACCCGTGGACAGATTTTTCGACACAGTCATGGTGATGGTTGATGACGCAAGAGTGCGGGCGAACCGGCTGGCATTGCTGCGGACTTTATTGCAGGAATTCTCAACCATTGCCGATTTTTCCGAAATTGTGATCGAAGGCAAAGGATGACCTCGGACATCTGTAAACGCTATTTGACGGTAAAGACGAACCAGTCCCTGATCACAGAGAAACTTTAGATGTGGAAGTTGCCGGCGGGCCGGCGGCGTTACGGAATCGAAATACAAAGGACTAATAATCATGGCGACATTGACCCTCCCCGAAACCGAAGTTCAGGAAAAAAACAAGAACACAACCAAATACGTTTACTTTTTCGGCGGCGGCAAGGCCGATGGCCACGGCAAGATGAAGGACGATCTGGGCGGCAAGGGCGCCGGCTTGGCGGAGATGACGAATGCGGGATTACCCGTGCCTCCAGGGTTCACGATCCAGACGGAAGCTTGTCGCGAGTACATGCGCCAGGGACATGTGTCGAAGGAAGTTGACCGGCAGATGGAGGAATCTCTGGCCAAGCTGGAAACGCTGCAAGGTCAGAAACTGGGGGCGGGTGAGAATCCGTTGCTCGTAAGCGTGCGTTCGGGCGCGAAGTTTTCCATGCCTGGCATGATGGACACGATTCTCAATCTCGGATTGAACGACAAGAGTGTGGAAGCGCTGGCCAAGCGCAGCAACAATCAGCGGTTTGCCGCCGACTCCTATCGGCGGCTCATCCAGATGTTCGGCAACGTGGTGCTGGAAATACCGAAATCCGCCTTCGACGAAGTGTTCGACGAAAAGAAAAAGCAGAAGAAAACCAAGCTCGATACCGATCTGGATGCCAAGGCGCTTAAGGAAGTGATTGAGGAATACAAGAAAGTCGTCAGAAAGCATGCTAAGCGCGAGTTCCCGCAGGACCCTCATGAACAATTGGTGATGGCTCGTGACGCTGTGTTCCGCTCCTGGCAGAACGATCGCGCCAAGCACTACCGCCGCATCAACAACATCGATGACATGCTTGGCACCGCGGTCAACGTGCAAGCCATGGTGTATGGCAACCTCGGCGATACCAGCGGCACGGGCGTGGGTTTCACGCGCAATCCTGCGACCGGAGCGAAGGAGTTTTACGGCGAATTCCTCATGAACGCCCAGGGCGAAGACGTGGTTTCCGGCGTGCGCACTCCGGTCCCAATCCTCGAACTGCAAAAAATCATGCCTGATGTTTACGACCAGCTCCGTGAAATCACTACCCGGCTGGAGAAACACTATCGCGATATGCAGGATTTTGAGTTCACCATCCAGGAAAGTAAGCTCTACATGCTGCAGACGCGCAACGGCAAGCGCACTGGACGCGCCGCCGTGCGAGTGGCTATTCAGATGGTGGAAGAGAAGCTGATCAGTCAGCAAGAAGCGATTTTCCGCGTGGAACCAAATCAGCTCTATGATTTCCTGGTCCCACGCTTCGATGAGAAAAGCACGAAAGTGGAAGTGTTGGCGACCGGATTGCCGGCATCTCCCGGCGCTGCCGTCGGCCAAATTGTGTTCACCGCAGAGGAAGCCGTCAAGAAGGCGGGGCACGGCGCCAACAGGAATCCCGTAATTCTTGTACGAGCCGAAACTACTCCGGAAGATATCCAGGGTATGGAAGTCGCAGCCGGCATCTTAACGTCGCGCGGTGGCATGACCAGTCACGCTGCCGTGGTCACGCGCGGCATGGGGAAGTGTTGCGTAGCGGGCGCCGGCGATATTCAAGTCGATGAGCGCGCCAGAGAGATGCGAGTCAAGGGGCAGGTCTTCAAAGAAGGAGATTGGATTTCGCTCGACGGTACCAGCGGACGCGTCATCAAAGGGAAGCTGAATACGCTCGAACCATCTGCGGATGACGCGGACCTGCAGAAGCTGATGGGCTGGGCGGAACCCTTTCGCAAAATCGGCGTGCGCGCGAACGCCGACATTCCTCGTGACGCGATTCAAGCGCGGGCGTTTGGGGCTGAAGGTATCGGCCTGTGCCGAACCGAACACATGTTCTTTGCCGAAGATCGCATTCCGCACATGCGGACAATGATTCTGGCAAACAATGAAAAAGACCGTCGCATCGCGCTGAAGAAGCTGCTGCCGATGCAACGCGCAGACTTCGTCGGATTGTTTAAGGCCATGAATGGCCTGCCGGTGACCATCCGGTTGCTGGATCCGCCGCTGCACGAGTTCCTGCCAAAGCGTGAAGAGTTGATGGTGGAAATTGCGGTCCTCGAATCCACCAAACCTCGCTCGCCGAAGCTAAAGGAACTGAGAATGCTGTTAGCCCGCGTGGAAGAGCTGCATGAGTTCAATCCGATGCTGGGACATCGCGGATGCCGCTTGGGAATCACCTATCCGGAAATTACCGAGATGCAGGCTCGGGCCATTTTTGAGGCGGTAGTCGCCGTGGACAAGTCGGGAATCAAAACTCACGCCGAAGTGATGATCCCACTGATCTCAACAGTGAAAGAAATGGCGAATCAGGGCGCGATCGTCCGACGCGTGGCGGAAGAGGTGTTCAAAGAGAAGGGAAGGCATGTGCACTACCTTGTGGGGACGATGATTGAATTACCTCGCGCGTGCCTCGTCGCGGACGAAATTGCCAAGGAAGCGGAGTTCTTTTCCTTCGGCACGAATGACCTTACTCAAACCACGTTCGGATTTTCGCGCGACGATGTCAACAAAGTGCTGCCCACATATTTAGCGGAAGGAATTCTGAAGCAGGATCCGTTTGCCGCGATCGACCGGGATGGCGTGGGCGAACTGGTTCGGATCGGGATCGAGCGCGGACGAAAGACTCGTCCCAAGCTGGAGGTCGGAATCTGCGGTGAGCATGGTGGCGACCCCTCTTCAGTGGAGTTTTGTCATCAGGTGGGAATGGACTATGTATCGTGTTCTCCATTCCGCGTGCTAACAGCCCGGCTGGCAGCGGCACAGGCCGCAGCTGCGGAAACGCTGAAAATTGAGGGGGAAAGAACGAAATAGAATTGGCCCCCGAGGGCCGCGGATCCATGACCCAAGCTCTGCAGCGATCCGAGCTTTGCAGCGTTCGACTTAAATGCTCCTTGCCCTCGGCGCTATTTATTGCACCCTCTGCAAACGGGCAATCAGCTTCTGAGCCAAGCTCTCCTCCGATTCCGACCACAGCACGCGCGAATTCGTGCCGCTATTCTTGTCAACTTTCACTGAAAATTCGACCAGCTTGGCCACGTTCTCGCGAATCTTGTCGCGAGTCTGTTCGCTAAGAGGAGTCTCCGGCTGGAGAAAATACGAATCCAAACCGAAGTCGACCTGTATGTGACCCGTCTGTTGATACGCCCCCTCGTCGAACTGTTCTCCCTGTACGATGAATCTCACCGGCGCAGCTTCCAGCACCCAGTTTCCGCCCGAAGAATCCGGGGTCCACAAATCCCAGTGCGCTTCGAAAACGTAAGCGTAATCGTCATGAATCAATTCGGCGGCGATCAATGTAGCCTGCCCGGGATCGATGCCGCCAGGAAACCGGCGCTCCAATACCGTCGCCTCGCCCCAGGAAACAGGATGGACTGCAAAATAACTGACTCCCGGGCGCTGTGCCGCGAAAGGGAACTGCTGCAACACCCCGAAAGCGTGCGGCAACATCTCGGGTCCCGAAAAGTCAGAGAACCAAAGACTGAGATAGACTGGATCGGACACTTTTCCCTCGAATGTTTTGTTGAGCCGCGTTTCTGGTGCGCGACCTTATCTCCAATTCTAAATTGTCCGGTTGATCGAAGAAAACAAGGCAGACGCCACTTGAGCGCAGTGCGTCGATTCATGACGAACGATAATGGAGATTGCGGAACTCTTTTTCGGCTCAACCCGGCCTTCGCGTTCCAGCGCGTTTCAGCCAGCATTTTGACATGGCTACAACGCCTTGTTACGATCAAGTGTTGCGTCGGCAACCCACCTCACAGCTGTCCCCGTCGTCTAGCCTGGCCTAGGACATCGCCCTTTCACGGCGGTAACACGGGTTCAAATCCCGTCGGGGACGCCAAATCTTATCAACGCTTTACACGGAAACTCCATCTGCATCGCGATACACAGAAAATACACGCTCTTTCGGCCGGATCATGCCCACAACTTTGCTTTGCGCGGCCCTCTTGTCGGGCCCGAGAGCTTGGGTGTAGGTATCCAGCGTCATCCTTGACGTTGAATGTCGCAACAACTCCTGCACTACTTTCACATCCTCACCATTGCCCTTGAGAATCGAGGAAAATGTGTGTCGAAAGGTATGCCACGACACCTTCTTCTGGATGCCCAACTTTCGGGCCATCGGCTGGATGTAGTCGCGCATCACCGTGCTTAGCCAGACGGGTTGCTTCCCGCGCTTGGCTCCAGCACGGTTGGCATCAGTGGTGGCACAGGAATGTTAGTGGGCGAAGGTACATCTTTTAATAGCTACCTTTGGGCGTAGAAGGTCCGTTGAAGTCCGCGGGTAAAGTCAGGATTCCGAGATGGTTGATTTCAAGAAGCGGCTGGCAGGGAAGAAGGCTGAAAAGCCCGTTGATCCAGTAAAACTCTACGACACGTTGGACCGTGCCCACGACAAAGGGCATTGTCGCTGGTCCAAACGGGGCCGCTGCACGATTGAGAATCCACAGGCAGTCTCGCTTGCTCCGACGATGCCCGCAAAGCCGTCGTTCTGCTCCCCCCTTCGCCGGAACGCGTTCTTTGGCGCGGTGGATACTTGGGTCGCTCATCGCGCCCATGTGGTGCGCGGCAGCGTGAGCTCCGCAAGACGTGCTCGAGCTCTTGATTGACTGCCCGCCAAAAGAAGCGTGCTTGGAAGAGACGGTAATCAGTGGACGTCATCCTTTCCCTCCAAGCCGCTTCCCCTCCCGTTCGGTCTTGGCGAGCTATGTCAGGTACGCAATTCCGCAGGCAAGGAACGTACGCGGCTCGAATGGATGGGCGAAGATGGGGTCGAGTATGCCAGACGGCGGCCCGACTGTCTGTCGAAATATTGACAGCTGTCGCGCTAGTAAACTCCCGGGCTGCCCGCTGCATTCGTGTTGCATCGTTCGTGATTGGATACGTCACGCCTCCTTTGGACGTTCGGCAGCCTTGGCACTTCACGTGGTTTTCAAAAAACTGGTTCCGAACGAGGAACCGCAGATTTGCTGGGAAAGGACGAACTGACAATGGGAACGACTTCGGCAATATCACCAACCCAAGAGGATATTATCAGGCGGAATAATCCAGGCGCTCTCGATCGTGAAGGGGTTGTGGCAATCTCACGCGACCTCCGGCATCTGCCTGCCGACGTATTCGCACTCTATATCAAGACCAAGAATTTTCACTGGCACATGAGTGGAAGTCATTTTCGCGATTACCATCTCCTTCTGGACGAACAGGGTGAGCAAATCTTCGCTATGACGGATGTGATCGCGGAACGGGCCCGGAAGCTTGGGGGAACCACGCTCTGCTCAATCGGCGATATCTCACGTCATCAACGCCTGAAGGACAACGACGACGAAGCGATGGTGCCGCAATATATACTCGCCGAACTTTGCGAAGACAACCAACTCCTGACAGAATCTCTGCGCTCCGCCCATGAGCTTTGTGATGATCACAACGATGTTGCCACCGCAAGTTTGATTGAGACCTGGATCGAAGAGACCGAACGGCGTACCTGGTTTCTATCGGAGATGCAGGTCGGGGTTTAGTCAACACCTGTCTTACCCGAAACTATAGAAGCTGACGCGGCGAAGCACTGATCGAGTTTTTAGATGCACCGGCATCGGTCGATGTCCGATCGACAGTCTCTCAGAGGATGTTGCTCAGCGATCAGGGTGAAACGGCATGCCAGGACGCCCCGCACCGGCGGGTTCTGGGGTGCGCAGATCCAAATTGATAACAATCGGATCCTGTCCGTCCCTCACAACTACAGCCTCGCAGATCTCGTCCGGGCTGGCATTGATCTCCTGGTGCGGTACGTAAGGTGGAACGTAAATAAAGTCGCCCGGCCTGGCTTCCTCGCTGAATTCCAGTTGATCACCCCATCGCATTCGAACTCGGCCCTTTACGACATAGAGAACAGTCTCCAGTTCTCCATGGTGATGCGGCCCGGTCTTGGCATCCGG
>DATNLE010000108.1:0-2562 GCA_035603035.1 Candidatus Acidiferrales bacterium | reverse complement strand
ATCAATCGGCGAGCCAAGGGTTGTATTCGGCAAAACTTCCCATCCCGCGCAACGCTAGCCAAAAAGGAGCGGTCGGCGCCGAGACCGTCCCCCAAAGCTAGCTAAAGGCTGATGCAAAACCCCGACTCTTCAATTTTTCGGCTGAAAACCAATAATTTTTTGGACAAGGTTGCTCGATGGCGTTGGTTTGAGTTGCCGGCCTGGCCGGCAACTTGCCAAGGTCAATCGGTTCCGGTGGCCCGTGGTTCTCCTGGCCGGGTGAACCAATATTGCCCACGGTCGATCCACAATCTAGGACCAGAGACCCGAACGGTCGGGCGCGAGCCAGATGGAACGTCATGCTTCCGACCACTGAACTCGTGGGCGAGTCGGATGTCGCTTTGGTACCTCGATCGGATGAGGATCCCGAGCTGACGACAGGCTGGTAATTCCAAACGACTGCCTGAGTAAGGCCGAGGAATACACACAGCAGTACGCAGCAGATGAGGGTTAGACGGGGGAACCAGTGCGTCATTGCGAATCGGCCTCGCGGGCATGCTGCAAATTGCGCTCCTTATTTAACTCCGCTAGTTGGCGCAAACATTGCTGCATTTGTTGCCAAGCCGCCACTCCTTCTCGCGTGGCCTTCTCCGCTCCCTTGGGGACATAGTAGCCGGTGGTCTTGCCCTTCTCCCCGCGGTAGCTCACATTCAGATGCGGACCATGCTTGGGTCCATCGCCCTGACAATGGCAGCCCGCTCGTCCGCAAGTGCGGTAAGTTTCCGAGAGCGTTCCAAAGATGGCGATCTCGGCCAGACGTTCGATCTCGCTCAGCAGCTTGCGTCGTTGGGCTGTGCCCTCACCTGACTTGGTCATGGTCCCTCCGACGCTGTTGATAGCGAGCGATGGAAAATAGATTCTTGGTTATCACACACCAGCCCACGTAGCGCTCGAATCCATGCCCTCCTTTATAAGTGGCTCGCGCCATCGAGAAGGGGTGTTTCAAGGTGCTCAGGGTGGCTTCAATCCCGGCCCGCCAGCGCAGGCCGCGGCGAAACCAGCGCTGTTTCTGCTGCTCGGCCCGCTTGGCCGATAGACGTCCGCGCGCCGGCAACGCCACCTTCTTTACCCCAAGGGCGTGCGCCTCATCCTCGTTTTTGGCGGAAAAGAAACCGCGGTCGCCGGAAGCCATCTCCGGCGCTCGCCCGAAGCAAGCTTGATGTTGTTGCAGCGCCGGTATCCAGGCCGCCGTATCAGCCGGATTGCCCGGGAGAACTTGGTAGCCACTCACGATACCGTTTTCCACCTCGTCAATCCGCACCAGCCTACCAAACTCGTTGGGTTTATGCGCTTTCCCTTTGCGAATGACTTCGGTGTGGACTTCGAACAGACTCAACACCTTGCCCTCCACGTTGTTGTCGCCGCCCAACACCCGTTTCTTGGTTTGGGTGATCACCTGCTCGACCAAGGGGAGAAAGTGTCGTAGCTGGCCGATCTGCACTTCCACCCGCAGCCGCTTGCCTACCACCTTCAGTCGTTTCTTCGCCCATCGTTCGATCACGTCGCCGGCCTGTCGCACCACGCCCCGAGTCAGAGCCAACAACTTCTGGTAACTGTCCCGCATGCGCTGCTGGTTGGCCTGGGTGAGGCACTTGGCGGCGCGGCTGATCTCCAGCAGACGATGTTTGACCGCGCGTGCGTGATGCACTACTTCCACCGCTCCCTGCTTACACTCGCCAGCGATGCGTTCGAGGCTGCGGCTGAGCACCCTGATGCCGTCGCCCAAAAGCGAGCTGTCGGTGGGATAGTGAACGTTGCTTTCGACGACCGTCGTGTCCGTCCGAAGTTTTCGTCCTTGGGCTACGCCTTGCTCGCAGGCCAGGCTGACCACCCGCTGATGAATCTCTTCGGTGACCGCCGTGCTCAGCAGGCCAAAGGTGCGGCTGAAGGTAGTGGAATCGGGAGTAGCCTCGGCATCGAAGTGGGTGAAGCGGCGGTAGACCAGATTGCTGCGCAGCTCCCGTTCCAGATCGCGGAAGCTCCAACCCTTGAGGTGCTTCATGACACAGCAGCGCAGCAGACGATCGGGGGCGATTCCGCTTCGCCCGGTGCGCTGCGAAAGCGGGCTGCGTGTGGCCAGACATTGGCGGACCAAGTCCACCAAAGCGGGATCCTCGAGGAGTTGATCGACGGGATCGAGCAAGTCGTCTTTGAGCAGTTCGGCTTGCTGGGCCAAGGGAAAGTAGAATAGCCAGGCTTGGTGGGAAGTGGAGGCAATCATAATCGTACTCGAGTATATCGAGTAAGATAAGATCTTGTCAAGGAAAAAGAGGGGAAGCCGCGCGATTTTATTTGTGGAGATTAGCGAATGAAGATGAGCGAATCTACAGATCTGCCACGCCGCAGGGTCAGCGACCCGCTCCAATCAAGGGGTTGAGCCCTGGGTTTTGCATCAGCCTTTAGCTAGGGAAAATTGGAGCCAATCGCATTGGAATTTCACCAGTTGGCCCAGTGGAATCGCGCTCAGCGGAATCCTGCGCCTACGAGGAAGTAGCCTCAACACAGAATGATCTGATCAAGAGT
>DATNLE010000113.1:0-3475 GCA_035603035.1 Candidatus Acidiferrales bacterium | reverse complement strand
CCAGATGTGGGGTGGTGGGCATACGCTCCGTTGACGGCGAAGGCATTTTCGCCGGGCCCCAGTTCGGACTACTGGACGATTGCCCTTTTGGTTTCGGGATTTGGCAGCATTGGGACCGCCATCAACTTGATTGCGACCATTTTTTCCTCGCGATGCCCGGGCATGACGCTCGGTCGTATGCCGTTATTTGTTTGGCTCAATCTGGTGATGTCTGGGATAGTCCTGATTGCGCTTACCCCGCTTTCAGCTGCGCAAATTATGCTGCTCATAGATCGGTATTTGGGGGGCCATTTCTTCGACACACAGGCGGGTGGCTCTGCAGCGATTTGGATGCACTTCTTCTGGATCTTCGGACATCCCGAAGTGTACGTCTTGATTATTCCTTCCTTCGCCTTCATGTCCGAAATCATTCCGGTGTTTTCCCGAAAACCGATTTTTGGATACCCCGTCATGGTCGGCGCAACAGTCTGTATCGCCTTCCTGAGCATGAGCGTATGGGCGCACCACATATTCACAATCGGGATGAGCTCCTCTGCCAACAGCTTTTTCGCGATTACCAGCATGGCCATCGGGGTTCCCACGGGAATCAAAATCTTCAATTGGATAGGAACTATGTGGGGCGGGAGCATTCAGTTCAAGACAGCTATGCTCTTTTCCATCGGATTTCTCTTTCAGTTTTTGATCGCCGGTCTCACCGGAATCATGCTTGCGTCGGCGCCTTTTGATTGGCAGCTCAGCCTCTCGTACTTTGTCGTGGCACACTTTCACTATGTAATCGTGGGCGGAATCCTCTTTGCAGTCTTTGCCGCGTTTTATTACTGGTATCCGAAAATGACAGGAAGAATGCTCAGCGAACCGCTGGGCAAGCTCCATTTCTGGCTTTTCTTCCTCGGGTTTCACCTGACATTCGACGTAATGCACTTTGCCGGAATTCTCGGAATGCCGCGCCGTATCTACACCTACGAACCCCGCCCTGGTTGGGAAACCCTCAACTTGATCGTTACGATCGGGGCATTCATCCAAGGCGTGGCCATACTCGTGTTTGTCGTCAACCTTGTTTATTCCTATTTCAAAGGGCCAAAAGCCGGCAACGACCCGTGGGACGCCTGGACTCTCGAATGGTCGGTGAGTTCGCCGCCTCCGAATTACAACTTTGCTTCCATTCCTGTGGTTGAGAGCCGCCGGCCGTTATGGGACTTAAAGCACTCGGAAGATCCGGACAGTCGCTATGAGTAAAAGGATGAAGAAATGAGTGCCGTCACCGGTCCAGTTCTCGAGGGATCTCTCGAGTGGAAGCTTCCATACAAAGGCAAGGTCGGGATGGCCAGCCTCATTATCGCCGAGTCTGCGATCTTCACCATTTTCGTCGTCGCATACCTCTTTTACTTGGGAAAAAGCATCACCGGACCGACTCCGCGCGAAGTGCTGGAGACGCCGATCTTCTTCACCATCTGTCTATTGTCCAGCAGCCTTACGATTCATTTGGCCAGCAAGGAGCTTGAAAACGGTCATCGCAAGACGTTCCTGATCCTATGGTCAATCACTATTGCTCTCGGCGCCCTCTTTTTATTCGGCACTGGGCTGGAATGGCACCGGCTGATCTACGAACGCGGGCTCACCATCTCTACGAATCTTTTTGGCACAACGTATTATTCACTCGTCGGCTTGCATGCCACGCACGTGACTTTGGGACTAGTGATGCTCACTCTTGTGCTGCTTTTCGGCCTCGCCGACCGTGTTGGAATGGACCAGTCAGCCCGAATAGCAACGCTTTCCATGTACTGGCATTTTGTGGATGCAGTATGGGTCGTGGTTTTCACCGTCGTCTACCTTGTGGGGCGCTGAGGAGCAGAGATGGAGACGTACTCATCCGCAGAACATTCCGGCGAACGGTCACGGCTCCCTGATGTGATCGAAGTGCCCGCGCCGACGGCATGGCCTCTTGTTCTGGCTTCTGGCTCCGCCTTAATGTTCGCAGGCTTGCTGACGAATGCGTCGCTCAGCGTACTGGGCCTGATCCTCGCGGTGGCCGGGTGCGCCGGCTGGTTTAGGGAAGTCTTGCCTCACGAGAAGGAAGTGGCTGTCCCTATAATCCCTGAGGAAGTCCGCATCGCGACCGAGCGCAAAGTTATTGAGCGTCTTCCGGTCGCGCCAGAACTCGTTCGAGCCTGGCTCCCAATCGAGACTTACCCAATATCGGCCGGCGTAAAGGGAGGGTGGGCGGGAAGTGTGGCGATGGCAGTGCTCGCCTGCACCTACGGGCTTCTGAAGACTGGGAGCATCTGGTATCCAATCAATCTTCTCGCCGCGACCGTATACTCGCAATCGCTAAAGCTCGATCCCGCACAACTGAACTCGTTTCACTTCGACAGCTTCGCAATGGCTGTACTTTTACATGGCGTTGGATCCACCCTCGTGGGCTTGCTCTACGGTGCCATGCTACCCATGTTTCCGCGTCGACCCATCCTGCTTGGAGGGCTGATTGCTCCGGTTCTATGGTCCGGCCTGTTGTACTCGATGTTAAACCTTCTTAATCCACTGCTCGCGAGCCGCATCGACTGGTTCTGGTTCATTGCTTCCCAGGTCGCATTTGGCGTAGTCGCGGGTCTCGTCGTCGTGGGCCATGGTCGGATCGCGACGCGCGAGAATATACCGTTTGCACTGCGGGCGGGTGTTGAGGCTCCCGGAATTGTTGCGGAGAAGCGTGGGAAGGATGATTCCAGATGAGGATCAGACTTCTCGTTTACGCGGCATTGGCCCTGTCCACGGTCATGTGCGGGTGCGCCAATGCGCCGGGGAAAGAGGCTGCGGCCGGCACGCCAATCGTCCCGGGCGAGATTTCGGATTTCAACGTTCTCTACAATGAAAACTGCGCCGGCTGCCACGGATCCGAGGGGCGAGGTGGCGCTGCGATCGCGCTGGGGGACCCAGTGTATTTAGCGATTGCGGACGACACGATCGTGCGCCGCGCAGCGACGAATGGAATTCCCGGAACGTCCATGCCCGCCTTCGCGCAGAGCGCCGGCGGAATGCTCACGGAAAAACAGATTGATGTGATCGCCCGCGGAATTCGAGAACGTTGGTCGAAGCCGAACGTTTTAAGTGGCGCGAACCCGCCGCCGTACTCCTCCACAAGTCCGGGCGATTCTTCGCGCGGCTCGCAGGTGTACGCGACGTTCTGTTCCTCTTGCCACGGCGCTGCCGGCAAAGGAGGGCAGAAGGCAAGTTCTATCGTCGACGGATCTTTTCTTGCGCTTCTCAACGATCAAGAGCTTCGGACAATTGTGATCGTGGGCCGGCCGGACTTAGGTGCTCCGGACTGGCGAAAGAATGTCCCCGGCACATCGATGTCTGCGCAAGATGTCTCCGATGTCGTTGCCTGGCTCGCTTCGCAGCGCTCCAAATTCCCCGGCCAGCCTTACCCAAGCACACCGAAATCGTTAGGAGAAGGTCGATGACTTTACCAACTGGCCTC
>DATNLE010000082.1:0-1882 GCA_035603035.1 Candidatus Acidiferrales bacterium | reverse complement strand
GAGAATTTCGACATCTCCGCTCTTCCGCAAGACGCGCTTGACGAAATCAATCGCATTCAGACCAGACAGAGGTTGAATACAGTGGTGACAACCGGTGTTCCGGGTTTCATCGCGAGAGGAGCATGAAAAATGGCAAAACTGACGAGCTTTCAAGCGGACATTCGCCCGCTTTTTACCGAGCGAGACATTGAAGGCATGAAGAAGGGCTTCAACCTGGCGAGCTATGATGAGGTCAAAGCGCACGCGGTCGCCATCTACGACCGCATTCGGGGAATCGGTGGCGCGCTAATGCCGCCCCGGCCCCCGATAGGAGAAGGTCCGTGGCCTCAATCTAACATTGACCTGTTCGCAAAGTGGATGTCGGACGGCTACCAACCGTAGGCGAAGTCATCTCTTGAACGCCCGTTGACACATGTGGTGCCGTTTCTAGTAGAGAATGATCTGCTGCGATCCATGGTTGATCAAGCGATCTGTACCGCGACGATTGAGGAGGACTTGTGTCGAATGACAAATCAGGAAGTGCCGCCGGTGCGAGCCGAGCGCCGCAGCCCACAGAAACAAATCCGCTCGATTTTGTGCCCGACAAAATGCCTTTCGACACTCCGTATGGCCCACCGATATCACTAGAGCGCGCCCAGGCGGTTATTCACGCGGCGGTCGCGGAGGCCGAGAAGCGGCATTGGAAGATGAACGTCGCGGTAGTCGATTCCGGCGGCAACCTTGTCGCCTTTCAACGAATGGACGGCGCGATGCTCGCCTCCATTCAGATTGCCGAGCACAAGGCAAAGGCAGCCGCAACCTTCCGTCGCCCAACGAAGGAGTTCGAGGTCGGTATCAACATGATGCATCTCAACTATCTGCTCGCGTTCGATGGAGTCATTGCGTCCCGAGGCGGCATCCCTCTGATCGAACAGGGGGCGATCATCGGCGCAATTGGTTCTTCGGGAGGCGCCGACTCCCAGGACGAGATAGTCAGCAACGCAGGCGCGGCACTAATCAACCAACCGGCGGCAGGCAACAAATAATCCAACTCTCGAGAAAGCGTCGGGGACAATCAGTCGGTTTCTGAGAAAGATAATAGACAGGAGAATGACATGACAACAGCAAGCGCAGCTACGAAGTCCTCACAGATTCGCATCACCCGGCGGTCGCCCGCCTATTGGCGCGTCACGATCGACAACCCTCCGCTCAACGTGATGGGACCGGAAATGGTGAAGCAGTTTCAGCAAGTGATGAAGGAGCTGGAGGCCGACGAGCAGGTCAGAGTCGTGGTCTTCGACAGCGCGGTCGACGACTACTTCCTGAATCACTCCGATTTCACTACTAAGATCGAGGACCTGACCAGCATTCCTCAAGGGCCCACGGGCTTGGAAGCATGGCCGGATTTTCTTGTGCGTCTGACTCACTTGCCAGTCGCCTCCATCGCCCTCATTCGCGGTCGCGCGACGGGCAATGGCAGCGAGATCACGCTGGCTTGCGATATGAGTTTTGCCAGCCGCGAGAAGACCATCATTTCGCAATGGGAAGTAGGCGTAGGGATGGTCGCCGGCGGCGGCCCCATGGCTCGGCTTCCTCGACTCATCGGCCGAAACCGCGCCCTCGAAGTGCTCTTGAGCTCGGAAGACATCAGAGCAGAGCAGGCCGAAGCCTACGGCTACATTAATCGCGCCCTGCCCGACGCTGATCTGGATGCGTACGTAGAGGCGCTCGCGACCCGAATCGCCAAGTTCGACAAATGGGCTATCGCCAACACAAAACGTCTGGTCAACGCCAGCCTGCCGCCGGACGTCGAGATTGATGCCGGATGGGATGCGTGCATCAAGTCGCTCGGGCGACCTGCCGCCCAGAATGGGATCAAGGAGTTGATGGCGCGCGGCTTCCA
>DATNLE010000079.1:0-96602 GCA_035603035.1 Candidatus Acidiferrales bacterium | reverse complement strand
GCGATCAGGTCGTCTACCCGGGTCGGCGTTCCCATTGGCTTCATCGCGCCCACGGTGATCACGTACGGATCGTTCCCCGGAGATGTTACGGTTCCGTAGCCATCCGCGGCTTGCGTGCGCCCGTTGTTCCCTGCCGACACTACAACAACGATGCCATTCTTCCACGCCGCTTCTACCGCCTGACAAAGAGGATCGAGCCTGTAGCTTTCATAGACTTCGCGGCCGAGCGACAGATTCATCACACGGATATTGAACTTCTGCTTCAGGGCGATAGCCGTGTTGATGGCCGCAATCACCGAACTGTCGGTTCCTGCGCCATTCTGGTCGAGAACCCGCAGATTCACCAGGTTCGCTCCCGGCGCAATGCCTTGAAACGTGTGCGAATAATTCGCTCCTGTCGAACTCGCTCCATCCCCGGCAATCAATCCGGCGATGTGCGTACCATGACCATACTGATCGTTCGTGCCGGAGTTCCCCGGAATAAAGCTCTGGTTCCACACAACGCGCGACCCACCAAGAAACCCGCCTTTCAAATCCGGATGGCTGCTCACGCCACTGTCGACCAAAGCCACTCCAATGCCAGTCCCGGTATAGCCAGACTGCCACGCCGCAAACGCGTTCACGGCGGGCGCCGCATTGCTGAGGTTCGGAGTGAGCACGCGGTCCGGGCTGATGTATAAAACATTCGACTGGTTTGACAGGCTCACAATGCCATTACCATCGAGCTGCGCAACCACACCGTTGATCAGCGGCAGGTCTCCCAGGATCGTGCCGCCTAGCTGCAGGATGTTGTTCAGCAGACAACCCACAAGGCCGAGCAGCCCGCTGCAACTCAACTGCGTTCCGGGCGCGTATTGAACGATGATATTTGCCTGCTGGTTCGAGGGATAACCACGCAGCTCCGGCGCAATCTTCGAGTCGTCGGCGCGTGCCAGCGTAACCGTAGCGACCAACAACAGAATCACTATCCTCTTCATATTCCCCCTTACAGACTTGCGGCGACAGCCAATCCATCGATAACCGTTTACTTCCTCCCTAACGAGTGCAGGTCCGGTTCCAAAGGCACAAAGACAGGTCTTTAGGGCTCAATGACTTAGCTCATCGGAGGATTCATTCAAGGGGACAATTTGTCGCGCAAGGCCTCAGCCCGGACAGAATGTCGCCCAGCGCGTGCGTGGCAGGCAGGGTTTTCAGTCGTGCGCCGGCAGTTGAGAGGTAAGCCAGGCTTCTGGCAGCTCCAAAACCCGGTCGTAAGTCGCTGAGGCACATGAAGAACACCACAGTAATCAGGGGTACTAACTTTAGGGCGGACATTGGCTGCGATTCGGGCAAGAATCTAGATATCCACGTCATGCCAGACAGACGCCAATTTGGCGCAAGCCCCTTTATTGCCGGGATGGTCCTCGCCGCCCTCGGCTGTTTCTCGTTCGCGTTTACACACTGGCATTCGAGCGACGGGGTCAAGTTCGTTTGTTACATGGTCGCTGCGCTGCTCGCGTCTCCCCTCAAAGTAAGCTTGCCTGGCGGAACACTCTCCGTAAACTTCCTGTTTACGGTGCTGGGCGTTCTGGAATTGAGCCTGCCCGAGACCTTGCTGATCGGGTTGGTCAGCACCCTGGGTCAGTTCTACTGGAGACCGGCCAGACGTCTGCACTTGGTCCAGCTTTTATTCAATCTGTCTCAAGTAACGGTTTCGGGCGCAGCCGCCTACGGCGCTTACCAATTCGTGTCCATTCACGTTCTCCACGGGCCTGGGCCTCTGGCATTGGTCGTGGCTGCGGTCACGCACTTTGTCGTGAACACCCTGGCTACGTCCACCATCATCGGGCTCACGGAAGGCCAACCGTTCTCGAAGGTCTGGACCGACTCCTATCTCTGGGCCTTCCCTTACTACATGGTGGGAGCGGCCACCGCAGGTTTGGTGAGCGTCCTGAACCGGCACATTGGCTGGCAGTCATCATTGCTGATTTTGCCGCCGATCTACCTGATGTATCGCTCCTACCGGCTCTATCTGGGCAAGCTCGAAACCGAGAAGAAGCATGCCGAGCAGGTCTCGAATCTTCACTTGCGAACGATCGAGGCTCTGGCGCTTGCCATCGAGGCCAAGGATCGAACCACCGGTGAGCATCTTCAACGCGTGCGTGTCTATGCCATGGAACTGGCTAAGGAGCTAAGTTTGAGCGAAGAAGAAACTGAAGCTTTGCGCGCTGCTTCAGTGCTCCACGACATCGGCAAGCTCGCCGTCCCCGAACACATCATCTCGAAACCGGGCAAGCTCACTCCGGAAGAATTCGAGAAGATGAAGATCCATCCCACGGTCGGAGCTGAGATTCTGGAACAAGTCGACTTCCCTTATCCCGTCGTGCCCATCGTGCGCGCCCATCATGAGAAATGGGACGGCAGCGGCTATCCGAACGGCTTAGCCGGAGAGGCGATTCCGATCGGAGCCCGCATCCTCTCCGCCGTCGACTGCCTAGACGCGCTCGCTTCCGATCGCCAGTACCGCAAGGCTTTGCCGCTTCATGAAGCGATGGCCAAGGTGGCCTCCGAAGCCGCCGTCGCCTTCGATCCGCAAGTGGTCGGCATCTTGCAAAGGCGCTATGTTGAGTGGGAGCACCTCGCGCGGCTGCAGCCCATGCAGACCCCGCCAAAACTTTCCACTGACGTTAGAGTAGAACGCGGCTTGGCTCCCGACGCCGGTTTTGCCCAGTCCGCCGGAGAATCTCAATCTGGTTTACCGGCTGCGGATTTCTTCGAACGTCTGGCTACGGCTCGACAGCAGGCGCGAAATCTCAACGAACTCAGCCGCGGACTTAGCGGCCTTCTTAGTCTTGATGACATTCTTTCGCTGCTTTCGGCTCGGCTGAAACGTCTTGTGCCTCACGCCTCCATGACGGTTTACCTTCGCAAAAACAATATCCTGGTTCCGGAGTTTGTCAACGGCGAGAACTTGCGCCTGTTTTCCTCTTTGAAGATTCCGCTCGGGGAAGGTTTGTCGGGCTGGGTGGCTCAAAATCACAAGCCCATTTTGAACGGCAATCCCTCAGTAGAGCCCGGCTATCTGAACAACCCCGCCGAATACAGCACGCTGCGTTCTGCTCTGGCCGTGCCCCTCGAAGGAAGCGCTGAGGTCGCTGCTGTGCTGGCTCTTTACCGCGCCCGTCAGGATGCCTTCAGCAAAGAAGACCTGCAGGTGGTGGAAACCATCGTCTCGCCCCTGGGCACCGCCATAGAACAAATGGAACAAAACGCTCTTCCCAGAGCGACCGCTGTCAGCGCTGGTGCCAAGGGATGAGAGCGCAGTTGCCTGAGTTTTGATTACAACCGCTGGCAGCGCGTCTAACGATGCCCGGTTCCGCCGGCACTTGAGGCGTGTCCCGCCGAGGGCGCGCTGGCGTGTCCCATTCCACTCGAGCCGCGGGCGGCAGGCCCTTCGCCGTAGCTATATCCGCCTTGACGAGAGGAAGTTGCCGAAAACTGAGGTGCCGCATGCATTTCTACCGATCCCGTCTTCGCCACCTGCCCGTTCAAATGATGCAGATTGTCCAGCGATCCTCGCGGAATTCCTATCCCCGCCGATCCCCGATTCACGACCAGGCTGGTCGCAAGAGTCCTAGTCACAGTCGGTCCGCCCTTGCCTACGACCACCGTGCTCACCGTGCCCTTAGGGGCGACGGGAGCTTGAAACCCGGCTGCCGCCCCCACATAGTTAACTCCGCCGTGCCAACTATTAAATCCGCCGGGCTGCCAGCCCCAGCCAAAACCGGGCGCGTACACCCAGTTTCCGTAGTGGTACGGCATCCAGCCCCAGGGATATGCCGAAGCCCACATATATCCCATGCCCGGATACCACGACCATGCGCCATCCATAAACGGATTCCAACCAACCCCCGCAAAATACGGCTGCCACAGCGAGCCGTAGCCGGAAAAATTGGTAAACCCACCGTAATAATTTAGATCGCTAAACCCGTAACCATAGGGCGTCGAATTATTCTTCGCATACTGGTCGTGGTATCCAACCGATTGTTTATCCCACTCGTCGTAAACATCCGCCTCAAAATTCTTGGCGACTGAGGAGCGGTCGTTATCGTTCACGTCAAAGCTGACCATCTTCTTCTTGTCCACCTTGACTGCGCCTGTCGGAGCGATCACCGCCAAGTCATTTTTGAAACTCGCAATCTGCGCAGCGTCTGACGAGACTGCCACGCGGAAATGGGCAGGCTGTGTCAGTTCCACCTTCTCCTGCGAAAAGACCAGCGTGAACTTATCCCCGCTTTTCCCCAGCCAGTTCACGTAGGCTCGGCCCTCTGTAAGATTCACCGTGGAAAGGCGATTTCCCTCGTCACTCAAACCCAGCGTGCTGAACGCGAGTGTTGTATTAGGAGTAATCCTCAACGTGCTGCCATCCTCAAACTCAATCTCGGCGCGCCCATTCGCGCGCGTGCGCAATTGCGTTCCTTGTGTGATCGGAAGATTGAGAAAGGCATTCTCAAAACCCAATCCCGCATTCTTGTCGATTTGGACCCCGCCCTGCACATCGCTCAAGCGCACGATGCGCGCCTGCGATTCAGCGGCGGCTGGCAGCGTGAAAAGCGCGCAGCCAAAAGCCGTCAATACCATCACGTGAAATCGTAGCTTGGACATAGCAGCCCCCAACGACTGGATGCTTACCAGCCCATTAAACCACGGTTTTGTCCTTGGCGTGTCATACAAATATTGCAGAGACCACTGGAGAGCAAAGTCATTACTGTCCTGTCGCGCGCCCGGGCTACCAGCGCGGAATCCGGCGGTCTGGGTTAGTCCTAGGGCTGGAAAGTACCGGGGACCTGATCAGCTCCGGCACAGCCAGCTTTCCGGCCAGTCTTTAATGCCCGTTCGCGGCGCCGCTACCCATCTCGATCAATGCCTTGGCCCTTGCTCTCACTCCGTTCATCACTGAGGTGTCCTCAACAATCTCTTGCAACACCGGCTCCAATCCCTGGATCTCGCTCAACTGGTTATTCCTTGCCTGCATTTCCATGCGCTTCAATTCCTCATCCAGAGCCAACTTCTGATAACGGTGGTAGTAAGCCAGCCGCCGCCCGTAATCGAGCGTGCCCGCCATATTTTGAAACGCCCCGGTCAGCTGACGTACCGGCTCCAGACTCGAATAGTTGTACCGCGCCGTAAAGGATTTCGTCCCGTCCTGATAGCTGAGGATTTTCGTTCCGGTAAAAGCCAACTTCTGATTCCCCGAATCAATTTTGCCAGAAAAATATTTTGCCTGTTTCGCCCACCCGAAAATTCGCTCGCGATTCATCGCCGAAACGTTGAATTCCGTCCGGTAACTCTGCTCTTCGGAATCCTCCTGAACCTTTCCCACGCATTCATAGCTTGCGTGACCAGCCGAATCGACTGCGATCGAGTAGTGCGACGGATCCGACTGGGGAAAGTCCATCGTAAAGGTTACCTGGGCAGCGGAGGCTGAACCGGATGCCAGCTGTGACAGGGCCAAGCCGGACATTCCAAGCGCGATCAGCACCGCACTTGCGACCGTTCGCCTCTGGCAATGCACAAAGACTCGAATAAGGAAAGCTCGAACCATCAGCGCGCCGCAGCCCTCTGCCGCTCCAACGTCCCCGCGGTATGCAGATGGCAGATCGCGATGGCCAGAGCGTCCGACGCATCCATCGGCTCCGGTGCCTCCGCCAGGTTCAGCAACCGCGTCACCATGTCTTGCACCTGCTGCTTCTCCGCCCGCCCATATCCCACGACAGACGCCTTGATCGTCAGCGGAGAATACTCCGCCACGTCTAGTCCGGCGGCGGCCGCCGCCAGCATTGCCACTCCACGTACCTGCCCCAACAACAACGCCGATTTCACATTCAGCGCGTAAAAAATTCCTTCAATCGCCACTTCATCGGGACGATGCTCCACAATCAGCGCTTCCAGTCCGTCATAGATTCGCGACAGCCTCTGCGGCAACGGGTCCCGGAGCGAAAGCTTGATGGCCCCGCACGACAGGCAAACCAAGCCCCCTCCGGAATCCATCTCCACCACCCCGTAGCCGGTGTACGCCCCGCCGCAGTCGATGCCGAGAACTCGCATGCAGGAAGTGTATCGCACTTGACAGATCTCGCTATTTTCTCCGACGGTAACTCCAGACGAATTTCTGTTTCATCAGTCCAACGGCTAGGAAAGAGTTCATGAAATCCGTCATATACATTCTCGTGACCGCCAGCGCATTGTGCTGCCGCGCCCAGCAGTCCAAAACCGATCCCACCCTGGTCAAGTTCTTCGCCGGAAACTGGAGTTGCACCGGTGAATTCGCCAGCGGCAATGAAGATCGAGGCCGACGTCAGCTTTACTCCCGAACTCGATGGCCAGTGGCTTCTATACCGTCACAATGACCGGCCACCTGGGCGGTTCAAGGCTTTAGCACTCTGGGGAGTTGATCAGCCGAGCGGCAGTCTGGTGGCGGTGATGGAAGACAACTTGGGCAATGCGCGGCTGTTCACGCGCACGGGATGGAAGGATGGATCAATAACTTTCGGCCGGGCGGCGATGCTCGATCAGAAGATCAGCCAGGAGCGGTTCCGATACGATCGCCAGTCAGAACATTCTTTCAAGATGACCTATGAAAGATCAGTCGATGGCCAGTGGAAGTTGGGCGATTTCATCGCATGCACGCGTAATTAGATCAGCAGCATCGCGGCCGGCGCGCCTGGCCATTTTCACACTCCCGCCTAAATGCGGCATAAGCCTCTCGAGATGACGCAATTCCTGCGCGATTCAGATATCGCGCATAAGCGGCTTCATCAAAAACTTCCTTCAATACCTCCGACAAAGCACCGAATATGCCCGCCGCGCCTCTCCGGACCTGTTTGAGTAGAGCCTTCATCCCCGTTCCTCCACCGACCGCGTCTTTACAAATGGAGATTCTTTCACCGGCGCTTCTCTCGTCCCCCTCAGAATTCCCATCCATTGCCTTGCGGATTCCACCAGCACTAACGTCACCATCACCACGAGCACGCCCGTCACCGCCGCATCCAGCCGGTTGTTGAAGATCACTCGTGCGGTCGAGCTCGTCATCGGACCCGCATTCAACACCCGCGCCTGCGCGAGAAATCCTACTCGCGGATTCGCATCGAACATCTTGTGCCACGACGCCGTGAACGTTGCCGCAACCAACCATGCGAGGGGCACAAGCGTCACCGCCGCATACTTCGCGCGATGCAGTTTGATGATGATTGTCGTGGCCACGCACAGCGCCACCGTCGCCAGCAGCTGGTTGGAAATTCCAAACAGCGGCCACAGCGAATTAATCCCACCCAGCGGATCCTTCACGCCTTGCCACAAGAAATATCCCCAGGCACCCACAATCAGCGCGCTGGTCCCCAGTATCGATGGATACCAACTTGTCCGCCCCCATGGTTTGTAGACATGTCCGAGCGCGTCCTGCACCATGAAGCGGGCCACCCGGGTCCCGGCATCAAGGATGGTCAAGATGAACAGCGCCTCAAACATGATGGCGAAGTGGTACCACAGCGCCATCAAAGTTTCGCCGCCCAGGCTGTGGGAGAAAATGTGCGCCATTCCTACCGCAAATGCCGGAGCTCCGCCAGTACGGTTGTAAAGCGTCTGTTCGCCAACTGCGTGCGCCAGTGCTTGCATATCGGCTGTGGTTACCGGAAAGCCCCAGCCGGAAATAGTTGCCGCCGCCGTCGTCGGCGCTTGCCCTACAATTCCCGCCGGACTGTTGATGGCAAAATACACGCCCGGCTGCATCACGCAGGCCGCAATGATGGCCATCACCGCGACCGCCGACTCTGCCATCATTGCCCCATAACCCACCATGCGCGTCTCGGTCTCGCGCGCAATCAGCTTCGGAGTCGTCCCGCTGGAGATCAATGCGTGAAATCCGCTGATCGCTCCGCAGGCAATCGTGATGAACGCGAAAGGAAATATCTTTCCCGCAAACACCGGCCCTGTGCCGTCTACAAAGCGGGTAAGCGCCGGCATGTGGAGCATGGGATGCAGCGCCACGATCCCCACGCCTAATAACGCGATCGTCCCCAACTTTACGAATGTGCTGAGATAGTCCCGGGGCGCGAGCAGCAACCATACCGGCAGGGCCGAGGCCGCAAACCCATAAACCATAATCAGAATCGCCAGCGCGGGTGCGCTGAATGTAAAGATCTTTGCCAGCACCTCATTCTGCGACACGTACTGTCCGCCCCAGATCGCCGCCAGCACAAGTACAAAACCTAACCCCGAAACCTCCAGCACTTTGCCCGGCCGAATCCTCCGGAGATAGACGCCCATCAATAATGCGATCGGCATGGTCATCGCAATGGTAAATGTGCCCCACGGACTCGCCTTGAGCGCGTTCACCACGATGAGTGCCGCCACGCCCAGCAGGATAATCAGAATCGCGATTACCGCTACATAAGCGACGAACCCTCCGACTCGCCCGATCTCATCCTTGGCCATTTCAGTCAGCGACTTGCCATCACGCCTCACCGAGAACAGCAGGATCACGAAGTCCTGCACGCAGCCGGCAAAGACCGCGCCCGCCAGCACCCACATGGTTCCCGGAAGATATCCGAACTGAGCGGCCAGCACCGGCCCCACCAGAGGGCCGGGCCCCGCAATGGCCGCGAAGTGGTGTCCGAAAACCACCCACTTATTAGTGACGAGGAAATCGCGACCGTTCTCCAGTCGCTCTGCCGGAGTCGCGCGCAAAGCATCCAAGGCAAGAATTTTTACCGCGATAAACTTGCTGTAAAAGCGGTAGCCGAGCGCGTAACAGCAAGTCGCCGCCACCACCAGCCATAGCGCGTTGATGGGTTCGCCGCGACGCAGCGCGATTGCGCCCACTGCCACCGCCCCCACTATTCCAACCATCCCCCAGCCCAAAGCTCTGAGTGTCTTATTCATTCCGATTCATTCCCCTGGAGCATTGTGCCGAAACGCGGGTCCGTCGCAACACTTCGAGCGGGCGCAATCTCGCGCGCTTCACCCGGTCATGTTCCTTAGGGTGTTCCAGGACTTTCAATTCAGTTTCCTCCAAGCGGAGCCGACTCGCATATGAAAAAGTGGCGGATGCTTGCTTGCAGTTTACGAACTGGATTGCCAACAGACAACCTGGTCGCGAGACCAGTGGCATGATTCCAAAGCTCCCTCGGAACCGACAAACGTAGTTGGTCAGGCGGCCAATTCATTCGATTCATCGTCATTAGTGATAATCTATTTCTTCCCGGAGACTGCTGAATCCCGCGCTTCGGGCTGCCGCTGAATGCAGCCCATGTCGGGGTGCATCCCGGGAATTTCATCTGGATTCATAAGGGAGCGGACAATGAAGATTGGCATGCTGACCGGCGGCGGAGATTGTCCTGGATTGAATGCCGTGATTCGCGCGGTCGTGCGCAAAGGCATCTTCACCTACGGCGACCAATTCGTCGGCTTCATGGAAGGCTGGCGCGGGCTGGTCGATGACACAACCATGGTCCTCGATCTGGACGCGGTCGGAGGCATTCTGCCGCGCGGTGGAACCATCCTGCGCACCTCGCGCACCAACCCATCGAAGCGCGCCGATGGCATCGACCGCTGTTTGGCTGCGCTGGAGAAGAACAAAATCGAGGGGCTCATTGCGATCGGCGGGGACGACACTCTGTCGGTCGCGCAAAAGCTTCACGAAGCCGGTGCCAAGGTTGTGGGAGTACCGAAAACTATCGACAACGATCTGGGGGGCACTGACTACACTTTTGGATTTGACACAGCGTGCAATATTGTTTGCGAGGCACTCGATCGCGTTCACACAACGGCCGAGGCTCATAACCGCGTGATGGTGGTGGAAGTGATGGGCCGCGAGGCCGGCTGGATCGCGCTTTACAGCGGCATCGCCGGCGGCGCCGATGTCATCCTCATTCCCGAGCGGCCCTTTGACGTGGATAAAGTGGCGGACTCCCTGCGCCAGCGTCACGCGCGCGGCCGGTACTTTTCCATCGTCGTAGTGGCCGAAGGCGCGAAGTTTTCTTCCCCGGCAGGCCAGGGTTCTCCGGTTCCACAAGACATGGGCAAGGACGAGTTTGGCCACGTGAAACTTGGGGGCATCGCCAACATTCTCGCTCGCGAAATTGAAAAGCGCACCGGCTTCGAAACTCGCGCTGTAATTCTCGGACACATCCAGCGCGGCGGTTCTCCCAGCGCATTCGACCGCGTACTGGCCACTCGTTATGGTTTGGGCGCTATCGATATGGTGCACCGCGGCGAGTTCGGATGCATGGCCGCCCTGCGTGCGAATAAAATCGTCTCCATCACGCTGAGTGAAGCGATTTCCAAGAACCGTGTTGTAGACGATGAAATGATTCAGATCGTCGACGGACTGTTCGAGAAGGCCTCTGAAAAGCAGCTAGTTTGAAGGTGGCTCGACAATGCATTCTTTCGCTCTCTGATCTAAGGTGAGGGTGAGCCGCTAAGCCCGGCTCGGTCACGATGCAGAAACTATTCTTGCTGCTTGCCCCGTCATTGCTGACGCTGATCGAAGGTGTGTTGTTGGCGGCCGCAGTAGCGTTGATTTTATTTTCTTCTAAGAAGTCCTCCGGACGCGATCAACCCCCCACCCTCCTTGCCATCGAACGCGGGTTCGGCCGCCTGGCTCGCCGGAAGCGCCTCGCTGTTCTAGTGGTCGGTTTCAGCGTCATCGCCATCCGCGTGGCGCTCATCCCGATTCTCGGCGTTCCCCAACCCGCCGCCCACGACGAGTTCAGTTATCTACTCGCTGCCGACACTTTTGCTCACGGCAAACTTACCAACCCCACGCCTCCCATGTGGGTCCATTTCGAGAGTTTCCACATCATTCAAAAGCCCACCTACATGTCAGTCTATCCACCGATGCAAGGGATTGTGCTGGCCGCCGGAGAACTCCTGGGTCATCCGTGGATTGGTCAAGTTTTCGCGACCGCTCTCATGTGCTCCGCCCTGTGCTGGATGTTACAGGGCTGGCTGCCTCCATCCTGGGCATTGTTCGGGGCGGCGCTTGCCGTACTTCGGTTGGGCATCCTCAGCTACTGGATGAATGGCTATTGGTCGACTTCAATCGTGGCCTCTGGTGGCGCGCTGGTCCTCGGAGCCTGGCTGCGTCTGCGCAAACACCTTCGAACACGCGACGCTTTGCTGATGAGTTTGGGTCTGGTGATTTTAGCCAACAGCCGACCTTATGAAGGATTGGTGTTAGCTACGGTGGTCGCGTTTGCGATGCTCTTCTGGCTGCTGGGCAAACATCGCCCGAGTTTTCGACAATCCGTGCCTCGCGTCATCTTTCCGATGTTTTTTGCTTTGGCAATTGCCACCGCCGCCACCGGCTACTACTACTACCGTGTAACGGGCAGCCCGTTTCGGATGACCTATCAGGTAGAGGTCGAAACTTATGCTGCAGCCCCTTTCTTCATCTGGCAAACACCCCGACCAGAAACCTCATATCACAACGAGGTAATGGGTGATTTCTATCGTTGGGAAGTCAAAGTGTTCGAGAGAAATCGCACCGTCACTGGTTATCCACGCCGTGCTGCCCAGTACCTCATTTCCTGGTGGTACTTCTATCTGGGCCCGCTTCTGTCCTTGCCTCTGCTGGCGCTTCCTCAGGTCGTTCGCGAGAGCAAAATGCGGCTGCCGCTGGCAATATGCGCGGCTATGGTTCCCGCGCTGGCTGTCGAGACCTGGAATATGCCCCACTATTTCTCTCCCGCGACGTGTGCTCTATGGCTGGTGGTGGTGCAGGGCGTGCGTCATCTTCGGCATTGGTCCCCTGCGCGCCGTCCTCTGGGAACGGCCCTGGTTCGCGCGATTCCGGTGCTGGCGTGCGCTATGATCCTTCTGCGTGTGACGGCGGCGATGGTTCACGTCCAGATCGAAGTCGCATGGCCCAGAGGCAATTTGAAACGGGCAACGATACTGCGTCAGCTCCAACACTTTCCGAGCCAGCAGCTCGTAATTGTAGTTTATGACCCGGGCCACAATTTCGACCGCGAATGGGTTTACAACGACGCTGATATCGATGCCGCCAAGGTGGCATGGGCTCGCGACATGGGAACCGATGGAAATCAGAAATTGCTGAGTTATTTCAAAGATCGCCGAGTCTGGCGGGTGAACGCTGACTCCGCATCTCCGATGCTGCAATCCTACTGGGCGGCAAAGCCACCAGAGCAACTCCGTGCGGTTGACCAGCGGAAATCCGAATCGATTCTTCCGTAACCAGTCGGGACTGCGGAAAAATAGTTTGAATATCGCTTTGAGGTGAACAAGCCAATGAAAGTCCGACTCTGGCTTCTGCTCAGCATATTTGCGGCCGGAATTTCATCGCTTTACGTGCATCGGATCCTCGGGCCATGGAGCAGTCACAACCGCCAGGAGGGTTTGATCGCTCAAATCAATGACCTATACTCACCTTGGCTGGGTACGCGCGAACTCCTGCTCCGGCGGCGCAACCCCTATGGGCCGGAGGTAAGCCATGAAATACAGATGTTTTTTTACGGCCACGCTATCAATCAAACGTATGCAAAACCAGGCGTTCAGTTAGTAAACGAACAACGCTTTGCTTACCCCATCTACGAAGTGTTCATCACGGCTCCCTTCGTGTATGCAGACTTCGCGGACGTGCAACGCTGGGCTCCCTTCGCTTTGGGTTCGTTGATCGCTCTGAATATTTTGTTTTGCCTCGGTCTTCTGCATTGGCACCTGCGGTGGGAAGCAGTCGCCGCTATGGTCCTGTTCGTTCTCAGCAGCCCGCAGGTTGTGCAGGCCTTGCGGCTTCAACAGTTGGCAACTGTCGAGGCCTGCTCACTGATCGCGGGGGCATGGTGCATCAGCAGAAACCATCTGACCACCGCTGGCGCGTTGTTCGCCTTTTCCACCATAAAACCACAGATGGGGCTTCTACCCTTGTGTTGGTTTGCGGTTTGGGCCGCGGGTGACTGGCGCCGAAGGTGGCGGCTACCCGCCTCTTTTATAGCGACTCTTGCTGCACTGTTTGCGGCCGGCGAACTTCTTCTCCCCGGGTGGTTCGGATTCTTTCTCGCCGGGCTCGCTGCCTATCGAAGATATGCCCTTCCTACATCCTTGCTCAGAATGGCTCTGGGTAACAGGGCCGGAGAAGTTTTGGGAGGCCTGATCGTAGTTGCGATCTTGGTGTTTGCGTGGCGAAATCGACACCTGCAGGGAGACTCGCCGCAGTTCGTTTTCATTCTGGCAGCGTTTTTCATGGCCACCGTGCTCACCTTCCCACTGTTCACGCCATTCAATCAGGTGCTGCTGATTCTTCCTGCGATGCTGCTGATTCAAGACTGGAAGTCTTTGCCCCGATTCTCACGCTTGGTTTTTATAGTCAGCGTGAGCTGGCCATGGATTGTGTCCTTGGTGCTGCTCCTGCTTCTCCGTCCTCGATTGGATTCTCCCAATCGCTTGCCCCTGTTGCCTTCAGTTCTGGTTACTTTTTTTCCACTTCTTCTGCCTCTGGTTCTCATGACCAGACGAAGCGAAATTGCAACGCCGCCACCCCGTGCCACTGTTCTGCGCGCCTCATGAGCCCCATTGAGTATTATGGGCGGTCATGACTTCAGCCACAATCGCCACTTGGCTGACTGCCGAGCGCCTGCGCGCCCAAGGGATAGTCCTCGCCCTCTGCCTCTGGTCGGTCTATTTGTGGAACATCGCCGCCCCCGGACTGCTTGATCGCGCCGGGAATCTGAAAGGCGCTGACTTTCTTCATTTTTACACTTTGGGCTCGCTCGCGCTGGCTCACCGCGGCGCCGATCTCTACAACCCGCAAACGCAAATGGAGCTGGCAGCTCAGCGCGTTCCGCCCGCCGCCGGCATCCGATTCCTGCCACTCTATCCGCCACAGGTTTCAATCTTGTTCGCACCGTTTGCTAGATTGTCTTATCTCTGGGCCCTGGCTCTGTGGCTTACTCTCAGCCTGCTCATTTACGGATTGTGCTGCTTGGCTGTGTGGCGCGTTTGCCCTCATCTGCGCAATTACAAATTCACGGTTCTGATTCTGGCCCTCGCCTTCCCAGCGTTCTGGCACCTCATCGCGTGGGGACAGACTTCTGCACTGGCTCTCGTCTGTTTCACTCTCGCGTTCTTCGCCCTGGGTTCGCAACATGAATTCCTTAGCGGCCTGGCGTTCGGATGTCTCATCTTCAAGCCCCAACTCGGTCTGGCCGCCGCCCTCGTTTTTCTGCTCACACTCCGCTGGAAGATCATCGCGGGCGCGCTGCTTTCAGCATTCGCTGAGTTGATCATGGCCTGGCTCTTCTACGGTCCAGGCCCGCTTCGGCAGTGGATGCTTGTGCTGTTCAACATTCCCCACACTGCTTCACTGCTCGAACCGAAGCCTTATCAAACCCATTGCCTGCGCACATTTTGGAGCATGCTCCTGCCGTGGACCTCGGCTTCTTTCGGGCTCTATGTCCTAAGCGCTCTACTGCTATCGGGATTAACGGTCGCCTGCTGGCGACGCCGCGTGCCATCATCCTTACCTCTGCGCTATTCTGCCCTGCTGTTTGCCACTGTGCTCCTCGCTCCGCATCTCACGGTTTACGATCTTGCCATCCTCGCGCCAGCGTTTCTGCTGCTCGCGGAGTGGATGGTCACGCGGTCCGACGCCACCACATCGCGCCTCAAGTTCCTCTTGTGTTTCGCCTTCGTTCTCCCGCTGGTCGCTCCAATTACGCGTTGGGCACACCTGCAGCTTTCCGTCCCGGTTATGGCAGCTGTCTTGTATGAAATATGGACAGCAGGCAGGAAATCAGTTTTGGTTACAGATCAATCTGACTAAGTTCCAAATAAAAACTGCAGCGCCTCAGGAAACCGCTCTGCCCAGGCCGATTCCGTGTGCCCCGCATTATCCTTGATCACCATTCGCAGCCGGTTTTCGCTCAAAACAGCTCGTCGCATGATGGCGGCAAGCTCTCGCACATCGTCCACCACCGTGCGGCTTCGCTCCGCATTTCCCGCTTCCGCCGTGCCCGCAGCCAGGAATATTTTTTCTGGCCAAATTCTCACGACGCGACTTTGCCTGATGGCCTGCCGATTCGACGCCCACAACGACGGGCTCTCGAGCAATAGACGGCCAATCACTCCCGGCCGTACGATCGCGGTATAAAGCGCGATCAGCGCGCCCAGCGAGGACCCTCCCAGTCCGGTATTCTCCGGTCCAGTAGCAACCCGGTAGGTGTGCTCCACAAACGGCATCACTTCCTTCGTTAGAAAATCCGGATAGTGCCGCCCCTTCACGCGTAGCATCATCGGATGCATCGACGGGTGCGGCATATATTCGCGCATCCGGTCTTTTCCGGTATTATCTATGCCCACGATGATCATGGGGAGGACGATAGCTTCGCAGATCATCCGGTCGGCGGTCTCATCCACTCCCCATTCCACACCGCCGAAGGCCGTCGAAGACTCGAATAGATTTTGCCCGTCATTCAGATAAAGCACAGGATAGTACCGGCCTGAATTTTGCGGATCGTCATAACCCGGAGGCAACCACACCCGGAGAAAGCGAGTGTTCTTAAAGATGCGGCTGCGGAATTCGTGCAGACGCAGATCTCCGGTCGCGCCGGTGGCGCGAATCACCGTAGAACGAGCTTCACTTCCATTTCCTGTTTTCTGGATTCTTCCCATCAGGAGAGTTTCAGGCGCTGCGTCCGGCGCGAACCTTTAGCAGCGATGCCAGCACCGTGATCATCGCAATCAGCGCCAGCGAACTTAAACACAGAATGCACCAGGTTTCAAGCACGTAGCCCTCGACGTAAGTGAGTCGTAGCGCAAACGCCAATCCCGCCACAGCCGCTACCAGCAGGCGAAGTGGAGTCTGCATCCGCGAACGGTACAGGGTCGCCAGCGCAAAGAGCGCTCCATAACCAGCCACACCGATTCCCGCCACCGGAATTCCCATCACGGTCGAATACTCGCTGCGGTTCACAATGTCGCAATTGAATCTTTCTCCAAAATCGCAGAAAGCCGATGCCGACTTCGCATAGTGGCGTTCGAGCGATACCGCCGACACCAGCATCCCCGCCAGCGCAAGAATGGCGATCAACATAAACACGACTCGAGTGGCCTTTGCCGGAGTCGTATTGGACGCAACCGATCTATCCGGAGTTGCACTCACGGCAAACTGCACCCAGTTTTGTCGGAAAGCTCGTTGAGAGGAAACACACCTTCTTTGGGAGGGCTTGCGCCAAACTGCCAGCTCGGAAATAACTTCACCTTGGCCGCGGTGCACTCAGGCGCCAGTTCACGTGAGCCTTTGATAGCGCACTCTACATAAGGCACGTATCGAAACGCCTTCCCGAACATCTCTTTTTGCTCGGCGCAATGCGGACACCAATACAGCCCATACATCTTGGTTTGTTTCGATGCAAGGCACTTCGCAAACCCATCGTAACGATGGTTTCTGTAGTACCAGAAGCCCGCCCAGGCCAGCACAATTAACAGCACAATCCCGCCCCAGATCTGCATCTCGCGTGACGGCCCCTTAGTCTCCGCTTGTCCAACGCGATCTTGCCGCTGCTTTCGCCGCTGTTCCGACATGATTCCCTTCCCCAAGGGTTTACTTTTTATAACATGCGCTCAGGCCACAACGTTTAGAGCCCCAGGTAATGCATCCAATGCTTCACAATGCAGAGTCAGCACCTCGCCGTCTACCATCACGTCCACTGGTTCTTTCAGATCGAACTCCACACGTCGCACCGCCTTGCGCTCGGCCAGCGGATGATTAATGTGCGTGCCATCATAAAGTCCGGGCAAGTTTCGTATCAGCCCCAGCCGCCCGATCGCGCCCCAGCGCACGTATTCGATAAGACCGCTATTTACCTCAGCCTTGGGAGCAATCATCATGGTCCCGCCGGTAAACTTGCTGTTGTTGAAGGTAAGAAAAAGACAGCGACGCCGGTCGAATTCGGTTTCACCCTCCACCCGCACCGGAAACGGCTGCCGCTGCAATCGGGCCAAAGCGAGAAAAATGGAAATGAAGTATCCCAGTTCTCCGTTGCCGCCAAATCGCCGCGCCCGTAAAGTTGCCACATCGGCAGGGAATCCTACACTCAGCAAATTGATGTAATGAATCACGCCGCTGCGGTGACGCAATCTCAGCACGTCACAGGGTTGGGTTCGCTCGGAAATCAGCGACTCGACTGCGTGCTCCACTCCGCGATCACTGAAATCGCGCAAAAAAGAATTGCCCGTCCCCAGGGGCAAGAATCCGAGCGTGGAACGATCGTCCGGGTCCGCTTGCGGAAAAAGGCCGTTGACCAGCTCATAGGAAGTTCCGTCCCCGCCCACGGCGATAAATTTTCTGCGACCGCGCGCGTAGGCCTCACGGACAATTCGCGTCGCATCGGCTGCGGCCTGGGTTTCCGCCACCTCGACCGCAATTCCGCCAGCTCGGAGCCGCTCCAAAGCCGGAACCAGCAGCTTACGGGTGCGACCACCACCAGCCGCAGGATTCACGATGGCCAGATAGGATTGCTGCCGGCTCACAACGCCACCACCACACCTCGATCTACAGTCTTCCTTACGTCTTCCGCCAGCTGTTGCCGTTTAACTTTCATCGATGCGGTCCGCGGAAAATCCTTCTCCCAAATGAAATACTCACCTACGCGTTTGAAATCCGGCAGCCGTCGGTTGCGGTTTACAATTTCCTGCAACAGCGCGCTGTCGAAGCGTTGATTCTGTTCCAGCCGCAGGGCCATCACCAGCGTCTCTCGTCCCGGTTCTTTTTGCGGCCACAAATAGTTCGCAGCGAACACGCAGTATTCCTTGACGGGCAGTCCGTCGAAGACCGTTTCGATATCCTCGGGATAAATATTCTTCCCACCTTCGGTCACGATCATGTTCTTCTTCCGCCCGAAAAGCTGCAGATGCCCGTATGGATCGAACCGTCCTAAATCGCCCGTCAGCAGCCATCCCTCGACAATGGTCTCGAGAGTCAGCGCCGCATCGTCCAGATATTGCGACATTACGGTTTTGCTTCGTGCGGCAATTTCCCCGATTCCTTCCGCGTTGGGACTCAGCACTCGCAGTTCCACCCCGGGCAGAGGTTTACCCACCGTATCTGCGCGAAACGGTTTCAGGTCGTTCAAGGTCAGCGCCGTTCCTGCCTCGGTCAAGCCGTACCCGTTCACCACGGGAATTCCCAGGTCGTAGAAAAACTTCATCGTCGAAGGCTCCATGAACGCTCCGCCGGTGATCAGCGCCAGCAATTCACCGCCAAACGCGCGATGCACTTGCGGTAGCAACATGCGGCTCACTCTCACGCGAGCTCGGCGACGCGTCAGCAATTTGTTAAGCGAGATCAGTCGATTCAGAATCGCCCGTTTCCATGACGGCAACTCGTCGAACTTCGCCCTCAGCCCGCGCTCCAGATTCTTAACGATCATCGGCACCAAGGAGACATAGGTAATCCGGTAGCGCACAAACGCATCGCGTACAAATTCCGGGCGTAACGTCCGCAGATGCACGACGCACGCTCCACACACGAATGGGCCAATGAATCCCACCATGAAATCAATCGCGTGATTCGTCGGCAAAATGCTCAAGTACCGCACGCCCGGCCAGAATGGATACCACGCGGTCAATGCCCGGCACTGTTCCAGATAATTCTCGTGCGTAAGCACGCATCCCTTGGGACGGCCACCCGTGCCCGACGAATAAACGATGCAGGCCACGTCCTGACGCTGCCGCATCACGAAATCCGGCGCACCTTTACGCTTGAAATCTTCCCAGCGAAATCCTCCCGCCAGGTCTGCTCCCGGCGGAGCTTCGGTCACCAGCACCAGCTTGGTTTTAATCTGGTTGAACTCCGGCGATTGCATGATCGCCCGCCACAGATGGTATTCCACGACCAATACTTTGGCTTTCGAGTGCTCCATCAGCTGCAACTGCTCGGCCGGCGTCAGCTTGTAATCCAGAGGAACCAGCACCCCGCCGCTGTAGAAAATCGCATACGCAGAAATCAGCCACTTCGACTGATTGGTCATGAGAATGGCGGCGCGGTCACCCGCATCGAAATCCGCATCCTCCAGCGCCCGCGCGAGGGGAAGGCTGATTTCCTTGAAATCGGAGTAGGCGAGCCGCGTTTTCTCTCGGTCGCGGTCCGCTTCAATCAGACAGGTCTCTGGGGCGAAACGGTTCAACGCATCGCGCAAAGCCGCGCCCAGGCAACTATATTTTTGGAGATCAAGCATTAAAGAGTTATTCCAGCACAGAGGCACCCTTCGGCTTCGCTCAGGACGGCGGGTTCCGACACGGAGAATACCATGTTAATGAATTAGTTATCCATAACCTCAAAGATACGAAAGACACGATCGAAGGCCTGCGAGTGCCTGAATGCTCGTTGCCACGCTTGTGGAGTCTTTACAGTCTGGCTTGAATCCTTCCGGCCAGGGTTCGGAAATCGGAAACACCTTGCAGTTCGTAATCCGGAAGCTCCACGTGAAAGTGATGTTCAAGCTTCGTCAGCAGGTCCAGGGTCTGCAAACTGTCGATCCCGAGTGTCTTGAAAAAGTCGTCGTCGGGTGAAAGTTTTTCTCGCGGCACTTTGAAGTGTGCCGCAGCAAGATTCAATATCTCGTCCAGGGTTTGGTCGGCTGTCTTCATAATTTATCCGCCTAGCGGCGTAAAACTCCGCCCTTCAGAGCGGAGATATAAGCGTATGTAGTGGTCCTCTTGGTACCCTACCGGCTAGACAACTTCCCGGCAGATTTGCTATTCATAGTTTAACTGGACCTGAAGCCTAAGCACATAAAGGGCGGCTGTGATGGGGTTAGTCCCCGTCTAAAAACCAGACGCGTGGGGTCGGTGCGACCCTTCAGGCGCTAACCTAAGGGTTGTAATCCTAAGCGTAACCTGAGAATCTTCGCCCTTTAGGGCGGAGAGGTTCAAGAGTACTCTCTCCACTACGGCAGATAGGGCTGCGCGTCGGTACTTTCTACAAACTTCCGCAGCCCTGCGTCGACTGCCGGACGAGCAAACAGCTCGCAGAACAAATCGATCTCTCTGCGCAACTCCTCATGTGGAATGGGTTTGATAAATTTCTTGGCCGCGGCGGCCGTGGCTCGATCGAATTTCTTCAATTGCGCCGCCGTGGCCCGAGCGGCGCGCAGGGCCTCGCCTTCGCCAACCACCTGGCTCACCAGCCCAATCTGCTGCGTCTTCGAAGCGTTGAAACTCCGCCCCGTCAACAACAGGTCCCTCACCACCGCGTTGCCCAAATCCCGCTTCAGACGTGGAATCCCACCAAAACCGGGAATCAATCCCAGCCTCAATTCCGGAAAGCCAAACCGTGCCATCTTGTCGGCAATAATCAAATCACAGGCGAGCGCCAGCTCGAATCCTCCACCGAAGGTCACTCCATGCACCGCCGCAATCGTGGTCAACGGCGTGGCATCGATCAGATTCAGGACGCGGTGAATGCGCTCCAGAAAATCCCGCACGCCCTTCGCAGCCTCAGCCTTATCCATTGCCTGCGAACGCTGATACAGTTCGCGCAAATCAGCGCCTGCACAAAATCCCGATTTCATCTCGCTATAAATAATGAGGGCATGCGCCTCCCCCTCGATGACAGCCAGAGCCGTCACCAACCTCTCGAGGTCTTCTAGCGACGCCGATCCCAGCTCATTGCAAGGCGGACGATGCAGCGCCACCTCGATCACGCCGTCGGAAACAGTCCAGGACAAAGCGCTCCCACCCGACCGACTCCGCGTTTTTGGCTCGACACTTTCTTCGTGCACCTTGGCGACCTTCGTGGCTGAAGCTCTCCTGGCTCTAACTACACTGCCGGCTTCACGCTGTACATGTCCTCGATCTCATTCTTCATGCGGGCCGAAATCACGTCTCGTTTGTATTTCCCGTTCACAGTCATCGATCCATTTTCAACGGAGAAGGCATCCGGTATCACGCGGAACGCCCGCACCTGCTTGTAGTGTGGCAATCCTGGATTTACCTTGTCCAGCGCCGCTTGCACCTTCGCAGACGTCACGGCTCCAGTCACAAGCAGGGAGAGATATCCCCGACCGTTCCCGACTACGATCACCTGATGCGCCTCCGGCAAGATCTTCGCAATCGCACTCTCAATCGGTTCCGGCGACACTTTGTGCCCCGAGCCCAGCACGATCAGATTCTTGATCCTCCCCGCAATTCGCCAATTCCCGGCGGTGCTCACTTCGCCCTGATCCCCAGTGTGAAACCAGCCATCGCGCAGTGCCTGCGCCGTTTGTTCGGGCCGATTCCAATACTTCAAGAAAATATTCGGACCGCGCACGAGGATCTCATCATTGTCGCCGAGCTTCATCTCCATCCCGGGAATCGCTGGACCGACGCGCCCCACCTCGACCTGGTTGGGATCATCCATCGTGCAAATCGCCGTCGTCTCCGTGAGCCCATAAACCTGCAGCACGCGAATCCCCAGCATCATGAAATAGATCTGCGTCTCCGCCGTCAGCGGCGCTGACCCGCAGATCAGCGCCTTCAAATTCTTGCCAATCATCTTTTTCCGAATCGCTGGAAATACCAGACGATTCGCCAGGCCCAGCCACAGCGCATCACTCGTTTTCGGTTGCTTCTCCTGATGCCGCAGCCATGCCGCCTTGGCCCGCGCATAAATTGCCTGCGCGACTCCGCCGGTCTGCCACAATTGTTCGTCTACCGCCCGCCGCATCCGTTCCAGCAACTGCGGCACATTCAGAAAATAATCCGGCGCCACGACCCGCATGTCGTTGGCGATCTTCGCGAGATCCACGTTGATAGTGACCAGGCTTCGCCGCTTCAGAAACGTCAACAGCGCAATCCACGACGCCGCAAAGGTGAACGGCAAATAATGAAAGATCCGTTCCTGCCCTTTCGATTCCGACATCAATTCGGACAGACGCTCCGCCGTCCGGTCAAGCATGAAACCCACATTCGCAGCCGTCAGCACCACACCCTTGGCCTCGCCCGAAGTTCCCGATGTATAGATAATGGCTACCGCATCGTCGCTTCCAACCTGTGGCCGCCTTAGTTGAACTCCGTCCACGCCTGCGAAAATCTCGTCAAATAAAAACTGGGGAGGCGCATCCATCCAGTTCTCCGCGACTGCGTCCCGCAACGCAGCGTCGCCGCAACATACCAGCGACGGAGTGGAGTCCTTCATCATGGCAACCAGTTCCGCCGGCGCCTGCCGCGAATATAGCGGCACCACAATCAGCCCTTCGGCCATCAGCGCCAGATCGATCGCCACCCAGCGAATACTGTTGGCCGCCAACAAGCCGCACCGGTCGCCCTTCTTCAACCCCTGCGAAGCGATAAAGGTGCCGGCTTTGCCGACAAGCTCCAGCAATTCATTTCCGGTTACGCCACTGATCTCGCCTTCGTGAATCTCCGCCAGAATGCGAGTGCCCCCCGCTGCCCGCAGCTGTGAGAAAATATCTTCGACGAATGAAGTGATCGTATTCAAGATATGGATAGTGAGATTATGCTCTTGAAGAACACTGGATCTTCAGTTGTGAACCGCCAACAGATGGCGCAACCCTGGGCTCAATGGCGGCAAATAATCCTCCCAACTCCATTCGCCACGACGCGTCTCAAACTCCGGGTATCTTCGCTGCACCTCCTCTTCGAGGTACACCCCCATGCGTGCCATAACCTTCAAATTCTTCACCACCGTTTGCGCAATGCCACTCGCAATGGATTCGCCCTCAGAACTCAACTTTTCCAGGGCCGCCAAAAGTTTTGCTTCAAGTTCGGGATCATCCACCGTCATCAGCAAATCCTGTTGGCCGCGCTCCCGCATCAAGTTGCGGATACGCTCATCCATCGTGATTCCCGCCGATGCCACCAAACCCGGCATTGATGTCACGATTCCGTGATACCGCGACGAGGCCATCATCTGGCACGACCGCAGCACGCTCGCCAACTCATACATGTTGTAGTCGTCAGATGTCAGAACCGGCACTCCTCCCAGCTTTTCCGCAATGCGGTTGGCCGGACGCGCATCCAACCGCTCGGTTGCCGCCAGAATCACGAAAACATTTCTCCTCTGGCGGAATGCATCGACCGCATTCGCGATGGCGTTCCAATACTTGCCATAGGCCTGTTCCGCCGCCGGACCCGAGTTGTGAAAATAGACCGTGCGGTAGTGGCTGTCCTTGTAAGCGCCCGTCAAACTGCGCACCGCATATTTTGCCACCGACGCCTTCACCGGCCATTCAAACGGATTAATCGGACACACGACCAGCACTGGCGTTCGTCCGTCCCAACCAACTTTTCGCAGCACGCTTTGCCCATACTCCGGCGGACGAGGCTCGAACGTCCACGCGGTGTCAGTTCCCAGTTCCGTCGGCACTCCCAACTCGCGCAATACGCCGCGCGACTCCTCGTTCCGCGTAATCACGAATGAGTTTCGGCAATAGCGGGCGCACATCTTTGCCACCAGTGGATCCATGTGCCCGGCTTCCGCTCCATATCCCACGGAGAGTTTGTTCTGAGCCGCCGCAATCCCCAGCGATCCGATCATCATGGTGGTCAGCGCATTGGCGAACTTGCTCTTGAACATCGACCCTTCGCAGGCCACCACTCCGTCGTGCTGCGGAACTTCATGCGCCAGAAATGGCGGAAAGATATCAGGTAGATGTACCTGTTTCGTACCCTCAAAATATCCGCGCGAGAAGTCGAAATTCTGGCTCATCACACTCAACTCCACGCGCTCGGCGCCTAGAATGTGCCGGATCTGCCGCAACATCTCTTCCACCCGAACATCTGATCCCATGTTGCGAGTTCCGTTGTAACCGGCGAACAGCAGTTTCAACTTCTGCCCCGGCCTCCAGCGCTGGCCTGCGCCCAGCATCCACGCGGCTTTCGCACGCTCGATCGAACTGCTGACCCAAGCTTCCAGAATGAAATCCATCATGCGGCTGTCCCTCCCGCTGCCGCTGGCCAGGGCCGATACTTGTACTCGAAATTATTTTCGCTGCTGAACTTTAGCAGGGGATAACAGTACTCGGAAAATGGCACCGGCTTTTTCCCCAGTTCCGCGGTCACCCGTGTGTTATCGAAAACTGTGTTCCATACCAGATACGGCATGAACACCTTCAGCAGCGACGCACTTTTTCCAATTGGTCCTCTGCGATTCGCGAGAAAATTTACCGATCCGGAAAACGGACGCTCGACCACCGGCACAAATACAGGCGCGCGTTTATTCTGTGCGGCCGCTAATGCCTTGGTAATTTCACGGAAGGTCTGCGATTCCGTCCCGGACGAGAGATGATAGGTGTCGAACTGAGGACCATCCTTCTGATGCAGCGTCGAAATCGCATTGGCCACAAAATCGACGTTCACAATGTCGATCTTGTCGGTGGGTCGAAACGGCAGCACTGGCAGCCCAGCCAGAAATACAAAGGCCTTCACCATGTCGAACTGCGTAGTCTCCGCATATCGACTGTCGCCGAGGACAATGCTCGGCCGGAAAATCGTCTTAGGAGTCTCCGGCAAAAGCACCCGCATCATGTGCTCGCAAAACTTCTTGGTTCGCGCATACGGATCGTGATCCGACCGCTCCCAGTCGATCGAACGATCCTCGCTAACGACCTCGTTCTGTCTCTTCCCTGCCACCGCAACGGTGCTCACTTGGCTGAAACGGTACAGTCCGTGATAGTGCTCGGCATGCCGCGCTAGCGTCAGTACTTCCAGCGTGCCCCGCAAGTTCACATTCAGGCAACTTTTTTCGGACTTGCGATTTAGCGATGCCGCGCAATGAATCACTGAATCCGTCGTATGCACCAGGCGATCGTATTCGTCCCGCCCCAATCCGAAGCCGGAGTCCGTCAAATCCCCCCGGAACACGCGCACCCGGGTTTGCAGGTATTCATAGAACTGCGGAAACTCCAGATGTAACTGCAGCGCCTGCCAGAGTCGCGCTTCCGCATCATGCACATCGCGCGCCCGCACCAATACATTCAACGCCGCGCCGTCACGCAGCAGATTCGCCGCCACATGCGAGCCGATGTATCCCGTCGATCCCGTCAGAAATATCGCCATTCACCAGTTTCCGTTCGTGCCCGTCTTTACCGTCTCACCGTTCTCCAGGCTGCGCGCCGGCCGAGCCTCCAATGGTCTGCCCTCGATCAAGGGATAAGTCCACCTTCGCAGCGCCGGGATGTGCACGTTGATCCAATAGTCCCACCAGTCCAGCAGCCGCGCCTTGTACCCAAACTCGTCCCGCTCATTTACCACCAGCGCCTGCGACAGTTTTTCCACATTGTCTGCCGCAAAATCGTGCTCATTCAGCAGGATGAACGGCTCAAACAACTCGATTAATTTCTCCACCCGCTCCAGATTTCTTTCGGCCTTCACCAGCGGCGTTTTCCTTAGCGGTAGCGGCGACATGATCCGCTGAATCGACTTCACAATCGCCTTCTGCGCCGGCGCCGACATTCGCTGATATCTCGTCTTCGACACTGGAATCGCATCGAAGCGCAGGCGCAACCAGGATTCCAGCCCTTCCTGTGCCCGATAATGTTTGCGGTGCGCCAGTGAAGTCAGCTCAATGGATCGTCCCATATCGCAAGGATTGGTCGCCGAGGTTGCCAACTGGTACAACTCGTCGTGCCTTCGCTCCACAATGGCCGCGGCAATCAGAGTCATCCCATCGCACACCGCGTCCACTGGAAGAATGTCCAGCCGCTTGCTTTCGTTCGACGGCAGCTGCCGGAAATACGTCCCCAACAAATACGACAGCGACGCCGAGGTGTTGATGCCTTCATTCCAGCCGAGAAACGGCTTGGCTACGGAGGTTTCCACAATCGCGGGACGCACCACCGCGATGGGAAGCCCCTGCCCATACTTCACAATCAGCGATTCTGCCAGACTTTTGGTGAGGGTATAAGTATTGGGCCAGCCTAACTCTTTCGCTCTCCGCGTCCCCGCTTCGGTCAAGTAAGTCTTGAGCCACCGAATCCGGTTCTTGCGGATCTGATTCTCCAGCGCGGCGCCCTGCAAGCCTTTCGCCGCATGTTCTTTCGCGAGCGATTGCGATCTGAGCCCGGCAGTTACTTCGTCACCTTCGGCACGCGCTTCCGCCTTCGCGATGATTTCGTGCAGCGACCGCCATTCCTGTTCTGCATCAAAGTGCGGCACCCGATGCGGCGTGTAATTCGGAACCAGCTTCTCCATCACCCGTCCGTCGCGTTCTCCAGCCACATAACAAGTGGAGAGATGCAGCAAGCCGGCATGATCCGTCGCGCGCAAAAATTCCAGCACATTCATCGCCGCATCTGTATTCGTGGTCAAAGCATCGCGTAAGTCCGGATTGAAGTCCGTCAGTCCCGAACTGTTCACAATCAGATCAAGATTTATCTCCAGCCGTTGCGCGACTTCCGCGTCCACCCCCAGGCTCGGCCGCGTCACGTCTCCCTCGACCACCTCCACCTTTTCCCGCAAATATTCGCCAAGCCCGTTTCCATACTTTTCAAACAGGGGATCGAACACCGGCGAGTCTTCCACGATTTTTTCAAACCGTCGTTGCGCGGGATTTGATTTCTGCCGCCGGATTAGCAGGTAAATCCGCCCGATCTCCGGCAGCTCCATCAAGAGATTCGCCAGCCACACCTTGCCAATAAATCCCGTAACTCCAATCAGCATCACGTGCTTACCGCCCAGCGCCCGCCGCACCGAGAATCCTGGAGCCTGTTGCCGTCCTTCGAAATGCACAATGGGATGTTCCAGGGCCGCTGATTCCCGGCCAGATCCAATCACCGATGCCCGCAATTCCTCAAGCGTTATATCCAGTTGCCGTGCCAGTGTCTTCGGCGCACGCCGTCCGTCCGGACTTTGTTCCTGGATCCGGGCAAATGCTCCTCGCGGCCGGATCACCGGCTCCAGCAATCGTCCGGTCGCCATTCCGTCGCGAAATTCCAGCCGGTTCGCCACCAGGCGTTTAACCCCGAGATGCTGCGCCAGAGGCTTCATCACATGCTCAAGCCCCTGACTGACCAGCACTACGTCGGCACCCGCACGAACCAATTCCTGCACTCGCTCCGCTCCACGAGGCTTCAATTGCGGCTTCAATTTGTATTGGAAATATTCCTCGCCCAAAAGGTCCAGCCGGTCCCGTGTCACCCCTCGCAAAGCCGTGTGTACAACGCGGGTCGCGAATTTACGGTTTGTCGAATACAAAAATGGTCGCAGGGCCGCCATTAAGAAAATTAGCCCGCGCCGCCGAAAACGCTCCGAAAAGGTTTGGGCGTTCCAGGTGAAGAACGCCACCGGCTGGACCACCGTCAGGTCCAGCAGGCTTCCCTCCACTCGCCAATACACCGTGGGTAGCGCGCGCGAGAACGCGTCGGGTTTGTGATTAGCTTGTTCCAAAGCACATTCATCCTCGCCCAGGGATTTCCCCAGGCACGCGGACGAATCTTCTATTGTAAACAATGCGAAGCAATCCTCGCAGCCCCTTATCGGAAGGGATCCGTTTATCAAGGGTGGACCTGCCCGGCCCCGAGAGATGTGGAAGAAGATGGTGAAATAGCTCAAAAAATTAAGGAGTCCCAACCCGGAGGTTGGAACTCCTTAATTCAGCGCTCATAAAGACTACGACGCTCGGCGCTGCCGATCCTTCTCATCCTGCTCGTCCTGAGAAGGATTTTTCTTGTTGGGGTCAACATTGCCCTGCTGCTGCTGGCCGCCGGTCTGCCCGGATTGTCCGCTCTTTTGACCTTGGCCACCCTGCTGACCTTGGCCACCCTGCTGCTTGTTTTTTTCCAGGTCGTCTGCCATGGTTACTCCTCCATTGTGGCAGCGCGCGTAAACGCGCGCTGCCGGATTGTTTATCGGCATCTATTTGGTTAGTTGCCCGAATCCCGGCGCGGGGTTGATAACTATTTTTCCTACCTCGATGGCAGCAGAAAGGTATTCTTCACTTCGCTGGCTTCACTTCCAGTACTTCACACTTTTCAATCACCGGAGCCTTTGCCAGCAACGTTCCCGCATTCGCCATCAAAGCCGCTGCCACCCGCCCGTTTAAGTGCGCCTGCCGTCCCGCTTCGTCCTTAAAAACATCGAAGACCCCAAACGTCGACGGGCCCATCTTGATGGCAAACCATTCCACGGTATCTGGTTCCTCCTCGACAATCGACAATGCGCTCCGCAAAAAACTCTCCACTTCCGCTTCCTTGCCTGGCTTCGCCTCCACCCGCGCGAGCAGTGCCAATTTCACTACGGCCATATTTTTGTGTCCTCACTTTCCTAGGGTTGGATGTTTCAACCCGCGACTATGTTTCTCTATAAGCGGACCGCAACCACTCTTTTTTTTGGCAGGCATTTTTACACTGCCGTAACAATCCATCCGTATAGTAGTGCTCTTCACGGCTACACATTGCTGCACATTAAGGATAATCATGTCCACCGCGCCGTCCACCGTTCTCGACCAAAAACTATCGCGATCTCCCGGCAAGCTTGGCATGCTGATTTTCGGTGTCGTGCTGATCGTGGGAGTTGCGTATGCCGGCTCCAGCCTGCTTCGCGACTTGTCCTTCGTGCACAGTGACTCGATCCTGCCTTACCTGCTTCTGGGTCTCGCCTTGCTGGTCGCGCTTGGCTTCGAGTTTGTCAACGGGTTTCACGATACCGCCAACGCCGTCGCCACCGTGATTTACACGCACTCCCTCGAACCTCACATCGCTGTAGTCTGGTCCGGTTTCTGGAATTTTCTCGGCGTGCTCGCCTCCAGCGGGCTGGTAGCTTTCGCCATCGTCTCCCTGTTGCCAGTGGAATTGATTCTGCAAGTCGGCAGCAAAGCCGGATTCGCCATGGTTTTCGCTCTGCTCGTCGCCGCCATCATCTGGAACCTCGGTACCTGGTATTTCGGACTGCCCGCCTCAAGTTCGCACACGCTGATTGGCTCCGTGATCGGAGTCGGCATCGCCAACCAGCTGATCTCCGGTCGAAGCGGCACCAGTGGCATCGACTGGGGTCAAGCCAGAAACATCGGCTGGTCTCTGCTCCTCTCGCCGGTGGTGGGCTTCGGTTGTGCGTTCCTTTTGCTGCTCCTCGCCAAGGCCCTTATTCGCGACCCCAAGCTTTATAAGGCTCCCGAGGGCGCCGAGCCTCCCCCGTTTTACATTCGCTGCCTGTTGATTCTCACCTGCACGGGGGTCAGCTTTTTCCACGGCTCCAACGATGGACAAAAAGGCATGGGCCTCATCATGCTGATTCTCATCGGCACGGTTCCCACCGCCTATGCTCTCAACCATGCAATTACCTATCAGGATTCTCAGGATTTCATCGCCGTGTCTCAACAAGCCGCGAACGTTCTCGACCACTACGTCAGTCCTGACGCGGCGGTCGGCGATGCCCACGATGACGTCACGGCATACATTCGCGATAAGAATTTTACACCTGACACCATGCTCGCCCTGCGCACTCTGGTCAGCGACATCGGAAACGAAACTGCCCTCTACAAAGAAATGCGGAACATCCCCAACGAGCGCGTGCGTAATTTCCGCAACGATATGTATCTCGTCAGCGAAGCTATCCGCCTTATGCAGAAGAATCACAATCCGGCTTTTTCTGCTTCCGACAGCGCCATCCTCCTCAACTACAAAAAGCACATCGACCATTCCACTCGCTTCATTCCACTCTGGGTGAAAGTCGCCGTGGCCATGGCTCTCGGCCTGGGGACGATGGTCGGATGGAAGCGCATCGTCGTAACCGTGGGAGAGAAAATCGGCAAGAGCCACCTCACCTACGCCCAAGGCGCGGTCGCCGAAATCACCGCCATGGCCACCATCGGCGCGGCCGACGGCTTCGGTCTTCCCGTCAGCACCACGCACGTGCTCTCTTCCGGAATCGCCGGCACCATGGCCGCCAACCACTCCGGAATCCAGTGGTCCACCGTCCGCAATCTAGCCCTGGCATGGGTGCTAACGCTTCCGGTAGCCATGCTGCTGTCGGGATCTTTATTCTGGCTGTTCCGTAAGACCTTCTAGTTCCCGGGGACAACCTGCAGGATCGGGCGGACATGGAGGCACCATTTTTTTGGCTCCCGAAAAACTTTCTGGAACTGGCCGGGTTCGAGGCTCATAACCACTGGTCGTTTGTGGTTGGAGCCTTCAGCCTCCGCTTCTGAATTCCTTAGCCGCTTCCGTCGCCAAGGAGAGACACCATGAAATCCACTCTCAGGGTCTGCTTACTTATCGGTCCCGGACTCTTGTCACCGTTCGCCGGTGCGCAGTACGGCACGACGCCAATTAAGCACGTGGTTGTGATTTTTCAGGAAAACCGCACACCCGACAATCTGTTTCAGGGATTATGCACAGCGAACGGCGGCGTGCCGGGATGTAGCGCAACGGGAACTCCGGGCACGTACGAGATCGCATCAACTTATGTGAATGCCGATGGTCAGACCGTACCATTACAGCCGGTCGGGCTAGCCACCAACTTCGATCTGGATCACAGCCACGGCGGACCCAAGCGCAACGGAACGATCAGCGGTTGGAATTTTGAGTTCAAAAACCAGGGAGTCAGCGGCAAGCCCGCAGCCAACGTCCCGACAGACTGTGGCGCCAACGTCTTTGGCTGCGTCGTCCCGGCCGACAACTATTCTCAGTTCATGTATGTGTACAACACTCTGGTAACGAACAGCAACGGCAGCAGAGGTGGTCTTCTCGATCCCTATATAACCTTAGCAACCACCTATGGATGGGGCAACCGTATGTTTCAGACCAACCAGGGCCCGAGTTATCCGGCTCATCAATTTATTTTTGGAGCTACTTCGGCGCCTACCGCGGCGGACGACGCGGTAGGTATCTTTGTCGCCGAGAACGGTCCCGGTGTCGATTATGGCTGTGGTTCCGGAGAATCAGTCCAGCTGATCAGACCGAGCGGGAGCGGGGCGCCACCTTTTGGCACGGAAACGCCTGGCGACGATACCACGCAATGCTTCACCCGCGATGCCATGGATCACCTGTTTAGTCTGCACCGTCCTAAAATTACCTGGACCTACTATGCCGAAGGGCAGAGCAGCCTCTGGGTGGCGCCAAACTCGCTCTCGAACATCTGCATACCTTTGGGCGGCGTTTGCACCGGGCCGGAATGGACCAAGGGCGAGTCGAACGGCTACGTCGACACTAAACCACCCGATGTTTTGAACGACATCGCCGACTGCGCTCTCTCCCAAGTAAGTTGGATCACTCCAGCCGGACAGTATTCGGACCATCCGATCAACAGCGGCCAAGGGCCGTCATGGGTGGCGGCCATTGTCAATGCCATCGGAAATAACACGTCTTGCGACGACGCTACCGGCTACTGGAAGGACACCGCCATATTCATTACCTGGGACGATTGGGGAGGTTGGTACGACCACGTGCGACCGGTGTTCCAGGCAGGCGCCAACCAGGACGATTATCAACTCGGCTTTCGCGTGCCATTGCTGGTGGTTTCGGCCTATTCGACCAAGGTCGGCTATATCAGCAACCTGAAATACGATTTTGGCAGCATCCTGAAGGCCATTGAGGGAATCTTTGGCCTCGGCAATCTCGGCTTTGCCGACGCGCGAGCGATTAACGATCTCCATGACTTCTTTGATTTCCATCACCAGGCATCGGCGTACAAAACGATTCCCGCCCCGCTGCAGGGAATCTTCTTCACCAAGACGGCAACCACGGAGGTAGCTCCGCCGGACACCGACTAGCCAGAAGCCTATCCTTTCGAATCTCTGGCGAAAGAATGGGCTCTGAATCAGCTGGCTGGGTTCTCAGTCGCTATGGTTTTTCCACACAACGGAGTCTTCCCTAAAGTGCGTGGAAATCATTGGCGAGCTAAAGGCCGGGGAGAAGGTCCCGCTATAAGCAGGCGTGAATGTAATCCGCGAGCCCGACAAAGCGGTGATAACCCAGCGAGGACGACCAATACTCAAACCCGGCGACGAAGTGCTTCGCTATGGTCTAAACAGCGACAAGCTGGAACCTTTGCGCCACCGGAGCATGGCACAAGGTGAACCCTGAGGAGGTGGTCGACAAAGGCAGCTTGTGCGGCTTCGGCGACAAAAGCATGTCTTACATCGCCGTTACTATTAAGAGGCGTGAAGGAACGGTGGATTGAGGTAAAAACCAAAACCGACCAGGAGGGCTGGGTGCTAGTGGAGAAAACTACCCACGACAGAATCTGGCACAGTGGCACATTCGGCGATTTGTGCATTCTGGACTGAAGCCCCACATCCGACTCTGCAGCTAGACTGGCTGCGATGGGAGTGCCAATCTGCACGACATCACTGTCTTCTTGACTGAGACTCTATCTGTGGTAAGACGCGCTTCAGGAGCTACCCCACAAGACCGTGCCCTCCCGATTACCCACCCCCATCCCACTTCCCCGCTAGAATGGATTTTTCAACAGGAACTCATACCCATGGATAAACTCGTAATCCGCGGCGGCGAGCCGCTGCTCGGCACGGTGCGCATAAGCGGCGCCAAGAACGCCGCACTTCCGTGCATGGCCGCCGCCCTGCTCACCGACGAACCCGTCATCCTCGAAAACATTCCGCAGGTTCGCGATATTCAAACTACTCGCAACTTGCTCGCCGCCATGGGCGTCGAGGTTGAGCTCGGCTACGGACGCGCACAGCACCGCACCACCCTGCACTGCAAACATATCGCCAGTCCCGAAGCTTCCTACGAGCTAGTCAAGACCATGCGCTCCTCGACGCTGGTTCTCGGACCGCTGGTCGCGCGCTGCGGCCGCGCTCGGGTTTCGCTTCCCGGGGGTTGCGCCATCGGCAGCCGCCCCATTGATATGCATATCAAAGGACTAGAACAGCTCGGCGCCAAGATCACGCAAGACCACGGCTACGTCGAAGCCGCGGCTGATCGTCTCAAAGGTACGGAAATTGTTTTTGACAAGATCACCGTCACAGGCACCGAGGATTTGCTCATGGCCGCCACTCTCGCCGAGGGCGAAAGCATTCTGCAGAACTGCGCTCGCGAGCCCGAAGTTGCGGACCTCGCCGCCTTGCTCAACAAAATGGGAGCAAAGATCGAAGGCGCCGGAACCCCCACCATCCACGTCAAAGGCGTGAGCAAACTGAAAGGCGCGAAACACCGGATCATCCCTGATCGCATCGAAGCTGGCACCTTCCTGATTGCCGGAGCCATGACCGGAGGCGATCTCATTATTGCCGGGTGCGATCCCACTCACCTTGACGCGCTCCTCAGCAAACTGAAAGAAGTCGGCGTTAAGACAAAATCTACCGCCGATTCCGTGCGTGTAATGGGCGACAATCCTTTCACCGGCACCGACATGTCCACGGAAGAATTCCCCGGATTCCCCACCGACTGCCAGGCGCAATTCATGGCGCTGGCCACGCAAGCCGAAGGCGCGTCCATCATCACGGAAAACATTTTCGAGAATCGCTTCATGCATGCACAGGAATTAACGCGCATGGGCGCGAATATAAAAATCGAAGGCCGCCGCGCGGTGGTGCGCGGCAAGACTCCGCTCAGTGCAGCAGCCGTCCTGGCCTCCGATCTTCGGGCCTCCGCATCGCTTGTCCTCGCCGCGCTGGTCGCCGATGGGGAAACGATCATCGACCGCGTCTACCACATTGATCGAGGCTACGAACACATCGAAGAAAAGCTCCGCGCCGTCGGCGCGCAAATCAAACGCATCGGCGAAATGTTCCCGAAAAAGGCCGCAGCTGTGAAGGTATAAAGCTGCAGCGATGGCTGGATGAAGGACTACGCCCGAGTTAGCTCCTCAATCAACGGTCGGTATCGCGGATAGAGTTCGGCCAACTCCTCCCGCTTCGCCAATTCAAAATCTTCAAAATCAAATCCCGGAGCCACCGTACAACCCACCAGCGCAAACGATTTGCCATCCCGCACCCGCGACGCGAACCAACTTCCCGCCTTCACCACTGCCTGCGGTAGTTCCCCTCGCTCTGGATCGCTCCCCAATAAAATCTCTGAATACCGCCCCTCCTCATCGATCACATGCAGCACTAGCCTGACCCCAAAATAAAAATGCCACACCTCGTCGGACCGCAAACGGTGAAACGCGGAAAAATCCTGGTCCTCAAGCAAGAAGTAAATTGCCGTCGAGACCGAACGCGCGCCCCTGAACTCCGGCGGCAAGCTCTGCCTGGCTAAGACCAAGTCAGCTCTGTAAGTCTGCCGGTAATATCCGCCCTCCGGATGCGCCTTCAGTTCCAGCTTCGTAATCCAATAAGCGGCGTCCTTCGTCATCGGACTCACCTTCGCGAAATGCTAATCCCTGCATAAGTATTTGTGAAACGTTTTCCTTTCTCGCTCACTATTCAAATAGTCGTCATTAACAGAGAATTCTCCTTCCAGGAGATAAAACTATTTGCGCTCAACAGCCAATCATTGCATACCGGCAAACCGCTGCCTGAAATGCTGGTAAGCTCCCACCTATCAGGTTCGCCCACCTATTGCGGGAAGGCCCACCCTTGCATCCTCTGCAAGGGTGGGATCGTATTCCGTGACATGCACTTCATTTCTCTGGGGGATGGATGAACTCTTCAAGCAGGGTGCAGCACCACGGTGCCAGCACCGCCGTGCGGAGCAAAAAAATCAGCTGATCGGGAGCGATTGGGACTAACTCGAAGGAAGCGCAAAATTCAAAGTGATCTCGGTTTCCATTTCTACAGCGACACCATTCACGATGTGCGGCTTGAACCGCCATTGCCGCACCGCTGTGGTTGCTGCCTCCGCCAATCGTGGATCTCCACTGATCACCTTGACTCCCTGCACTGTCCCTTCCCTGCCGACGCGCACGTTAAGCAAGACCGCTCCCTGGACGCGCTCTGCCAGCGCTTGCTCAGGATAGTCTGGCTCCACGCGCCGTACCAGGGTTCCCTCCGCGGCATCGGATGACAATTCCACGATACTCGCCGGCTGTAACACTGAATCCGGGTTCGCGCTTCTCAACCCGGGCGGTGCCCCTGTGCCGTCTCCCGCCGATGGCGGCATTCGGAAGATTTCCCGGCCGTTCTCGTAGACTCGCAGACTGCCTTCGGGCACGCGCGGTTTCTCCGTCCGAGACTCGGGTTGCCGGTTTGCAGATTTGTGTTCGTTCGGAGGCGTGCTCGATTCACCTGCGGGCATGCCCAGGCTTGCTTTAGTCTGATTGCCAGGGGTTGTTTCCGTCACGCCAGAAGGTGCCGAGGCGCTGGTCTGCAAGTGGATCGCATGGTGGTGACCCTTGGCCTTCAACCACCCCATCCGCATCGCGAACGCTGTCCCCATCACAAGCACGACTGCGACTATCATCGAGCTCATCAGGGCCCCGAGCCAGTCGAATCGCGGGGTGACTAGGAGTGCGGCTTTTGATGCTTCCAACTCGGGCCGCGCCGACAGCGACTGATAAATCGGAATGTCATCGATTCCTGACCCTGGCGACGCGCCAGCCGGGTCCCCCACATCCCCGCCATCCTGATGGATTTGCTCCACGAGACTCTCGGTAGCGCCCACGGTTGAAATCAGGGAAGATTGGTGTGCCCCAATATTATTAAGGATTCGTTTGGTCAATACTTCAAGCGTCCGCAGGTCACGATCGCCGAAGGCAGACGGGCGCACCGAAAAAATTTTGAAGACGCCGATCAGCTCCTCATCCCGCAAAAGTGGTACCACCACCATCGACCGCACTCCCAACTGCAGCGAAATTTCCGCATCGGCGTGCGGATCGGTCAGGGCATCATCACAACACTGGATTCGCCGGGTTGTCATGCAAGCTCCGGACATGCCCGAGCTCATGTCCAGCCGCGTTCCCAACTCCGGTGCGGTGCCTCCGCTGCTGGCACGACAAACCATCTCGTCGCCGCGCGCCAGGGCAATGGCAGCCCCGGTCGCACCCGTCGCCAGGCAGGCTTGTTCGACAATCTCATTCAGCACGATATCGAGGGCCAACTCGCCGGAGAGTTCTGCCGGGATCTTGCCACCCCCGTGGGCCGCAAACTTCGCTGCTAACTGCGCAAAATCAGATTCCTGCCTCGCTGCGGGAGAGTCTTCCCTTCCGTAAATGGGAGATGGCGGCGGGACTGCTTCCGGCGCGGTCTCAGGTGAACCAGCTTCAAACTGAACCGGCTTTGCTGAGTCAGGCCGCCGCATGAGGTGATGAGCCATACTAAGCCCGCACAAATCAATTTACTGAAGATTACGTCTGTAGCGGAGTTTCGCCTTAAAGTGCAACGTTGTCAATAAGGAATCGATCCCTTCACTCGCAATCTACTATGCCTTTGCGCTCTCAGGACTTTGGTCGGGACGGTCGTGGCCGAGCCGGCGGCTGGGCAGCAGAACCTGGCTGGAGCAGTTAGCCAACCCTGGATCTGTCAGTCGTGGCCAGGAGCGTCCCCCGCTATGGATAGCCGAAACAGCGCCGATAATACAGCCGTGTCGCTTATCCCGGCACTTCAGTTGGAGTCGCAGCGGCTCCCTGCGGCCAGCCGTTCCCTGAGCCGTCCCACAATGGCAGAAAATTTAAGGGTAGGAACATCGTGCCAAGGGTTCGTATCGCCGTCATCATGCGCGGAAATGTTAGAATCCACCAATACTTGGGGCGCTTCGTGTTACTTCCCAGGTTTTCTATGCTTGTTTCTCTGAAGACATTTGAAAAGGTTTCAGGGACATTTGCTTTGGGGAGTTGAATATGCGGATCGCTGTCGCTGGTTCGGGGTACGTGGGCTTGGTTGCAGGCGCCTGCTTCGCCGACCTCGGTCACGACGTCATTTTGGTGGACAATGATGAGCGCAAGTTAACAGCTCTCAAGAACGGCCAAGTCCCCATTCACGAAAATTTCCTGCCGGAATTGCTGAACCGTCACCGCGGGCAGCGCCTCACTTTTTCCGATGATTTGAAGGGAGCCGTCCATGCGAGCACAGCCATCTTCATCGCCGTGGGCACACCGCCAACGGAGCGGGGTGACGCCGATCTTTCCTACGTCGAGTCCGTCGCCCGCGAAATCACGGGCGCGGTCGACGACTACAAAGTGATCGTCGAGAAGAGCACAGTACCTGTTTACACCAGCGAGTGGATTCGCAAGATCATTCTGCGTAACGGCGCCGATCCTGAATCCTTCGACGTTGCCTCGAATCCTGAATTCTTGCGCGAAGGTACCGCCGTCACTGACTTTCTGTTTCCCGATCGCATCGTTGTCGGCTGCGACAATGAACGCTGCGCAAACGTTCTCCGCGAAATCTACGCCCCACTCACCAGCGGCGCATATTACGAAAGCGCTGCAGCCATCCCGCAACCCGACCGTAGCTCTATTCCCGCCCCCATCATCGTGACCACCCCCAAGAGTGCGGAACTCATCAAGCACGCCTCCAATGCATTTCTCGCCATGAAGATTTCCTTTATTAACGCCGTCGCGTCGATGTGCGAATCCGTCGGCGCAAATGTGACTCAAGTCTGTCACGGGATTGGTACTGATTCTCGCATTGGCCCGCGCTTCCTCAATCCCGGCATCGGGTACGGCGGCTCCTGCTTTCCGAAGGATGTGATGGCCTTCCGCGCCGTCGCCCGAGAATGCGGATACGACTTCGGCCTACTCGATGAAGTCATGCGGATCAACGAAGATCAGCGCGCCCGCTTTCTGCGTAAAGTCCGGAGCGCATTGTGGACGCTTCGCGGCAAGCATCTTGGCGTTCTCGGCCTGGCTTTCAAAGGCGGTACCGATGACATACGCGAATCCCCTGCCATTCTGATTGTGCAGGCACTTATGCAAGAAGGCTGCAAAATCACCGCCTACGACCCGGCCGCCATGGAGCGCACGCAGGAAGTGATGAGCTCCGGCATTAAATTTGCGAGCTCCGCGTACGAAGCGGCGACAGACGCCGATGCTCTGCTGATCCTCACTGAATGGGAGGAGTTTGCCAACCTGGATCTCCGCCGCCTCAGCGATGAACTCAAGTATCCCATCGTGATTGACGGCCGCAACCTGTATGATCCCGCGGTGATGGCGGCTCATGGCTTCACCTATTATTCCGTGGGACGAGCCGCCTCCCATCCCGAGGGCGTTCCCCTCGCCCTAAGGAACGGCACCAAGAAAGCATGAACCAACAACGCGCACTGGTCACCGGCGGCGCCGGCTTTCTGGGATCTCATCTCTGTGACGCTCTTCTGGGCGAAGGCTACAGCGTGGTTGTTGTCGACAACCTGCTGACTGGCCGCCGCCGTAACCTCGCTCACCTCACGAACGACTCACGCTTTGAATTTATAGAAAAAGACATTTGCGAACCCTTCGACGTGGGCATGGTCGATTACGTCTTCCACTTCGCCAGTCCCGCCAGCCCCGTGGATTACACCCTCCACGGCATCCCCACGCTGAAAGTCGGATCGCTCGGAACTTTTCATGCCCTCGACGTCGCCCACAGATACGGCGCCAAATATTTAGTCTCTTCCACTTCGGAGTGCTACGGCGATCCGCTTGAACATCCGCAGAAAGAAACCTACTGGGGGAACGTGAATTCCATCGGCCCGCGCTCGGTCTACGACGAAGCCAAGCGCTTCACCGAAGCGGCCACCATGGCCTATCATCGCTATCACAAAGTGGATACGCGCATCGTCCGCATATTCAACACCTACGGTCCTCGTCTGCAATTGAACGACGGCCGGGTGGTGTCGAATTTCATGAAGCAAGCTCTGCGCGGAGAAGATCTCACCGTCTACGGCGACGGCAGCCAGACCCGCAGCTTCTGCTACATCAGCGACGAAGTCGACGGCTTTATTCGCCTCTCCAAGTCTTCGGAACATCTGCCAGTGAATATCGGCAATCCCTACGAGTTCACCATCCTTGAATGCGCCCAGCACGTCCTCAAAGTGACGGGATCGAAAAGCAAAATCGCTTACCAACCCCTACCCCAGGACGATCCCAAACAGCGCCGCCCCGACATCACCAAGGCTCGGCAACTGCTTGGCTGGGAACCAAAGATAGATTTGGAAAGTGGTCTGCGAATGTCGCTGGACTATTTTCGGAATGCGGTTGCGGAAGAAACTGCTGCGCCGCGATAACTACTCGCTGCTGTTGGACGCAGCCGCCACAAAATCTATCAACTGCTGCACACCATGCCGTTCATCGTTGGTATTCAGGTGAAACAGCACACCCATCCCATAGCTGGGATGTGAAGCTTTCACTTGGCCGCTCAGTCGCAACTTCATTTCGTGAGTGCGGACCACGATTTCAACCGTCAAACCCGCTGCGAAAGCCAACGGCATTTCGAGATAACATCCGCCCGGGCTCAGGTCGCTCAAATGACAATAGTGCCGCACCGGGCTTCCCGTCTGGTAAACCTCAGCCCCCAGACGGCAAGCATAACGTATTTGTCCGCGGCGATTGCTGGGGTCATCGCGCAGCCGCGCCGCGGCTTCCCCATCACTGCCCTTCAGTTCTTGCTTTTTCTCGCGCGAGGTGGTCAGTACTCCATCCTCGTCAGGACGGATGGATTGTTCCACCTTTACTTCTTGCGAAGCCAATTGCGGTCTCGGAGCGTCGCTCAGATTCATTTGCAACCACTCCCGCAGAATCCGCCGCGAAGTCTGCGGCACGTCCACGAACTGAATGCCGGCGCGTCCGTTCCAGTCTTGCCAAACTACCTGGCCGGAGAGTCGCACGTTCGCCGTCTGCCCCGGCAGTTGAAACTGAAAATAAACTTTGCAGGTCGGCGGCAGTTTTTTGCCGAAGTTCACCGCCATGCCGTCTTCCGCCAGATCGACCAGCGTTGCCGTCGCTCGTTCCACTCCGGCGTAGTCGATGGTCGCTTGAGTATGCACGGCAGCGCGGGCCTTGCGACGCTTATCTCGGTAGAGCACACTCTGCGCGGCGCGCAGGCTGCTTAACGCACGCTCGTAAGAGACGGGTTTGTACAGTACGAAATTCACCCCAAGGGAAAATATCTCCCGGATGTTCTTTTGCCCGGCGACCACTGCCACTGCCAGCGTCGTATCATTCAATCGGGAAGAACGCGTCTCATGCAGTAAGGCAGTAACATCCGCCTGCCTGTCGCAATCGAGAATGATCAGGTCGAAGCGCTCTTGCGCCAACCGTACAGCCGCGCGCACAGCGTCCGGACACAACTCTACCCGAATGCCGAGCTCCTTCAGGACGCCGTTCAGAACCTGCACTGAAACCTCGTCCGCGCAAACCAGGAGTGATGAAAGATTCATACCTGAATGCCATCGTAGGATCACTGCAGTTCGTTCGACAAGTTACCGCAGTCATTCTCTCCGCTCCAATCCAACCATAAAATTCGCCTAACTGTAATAGCCTCAATCGGGTGACATTAGTCACCACTCTGATTACAAAAGACCAATACCCGCGCGTTACACCGTAGTGCTTTGACGCTGCCTCCACCCCTCCCTACGATGAAGAATGCCCGCACCTCACTAAGTGGGTGCTGCCACCGTGGCGGGTGTTGCATGGAGGTTTTTGAGCTCAGTGGTTGAAATAGTGGGTATGGGTGGGTTCAGAACTTAGTAGCGCACTACAGAGACAAGACTGCCCCAAGGCAACTTATGGCATCGACGAAAAACAGAGGCTTCTCTCTATTAGAGCTGATGATCACAGTCAGCATTGGTCTCACCTTAGCCGGCGTCACCTTCATCTCCATGCGTCCAATGCTGAACCAGATCCACGTCGACTCGGCCTATGACACCACGCTGATGGCCTTGCGCACTACCAGGAATCTAGCGATCACCCAGGGTCACCAATACTACGTCAACTTCAACCCCGGAGGGTTTCCGGCCGGCACCATTCAGGTGCAATACCAGCCACCGCCAGCAGCGGTTGGCGGAATAGCTCCGCCGATTCAGCAAGTAATCACCTACACCATTCCTACGGATATGAGTTTTGCAGTGCAAGCAGGTTTTCCTGCCAATACGCCGGATGGGTTTGGCACAGGCGTAACTGCCATTGACTTCGGCCAGGCTCTCGCAGGCGCGCCTCTTAATTACGTCGTCTTCATGCCCGACGGGTCTTCGCAAGCCTTCGTCGTGGGTAATACCGGTACCTATAACAGCGGGGTCATCTACACCACGCGCCCTGGCGGCGACCTCTCTTATTCTCGAGCGATTACGGTCTGGGGAGCTACTGGCAGAATCCGCGGATGGCGATTGGTTAAGCAAGCTGGGGTTTGGACTTGGATACAACAATGACGCAAAAAAACCGATTTGAGCAGAAGCAGGTTGCGGAGGGCGGTTTCACACTGCTCGAAACCATGATTGCAATCGTGGTCATGACTATTGGCCTACTCGCTCTGATGGCAAGTTTCGCCACCGCGATCAGCGCCACGGCTTCATCCCAGGAGGATCTCATCGCCCGCCATAAGGCGCTCGATGCCATGGAAAGCATATACACCGCGCGTAACAGCCAGCAACTGCCTTTCGCCTCCATCAATAACGTCGCCAATGGCGGTATCTTCTTGAGTGGAGCACAGCGGTTGCAGTGCTCCGGACCCGACGGCCTTGTTGGCACAGCGGACGATGTGCCCTGTACTGCTCCTGACACCGGCGCAGCTTGCCCAGGTGGAGTGGAGTGCCTCGTGCTGCCCGGCGCTGATGGCGTCCTCGGTACGGCTGACGACGTGACCCAAAGCCTGGGCAACTTCACCCGCACCATCACCTTCAATCAGGTGCTGCTGCCTTCCGGTGCGGTCAATGCGAATCTCATCGCCGTGACCGTCTCCCTTTCCTACACCAAGCCTGGTTGGCCAGCGCGAACTTATAGCGTAAACGGACTGATCTCCAGCTACCACTAGAGCGATGAAAATCATGAAGATGCCAATCTCCAACTCGCAACGCGGCTTCAGTCTGCTGGAATTGATGGTCGCAACCACTCTTGGCCTGATCGTGATTCTCGCCATGACCAGCCTGTTCCGACAAGGAATGAATGCCACGTTCACAGTGACTCAGCGAGCCGAGGTCCAGCAGAATATGCGCGCCGCCATCGAGATAATGACCAAGGATCTCAGCATGGCGGGCGCCGGATTACCCTCCGGCGGCCTGCAGATGGCCACTAACAACGGAGCCGCGAAGGTCGCCTGCAACCAAGGCGGCGTTTGCTATGTTCCCGGTGACACTTATCCCAACAGCAGCGGCGGAACCATAAACTACATGTATGGCGTCCTGCCCGGCTTCGGCAACGGGGTACAGAATGGCAGCGTCATCAACAGCGCTCCGGCAGCGGTGAACGACAGCATTACATCGATCTATTGCGACTACAATTTTCCCCTGACAAATTTCTCGTTTACATTTCCGGTCAATGGCTATGCGGCCGCGGTGGCCCCGGCCACCACGATCACAGCCGGCCTGCCGACGAACATTCTCGCCCCCGGCGGCCTCACTGTGGGCGATCTCATGTTCTTCCTCGTCAGCACTCCAGGGCAAGGCACCGCTAGCGCCAATGGTCAGGGTACCAGCGCCGCTCAAACCGCCGCCGTGGTAGCCGAAATCACAGGTATCCCAAGTGCTACCGTCATCAATTTCGCGGCCGCGGACGCTCTCAATTTCAACCAGACTGGCCCCAATAGCCTGTTTAACACGGTTGCAAATTTAGGACCCGCTCTCGGCGGAGGCAACACCGTGACCGCTTGCCGCCTCAATGCCGTCACCTATTTTTTGCAAGTTCCTCCGGCTGGTGGAACGGTGCAGACTGCGCGACTGATGCGCCAGGTCAACGGCCTCAATGCTGTTCCCGTAGCGGATAACATTATCAACCTTCAATTCAGTTACGACGTGATCAATTCGGTGAACAGTTCGATTACGGCAAATCAATCCAATCCCATCGCCGCGGGCCTCTCCCCTGCGCTGATCCAGAAGATCAACATGTGGGTGATGGGTCAAAGTCTAGTTTCGAGCGGGAGCAAATTTCAGAGCATGTATCTGGCGAGTTCCGTCAGTGCTGGCAACATGAGTTTCTGCAATTCCTACAGCAACAACAGCACCGTTTGCCAATAAGTAACTTTATGAATTGTAAGAGCCAAGGTGTGAGGGAGAGAAAAATGAGGAAGCGTAGACAAGATTCGCGGGGCTTCACGCTCATCGCGGCGCTTTTGTTGACCTTGTTATTGTCGGCTCTGGCCGTAGGCCTTTTGTACATGGTCACCAATGAACAGCGCATGGGAGGCAACGACCTCGAAGGCAACATGGCCTACTACGGCGCCGAGTCGGGCATCGAGAACCTGACTGCCCAACTGTCTCAGTTGTACCAGTCCTCCCAGACTCCCGATGCCGCCTCCATCCTGGCTCTGACCAGTCCCGCCAATTATCCGACCGCCATTGCGGGCTCGAACATCACCGGCATGTTTTATAACGAGCCGCCGATCACCTGGCCTCTCTCCGATCCTGCGGGCAATCCCAAGGGTACCTGGGACATCGTGGGTGCCGGCTCGGACCAGGGCATGGTGGCGTCGCTGATCCAATTCAACCTGCAAGTGACTGCGACTCGCGCTTCCTCTGCTGGCGAGGCTAGCAACAACAATGCTTTAAGTAACCGTACGGGAGCATCGGTCAACCTCACCCGGACTGTCGAAGTTGCCCTCTTACCGGCATTCGAGTTCGGTGTGTTTTGCGACGGTGATTGCGATTACTTTGCAGGTCCTAACTTCAACTTTGGAGGCCGAGTCCACACCAACGGCAGTCTATTCCTCGCCTCCGGTGGCTCTAACCTAACCTTCACCGACAAGATCGCGGTTGTGGACCAGGTCGTCTTGGACCAACTCGAGAACGGCTGGCCGACCTCCAACCAGTACGGAGGACAAGTCTGGGTACCGAACGCTAGTGGCGGATGTCCCGCCGCCCCGACACCCGGTCCCGGCCCAACCCCAGCGCTTTGTTCGCAACTTACGGTGGGCAGCTGGACGGGAGGCTTCCCGCATTGGGCTGGCGCTGCTAATACCGCCAACTGGACTGCGTCCTCCGGTCCTTTTAACGGCTTCATAATCAACGGACAGACTGGCGCAACCAAGCTGCAGTTGCCTTTCGTGCAGAATTCCAAAGTTGGGGCAATCGATATCATCCGCAGACCGACACCGGTCGATACAACGCTTCTGACCAACTCGCGCCTCTACCAGAAGGCTCAGATTAGAATTCTTCTCGCCGACACAATCAAAGACCTGCACCCGGAACGCGGTGTTGGCGTTCTCGACGCAAATGACGTGCAACTTGGCACACCCTCAACTGGCTTCATCCCTCTGACGGCAGGTCCCTTCTCACCCGCCAATATGTATTACGCCGTTGCCCAAAATGGAGTAGGAAATTGGATCAATCAGGCACCGACCGGATGCACCCCAACCACCTTGGTCTCTTGGCCCTTGCACGGCCAAGTTACCTGGGCGGGCAACCAGTGCCAGAGCGTATGGTTGCGAGTGGAATATTGTCCCCTTGTGACTGGGTGCCAGAGCAATCCCGGCAGCTGGGTTGGAGTGACGAAGCAGTGGCTCGGATATGGCTTCGGCCGTCCCTACAATACAGCGCCGACCGCGCCCTATCAGGCGGCGGGAGCTCCGGCCTGCCCCACTTATCCTGCCACTCCTGCTGGACAATGCTATAACCCGATCAGTCCGGCCATCCTCATCCTCCAGCAACTGCAAGCCCCCAAGCCGAACTCCGCGGCAACCGGCGCCGCGGGAACGGCGAATAACTGGATCCCTATCAATTTCTACGATTCCCGCGAGGGCGAACCGCGCGACAGCCGGCCTGCGGGCGACATCGGTACCAACTGCAGCCCCAACGGAATCATGAATGCCGTTGAGCTCGACACCGGGAACCTGTGGCTTTGGCTGCAGGGCGCGGCACCCTACGGCGGCGGCAACGGCCCCCTTGTAGATAAGCTTTTCAACAATGGTTACATACTCTATTTTTCGGACCACCGGGGTATGCTTCCCGATACCCATCCCTTGCTCGCTTTCTATAACTCCTTTTCGGGAATGTCCGGTCTGAACGACACGGTCAACAGCTCGAACGTAAATGGCGTGCCGAGTGGCACTCTGGAGCCGATCACCTACTACGCCACGGCCCCCACTCCTTACTCGCCGGAAGACACTGCGATAAAGGGTCCCGTGCTGGGGGGCAACGTAGACCTGTGGGGCGAAGCCAATCTGGGTGCGGGTTTTGGCGTTGCCGCAGCTGGCATGAACCAACCCTACTGGATCAACGGCTCGACGAACCCTCTCTATGCAGTCCAATGTTACGCCGCCGCAGCCGGCCCCGACACTGCGGAATGGAACATGGTAACGGGTCCGCGGCACGTTCTACGCCTCGTCGATGGTGGCATGAACCCCGCTGGAACAAGCAGCTACTTACCGCACCCCATCGCCCCTGCGACTTCCGGCTACGGTTTCACCATTGCTTCCGAAGAACCGGTTTATGTATGGGGTAACTACAACACCGGCCCCCTCGACCCCCTTTGGCCCGCCGGAGGCACTCCGACGACGCCCCACTCCGCAGCCGCCATCATTGCCGATGCCGTCACTCTGCTCTCGAACCCGCCATCGGCTGCCACGGTTCCAACGTCGAACGTGGGCTGGACAGATCTCGAAAGCTTCCAAAACCCCCACCAGGCCGTGAAGGTTTCGGGGCCGCCGGCTTTTGCCGGAAGGCAAGGAAACACCAGCTATTACCGAATGGCGATTGCCGCAGGCAAGAGCATTCCCTTCCCCGAACCGGGCTGGGCCAGCGCCGCTGGACTCAAGGATTTCGGCACCGATGGCGGCATGCACAATTTCCTGCGCTATCTCGAGGACCGAAGCGACAACGGGAATGGAGCAATCGTAAATTATGCCGGTTCGCTCATCAGTATGTACTATTCGCAATACGCTACGGGCGTTTTCAAGTGCTGCAACTCCACCTACAGCGCACCCGTTCGCAACTATTTCTTCGACACCCAGTTCCTGAACCCTGCCAATCTGCCTCCCGGAACCCCCATGTTCCAGGACGTGGTGAGTCTGGGGTTCCACCAAAGCTTCGCTCCACAATAGCCCGCAACAACGCGACAAGAACAGTGCCCCGGTCCTGATCAGCGGACCGGGGTTTTTTATTTTTTTGTACTATTCCCTCCCCTGGAATCTTTCTCATATAGTGACTGACTTAAGTCCATTGACGGACTTAGACGGGCCGTTCTTACTCATCTCCGATCTTATGAGCCCAGCGATTGAATCCGCGCACCCGGGACTGAAGCGATACCGGATTTCACGCTGGCTCTGGATATTATTCTTCGTCTCCGCCCTCACCGTTATTGGCATGTTCTTCGTTCCGGCGTTCATCATTCGCCCGTTTCGTCATCAGGCGCCGCGCGCGCTCATGCTCGCTATGTCTCTGCGGCAACGCGCGCCGCTTTTCACTCTGGTTCTAGCTCTTGCTTGTTTCATCACGACCTACGCGCTGTGGAGAATCTCCAGCCGCTGGAGCAAAGCCGTCCTAGCGCTCGCCATGCTCGTCGTCACTTTCGCCGCCGTCATGGCTCGTCTCAATTACTTCGAATGGATGTTCCACCCTATCGCCGGCCCACAGTTCCTCGCGCCATCCGAGAGCAAGCTCGATGCTAAAGAAATGATCATGGCCGTCCGCGTCGCGGGCGATGCCCGCGCCTATCCAATCAGTCAGATGGCTTACCATCACGTCCTCAACGATGTAGTCGGCGGCGTGCCCATCGCTGTCACCTATTGAACGCTATGTCACACCGGTCTGGTGTGGACGCGAAGTCTTAATGGACGAGAGTTACATTTTTATCTGGCCGGGATCAACAATCAGAATTTCCTGATGCGCGATAAGGAAACCGGAACCTGGTGGCAGCAGATCACCGGCAAAGCCATCTACGGACCGCTGCAAGGCGCAGCGCTCGATCTCGTCCCCAGCGACGAACTCACGTTCGGCCAGTGGAAAAGCGAATCTTCTTTTGGCCAAGTACTTGCACCAGTCGGCAAATACACCAAAGAGTACGACAGCAACTGGGAGCCTGACGTCGCCAAGCTTCCTGTCGTCATCAGCTTCCCCGGCACCGACTTAAACTCCCGCGACCTCGTCATCGGGCTCGCAATTGATGGCGCCTCCCGCGCCTATCCTTGGGAAACTTTCGCGAAACAATCTCCGGTTCTCGATCGCGTCAACGGAACACCCCTGCTTCTCGTTCTTGGCCCGGACGGCAAATCTTTCCGTGTTTTCGTCAGTCGCATCGACGGTCGCGACGCCGAATTCTTTCTCCAATCCGATTCCAACGCCTCCGCCGATGCCAAACCCGCTGGGGAAAAGGACTGGAACTTACTCGACACTACGACCGCCAGCGTGTGGAATTTTCAAGGCTGTGCCACTTCCGGCCCGGCCCGAGGAAAATGTCTCGCCCGCGTTCCTGCGCTGAAAGACTATTGGTTCGACTGGCGCAACTATCATAGCGACACAACCGTCTACAAACACTAAGGGCCTAAGGTGATGCCGTTGATTTTCTGCTGCCAAAACAATCGAACTGAGCCGAGCGAGTTCGATCTCTATCGGGGCGTCCACTGCGGGTGCCCGGAAAAAAGTCCATTCGCGAAGCCGATCTGATAGGCAAGGAAGAAACCAAAAGCCAAGCTTAACAAGCCGGACGCGAATCCCAGCCAGTGTGAAAATCTCTCATTCTTTTGGCCAAAGAACTTGAACGCAGAAGCGATGCTCATGGTTATCAGCATCATGCCGCCGACGGTGCCGGCTCCGAAGACAAGCAAGTAGACAATCGCCCAATGCGGATTGCGGATGGTGGTGAGAATGAGGAGCGCTACGGCGGCCGAGCCGGCGAGTCCGTGAACTATCCCCACGACCAATGGACGCAACTGCTGATAGAGGCCGATCTTGCCAAATACTCGATCAAGCCAGGTTAGCGACGTTTGATGGCTGTGAGAATGCGTTTCCTCGTGTCCATGGGTGTGGTTGTGCGTATAGTCGCCGTGAATGTGAGGATGAGAATGAACCAAGTCAGATCCTTCCGGGAGGGGAGAGATCGCGCGCGCCGCGCGCATGAAGTTCGCGATATTCATGCCGCCAAGCGCGATGAGCATAAGCCCCACAGAGAACTCCATCGAAAGCCCGATGCGGGCGGGAATGACCACGTCAAACAGAATGATCGCCGTACCCACGACCAAGATCGTGAAAGTGTGGCCAATCCCCCAGAACACTCCGGTGAGGGCGGCCTTCAACAGGTTGCGCTGGCGACTTACGATTGTGGTCACCGCAATCACGTGGTCAGCGTCGGTGGCATGGCGCATGCCAAGAAAAAATCCTACCGCGATGATGGATAGAAAACTGATCACGGAGTTGCGCTCACCGTGCTTAGATGAGTGGCTACTCGTGATTCATGCAGACGCTTCTGGAGGAAGTCGAGACAGTCGCCCATTCCCTCGCCGCTCCTGGCAGAAAGTTTAAGAACCTGCATACCGGGCCGTACCGCCTGGACATTGCCGTATGCGGCCTGCCAGTCGAATTCAACCGCCGAGGCCAAATCCATTTTTGTAACCACTGCCACATCGGCACTGTTAAAAATTGTCGGATACTTGAGCGGTTTATCCTCGCCTTCCGTTACCGAAAGAAGCACAAGCCGAAGATTTTCACCCAGATCGTAGGACGAAGGACATACCAGGTTCCCCACATTTTCGACGAAAAGGAAGTCGAGTTGATTGAGATCCCACCCTTCCAGCGCTTTCTGGACCATGGCGGCTTCCAGATGACACAGTGTACCGGTAGTAATCTGTTTTACCGGCGCCTGGCTGCGCCCCAAGCGGACCGCGTCGTTCTCCGTCGCGAGGTCTCCGACGAGCGCGGCGACGCGGTAACTCTGACGAAGACGCGTGAGTGTCTTCTCCAAGAACATTGTCTTGCCCGAGCCCGGACTCGACACCAGACTCACCACAAACACTCCTGCCGCGCGAAATTGCTGACGCAACACGCGCGCGATCAGATCGTTCTGCTTCAGAACGTTTTTTCTGACTTCGATTAAACGGGGCTGCGATCCCATTCTTCAACCTCCAGTGCAACCACTTCCAGTTCTTTGCCTTGCACAATGTCGCCCGAAGGAGTACCGCAGTCCGCGCAGCAGAATAATTGGACGGAGGTGATCGGACGTTGCGCCCCGCAAGCGGTGCAGAATATCAGGACCGGCAGCTCCTCGATGACCAGCCGTGCACCTTTCAACGAAGTGTCTTCACATGCCATTTCGAACGATCCAAGCAGTGCTTCTTTCACTACTCCAGAGAGCGCACCCAGTTTGAGATGCACGGCGCTCACTTGAACGCGACGCCGCTCTGATTCCTCCTGCGCTAACTCAATGATGCTCATCGCGATGGAAAGTTCGTGCATATCCCCCGTCAGCGGACCATTCATCCTAACCTTGCAAATGCCGCCATGGCCGCCTGTCCTAAGCTGATGCCGCCATCGTTGGGCGGAACCATGTGGTTGGTCCAAACTTCGAAACGTTCGGCCTCAAGCAATGACTTTACATCTTTCAACAGTAACTCATTCTGAAAAACGCCTCCCGAAAGAACCACGGCACCAGGATCGTGACTTTCACGGACGTTAACCACCGCCTCGAGCAGGCCGTGAGCCAGACCAAGCTGGAAGGCACGCGCAATCTCTGCCCTTGATCGGCCGCGCATCCTCTCTCGAACTATGGATTCGAGTAGCGGTCGAAAGTCCAATTCGTCTTCCACGTATGGAAACGGATACGCTTCTGTCGCCGGCGCGGCGCAGGCAAGCTGTTCCAGCCACATCGCGGCCTGCCCTTCAAACGTAACTTCATGCCTAAAGCCCAGCAGCGCGGCCGCGGTATCGAAGAGTCGCCCAATCGAACTGGTAGGAAATGTCCGAATACCTTTGTCGATTAAATCCATGGCTCGGAGATATCGCGGTGGAAAACCAAAAGGGGGCGCCGTCAAGTCGGGCAGGCCGTCGAGTTGCGCCAGAAAACCGGCCGCAGCCTGCACCGGATATTGCGCCGCTCGATCACCGCCCGGCAACGCGGCCATGCGCAAATGCCCGATGCGCTCAAAGCCCCCTTTAATACTGCCTACAAAGATCTCGCCACCCCAAATGCTGCCGTCGTCTCCATAACCCGTGCCATCGAAGCTGACTCCGACCACTGGCTTCTCCCATTCTCCGCGCTCCGCCAACACCGACGCGATGTGGGCACGATGATGTTGGACTGCGAGACTGCGGGGAACTCCAAGCGCTAATGCATGAACGGTAGAGGCGTACTGCGGATGGGTATCGTGAACCACCAGCAGTTCTTGCGGTCGAACTTCATACATCGAAACTAAATCCTGGATCGTTTCCTGAAACGCCCGTAGCGATTCATAATGCGTCAGGTCCCCGATGTGCTGGCTCATGAATGCCTGCCCATCGACAACCAGCGTCACTGTGTTTTTCAGGTCGGCGCCTACCGCCAGAATGGGGCGCTCAGTTGGCAATTTTGCTACGGCACCTGGCGCATAGCCCCGCGCGCGCCGCAGGATAACGGGGCCAAATACTCCGTCCCGCGCTACCGAGTCGTCCACTCGTCGGGCAATCGGGCGCTCACCAATGAGGAATGCATCCGCGATTTCAGACAGCCGGTCCAGTGCCTCTTCATCTTCGTAAGCGATCGGTTCACTCGATCGATTTGCGCTGGTCATCACCAGCACTTCCGGCGCACCCGCCGCGAAGAGCAGATGATGCAGGGGTGTGCTAGGCAGCATTACGCCGAGTTCGATATTCTCGGGAGCCACTTCTGGAGCGACTCGTTTGCACTCAGCTCTTGCCGGCGCGAGCACAATGGGCCTGGCGGTGGAGAGCAGCAGCCTTTCGGCTTCGGATGAAACCTCGATCAAGCCGCGTGCAACCTCCAAATCCTTTGCCATGATCGCGAAAGGCTTTTCCTTGCGATACTTGCGCTCGCGCAAGGCCGCCACAGCAGCAGAATTCGATGCATCACACGCCAGGTGGTAGCCGCCCAATCCTTTTACCGCGAGGATGCAACCCTGCTTGAGAAGCTGTGCAGCGCTACCGATACTCTGCCTGCTTCCATGTAGGTCTTGCTTGCCCTGGTGCAAGTGGTAGCTGGGACCGCAAGCAGGGCAGGCAACGGGCTGAGCATCGAAACGGCGATTGTCAGGGTTTCGATATTCTGCTTCACAATAGTCATCCAAAGGCCAAGCGCGCATGGTCGTGTTGACCCGGTCGTAGGGCAGGCGCAGGACAACCGTATAGCGCGGACCACAATTCGTGCAATTGATGTAGGGGTACCAGTAGCGCCGGTCCGATGGATCCAACAATTCCTTCAAGCACCCGCTGCAGACGGGAAGATCTGGGGAAATGCGGACGGTAGGCCGGTCGCGGCGCTGGCTCTCGCGAATGGTGAATTCACTCAGGCCACGAGGCGCGGCGCTCTGTACCTCGATTTCCTCAATGCTGGATGCTGGAGGAGGCTGTGACTTTAGGTCCCGAACAAATGCCAGCAATGCCTTGTCGGCGCCCTCGAGAAAAATTTCTACGCCTGCCTCGCCATTCAGTACCCATCCGGTCAACGTGTTTTCGCGAGCCAATCGATAAACGAACGGACGAAAGCCAACTCCCTGCACGACTCCGCGAACTCGAATGGAGCAAGCGCTGGGCATTCTTACTCCACATCCAAGAAGCAACTGCGACCCTGCCAGCCGATTTGGATCACTTTGCCATCTTCCACCAGCAGCGGCACACTGCGTTGCCCCGCTGCCAGTTCACGCATGCGGTGACGCGCCACGGCGTCGGCTTCGACGTCGTATTCGACAAATTCGCAACGTTTCCATTCCAGCCACTCGCGCATTTCCTCAGTATGGGGGCACCGCGCTGTGCCGAAAAGTTCAAGCTTGGCCACGGCTCAGCACCTCCAGAGTTTCGCGGATGACGTGGTAGATGGAAGCTTGTACTTCCTGAATGCGCGGGATGTAGTCGCATTGGACAACCAGAGGAAAGTCGGCCAACAGTCGCCGGCGAATCTCGCCGCCGTCATAACCCAGCAGGGCAACGGTCAACAACTTCCGCTTCCGAGCCTCTTCGAGCGCCATGACGATGTTGCGCGAGCCGCCGCTGGTGGAAATTCCGATGGCAATGTCCTCCGGGCGGGCCTGCGCGATGAGTTGTCGGAGAAAAATTACTTCCGTGCCCACGTCGTTGGCTACCGCGGTGATGTTAGCGGGCTCCATGGAAAGCGATATAGCCCGAACCGCACGATAGCCGGAGGGCGGCTGCACGCAATCGATGGCAAAGTCGTTGGCATCCGTCGCTGACCCGCCGTTTCCGAACAGGATAAGCTTGCCGCCCTTCGCGAGGCGCTCATGAATCGCCCGGGCAGCATTACCAATCTGCTCGGCCTGATCGCTAGCCACCTGCGCGCGCAGCTTCGAGTCGTCCTGCACCTTCATCCCGATCGAGGTCGTCACTTCCGATTCCAAGTCCCGGGTCTGCTGCTTTTCCTGACCGAGAAATGGATAGAGGAAGCCGGCGTCTCCAACATCGTGGCCTAGTTCGCGATGTTCCAGAAACACATGTACGCTCTCCCACAACGTATGGTAAAGAATCTCAATAATTTCCTGATGAATGAACGGATCCGGCGTGAATCCTTCCACCGCGTAGGAGCCTTCCAAACCGGAAAGGGCGAAGGTCAGGGCATTTCGAGCGTGGGCGAACCCAAGAGCGGAACGGATCTCATCGTCGCCCTGCGGAGGGCCGAATCCCATGACGATGTCTTCGGGACAAAGTATCGTTTCCAGCCAGGGCCTGAAAAGCAGGGAAAGATCCAGCGCGGGAAGCGCGCGCTTTCCAACAATTACGGGATGAACAAATTCGACGGAGACGTGTTGGGCATCGGTCGCGTAGGGACCGCGTCCAAAGGCAAGCAGACGGCCTCCCCTGAGGAATCGCTCGGACATAGAGCGGCAGGCTTGCGCCAAGCGGGGTGCTTCCCGAGAAAAAAAAGCCTCGACGATCAGGTTCCGCGCGAGCAGGCGCTCTTCCACTTGAGTCGCCAGCCCACAAACTGTAGCCATGGCACTACCCTAAAAATCCTAACAAATGCGCGGCAGGGGATCGCCGACCAGCATATCCACAATCCTGCTGCCACCGTAACGCGTGGTGACTAGAACCGCACCAGATGGCTGTTCGCGGACTTCTCCGATAATCTGGGTATCTTGGCCGCCAGGCGCCGAGTTCAAGGCGTTGAGTGCGGCGTCTGCATATTCGGGCGCAATCACTGCGAGGAACTGGCCTTCGTTCGCAATATGCAGGGGGTCCAGCCCTAACAACTCACATGCACCGCGGACTGCGTCGCGCACCGGAATCATTTCTTCCATGACAACAATGCCGAGGCCGCAGTCGCGGGCCAGTTCGTTCAGCGAAGTGGCCACACCGCCACGTGTCGGGTCGCGCATCCAGCGAACACCGGGCCCCGCTTGGTGCGCCAGGGCCTCAACCAGCGGCAGAACCGAACGAGTATCAGAGTGGAGATCGGCCTCCAGGTCGAGTTCTCCCCGCGCCAGAAGAATGGTGATACCGTGATCGCCGATCGGCCCGGAGAGCAGAATCTTATCGCCGGGGCGGACCGACCTTGGATCGATCTTTAATCCCTGAATAGGCCGGCCGATTCCGGTGGTGGTGATGTACATCGAATCAGCTTTTCCATGCTCGACGACTTTTGTGTCCCCCCCTGCGATCGCGACTCGAGCGTCGCGCGCAGCGCTTCCCATGGCACGCACCTCAGCCTCAAGCACCGGCGTCGGCAGCCCGGCCTCGAGCACAAACGTGACCACCATGGCTTCAGCTCTCGCTCCTGAAACTGCGAGATCGTTTACCGTTCCGTTCACTGCAAGTTCTCCGATAGACCCGCCGGGAAAAGTCAGCGGCTTGACAACAAAACTATCGGTTGTGATAGCAATCTTTATTCCATTGAAATCAAGATGGGCCGCATCTCCCAACGACTGAGCAGAGGAGCCAATAAGCAATGGAGCGAAAAGACCTTCAATGAGTCGGCGGCTAGCCTTGCCTCCGGCTCCGTGAGCCATCTCGATCTGCGGCTCGCGGAAGCGAACCTTGGCGGGCGAGGCTTGAAGCGAGCCTTGGCCCTCGGCACCGTTCAGGCCACCGAGCTTATGCTGCTCACCATTGCCGTTTTGCGGTGTTCGTAATTGAAGTACGCTGCGCATGATCCCTCGGATGAAACCATAAGTGCGCCAATCGGATGTTCGGGAGTGCACTCGTTCCCAAAGAGCTTGCATTGATGAGGCTTCAGCACGCCTTTGAGCACTTCACCGCACTGCGCCGCCTTGGGATCGGTCACTCGTACTCCGGGAATAACGAAGCGCCGCTCCGCATCCCAGGTTGCGTAACTTTCCCGGAGGCGCAAGGCGGACTGAGAAATGAACCCGAGTCCCCTCCATTCAAAATAGGGGCGTAACTCAAACACCTCTGCCATGGCTCGAAGCGCCGCACGATTCCCCTCCCACGGTACGACGCGCTTGTATTGATTCTCGATCCTGGCTTCATCTGCCTTCAGTTGACGCAGCACCATCACGATGGACTGCAGAATATCCAGCGGTTCGAATCCGGAGACCGCAACCGGTCTACTCTCATTTTTCGCGATCCACTCGTAGGGCCGACAACCGATGACCGTCGAGACGTGACCTGGACCGATGAATGCGTCGATCCTCATGTCCGGAGAATCGAGGATCGCGCGGATGGCGGGAATAATCGTCACGTGATTGCAGAAAACCGAAAAATTCCCGAGGCCCTGGGCCTTCGCTCGCATCAGGGTCAGCGCTGTCGACGGTGCCGTGGTCTCAAATCCGATAGCAAAGAACATTACGTGCCTGTCGGGATTCTTCTCCGCAAGTTTGAGCGCGTCAGCAGGGGAGTAAACAATCCTCACATCTATGCCTCGCGCCTTATGCTCCAGGGGACTTCCCTGCGTGCCCGGGACCCGCATCATGTCCCCGAAGGCGGCGAATATCACTTGGGGATCTTGGGCGATGGCCAGGCCATCATCGATTCTGCCCATGGGAAGCACGCACACCGGACAGCCGGGACCGTGGATTAATTCAATATTCGAAGGCAGAAGATCCTTGAGGCCAAAACGATAAATGGCATGAGTATGTCCGCCACAGACTTCCATGATGCGGTAGTGGCGATGGGGATCGGCGAGGCGGCGAATCTCTGCTGCGGTTCTGCTGATGACCTCGGGTTCGCGAAACTCGTCAACAAACTTCATGCGCAATCCTTTACTTACTTACCGGGCTCGTACCGAGATGCTTCACGACTCTTCCAGGTTCTCCGTGTTTTCCAGGCCGTAACCTTGAACCTCCTGCATGGCCGCCTCCGCCTCGCCCAGTGCTCTGAGCGTACGCATTTGATCGAGCGCGTCTTCCTCGCTGATTTTGCTCATCGCGAAGCCGACATGAATGAGGACCCAGTCTCCCTCGACTGGCAAACTATCCTGCAGTAGTCCCAGGTCAACCTTGCGCCGTACACCAACCACATCGATCACCGCGATATTCGGCTGATCAGGATAAAGTTCGACGACTTGTCCCGGTATGGCCAGGCACATAAAACTACTCTTTCCTTCGCGCCAGAATGTTAAATGAAAACTTCAATTCGTCTTTAACCTTCAGTGCCCCTCCGGCCACGGATGCCAGTTTCAGATCATAGTCAGTTTGCAACACTGAAAAGTTTCCGAAGGCACGCAACGAATCTCCAGCAACGGCCACCCGCGCCGTAACAGTCTGCGGGTGAGTGATGCCGTGCATGGTCAAATTACCATTCAGTGTGACCTGATATTGGCCGTCGCCCGCTTTGCTGGCGGCGATGTTCGAGCACTCATAAACCATCTCAGGATATGCCGAGATCTCGAGAACATCCATCTGCATGACGCGTTCGATCTCGCGCCGGTCTTTATCTGAGATGTCGTCCGTAACCGCTAAAGACTCCGCCTTGATCGTAATTTTTACGGAAGAATGCTCGATATCGTCGGGATTCACTTCTGCTTCGCCGGAGAAGTCACGAATCGCGATCTTGGGGCTGTGTCCAAAAGCCGACAGCAATCCTCCGGAGAAAACCTGCACGGTGAATTGGCTGGCTCTAGCGTCCGTAACGTAATGAACGCCAGTCTTCGTGGTTGATTCCATCGGCAGCCGCCCTCACATGTTCCGCAGTTTTAAGTACCTGTCAAGATCCGGCAAGGCGGCCGTCAGAAGACTTCCCACCCCCAGTTGACCAAGATAGCGTCGCACCGTCGGGTTGGAGAGAATCAGTCCCGTCCCAAATAGAATCAAGGCCGCTCCGCCGAGGATGTACAGTGTTTCCTTATCAGTTCCAACGTGATTGCCGTCTTTATACAATTCCACCGCCATGCCAATCTCCTCTCAATGGTGAGTGTTGTTCACGGTTGTTGCGACCAAGTCATCCCCGTTTAATATCTTTTCGATCACAGATTCAACCAATTTCACGGCTTCGTCGATAACAGCTTCGATGGGCTCACTGAGGCCCATCTGACCTTCCTCTGGGCCGAGCGTGCCAGGTTCACAACCCACAAGAAGCACACGCTTCAAAGGACCCATGGAACTGGCAAGCCTCAGCACGTTCAACGGATTCATGCCATGAGCTTCGACCGCGGCCTGCTGCTCCTCTGCGCCGCCTAAGTCACCTAGATCAGGTTCAATTACATACAGAGTGCCCGCCGGTTCGCCGCGCGGACATGCATCCACCAGAATCGTGGTGTCGTATCCGTCAAGTAAGGCGTAGGCAAGGTCGTATCCGCGGATGCCGAAGTCAGTTACTCGAACCGTCTTGGGCAATGCGTGGGTGGACAAACGCTTCGCAACTTCGACCCCGAAGGCATCATCGCCCAGGAAAACATTGCCGATCCCGGCGACCAGAACACTGGGCAATTTGTCCACGGCCGTTTGGTGGTCAGCGCCAGGAGGCAGAGGTTCGACCTCTTCTGGAGTGAAAAAGAAACGATGGCCGGGCTGGCGCATCAGGCCGATATCTCTGCCCGGATCGTCATCGACGACTACACCAAGGTGGATTTTTCCTTCGTAGTCCTGCTCGATGGATTCGATAATTGCGGTCTTACCGGCAAGGGCGATGTCCATGACGTCACCGCCGGATCGCGGACGAAGCTTGACGCGACCGCCGGGACGCAGCTCGACATCAGAAATGCGCAAATCGCCCACGGGCTGCTTGGCTTCCAGAAGTTGCCATTCCCATTCGTTCATGGCATCTCCTCTTTCAACGAACGCAGGTCCCTCAGTGTTCCGTGAAGTTTCGCAAGATGCTCCATTGGGAGAGCTTCGGTTCTTTCAAGAATCTTGCGGGCTCGGTCATCGCTGGTTCGCATCTCGCGCTTCTCCTCGTCCGTCATCGTCATGATGCGCAGAGCGAGAATCTCATCGATCTCGGTGCCGTCGAACAAGTCTCCCGGACTCTCCGGCGCAATTTGCGGGTAATCATAGAGGATGATGGGCGAGGCAAGCATGGTGTCGCGCTCCCCTTCTGCTCCGACCAGGACAGGCCAGGCTCCAATATTTTCGCAACTGGTGGCGAGGGTTTTCAGCTCTTCCGGCGGCTCAAGCAGGGACACGAATTGACCATCAGCAACACCCAGAACAGTGTGAGCGGAGACGAGCGAACGCATCAGGGCCGAGTCCCGGCTAGTCTCGTCGGGGTCGCCTTCCAACGGGGTGAGATTCTCGACCCGCACCTGCAGCTTGAACAGATGATCATCAGCCCGCGAAGCCCTGATTTCAATAAACCCATAAACCGAGTCCTGCTTTCGTTCAATCGTTCTGATCAGCCTTCCGCCCTGATCTCGCAGGAATTCCGTTTCTTCTTTGGCGGGGAAAACAAAATTCCACCGGAACCCTTCGACAGTAAACGCATTCAAATTCTGCACCGGAACGGTTTCTTCACATTCGATGGCTTCTTGCCAGGGCGCCGATATGCAATCGAACTGTGGAAAAACAGATGCACCGGGCGGGGAGGATGATCGCTCGCAGGCCGGCTCAGTTTGCTCACGAACCGTGCGAGCCACCAACTTCAGGAAACGTACTCTCACCTCGATTGCCGGGGCCGCGCCCCGGACAAGGCACTCCGTCTGCATCCTCCACGCATCGGAACCAGTCTGCGCTTGGCTATAAGGTTTGGGATAGAGCACGCCAAAATTGAAGCGCTGACGATTCTTCACCGAGGACGGACGGTAGGGGTAAAGCATGTAACCCTCGTACAGCACCGCTTTCGCGATCGCGTCAATGAGCTCAGTGTTCATCGCTTGGCCGTTTCCTCAAGCACGGGAAGCATGCTCTCCAACGCTTGCTCCCATGTAGGGATTCCGCGCTCGACCTTGTATTGATAAATTCTCTCGAAAACATCGCGGCGCAAACAAAGCCAGGCGCTATTGGGATAATAAATATCCATCATTTCGTGCCAGGCCTTCACCGGAAGCCGGAAGCGAGCTTCTTTATCCCAGGGAATTGGCGCCACCTGCAGCGCTCCATCCTCATCGGCGTAGAAAACGGTTCCGCTGAAAAGAAAATTCAAAGGAACATCCCCGTCAGCCAGGCCATGAAAATATTTTGTTGCCGCCACATTGAAATCGAATGTACAGTGCACGGGAACGTCGACCACTGCAGTATCTTGAAAAGCGGGAGCGACCACGCTGGCATGAGTCCACAGCATGGTCTTCAAGGTCTGACTCCAGCGTTCCGCTTCGCCAAACAAATCTCGCAGCTGATTTTGGTCGTCCGCAGTGTATTGCCGCCGCGTTACCTCCAGTTGGATCTGACAACGCAGGGCCACCGAATGTATGGTCTGGTTTGGTGTGGCGTTTGCAATGCGGAGCTTGAATAACAGCGTGGGCGCTGCAGTGAAGCGCTGCGCTTCTGCCTTCTCGACTTGAAAGCTCAGGTCAGGCATGCGCGTCCTCTCGGATCACTGTGGCGCGCCGCTTCAATCCATCGTAGAAGCCGCCAATCCGCTGCCAAACCTCAGTTCCACCGGAAAGTCCGCGCCAATTGGAGCGAATCAGGCCAACCAGTTTGTAGCACTCGTCGATAGGAAGCACGTAATATTCCGGAGCGGCAAATCCTCGCGCATATCCGACGCGGTTGACGAGGAGAGCTTCGACATCAGATTCCAATTCTTGAAGGACAGGATTGGCATCTTCGATATCCGTCCAAGTCTCGAGCGGCAACAGCGACTCCGTTGCGCCGGCCGGACTCGGATAGAACGCGACCACTCTGGCGTCCGGCGTACTCCGAAAAAAGAAAGCCATGCTGATGGGCACCATCAGGCTTTCCCACTGGCCATCGGAAAGATGGAAATCCGCCAGGGCCAGCACCCTGCGCGGCACACGCTTGTACTTCGTTCCCATGGCGCTAAATAAAATGGCGCAGGCGTTACAAGTGCACAACAGCTTTCGGCTGCCGGGCTCCATTAGGTGCGCGTGCTCGGTGGCAACTTCGGCACTGCACAGCTCACAGCGCTCGACATCGCGACGGCGCGGCCGGATGAACTGGCGAAGCGCTCCGAATGCGTTCTCGTATCCCGGTTGGACTGGCTTCATTCTTGGCCAACGATCAGTTTCTTGTGACTCCGAATTAGTCGGGGAGGTTTAACTCTAAGTTGGGCCGCTCATCACGAAGGGACCGCGATCGCTCCGCCAAGTTTGCCGAGAGGAACAAACCCAGCTGAACCTGATTCTTCGTCCAAGCCCTCAATCACCAAAGCGTTCATGTCGGGCGCAGCCTCGTAAAGCGCTTCCTCTACCATGGATTTGAGGGTCTTCCCCGTGGATCCACACCCGTTACTATTGACGTGGAGGTTCAGTCGGACCACGCTACCCTCAAAGCCCAGTAGCTCCAATTCCCCGCCCCCCTTGCGTACACGAGGTTGAATTTTCTCCACCGCTTCAATCACACGACTTTCCATGTCCAGGGGGTGAAGACCATACAGCACCAGAAGGCTGCTCACCAAAGGATCGCGGCCCAAATCATCGATCGTGCGCTGTCCCCGATCATCGCCGCTAGCGACGATCTCCATGACTCGCTCCAAAGCGACGGAATGCAAGTCCAGCAGGAGTTGCACTAATGCTTTTGCGCTGGCTCGCGACTCCGGGTCGGTGATGTTCTCCAAGTCGCGGACTAGTTCCCCGATGCGCTGAACCTTTATTTGGAAATCTTTGTCATCCCGCATAATATTTTTCGAGCCATCCTTATCAAACCATCCTAAGCGAGGGCCGCGGGGGCGGCCCTCACTCCCTTCGTTTTCCCGCCTAACCCATGATCAACGCTGCACCCCAAACATTGGCGAATGCTGGGTCTTGAGGACCTTGCCGCCGCCAAGATACATGTGCACGCCACAGGGCAAGCACGGATCGAAGCTCCTCACCGCGCGCATGATATCAATGCCCTTAAATTTATCCGGACCATTCTCCTCGAAGATTGGGGTATTCTGCACCGCATCTTCGTATGGACCGGGAGTGCCGTAGATATCACGCGGATTAGCATTCCAGGGCGTCGGAGGGTAGGGATGATAGTTCGCGATCTTGCCTTTGCGAATCACCACATGATGCGACAGGACGCCTCGCACCGCTTCGTGGAAACCGCAACCAATGGCCTCTTCCGGCACTTTGAAATCAGACCAAGTCTTGGTCTTGCCACCATGCAGTTCCTCCATGGCTCGCTCCGCGAAGTAAAGGGCGCAACCCGCCGCATACGCCTGGAAGTAGGTCCGCGCCCGGTCGCGTTCGATGGCATTACTCCACTTCGGAATCTTCCACTCGAATTCAACTTCGGGTTTCGACATGGTTTTCGGCAAATAGATCTTCACGCTATGGCCGGTGGCTTTGATGTAGCCGATGTCGACTAGTCCGGCGAGCGCGGTTGCCCACAAGCGAGCGATTGGACCGCCGCCGGTGTCGAGAGCCAGATGGTCGCCGGTGCGCTTGTCCAGCCAGCGTGGCGACATCACCCAGGTGTATTTTCCGTTGAAGTCGCGCTTCTGCGGTCGAGGGATCGTGGTCTGGTTCCAGGGATGATTCTTGTCCACTGGATTCCCCAGCGGATCAGTCTTCACGAAAGTTTCTGAGTTCTTCCAATCGTCGTAGTAAGAACTGCCCAGGAGGATGCGCATATTGAGGTTGATATCTACCAGGTCCGTGGTAACCAATTTTCCGTCGACCACAACGCCTGGGGTGACGTACATGGCGCGACCCCACTCCGTCATGTGTTCGTACTTGTAGTCGCAAACCTTGGGATTTTGAAACGAGCCCCAACAACCGAGCAGAATACGGCGGCGCCCCACCTCTTCGTATCCCGGCAATGCGTCGTAGAAGAAGTCGAACAAATCGTCGTGCAGGGGGAGGACTTTTTTCATGAACTCCACATACTTCATCAGCCGGACGATGTAGTCCGTGAAAAGCTGAACGGTGGGGACGGTTCCAACTCCGCCAGGATACAACGTTGATGGATGGACGTGGCGACCCTCCATGAGGCAGAACATTTCACGGGTCATGCGACTCATCTGCAGAGCTTCAAGATAAAAAGAACCAGTGAAGGGATTGAGCGCCCGCATAATGTCAGCGATGGTACGGAAGCCGTGCTCGTTGGAGTGCGGAGCTGCAGTGGATTCCGCCTTAGCCAGGACTTTAGGATTGGTTTCCTTGACCATCTGCTCGCAGAAATCGACGCCAACGAGATTGTCCTGGAAGATGTTGTGGTCGAACATGTATTCGGCGGCTTCGCCGAGATTGACGATCCATTCCGCGATGTCAGGTGGTCTTACTCCGAACGCCATATTTTGCGCGTAGGTGGCGCAGGTGGCGTGGTTGTCACCGCAGATGCCGCAGATACGACTGGTGATGAAATGAGCATCGCGCGGATCCTTCCCCTTCATGAAAATACTGTATCCACGGAAGATGGAGGACGTGCTGTGACACTCAGCCACTTTCTTGGCCTCAAAGTCGATCTTGGTGAAGATGCCCAAGCTGCCGACGATGCGGGTAATCGGATCCCAATTCATCTCCACTAAATTTCTCGATTTGCCGGGAACGTCTTTCGTCGGGGCAGTGACGGTGCTCATAGTGATCGCTCCTTAATGTCTGTGGTTGCAGTAACCTCAGTCCGTGTTCTTTTTAATCAATCGACGGGCGCCTAATAAGATCTCGGGTGATAGCCGGTAGTCAGCTCCGCCCGCGGATGTCGCCATTTGGGTTCTTTGTTGACCGTGTTTTGGGTGATACTGCGGAGCGATCGGATGGCTCGACCATATACGCCAATCGCAGAACTAGAAACGCGCCCACCGGGGGGTTCATCCATGAACGGCATGAACTTGTCGGGGAATCCGGGCATGGTGCAACCAATACAAATGCCGCCCACGTTAGGGCAGCCGCCGATGCCGGCCATCCATCCTCGCTTAGGAACGTTACAATTAACGACCGGGCCCCAACATCCAAGCTTCACGATGCATTTGGGAGAGCCGTAGACCTCCGCAAAATCACCCTGCTCGTAATAGCCGGCGCGGTCGCAACCTTCGTGGACGGTCCTGCCAAACAACCAGGTTGGACGCAGCTGATCGTCCAGAGGAATCATGGGCGCCAGACCCGCAACCTGGTAGAGGAGGTAGAGTACGGTCTCCATAAAGTTGTCCGGCTGCACTGGACATCCGGGCACATTCACGATCGGCAATCCAGCTTTGGACCGCCAATCCCAGCCAAGATAGTCTGCCAATCCCATACAGCCGGTGGGATTTCCTTCCATTGCGTGAATGCCGCCGTAGGTAGCGCAGGTTCCGATGGCAATAACCGCCAGCGCCTTGGGCGTCAACCGGTCGATCCACTCATTGGTGGTGATGGGCTGGTTGGTTGTGGGGTCGGTTCCCATCGCGGCCCAGTAACCTTCTTTCTTGATGTTCTCGTTGGGAATTGATCCTTCGACGACCAGCACAAACGGTTCGAGTTTGCCTTCCTCGGCATCGTAAAAAAACTTCATGAAATCATCGCCGACTTCATAAGCCAGCACTGGATTGTGCAGATGCACTTTAGGTAAGCCCGGAATTGCGCCTAACACCACATCTTCGACGCTTGGCTGGGTGGCTGCCGTGATCGAGACGGAGTCTCCATCACAACCAAGGCCAGCGGTGATCCAGAGGATATGAACTTCCTTAACTGCCGGAGCCTTTTGTGTAGATCGACCGTACGGAACCGTGGATGTTCCCATAATTGGATTGCTCCTTTCCAACAAGTAAAACAATAATCAGAATGGCGAACGGATGCGGCAGACAACAACTTGCGATCCCCTGCTTCGATGGTCCTGATCGTTAGTCCTGATCGTTGAAATCAACGATTCGGATCGAAGACCAGAATCGGCCTATCGCAAAAATGGAGCAAGGGCAGTGGCCCTGTTTTATTTCTCCAAGGAAGTCCCAAGAATTGCATCAGGGAAACCCCTATCGGTTGGCTAATGATGGAAGAGAGCCGGGGGCGAGGATGCTGATCAAGTTTGGCCAGATTTTCAATTCAGGGAAGTCTTTTCGCGGACGTTCCATTCCACGGCGTGTTGTACAAGTTCGCGCGCACTGCGCAGCGAAAGTTTTTCCTTGATATGCGCCTGATAGGACTCCACAGTCTTGATGCTGAGGTGGAGCGCCTCAGCAATTTGACGCGTTCCGTGACCTTCGCCAATTAAGCGGAAGACTTCCAGTTCGCGGTCGGTCAGTTCAGAGACCGAGGAAGCTTCGGAAGGATTGGCGCCGCGGACGTAATGTTGCAGCATGCTATTGGCGATCTTCTCGCTGACATAAATTTCTCCGCTCAAGATGCGCCGAAGCGCCACCAGAACTTTCTCGGTGGCTTCTTGCTTCATAATGTAGCCGTTCGCACCGGCTCGCAGCGCCCGTTCCGCATAGATGGATTCGTCGTGCATCGAAAGGATGAGCACCGGCAGGCGCGGAGAACTGATGCGGACGTTTTTAAGCAACTCCAGCCCGTCCGGACCGTTCAGCGATATGTCGACGATCAAAATATCAGGCCGCACGGCCAGAACCGCCGCCAATGCGGAGTGCATTTCTTCGGCTTCGCCGCACACCGCCAGATCACATTCCTGATTGATAAGCAAGGTTAAACCCTGCCGCACAATAGGGTGATCGTCGACTACGAACACCATTTTCTTTCTTGGTGTGGAATTGCCATTCACCGTTTTAGCGATCATAGGCGAGCTTGTTCCCTCTTAAGTATTGGCCTCCGGCAGCGGAAATTGACAGGTAATCGTCACGCCGGAAGTTCCGCTGGACTTCACCGTCAACGATCCGCCTATCATGCGAGCTCGATAGTTCATGATCTGCATTCCCATGCCCGAGCGATTCGTGGCGTTTTCCGGCAGGCCGGAGCCGTCATTTTCTATTCTCAAAGTACCGTAACCGTTTCTCGCAGCAAGGCTGATTTCTATGTTCTTCGCTTGCCCGTGTCTCAGCGCATTGTTCACTGCTTCTTGAGCGATACGATAAAGATGCGTGGACACGTTGGCATCGTGGATGAGAACCGGGTTGTTCACCCGCAGGCGGCAAGAAATGTGAAAGAGATCTTCCACTTCGATGGCCCAGCGCTTCAGAGCCGACATAAGGCCATCGGCATCGGAAGCCACAGGCAGCAAGCCATGCGCCAGTCGCCGGGTTTTGTTGATTGCTTCATTCACCAATCCGACGATCCTGGTTGCTTCAGCGGCTTCGGCCAGGCCCTTCTCGGCAAGCTTCTGTTCCTGAACTTTGCTCATGAAAGCAATCCCGGTAAGGTGCTGCCCCAACCCGTCGTGCAGATCCTGACCAATGCGACGCTGTTCGGCGGCGCTGATTTCGAGGATCGCCTTCTCCAGCCGCTTCCGCTCGGTGATGTCGATTCCGGTTGCAATGATGTAGGCGGATTCGTTTTCTCCTGGGAGGATTGTGCTTGACCAGGCAATCAGCCGTCGCGAACCATCTCGCGCCACCCAGGGGGTCTCGTATTCTTTCGCGCTATTCTCCACCCGCAATTGCTCCACCATCAACCTGAAGCGCTCGGCTTCTTCGCGGACGACGCATAAATCCCACAGATGCTTGCCCTCCACCTCCGCAAAAGAATATCCCGTCACCTGCTCACAAGCCCGATTAAATCGGACGATGCGGCCTTGCGGATCGAGAACCACGACTAACGATCCGACGGTGTGCAGAATCGCAGAAACCACGTTCCGCTCTTGCTGCAGCTCTTCCTCAACCTGTTTCAGTTCAGTGATGTCGAAGCCGATGCCGTGGATAAACCAGGGGCGGCCATTTTTCTTACGGATCATTTTGGCTTCGCAATGAAACCAGACTACCCGGCCATCCCGGGCGATCACTCGGTAGGCGGAGCGCAACGGTGTACCTGAAAGAAACATTTGAGCAGCTTCAACACTCCAGCGCTGTTTGTCCTCGGGATGAATCTGCTGATACCAGCGAATGGGATCTTCCAACCATTCTTCCTGCGAAAAACCGAGAGTCGCCTCGATTTGAGGACTGACATAGGCTTCCCCGATTCCCCGGTCCAGGTGAGCCATGAAAATCACAGCGGGAATCTGCTCGACCAGAGCACGATAGATCGCATCGGCTTTCGGCAGCTGCTCTTCCCGATCGTCTTCATCTTCATTCGGCGAATCGGCCGATGTCGATGGGCGGGGGGAGCCGCTGAGAAATACGGCGGCAAGATCAACCAGAAGAGATTCGGCCTCCGCGGGACTGATCACAGCCTTTCGGTTCGACTCAATTTGGTCCAGTTGGGAAAGTAACTCCCGTCTTCCCGCAGTCACCATAAGGCGATCCCCAAACAAATCTCGCGCGCATTGCAATGGTTAAACGTTAGGCTTTGCCGCTTTGCGGCGCCAGGCCGGCTCTTTGTTTAGCGAAAGTTGCGTAAACCTGCGCAGGGCGTGGATTGCCCTCCCGTAAGTCATTACCGCATTCGATGACAATAGTGAACCAGGAGGCTGGTCCATGAAGGGCATGAATTTATCCGGAAATCCCGGCATGGTGCACCCGATGCAAATGCCTCCAATATTGGGGCAGCCGCCGATTCCGCCCATCCAACCCCGCTTGCCCACATTGCATTGCACCACTGGCCCCCAGCATCCAAGTTTTACGATGCACAGTTTGGATCCGTACTCTTCGGCAAACTCTGCCTGCTCGTAGTAGCCGCCGCGATCGCAGCCTTCGTGAACGGTCGCACCGAAAAGCCAGGTTGGACGCAGCGCTTCATCAAGCGGAATCATAGGAGCCCGCCCGGCAGCCATGTACAGAAGATAGAGAAGCGTCTCCATGAAATTGTCCGGCTGCACCGGACATCCGGGTACGCAAACAATCGGGATATTTGCCGCCGACTTCCACTGCCACCCCAGATAGTCAGGAAGCCCCATACAGCCGGTCGGATTCCCCTCCATGGCGTGGATTCCGCCGTATGTCGCACAAGTTCCCGCAGCCAGCACCGCCCAGGCGCGGGGCGCCAATCGATCGATCCATTCGCAGGTAGTAATGGGCTGACCTGTTTTCTTATCCGTACCGAAACAAGCCCAGTAGCCTTCCCGTTTGTTGTTCTCATCCGGAATCGAGCCCTCAACCACCAGAATGAAAGGAGCCCGATCGCCATCGGCGGAGAGACGGAAATGCTCTAAGAAGTCATCTCCGTTCTCCATGGCGAGAAACGGATTGTGTAAACGTACCTTGGGGATCCATGGCATCGATCCCAGAACAATGTCTTCGATACTGGGCTGGGTCGCCGCGGTCATGGCGATGGTGTCGCCATCGCAGCCGAGACCTGCAGTGATCCAAAGGATATCGATTTCAGAAATCGCTTGTGGGGCGGACGATCTGCCCACTCGAATGTTGGTGGTGTCAACCACTCGATTTCCACTCCGCGGGAATCAGCGACAAGAAAGTAATCCAGCGAACCAGCGCCGATCCTTCTCCCGGATATTCTACATAATTCGCGGGCGCGGCCCCGCTCATGGACAAGCGAGCCGCCCAAGGACGATTTCAGAGCGCAGCCAAGCGGCGCTGCAGCAGAAGGAAATAAAGTGCCAGTAATACCAGCAGAAATCCGTTCACGCCCAAAACGACCGGCGCGGTAAAGATCGGGACCAACCATCCCGACAACAAATTTCCCAAAGGCATTCCGCCGCGGAAGGCGACGTTGTAGACGCTCATGACACGCCCTCGCATCTCGTTCGTCGTTATAAGTTGCACCAGGGAAGTCACGGTAGCAAACACCGCCATCATAGACGCGCCGACCACAACCAGAATAATCCCGCTGAGCGGCACCGATTTTGAAAGCGCGAATCCGGAAATTCCAGCGCCCAGACAGATCAGCGCACACAGGGCTACGAATCCTTTTCTCTTGAAATTACCGGCGCTCGCGACCATGAGCGAGCCGAAGATCGAGCCCAGTCCCATGAGCGCGAGTAAGTTTCCGTAAGTTTCCGGACCGCGATGGAAGATATCTTTCACGAACACAGGGATATAAGTTCGCATGGGCATGGCCAGAGCTGTCATGCAGAAAGCCAGCAAGATCAGCGCTTCCATTGAACTTTGTTTGCGAGCGAACTGGATTCCTTGTTTCAGGCTGGCGAACATGGACTCGGTGGTCTTCAGCGGCAGAAAACGGGCGCGGATGATCGAGAGGGAGATGATAGGAGCGAGGAAGGACAGTGCATTCAGCCCGAAGCACCATTTTTCACCCAGCTTCGCTAAAGTCTGGCCCGCGAGTGCCGGCCCGACCATGACTGCCACGTTGAACTGAATCGAATTCAACGCGATCGCATTCGGCATGTCATCGTTCTCGACCAGGGTCGGGATCAGTGCCTGGTAGGCTGGCCCGCCGAAAGCCTGGGCCAAGCCGGAAATAAACGAAAGGCAGAGAATGTGCCAGACGTGGACCCGATCGGTTATCACCAGAATGGTCAGGAGGCCGGCGGTAGCCATCTGAACATACTGAGAGCCCAGCAGAATTTTCCGCCGCTCCGCGCGATCGGCAACCACGCCGCCGATCAGAGAGAATAGAAAGATTGGAATGCCTCCAAGAAATTGATCCAGGGCCAGCAAAAAGGCCGAATGGCTGAGGCGGTAGATCAGCCAGCCCTGAGCGACGATTTGCATCCAGGTGCCGATACTGGAAGTGCAGGCGCCAATCCACATCAAGCGGAAATCGCGATAATGAAATGCTTTAAAGACCCGGCGAATCACTCAGTCTTCCCCATTAGCTTCCGCAAAAGCCTAACATGCGGCTTCGTCGCTTTGCGAAAGCCAACATTTGGCAATGGGGAGCAAATCGTGAGACGTTATAGATGATCGAAGGTCAACCGTTGCTTCAGAGATGCAGCCGGTTAATTGTGTAAATTTCTCAAATAATTCTCGAAATGAACTATGAAGCCATTCTGGTTGTTTCATTCGGCGGACCCGAATCTCGTGAAGAGGTGATTCCCTTTCTCGAAAACGTGCTGCGCGGAAAAAATGTTCCGCGTGAGCGGCTTCTCGCGGTAGCCGAACACTATTACCACTTTGCAGGCAAGAGCCCGATCAACCAGCAAACCAGAGAACTGATTGCCGCGTTGGAAAAAGAGTTGGAACGAAACGGCCGCCCGCTGCCGATCTATTGGGGAAACCGAAACTGGTATCCGCTACTGCCCGACATTTTGCGCAGGATGAAGCAGGATGGCATCGGACGAGCGCTGGCCTTTGTGACTTCAGCCTACAGCTCCTATTCCGGGTGCCGGCAGTATCGCGAAGACATGGCACGCGCGCAAAGCGAAGTGGGGCCGGGCGCGCCGGAAGTGGACAAGCTGCGGGTATTCTTCAACCACCCTGCGTTTATTGAGGCTACGGTCGAGCGCGTGGGAGATGCGCTGCGGACACTTCCAGCCGCAGTCCGAGAAAATGTACAAGTCGTTTACACCGCGCACAGTATTCCACTCTCCATGGCCAACACGAGCGACTACGTGACACAGCTGCAGGAAGTGCGCAGACTGGTTTCGGTGAGCTCGGCCAGACTAAGGATGCACTGGTCTATCAGAGCCGCAGTGGGGCTCCCAGTCAGCCCTGGTTGGAGCCGGATATTCTGAACTATCTGCGACGCGTGAAGGCTGAGAACCTCGCGTCGGCTGTGGTGCTGGCGCCGATCGGTTTTCTCTCCGATCACATGGAAGTGTTGTATGACCTGGATGTAGAAGCGCGTCAGCTCTGCCTTTCGCTGGAGCTGCCTATGGCTCGAGCAGAAACCGTGGGCGTGCATCCGAAGTTTATCCGCATGATTCGGGAACTCGTTCTGGAGAGGACGAGCCCGGGATCTGAACGTCGCGCGCTAGGAACGTTTGGGCCCCGCCCCAATTTTTGTGCAGAGGATTGCTGCCCGGCACCGCCATGGCGAGGACCAAGCTAAGGCTCGATAGCAGCGGAGACTTTCTGCGGATCGTAGTCCGTGGCTTTCGGATAACCTTCAATTAAATGCATGGTATGGAGAATTGTCTGGATGACCGATTCATTACCCACGGCCGTATTGACCATCACGTGATACAAGGAACGGGTGGGCCAGTCCGCGTCAAAGTAATGCTTCACGTAGGCAACGCGTTCGCGATCGACAGTATCGACGAGAGCTTCCGCTTCTGAATGCGTAGCCCCATCCTCCACCAGGCGGTGCAACTTTTCAGCGCGCGGGGCGTAAAGGAAAACGTGGAAGGCATCTGCTTGGTCGCGCAAAAAATAAGGGGCTCCCCGCCCCACCACCACCGAATTTCCTTCTTGAGCAATTTTGGCGGTGATTTCTTCCATCATCTCCATCATGCAGTCAGTGTCGAAAGTCTGACCCGTCAGATGAGCACTGCGCTCGTAACTTCCCCGCCAGAAGGTTTTTGCCAAGCGGTAGAACCGGCCGTCCATGCGCTCGTCACAACGCTTCACGGCGGAAGTATCGACGTTTGCCAGGCGGGCGATTTCCTCGGTGAGACGACGGTCCCAGAGCGTCCATCCCAGCTGGTTCGCCAGTTGTGCCGCGATGGCGCCACCCCCGCAGCCATACTCTCGCTCAATGGTGATGAGGCGAAACATGGGTTCCCTTCGACAGGCCGCCCATCAGTGTACCGCGATTCCGCCTCCCGGCCTTCCTTTTTTCATGAGAAATACCATGGGAATCATGGCCAGGATGGCCCAGGCCAGCAACCGGAAGTCGTCGATATAGGCCAGCATTGTAGCTTGTCGTTGGACCGTGCCTTCAATTAAGGCATACGCCTGCTGGGTGGCGAAAGCCGCGCTTGCGCCGTGCGCCCGCATGGCTTGCGTGGTGCCCTGCAGCATCGACTGAAAAGCCGGGTTGCTGGCGCTGAGATGGCGGGATAAATCGTTAAGGTGCACCTGAGTACGGCGATCGAGCATGGTGGTGACCAAAGAAATCCCTACGCTACCACCGATATTGCGCGCCAGGTTCATCAAGCCTGAGGCGGCGTTATTTTTTTCTCGCGGCAGAAAGGCATAGGCTGCCGTATTTATGGGAACAAAAAGAAAAGCCATTCCCGCAGCCTGAAACACGCGAGCAACGGCGGCCGAGTGGAAATCCATCTCCAGGTCAAAACCGGTCATATGGAACAGCGACCCGGAAAGTACAACCAGGCCAAAAATCAGCAGCCAGCGGGGGCTGTAACGGGAGAGCAGGAACCCCACCAGAGGCAGCAAGATAATAATGGTGAAACCGCCGGGCATCAGCGCCAGACCTGCCCGCTCCGCGGTGTAGCCAAGAAGGGTCTGCATAAACAAGGGAAGCAGAAGCGTACTGCCAAGCAGAGCAAAACCCAGCATGAACATCAAAAGGTTTGAGATGCCGAACGTACGATCGCGAAAAAGGTGTAGATCGATAATCGGATCCTTGTGTCTCCACTCCCAGAAGATCACAAAGATCAATGCTGTGGCAGCAATGAGCGAAAGAACCACAATGAAGTGTGACTCGAACCAATCATCGCGCTGTCCCTTGTCGAGGACAATCTGCAGCGCCCCCAGGCCCAAGGCGACAAATCCAAGTCCGATGTAGTCGATTTTAGTTTCGCTGAGTTTGCGGCGCTTGAGAAAGGGTGGATCCTGAATGAGCCGCGACGTAAGCAGGAGGGAAATGATTCCGACCGGGATGTTGATGAAAAAAATCCAGCGCCAAGTGAAGTTGTCCGTGATCCAACCGCCCAGCGTAGGCCCAATGGCGGGAGCCGTGACGACGGCGATGCCATAAACCGCGAAGGCCATGCCCCGTTTCGCGGGAGGGAAAGTATCGGCCAGGATGGCTTGTTCGCTGGGCTGCAAGCCGCCTCCTCCCACCCCTTGCAGGACGCGGCAGACGATGAGGGTTGCAAGATTTGGGGCTAGTCCACACAAGAAAGAACTGACCGTGAACAAAGCCACGCAGCTCATATAGAAGTTCTTGCGGCCGATGATGGACGAGAGCCAGCCGCTTAACGGCAGAACGATGGCGTTAGAGACAAGGTAGGAAGTCAGCACCCATGTGCTTTCATCCTGCCCCGCAGAGAGGCTACCCGCGATGTGAGGTAAAGCTACATTGGCGATGGAAGTGTCCAGCACTTCCATGAACGTGGCCAGCGTAACGGTAATCGCGATGATCCAAGGATTGATGGCTGGGCGCCAAAGGTCGGCATTGGACTTTTCCAGCGGCGGCGCGGCAGCACTCATTGCCGAATCCAGACCTTGGGTTCGACTGACATGCCGGGGCGCAGCGATTGATCGTTGTTCTCTCCCGGGTCGAGCACGATCTTCACCGGAATTCTTTGCACCACCTTCACATAATTTCCGGTAGCATTTTCCGGCGGCAGCAGGCTGAATCGCGCTCCACTCGCACCGGCGAGGCTGTCGACCTTACCTTTGTACTTTCTTCCACTGGCATCCACTTCGACCGTGACCGGCTGACCGACTTTCATTTCGCGAAGTTGAGTCTCTTTAAAATTCGCGGTGATCCAGACATCGTTGAGCGGAATTACTTTCATCAATTCCTGGCCGGGAGCCACGTTCTGTCCGACTTCGACGGTGCGGTCGCTGACTACACCGGCGACGGGTGCAGTCACTTTCGTGTATTGCAAGTTCAATTGCGCCTGATCGAGCTCGGCTTTTTTAAACTGCGCTTCCGCCAGCGCGGAGGCTGCCCGGGAGCGCGTGACCTCCATCTGTCTCGGGGCGGTTCGGGCGTTGCTTAAGTTGGCTTCCGCCTGCACCAATTTTCCCTGAGCCTGGGTCACTTGCTGTTGAGCGGCGTCGGCAGTTGCACGAGCCGCATCGACGGCGGCCGCACTGGCTCTCGAAGCAGCTACTGCCTGGTCATACTGCTGTTGAGAGATTTCCTGTTTATCCACCAGTTGCCGATAGCGACCCAGATCGTTCTGTGCCTTCACATCGTTGGCCACCGCCTGGGCAAGTTGCGCCTTGGCTGCTTCGTATTGCTGCCTGGCCGCAGCGATCCCGGCCCGCGAACTGGCAACATCGGCCTCCGTCGCCGAAACCTGGCTGGTGGTATTGACGGAAGTAATTGGGACATTGACGCCGGCAGCGACGGCCGCAGCCTGAGCGTCGTCGAAGTCGGCTTTAGCGCGCTCGTAGGCAACCTGGTAGTCGGCGGGATCGATTTCCACCAGCACCGTGCCCGCCTGTACGTACTGGTTATCCTGGACGTTCAGCTTGATCACATGGCCGGAAATACGTGTACTGATGGAATTGATATGGCCGTCGACTTCAGCATCATCGGTGGATTCATAACTGGTTACATACCGGTAGACGAAAAATCCAACCACCAGCAGGATCACCACGCCGATGATGATGGCAATGCGAAAGCCGGGGCTGGCAGTGCGCGAGACACGGGAACGAAAGTCTCGCTCCGTGGCCGGCAAGGGCTTGGAGCGGGATTCAGCTTGATCCGGCGGAGTGGCCGGCGGGTTTTGCGTCGTCGGTTCCATAGATTTCGGTTAGTGCTCACCTTTCAAATATCTCTTCACGCCCACCTCCGCGTCACCGATGGCGCGCGCCAGTTCCACTTTGGAGAGATTGTGCGCGTACAAGCTCTGAATATAACTCTCATGAGCACTGGCAACCGCCTCTTGCGCCTGAACCACCTCCAGGTTGTCGGTGACGCCGGCGGTAAAGCGATCCCGCGACTGAGTGAGCGCTTCCTCAGCCAGTTCGACCGAACTGCGTGCGACCTCAACCTGTTCCGCAGCGGAGTTCATATCCAAAAGCGCCGAGCGAACTTCATAGTCGATGCGACCGCGTAGATCTCCGAGTTGGGAACGCGCCTGCTTTAATTGCGAATCCGCTTCCAGGACGTCACTGTGAACTTTTCCCCCCGTAAAGATGGGGATGTTAAGGCCTCCATTCACCTGCCAGGTTCCGTTGGATTGGGCCGGGGTCACTCCGATGTCGCCATAGTTGGCGTCAATGCCGAGGGTGGGGTAGCGCCCCGCGGCAGCGGCGCGATGCGAAAGCTCGGCGGCCCGGACTTGACCCTGGGCCGCCTGATAGTCAGATCGGGAACTGTAAGCGCGCTGCAGGTACACTTCGAGAGACAGCGGGGTTAGCGCCTGATACGGGGCTTTCTCGGTCAATAAAAATTCTTGCCCGGGCGGCAAGCCGATGATCCGGGCCAGCGACAGTTTTTGTTTTGCAAAATCGTTGCGCGCGGCGATCAGCTGTTGCTGCCGGGTTTGCAATTCAACCTGCGAACGCAGGGTGTCGATGGCTGGGCTGAGGCCGGCTTTCTGCTGGTCGGCTGCTTTGTTGTAAAGAGCCTGCGCATTGATGACTTGGGCATCTGCGGTTTCAATCCGGGCGGCTGTGGCGATGGCCAGCAGATAAGCATTTCCCACCGCAAGCACCACCACTTCTCGGGCATCTTTATAGCTGTATTGCGCTGACTTCAAGCGCTCGGATGCGGCGCGTTCCTGCTCGAGATCATGGAAATTGAAGATGGACTGACTCAAGGAAGCGCGCGCATCGAAATAATTGAATGGACCGATTACTCGCGGAACAGGAAAGGGGAAAACATTGCTCTTCAAGCCGAGAGCGGTGAGGCTCTCGGTCTGGACGTTTTCCTGCAATCTAGCTTGCAAGTTAGGCAGCAGGTTGCTGAGCTCTTTCCAGCGCTCGCCCCGCGCCGTAATGGTCTGATCGCCCGAAAGAAGGAGGCCGAGATTATTTCGCAGTCCGCGATCGATGGCCTCCTGGAAACTTAGCTGTAACACTCCCGGAGTCGCGGTACCTTCCGGTTCGCTGCCAGTGAAGGGACTCTGCGATCCGGGCAGAGAAATGGAAGGCGACGGTTCGGAACTCTGGGCCATCAGGCCCGGGACGCTGCACAGCGACAGCAGCATCCAGACTAGAAATCTGCGGTTTGAAGGAAGTAAGAGACGATCCATTTCCAGTTGTGAAAAGACCCCCATTATATAGAGATTCCGGGACGGCATTCTGTCGGCATGGGTAGCATAACGCCTTGGTATTGATTCAGTAACGCTGCGGGAGATGCAAAAAGCGGGTGGAAGTCTCGGAATAAAAAAGAGTTAGCCTCTGAGTGCCAAGCATCGAAGCGGTGGAGACCCGGCTGGATTCGACGCAAACCGAGGGGGTTGTTAAGTCAGAACCTCAAACCGCAGAACCTTCGGGAACCAGCAAAACTGACCCCCGGGGTCGCCCCCGTGGGCCAGATGACTTAGGTTATCTTGCGGAGGGATGATTCGCAGTGCAAGCTGAAGGCGGACTAATTCGCCAGATAAACAGCCAGCATTTCCATGAGTGATTCGAAGTCTAGCGCGAAGGGAGCGGACTGGACAGGCTTGCTTGCCGATCCTGACCTCGCGCGGAATCTCGGAAAGCTGCTGCAGACTTATCGCGATGCCCCGCCCGAGCGCAGAGAGCAAGCTCTGCTGGCGGCGATGCGCGAGATTAAGAAATCCAGCGCCCCAGCGGGCTCAACCGCGCAACCCGCCAATCAGCAGAAACCAGTGCCTGCGGCGGCCTCAGCGATTCCTCCATTTGAGCCAGATATCTTCAGCTCTAACTGGGGACAAGATCGCCGGCGTCATCCCAGAATCAAGTGCTTCGTCGCAGTGGAACTGCGCGTGAATGAGGCCGACGCTCCCATCTGGGGTAATCTTTCGAACACGGCGATGGGCGGGTGCCAAGTAGAAACCGCGGCCCACATCAGTGGAGGCGCCAAAGTCGAGATTGGGCTTTGGATCGCGACTGGCAAAATTTGGGTAAAGGGCTTAGCCTTAAACGGAGTGGTTACTCGCAGCGCGCCCGCTGCAGGAGTGCGAATCCGCTTTGCGGGAATGGATGCCACGGAGAAAGAAAATCTCCGACTGTTTCTCAAATATGTCCAGGAGAGCGCCCGCGCCTCGACCAGCGAAGTGACCTACCTGAAGTTGCTGAAATAGTTAAGGCCTTTCGTTACCCTTTCTCCTGGTGTCCGTGCTCGCTCCTTTCTTCCGCCATCCCGTTTTTCACGGTCCCGTGACATTCTTCCTGCGGAAATTGATACACTCGGGGCGTATCTGAAACCCTTTGCGGCACTCGGAACTCTAATTAGAATATTCAGTGGAACAACTGAAATAAAACTAAGGTTGTCCCAGAAGGAGCGCGCGTCGCATGGTAGCCAGTGAACAGGCGTTGGTGACCGGAATGCAACTGGATACGTTGTCCGTTAACACGATCCGCACCTTGGCGATTGACGCCGTACAGCAGGCCAACAGCGGACATCCCGGAGCGCCCATGGGGCTGGCGCCGGTGACCTATTGCTTGTGGCAAGAATTTCTTCGCTACGACCCCGCAGATCCCACGTGGTTGAATCGTGACCGATTTGTGCTGTCGAACGGACACGCTTCCATGCTGCTCTACGCCATGCTTCATCTTGCGGGCGTGCGCGCAGTGGACGAGAACCATCAGGTACTCAAAGAGCTTGCGGTTCCCATGGAGGAGATCAAGCGTTTCCGGCAACTTGGCAGTCGGACGCCAGGCCACCCCGAGTCGCACGTCACATCCGGCATTGAGACCACCACGGGGCCGCTGGGTCAAGGCGTAGGAAACAGTTTAGGAATGGCAATTGCCCGGGAGTGGCTAGCCGCGAACTTCAACCGGCCTGAGTTTGAAATCTTCGATTACAAGGTCTACGCCATTTGTTCAGACGGCGACCTTATGGAAGGTATTGGCGGCGAAGCGGCTTCTCTGGCGGGCCATCTGAAGCTCCGAAATCTTTGTTGGATTTATGACAACAATCACGTCACCCTGGATGGCCCGGCGGATTGGTCCTTCAGTGAAGATGTGGCCACGCGCTTTGTCGGTTACGGCTGGAATGTAACCCGGGTCGCCGATGCAAACAATCTGGAAATGTTGGCGCGGGCGTTTGAAACTTTCCAAAAAACAACTGATCGTCCCACGTTGATAGTTGTGGACAGCCATATCGGTTACGGATCTCCGCACAAGCAAGATACCAATGCAGCTCACGGCGAGCCGCTTGGCGAAGAAGAAGTCCGGCTGGTAAAGAAATTCTATGGCTGGCCCGAGGACGCCAAATTTCTGGTGCCCGAGGGCGTGCGCGAGCATTTTCAGGATGGAATTGGAAAGCGCGGGCGCGAGTTGCGGGCGCAGTGGGCGAAGGTGTTCGCGGAGTATTCGCGAAAATATCCGGAGTTGGCCGATCGCCTGCATCGCATGCAACGCCGCGAGCTGCCCGATGGTTGGGATAAGAATCTGCCCACGTTTCCCGCGGATTCAAAGGGCCTGGCCACGCGCGAGAGTTCCGGAAAGGTGCTCAACGCGCTGGCGCAGAACATTCCCTGGCTGATCGGCGGCTCGGCCGACCTAGCCACGTCGAACAAGACCAACCTGAAGTTTGAAGGAGCAGGTGACTTTCAAGCCGGCAGTTATGGCGGACGCAATTTGCATTTCGGTGTCCGCGAGCATGTGATGGGCGCGAGTGTGAACGGGCTTACGGTTTCCGGAATCCGAGCCTTCGGGGCGACGTTCTTTAATTTCAGCGACTACATGCGAGCCAGCATAAGGCTTGCCGCGCTCATGGAGATTCCCTCGATCTTTATCTTCACGCACGACTCGATAGGCGTGGGAGAAGATGGTCCAACGCATCAGCCCATCGAACAACTCGCATCGTTGCGAGCCATGCCAAATCTGATCGTACTGCGGCCTGGCGATGCGAATGAGGTAGTGGAAGCGTGGAAGGTCATCGCGCAGTTGCAACATCAGCCCGTGGCGCTGGTTCTGACGCGACAAAATCTGCCAACCTTTGACCGCACGAAGTACGGTGCGGCTTCCGGCACGGCACGAGGTGCTTATGTTCTCGCTGATGCGGCCGGCGGCAAACCTGACGTGATTCTCCTGGGAACAGGCAGTGAGCTATCGCTGTGTGTCGAGGCCTACGAAAAGCTTAAAGCGGAAGGGGTTCAGGCACGAGTCGTCAGCGTGCCGTCGTGGGAGATCTTTGAGCGGCAAGACCCGGCTTACAAACAGAGCGTTCTACCCTCTTCGGTTACGGCGCGGGTTTCTGTAGAAATGGCTGCCACGTTTGGCTGGGAGCGGTATGTTGGATTGAAGGGACAAAAAGTTGGCATGCACCGGTTCGGCGCTTCGGCGCCTTTGAAAGACTTGCTGAAGTTTTTTGGTTTCACCGTAGAGACCGTAGTCGCGGCAGCGCGCCAAGCGATCACGGAACAGTAACAGCGCTGTATTTTTGCGTCCCATTTGCAGTCTCAGTTTGCAAGTTTATCGAATTGCGATATTCGCCGTGAGTTCAAGGAGAAATCACTATGCCGTCCACTGAAGTTTTGGAAAGCGTGAAAGGTACCAATCCCCTCAAGGGCTTGCTGAACTACGGGCAGTCCATGTGGCTCGACTACATTCGGCGTGATCTGATCACCAGCGGGAAACTGAAAACCATGATTAATGACGACGGCCTACGAGGAATGACTTCGAATCCGTCCATCTTCGAGAAGGCGATCGCCGAAAGCCACTTGTATGACGATATGCTTAAGTCGCTGGGTTCGCGGGCTGATCTGGACGCGACTTCCGGTTACGAACAGATTGCGATCCGCGACATTCAGGACGCCGCCGATATCTTGCGGCCGGTGTATCAGAGTTCGGAGTTCCGGGATGGATACGTTAGCCTCGAGGTTTCGCCCTTGCTTGCACTTGAGACACAAAAAACCATCGACGAAGGTCGCCGCTTGTGGAAGGCGGTAAATCGCGAAAATGTAATGATCAAGGTTCCGGGCACGGCAGAGGGGCTACCGGCAATTCGCCAGTTGATCGGCGATGGCATCAACGTCAATGTGACTTTGCTGTTCGCTCAAGAAGTGTACGAGAAGGTCGCGGAAGCTTATATTGCCGGACTTGAAGACCTGGCGAAACGTAGCGGCAACCTGAAGAAAATGGCAGGAGTCGCCAGCTTTTTTATCAGCCGCATCGATACGCTCGCGGATTCCATGATCGAAGATAAGTTGAAAACCACAAAAGACGCGCAAACGCAGGCGCTGTTGAAGAGTTTGCTGGGTAAGGTCGCAATCGCGAATGGAAAGCTGACTTACCAGCGCTACCAGCGCATATTCAGCGGACCACGATGGGAAGCCCTGGCCACCAAGGGAGCGCAGACACAGCGCGTGCTGTGGGCGAGTACGAGCACGAAAAATCCCGCTTATCGCGATGTCATGTACGTGGAAGAGCTGATCGGTCCTGACACGGTGGACACGATGCCTCCCGCCACGGTCGATGCATTCCGCGATCACGGGCGGTTGCGCAACAGCCTCGCCGAAGACGTAGCTGGCGCGCAAAAAGTGATGGATGATCTGGCGAAAGCCGGCATCTCGATCAAAGAGGTAACTACCAGGCTGACCAATGACGGAGTGAAACTGTTTGCCGATGCCTTCCACCAGCTGCTGGCTGCGGTGGAAAAAAGCATTCAGCAAAAAGGACAGAGCGCTTGAGCCGCCTGTCTTCGCCGCCAGAATCTCTCGCCGCTTCGGTAAAGACAGCCATTCGCGACTGACAGTCGAGCGGCAAAATGCAACGACACCGGAGCAGAAATATACCTTTGGTGGGGTAAAAGCCGCGCCAGCGCCCGGCTATTTGCAGGCGTTGGCCGAGCGCGGGCGGCGTGCGCTTCGGGTGCATCTTGGGAGCGATGTGAATGCAGGTCTCGAAACTCTGAGAGCAGCGGTTCAAAAAGCGCCTGCATGGTTTCTAGGTGGCGGGGAGCCAGAGTTTCTTTTGTTCCACGGTTAGATCTTTCTTTTGTTCCACTGTTCGATCAAGGAGCAACGCAATATGCAGTTGGGAATGGTAGGCCTGGGTCGCATGGGCGCTAACATGACGCGCCGCCTGATGCACGGCGGACATCAACTTGTAGTTTCGGATCTGAGTGCGGATGCGGTGAAGCAGCTGGCAGGCGAAGGAGCCGGCGGCTCGTCGTCGTTAGAAGATCTGGTCGCAAAGCTGACGCCGCCGCGTGCGGTATGGGTCATGGTGCCATCAGGCAGTGCCACCGAACAAACGGTACAGAAACTGGCCCAGCATATGCAGCCCGGGGACGCCATCATCGACGGCGGCAATTCCTATTTCAAGGATGACGTGCGCCGGGCTGCGGGATTCAAAGGCAAAGGCATTCACTACGTCGACGTAGGGACCAGCGGCGGAGTGTGGGGCATTGATCGTGGTTACTGCATGATGATTGGCGGACCGAACGAGGCCGTGCAGCAGCTCGATCCCATTTTCAAGACGCTGGCACCGGGAAAGGGCGATATTCCGCGAACTCCGGGGAGGGAAAAACTTGGCGGCACGGCGGAGGAAGGATATGTTCACTGCGGTCCCTCGGGTTCCGGACACTTTGTGAAAATGGTGCACAATGGAATCGAATACGGCCTCATGCAGGCCTACGCCGAGGGCTTCGACATCTTCAAGAATGCAACCAGCAAGGAGTTGCCCCAGGATATCCGTTACGATCTGAATTTGCCGGATATCGCGGAGGTGTGGCGGCGCGGCAGCGTTGTCAGTTCCTGGCTGCTGGATCTTACGGCCATGGCCCTTACGGAAAATCCAACACTTTCTGACTACGAGGGCTTTGTGCAGGATTCCGGCGAGGGACGGTGGACGATTCAAGCCGCGATCGAAGAAGCAGTGCCGGCAGAAGTCTTGACGGCCGCGTTGTATGTCCGCTTCCGGTCACGACAACAACATACGTTTGCCGAGAAGATGCTTTCGGCCATGCGGCAAAAGTTCGGTGGACATGTGGAAGCTAGCGAAGGCGCTGGCGGCGCTGCGAATACGATTAAAAAGACCGCATAACGGCGGGGCAGATTTCAGGTTCTCAATATATGGCTCAATTGGCGGAAAAACCTACTGCGGCCACGCCGCGCGTCGGCAAACAGGGTGATCCTTGTGTGATGGTAATTTTCGGTGCGGCCGGCGATCTGACGGCTCGCATGCTGATTCCGGCACTCTACAACCTCGCCCGGGCCGACTTACTCTCGAAGGAATTCGCCGTGCTGGGCGTAGCCCGCACGCAGATGTCGGACGAAGATTTTCGCAAGAGAATATTGGACGACGTGAAAAAATACTGCGGCGACTGCGTTCAGGATTCCCTCTGGGAAACCTTCTCGCGCCGCTTCTATTATTTTGCCGGCGATTTCAAGGACGACACGCTTTATTCCAAGATCAAGGACCACCTCGCTCAAATCGATCGCGATCATTCAACCCATCAAAACGTTTTCTATTACCTGGCGACCGCCCCGAGTTATTTTGGCCCCATTGTTGAAAAGCTCGCGGCCACCGGGCTCATGGAGCAAAGCAACGACCACTGGCGCCGCGTCATCATCGAAAAGCCTTTCGGTCACGACCTGGAGTCGGCCAAAGCGCTCAATCAGCAACTGCTCAAAGTCGCCGATGAGAAACAGATTTATCGCATCGACCACTACCTGGGTAAAGAGACCGTGCAAAATATTATGGCGTTCCGTTTCGCCAACGGGATCTTTGAGCCCATCTGGAATCGCCGCTACATCGATCACGTGCAGATTTCCGTGGCCGAAACCGTTGGCGTGGAAGGCCGCGGCAGCTATTTCGACCACGCAGGATCGCTACGCGACATGGTTCCGAACCACATCATGCAGCTCATCAGCCTGACCGCGATGGAGCCGCCGATCTCGTTCGACGCCAATGCCGTGCGCGACGAGCAGGCTAAAATTCTGCATGCTATCCAGCCCATCAGCGATGAGGAAGTTCTCAGCCGGTCCGTGCGCGGGCAGTATGGGGAAGGCAGTTCCGGTGGTCAGCACGTTCCCGCCTATCGTTCAGAAAGCGACGTTGCCCCGGATTCCCGCACTGAGACCTACGTCGCGATGAAGCTGCTTATCGACAACTGGCGCTGGGCAGATGTTCCGTTCTATCTTCGCACCGGCAAGCGCATGCCGGCGCGCAATACCCACATCGTGATACAGTTCCGCCGCGCCCCCTTTGTGTTGTTCCGGGATACTTCCGTGGAGCACCTCATGCCGAACCAGCTGGTTTTGCATATCCAACCGGAAGAAGGCATTTCATTGCAATTCGCCGCCAAAGTGCCCGGGCCGGTCATGCGATTGGGAACGGTAGACATGAACTTCGAGTATCAGCAATACTTCGGAAAGCAGCCCAGCACCGGTTACGAACGGCTGCTGCATGATTGCATGATCGGCGATCAGACTTTGTTTCAGCGCGCGGACATGGTGGAGGCGGGCTGGAATGTGGTGAATCCAGTATTGGATCTGTGGAAAGCGCTACCGCCTCGAAACTTCCCGAATTATGCGTCGGGCACGTGGGGACCGAAAGAGGCCGACGAACTTTTGGAGCGCGATGGCCGGCGCTGGAGGAACTTCGAGCAATGATTCTGGCCGGCGATATTGGGGGAACCAACGCTCGACTGGCCTATTTTCAATCGCAGAATGGCAATCTGCGTCTAATTTCCGAACGCGTATTTCCCAGCCGCGAATACACTGAACTGGGAGAAATCGTCTCGGAGTTTCTTAAGAAAACTGACGCGCGTCCTGATGTCGCCTGCTTCGGCATCGCAGGCCCAGTGCACGATGGGAGGGTAGAGACCTCAAATCTTCCGTGGATCATCGAACAGTCTCGCTTAGCAAAACAGATTCAACTTCCGGCTACGCTATTGATCAACGATCTTGAAGCTAATGCTTGGGGCATTGGAGAGCTGAATCCTCAGGATCTCACGCCGCTTAACTCCTTGAGCCAGGCAGTTGGTAATCAGGCGGTCATTGCACCAGGAACCGGTCTGGGGGAAGCGGGACTGTTTTGGAACGGAAGTCAACACGAGGTTTTTGCGTGCGAGGGCGGACACGCCGATTTCGCGCCGCAAGGCGATTTGCAGATCGATCTGTTACGGTTCCTGGCCGATCGCTACGGACACGTGAGCTATGAACGCGTCCTCTCTGGGCCTGGCCTCGTAAATGTTTATGAATTTCTGCGCACCCAGGGCTGCGCCGAGGAACCTGCCGGATTTGCCGCGCAAGTCAGCGGAGAAAACGCCGCCGCAACCATTTCCCACGCCGCTCTCGAGGGAAACAATCCGTTAGCTTCCGCTGCGCTGGATCTTTGGATATCGGTCTATGGAGCGGAAGCGGGCAACCTGGCTCTGAAAATAATGGCGACGGGAGGGATTTTTCTCAGCGGCGGAATCTCACCCAAGATTCTGCCTAAGCTTACCGGGCCGGGATTTATGAATGCTTTCCTCGAGAAAGGCCGGTTGCGTCCTGTCCTGGAGAGCATTCCAGTGCAAGTCATTATGAATGACAAGGCAGGTTTACTGGGTGCCGCCCGATGCGCGGCCACTAAGAGTAACGCCGTATTGGCGGGGGCGTCGTGAGCGCATCCGTCGATGTACGCAGGGTTACAACTCCGCAGGATCTTTTTCAGGCCGCGGCGGAGGAAGTCGTCCGCGTCGCGACCGTATCGATCGCGCAGCGCAGTCGCTTCACAATCGCGCTCTCTGGCGGTTCGACCCCGAAGAACCTCTATACCTTGATCGCGGCGAACGCCAGCCTTCCCTGGGCGAAAATCTTCTTTTTTTGGGGCGACGAACGTCATGTTCCGCCGACGGACCCGGAAAGTAACTACCGCATGGCGGAAGAAGCCATACTGTCGAGGGTTCCGGTTCCGCCCGCAAATATCTTCCGCATCCCCGCTGAAAAACCCGATGCGGCGGCGGCGGCGGAAGCTTACGACGAGACTCTGAGGAAATTCTTCGCCACGGCGCCGGGGCAATTTCCCCGCTTTGATCTGATCCTATTGGGTCTGGGACCAGATGGGCACACGGCGTCGTTGTTTCCGGAGACGGCGGCGCTCGAGGAGAGGTCGCGGCTGGTGGTCGCGAACTGGGTCGAGAAGCTCAATGCCAGCCGGATCACGCTTACCCTGCCAGTTCTGAACGCGGCACGGGAGGTGGCTTTCCTGGTGAGCGGGGCGGACAAGGCGGCGGTTCTCCACGAGGTTCTGGAAGGCAAAGGCCCCGGGGAGAAGTATCCTTCCAAAATGGTGCAGCCGAGCGACGGCAAACTGATCTGGTTCGTCGATCGGGCGGCAGCCAGCGAACTGTCCCCGTCGGTATAGGGGCGACAAAATGAGCGTCGCCGGACCTATCCTCGCCAACCCGCGATTTCCTTCAAGCCCTTGCCTTGTGCGTGCTCAAAAAGCCGTACGCGATGGCGGGAGTGTTCGAACTCGTGAATGTCTGCCCAGACTTCGGCTCGCCAGGTTTTATCGTGTGTCGACGACGCGCCGCAGGCGGCGCAACGAGTATGCAAGCTGATAGGAGTCGCGGTCGCGGCGCCCCTGCCGGGCAACTCTAGAAAGATGCAGCGAACTTCCTGGATCTCCTCATTTTCGTCGAGCAAGTGTTCATAACGCAATAAATAGCTGAATCCCAGCTTGTGGGCCTCGGCTTCAGCTTCCATACGGGTGTGAAAGGGGCCATATTCGGCCCGCAGCTGCTCCGTAGAATCGCAAGCCATCCAGAAAATCTCTTTGTATGCCATTGCCCTCGCGCCTTGCAACCGAGAACCCGCTGATGTCGCAAGTTCGCTTAGTCCCGATTCACCTGTGCAATTTGTCTGCCGCCCGAGACGGTCAACGCGCCATGTTTTTTCAATAGCTTACGGCGCCCAGGGTTTGGGACAAGCTCGATTAAAGGTAAACCTTTTGCAGAACTAAGCCCCTTGTCGTCCTTTTGTTGGTCCCTACACCTGTTCCGTTGGCGTTCGCAATCCCATGTGGAAACAGGAGACCCTTGCGTCCGTTGCCCCTGCGTACGGCCTTGGGTTGAAGGTGAGTGCCGCTGACCAGCATCAGCTCGCCGCGGCGCGGTTCAGTGAGCAGCCTGGACGATTTGAATCTTCAAGCCGGCCCTTTACTCCGGCTCGCGCGCGTACCATGGCCAACTCAAGCCGGCTCCATACGCCCAGCTGGACGAATGTAGCTCGCAAGTAATTTTTGATTACTTGCTCTGTCGTGGGGATGATTTTGCCAATTTCATGGTTCGTAAGCCCTTGCCAGACCAAGCGAGCGATCTGGATTTCCTTCGCAGTTAGTCGATCCGGGGCATCGTTGAATCACTTCCTGGTCTCGGACGCCGCGACTGCCGAGCTTCACGCGTTTGCGCCCATCCCTGATTCCGGCACGCAGAAAAAGCGTTCGCAAGTGCTGCGTTACGATGCGCGGACTAATGCTCAACTGGCCGGCCACTTCCTGGTTGCTGCAGCCTTGCACCAGCAGATTAGCCAGCGTCTGGTCTGTGGGCGTCCGCCCCCCAATGAGATCCATCACCACAATTCCTCCTGCAACCTGAGTTTGTTACAAATTCCGCTGCCCATGTTTCGGCAAACCTCCGCCTGCCACCCCCACGTGTAAGACCAGCGAGTACTTGCACTTACGGTCAAGGCCAGATCTTTCAGAAGAAGTTCAGGAAGCGCGTGCTAGATTTTGGCGGTCCCAGTTTGGAGGGGACGGAGGAAGGCGATGGCGGGCAATACTCGGACTGGGTATTCATTCCAGTTCTGTGGGGGCGCAACGCCGCGGGGCTTTCATCGTCTCCGGCATGAGGATAAGACTCTTGTTTTCAGAGTTCCTCACGCATTCCCAAACCTACTTACTTACTCGCGAGGTGACTTGTGAGAATTGCGAGAATAGATTCGGCGAGGAAAATCGTGCTTTCCCAAAATGGTTATAAGTCGGTGGGCGCTCTGTTCACTATGGTATTGCTATTAGCCTCTCCTGCTGTTTTTGCGCAGGCCTCGTTTCCGGAAGTTACCATCACGCATCCCAGCGGGGTTGTCGGCGTCTCTGCCGATAATTCAGCGCCGTTGACCATCACGTTGCAAGATGCGATCGAACGCGCGCGAGCGAATGATCCCTCGTTTCATTCCGCTTTGACCGATCTCGGGGTGGCTCGAGAGGATCGTGTGCAGTCCCGCGCCGGGCTGTTGCCGAGCGTGAGCTACAACAATTCTTTCATTTATACCGAGGGCTCAGGTCAGCCGGCGGCTTGCGCGATCACCTCGACATGCACGCCCATCCGTTTCGTCGCGAACAACGGAGTGCACGAATATATTAGTCAGGCGAACGTGCACCAGAGCGTGTCGCTCAGCAATATGGCAGACTATCAACGTTCTTCGGCTGCCTTGGCCCAGGCACGAGCGAAGGCGGAGATTGCCAGGCGGGGCCTGGTGGTCACGGTGACCCAGGTCTACTACGGGCTGGTCGTGGCGCAGCGCAAGTATGCGACGGCGCAGCGAGCGTCAACCGAGGCCGACCGCTTTCAGAAGATAAGCCAGAAACTTGAAAATGGAGGAGAGGTGGCGCATGCGGACGTAGTGAAGGCCAACATTCAAGCGCAACAGCAGCGCCGCGACCTGCAAGAGGCCCAACTGGATATGGGACGCAGCCGCCTGGATCTCGCGGTTCTGCTTTTTGCGGATTGGAACCAGAATTTCAGCGTGGTCGACGACCTGCAGACACCGGAGCCGTTGCCCGCATTCGCCGAGGTGGCAGCGGCAGGCGAGAACAATAATCCCGAACTGCGAGCAGCATTGGCGGCCTTCTCCGTTGCCAATCACCAGGTCAGGGCCGCATGGGGCGGACTGCTGCCGAGCTTGAGCGTTGACTATTTCTACGGCATTGATTCCAACCATTTTGCCATTCGTAGCGATGGCGTGCGCAATCTGGGGTACTCCGCAGTGGCGAGTTTGCAGATTCCCATCTTCAACTGGGGAGGAGATCGCAGCAAATTAAAGCAGGCGGAGTTACGCCGGGATCAAGCCCGGATCGAGTTGACCCACGAACAGCGTCTCCTGCTCAGCCATCTGCAGCAGTTCTATGACGAAGCCAGCACTGCGCGGTCGGAAATGGATTCCTTATCCAGCTCCGCCGAAATGGCAGCGGAGAGTTTGCGTTTAACCAATCTGCGCTATCAGGCCGGCGAATCGACAGTGCTTGAAATTGTGGACGCACAGAATACGCTCACGCTGGCGCGTAATGCCTTTGATGACGGCCAGGCCCGCTACCGAGTCGCGCTTGCCAATCTGCAAACTCTCACGGGGAGCTTTTAGCCAGATGAGGCTCAACTCAGTCGCACACATTCCCCAGCCGCCTCCAGCGCTGCGAAGTTCTTGCGGGCACCGGATGTTCACTTTGATTGCCACGACCATTCTCCTGCTGTTTTCCGTCGCCTGCTCCGGAGACAAAGCCGACAAAGAACCGACCGTGAGTGTGCAGGTCGTTCCTGTCGAGAAGACGACGATTCAGCATGTCATTAAAGCTGAGACCATCCTGTTTCCCAAACAGCAAGCGGCGATCGTCTCGAAGATCAGTGCCCCCGTGCAAAAATTTCTGGTGCAGCGTGGGGGCCGGGTTCACAGCGGGCAACTGCTGGCGATTCTCGAAAACCGCGACCTGACTGCCGCCGAACAGGAGAACAAGGGAAGCTTCGATCAGGCTCAAGCGGCATATGCAACCATGACTGCGGCCAGCCTGCCGGAGGAAATACAAAAAGCGGAAGCGGATGCGCAGCAATCCAAACAAGCATTGGATGCGCAGGAAAAAGTCTATCAAAGCCGGCAGCAACTCTTTGAGCAAGGGGCATTACCGCGGAAAGAACTGGACCAGTCGGGGGTAGAAATCGTTCAGGCGCGCAATCAATATTCGATTGCGAAGAGGCACCTCGATACGCTGCAAGCCATCGGAAAACAGCAGGAACTTAAAGCCGCAAAGGGGAACCTGGAATCGGCCAAAGGCAGGTACCTCGGCGCGGCGGCACAGCTCAGCTACTCCGAGATTCGCAGTCCGATCGACGGCGTGGTGACTGACCGGCCGTTGTACCCGGGGGAGATGGCGGCGGCAGGCACTGCGATTGTGACAGTGATGGATATCTCTTCCGTCATTGCCAAAGCGCACATTCCCCAGGCCGATGCCGCCTTGCTGAAGGTTGGCGACAAAGGAACCATAGCCGTTCCGGGGCTGGATGAGCCCGTCGGGGGCAAAGTCACAGTGGTGAGCCCAGCCCTTGACCCCAACAGCACCACCGTAGAGATCTGGCTGGAGGCCAAGAATCCGAAGAAGCAGTTGAAGCCAGGGACCAGCGCGCAGCTTTCTCTTACCGCGAAGACGATGAAGGACGCCCTGGTCGTTCCCGCCGCCGCCGTGATCACTGCCGCGGATGGCGGTTCCGCCGTGATGCTCGCAGGCAGCGATGGCCGGGCTCACCAAAAGGCGGTGAAGCTGGGTATTCGTCAGGACGACGATGTGCAAATTCTCGAAGGCGTTACCGCGGACGATAAAGTCGTCGCCACTGGCGCGTATGGGCTGCCCGACAATACGAAGATCAAAGTGGAAGCTCCCGCGGAAACTCCGAAGGAACCAAAGGAAAGTCCCGGTGAGAAATAACCCCCGCGGAGTCTTCGCGTGAATCACAAGAAATCCGATCACTGGGTAGCGCGCCACTCCCGGCCCGTCATTTTTCTGATCCTCAGCCTGGCGCTTCTGGGCGGGTATCTGGCCTTCACCATCCCCGTGTCGGTATTCCCGTCCACCAATTTCCCGCGGGTGCTGATCGCTGTAGACAACGGCGTAATGCCAATCGATCAGATGATGGTGACGGTAACCCGGCCCATCGAGGAGGCCGTCAACAGCGTCCCCGGACTCTTGACTGTGCGCTCAATCACAAGTCGCGGCTCGGCAGAAGTGGATCTTTACTTCCGCTGGGATCTGGATATGTTTCAGACGCTGCAGTATGTGAACGCTGCCTTGTCGCGTGTGCAGCCGGAACTTCCTCCCACCGCCAAGGTGGAGGCACATCGCATGACCTTTGCGAGCTTCCCCATCGTGGGCTATAGCCTCACGTCGGCCACAGTGCCGCAAACCCGGCTTTGGGAGATGGCGACTTATGAGATGAAGCCACGGTTGAATCGCCTGGAAGGAGTTGCGACCGTCATTGTCCAGGGCGGACAGGAACCCGAATTCCAAATTACTCCTGACCCAGCCAAACTGCTGGCTGCGAGTGTGACTGTAACCGACATTCTCGACGCCGTTCGGCGAACGAATCTGGTGGATTCTCCCGGATTGCTGGAACGCAATCATCAGCTCTTTCTTGGTCTAGTCAACGGCCAAGTACAGACTCCGGAACAGATCGCCAACACCGTAATAAAAAATACGCCGGCCGGAATTCCTGTCCGCATCCGGGATGTCTCCACTGTCGCGCCCGATGTAAAGCCGGTTTATACGGTGGTCACCGCCAACGGCAAACCGGCGGTGCTGCTCAACATCAATCGCCAGCCCGACGGCAACACCGTGCAGGTAGCCGACGAAGTCCACACCGAAATTGAGAGGCTTCGTAAAACCCTCCCCCCCGGTGTGGACATTCAGCCCTTCTACGACCAATCGATCATCGTGAGCGAATCGATCAAGAGCGTTCGCGACGCGATCGTGCTCGGCCTCATACTGGCTGCGATCATACTGGTTGTGTTTCTGCGCGATTGGGGAACGTCGCTGGTGGCGGGGCTTGTGATCCCAGTCACCGTGATGGTCACCTTCATCGCCCTGAAGGTAATGGGAGAGACCTTCGACCTGATGACCCTCGGCGGATTGGCGGCCGCAGTCGGTTTGGTCATCGACGATGCCATCGTGGTCGTGGAAAATATTGTGCTGCATCGCGACGCGGGCCAAGGACGCCTGGAGGCAATCGAAAGCGCGTTGCGGGAAATCACCGTCCCCTTGATCGGCTCGACCATCACGCCGGTCGTGGTTTTCATTCCCTTGATTTTCATCACTGGAGTGACGGGCGTGTTTTTCCGCGCGCTGGCGGTGACGATGAGCGTCTCGCTGCTGGCCTCGTTAGCGCTCGCACTAACCTGGACCCCGAATCTGAGCCAATACTTCATTCGCGGGCGACATGACCAGAACGACGGAGGCGGTGCAGAGCCCGAGGGAGCAGCCCCGCCCGAGTCCTCAGAGAATCAATCCGAAGAAGACGAAAACAAGGTGCAGCGCTTGCTCGCCGCCGAGGAAGCTCACCTCAGCGGATTCTTTCTGCGCCTTGTAAACTTTCATGAGCGCTGGCTGCGACGGGCCCTGGAACGCCCTCGCCTTCTGGTTCTATTCAGCCTTGCGCTCATTGCCGTTTCCTACGTCTGCTGTCACTTCTCCGGCTCCGATCTGCTGCCTGCGATGGACGAAGGCGGATTCGTGCTGGACTACATCATGCCCGCTGGCAGTTCGCTGGCCGAGACCAATCGGGTGGTTGGCCATGTGGAACAAATTCTGCGCGAAACTCCCGAGGTGGAAAGCACTTCGCGCCGCACCGGCCTGCAATTGGGTCTGGCTGCCGTGACTGAGGCGAATACCGGAGACGTACTCGTCAAACTGAAACCCAAACGCGATCGGGACGTTGAAGAAGTAATGGCCGATGTGCGGGCCAAAATTAAGCAACAGGAGCCCGCCCTCGATCTTGACTTCATACAAGTTCTCCAGGATATGATCGGCGATCTAACATCGGCTCCCGAGCCCATCCAGATCAAGCTGTTCTCCGAAGATCCCAAGCTACTGGAGGAATGGGCTCGGAAAGTTGCAGAGGCGATTCAAAAGATCAGCGGCGTGGTCGATACTCTCAATGGAATCGAGAACACGATCAGCGGACCAGCGGTAACTTTTCAGGTCGACCCGGGCGTGGCAGCCCGGGCCGGCTTCACTGCGGAACAGATCGCAGTGGATGCTTCGGCCATCCTAGAAGGCGAACCAGCGCCCACACCAATCATAACCAACGGTCGCGCCTACACCTTGCGCGTGCGCTTTCCTTCGGCGAATCGTGCCTCGCTCGAGGCCATGCGCGATACTCTGTTGATTAGCAGCACCGGACGCACCGCCACTTTGGGAGCGCTGGCAACTGTAGTCGAAACTCCCGGCCAGACCGAGATCCGCCGGGAAAACCTGCAGCGCCAGGTTGCGGTAACCGCCCGTCTTGAGGGGACCAATCTGGGCGCCGGGATGGCGGCCGTGCAAAAAACTGTCGCCGGACTGCACATCCCTTCGAGCATTCGAGTGGAATACGGTGGAACTTACCAGGAGCAGCAGCGCTCGTTCCACGATCTGGTCATCGTGCTGATTCTGGCTATTCTTCTGCTCTTCATGGTGCTGTTGTTTGAATTCGGAACCTTCGCTGCGCCGGTAGCGATTCTTGCGTCAGCGCTGCTTTCCACCTCTGGGGTTTTTATCGCGCTGCTGATTACCGGCACGACATTCAACATCTCGTCCTTCATGGGCATGATCATGGTGATCGGAATTGTTGCCAAGAACGGTATTCTTCTGCTCGATGCTGATCAACAATTACGCGCACTTGGCATCAACGACGAAGATGCGATACTGCAAGCCGGACGCCGCCGCTTGCGACCTATTGTGATGACGGCCCTGGCTACGGTCGCAGGCATGTTGCCCCTCGCCTTCGCCATTGGCGCCGGATCTCAAATGCTGCAACCGCTGGCCATCGCGGTGATCGGCGGAGTTCTGATTTCCATGGTCCTGTCCCTGCTTATCACGCCCGCGGTGCATTTCTTCTTGAGTGGAAAGAACGCGCCTAAGGACGCTGTGCTCTAGCCGACTTCGTTCTCCACAGCGCTTGAGAGCCAAATCTCTTGTAGTCCTGCGCAAGACGCCTGAAATCTTTGTAAGTTGGCGAAGTATCCTCTTCTCCCCCGAGCGCGAAGCGGCAGGCAAATCGGTCGGATAGACGAGCCGGGCAACCGTGAGGTTGACGTTTTTTTGTCAGAGGAATTGCACTAGAATCATCTTGGTCTTCATCCGGCTCGCTCCGTCTCAGGAGCCGGCTGCAAGCTCCAAGAAAAACTGTGACCGACCAGAAAAACAAATCGGGGCTCGACGAGCAGACTTTTCAAAAGCTGCTGGAAGCCGCAAGTGTGCTCCAGAAGCACAATCGCGGAATCCGTAAGACGGCCGTAAGCCCGGAGCCACAGAGCGAGCAATTCCGAGGGGAAGCGCCGGCAACTGAAGATGCACTTCGAAAAAACGCTCCGCCTGCAGAAGAAAACACACGGACCACTCCAGACTACTCGCTCACTCTCGCCGAGATCGTTGAAGCACAGCATCAGATTCAGATACGCCATCTTGAATCTGACCAGTCAATGGCACTCGTGGCCGAGAGAATCGCACGTATCACCAAGGCAAGCGGAGCCGCCATTGGAATTCTAGAGGGAACGATTATCAGGTACCGTGCCGGGGCAGGTGCAGCACTGCCCCTGGGGAGCGAAGTCAGCCTGGAAACGGCCATTTGCGCCGACACCGTGCAAACCGGAAAAGTCCTGCGCGCGCCGGACGTGAACACCGCGCTTCTCTTCGATCCCGCCGGGTGCATGGAGCGCGGTATTCAATCTCTGGTCGCCGTCCCCATCTATCACGATGGGAACATCGCAGGAGCTCTGGAGCTTTACTTTGATCGAGTGAACGGCTTCATTGAGCAGGATATTCACACCTGCCAACTCATGGCAGGTCTGGTGACTGAAGCAATCAGCCGGGACGCAGGTTCGGCGCTCAAGAAGTCGATGGCGGCGGAGCGGTCCTCAATGTTGGCCGCGATCGAGAAAATCAAGCCCAGTCTGGCGGCTTTGGCCGGCCCCCGCGCCGAAGCCTCGCCCTCTACGAAGTCCGACAAGAATGTTGCCGCACCGATCCTGAACGTGGCGGAGCCTTGTGCCTGCTGGAAGTGCGCCGGCCCGCTCATCGAAGAAGAACAGTTTTGCGGGAAGTGTGGGGCTCCGCGCATCGGTGAAGTCGACGCGGCCAGCATCCAGAGCAAACTGGCATCGGCCTTGCACATGCACCAAGCGAGCCGGGAGCTTCCCTTCGCGCCTTTCAGCGAAACCGTCCCGCAGCTTGAAGAGCAGGGCGCAGACATAGCGAACGATGCAACTGAGGAGGAGCATCAGGATGGCGTGCTTCAACCGTTCTCTATCGCCGGACTGGAACAGGAGGATTCGTCACCGACGGAATCATTGGTCTCACATGCCCCCGAACAATACAGTGCCGAGCCCCTACCCGCTGGGTCGCAGACAGGGAAAAACAATTTGGAAGCTCATCCCGGTACACTCGTGCGGGCGCGCCAACAAGACATCATCTGGAGTTCGGCATCGAGAGCCCGGGAGTTTCTGGAGAGTCTGGCCAGGACCAGTTCCCCCGGCGCTGTTGCGCGCTTCTGGCGCGCGCGTCGCGGGGATTTTTATCTGGTTGTGGCGGTCATTCTGGTATTAATTGTCATTCGCTGGGGAATTCTGTCCAACCGTTCTGTTGGTGCCAGCGGCGGAGGAGGGACAGCTTCCTCTGGGGCGGCCCGGCGCAGGTCGCCGCCGGATGCAGATCTTTCCTTGTTTGACAAGCTCCTGATCAGTCTCGGATTGGCCGAGGCGCCGGAGGCTCCAGAATATAAATACAAAGGAAATCCCAACACGCAAGTGTGGATCGACCCTCATACCGCCCTCTACTATTGCCCGGGCTCTGAACTCTATGGCAAGACTCCAAAAGGCAAGTTTGCCAGTCAGCAGGATGCCCAGCTAGACCAGTTCGAACCAGCATCCCGGAGGGCCTGTAACTGACAGTTATGGCATTTCCAGCCTTCTTTTCCGGAGCCGAATTGACAACCTTGTTCGTTGGGAGTGCAATCATATCTATCGTCCCTATCGTCTTTCTCAGGAGAATATAGTGGCGCAGCCGACGGACGAGTCGAAAACGAGCATTTTGCCCGAGTCGGATCTGAATCCCCTACAGAACCCGCTCTTGGGGGCTCACATGGGACGATGGGCGGAGGTGTATTTCACCACCCCACCCGAGAAGCGCGCACAAGCGGTCTCCGACCTGGTTCGAGAGCTTTCGAACAATTCCATGGCAGAACGTATTTCGTCTTCAAGTCTTAGGAATGACCACGGCAGAGATGACGACAAACCGATCTGGGGAAGAGTGGAAGAGGCTCGGCGACCGATTTCGAACGATATTTTCGAGCAGCCCGTGGTCGAGCGGCCATTGATCGGTTGCGAGTCTTGTGGACATAAGAATGTTCCCCAGCAACGATTTTGCGGAATGTGTGGCGCCCCCGTCGCATCCCCGTCAGAGGCGCTGCCGTTCATGAATTCGGAACCGATTTCCTCATCCACTTGGGAAAAATCCGAGGCCACCTTGGGCAATAGCCAAGAGCGTCAGGCCGGGGAAACCACGCCCGATGCCGAGATTCACACTGAGCACTATGCTGAGAACTATCGACTACCGGAAAGCCGACCGTGGCCGGCGTCGGAACAGGGTCCTGCGGAATTCAGTGTGCTGTCGGATTATCAGTCTGAGCCAGTTCACCATAGTTACAGAATCTATGTTGGACTGATAGTGGCGATTCTGCTCGGTCTGCTGGTGTACATGACGTGGCGAAGCAACACAGCGTTTTGGAGTAGTGGAACTGCGCCGTCCGAGCTTCCCAGAGCTGTACCGGCTCCGAGCTCAGAAGCACCCGTGGCCGCTGAACCTTCCACGGCCACGCGAACCCCGGCTGCTGCAACTGCGCGGCCTGCTCCCAAGACGAGCGGCCCAGCAACCGCTCCGAGGGCTTCCGCGGTAGAAAGCCAAAATCCGACGGGCGGGACTCAGGAAAAAAATCAAACAGCGGATCGCAGAGCCGCCGAGCGCCGAGCCAAACAACAACCGGCTCCTCGGGCTGGGTTCGCGACTACAGGTTCGGTCACCGACGAGCAGAATGGCTCGGAAGAATTAGCGGCGGCAGAGAAGTACTTGAACGCCGGCCCAGGGACTGCGCGAGACAGCCGACAAGCTGCCACATGGTTGTGGAAGGCCGTGGCCAAGCAGAACTTGACCGCAACTCTGCTGTTGTCCGATCTGTACCTTCGGGGAGACGGAGTAACGAAGAGTTGCGATCAAGCCCACTTGTTGCTGGACGCTGCTGCCCGAAAGGGCGCAAGCGCTGCTGGGGAACGACTGCGTAACCTGCAGGCCTTTGGTTGCCGATAGCACGCAGCCGCACGATCGCCCGACGGTGCTCAGGCCATGGCTACAGGAGCGTCGGCGATCTGTCTACGCGATTCATACCAGAGTGCCAATTCCACCCTGTTCCAGAGCCCCAGCTTATCGTAGATCACGCGCAGATAATTTTTTACCACGTGTTCGGTCGTGCCAATTTCGTGTGCTACGTCCCGATTCTTCAAGCCTTGGGCGACTAATTCAATGACACGGCGTTCTCGCTCGCTCGGGACACGGTTTCCGTAGCGTTCGTATGGGAACATGACTGCCTCCGATATAAGAGTGTCGCTAGTTTTACTCGCTTGATTCCGTCGGTGATTCCGAAACGGAGAAAAAGCCTGTTGAAATGAGCTTTTACGGTTCTGCGGGCCATCTTGAGCTGTTTGGCAATTTCGGCGTTGTCACAACCTTGCAAAAGCAATTCCACGATTTGTTTTTCGCGCGGTCCTAGCCGTACGGACTGCTCGTTCATCACTTTCCCTGCCCCCTGGTCTAATTGATTATTGTTCCGCACATTCTGCACAGCCGGAGTGTTTGCTTTTGTATTGCATCTCACATGCCACTTTTAGACCGGACCCCATGTGATTAAAGAACAACCATTTCCACAGGCTCTCTTTGTCAATACAACATGAATTTAACGGGCACACGCCCACCTAAGAATGCAGCAGACTGTCCTCCGTGGCAGGCGTGAGGAGATCCGAAATAGGTACGAAAACCCGCGTCGGACGCCGTATTTGTGTTCGGCCAGTCGAGTCTAGGGCAACCATCGATGGTCCTGGCTGGGGAGCCCCAATACCGGACCCCGTTAACTCAGAATGTTTTGAAGGCGTTGCGGGATTTGTACGATGGGCCCGACGTCAGGTGAACACCTTAGGAGAAAACTACAGTACACTACTGATAGACCTTGAAGAATTTACACATTTCGACAAATCACGACTTGGCTGCACGCACCTAACCAAATCAATGTTTTAGCGGCTTTTCCGCGTCGCATTTCGCGCTTTAGTTTACCTTCCCAGCCTCCTTCCGCCATCCTGAACCCTGTACAACGCCTTGCACTTGGACTCACGAGTATGGCGCTTTGCGAGAGGAAGCCCCAGTTTTTCATCCAGGCACGGGCAACTTGCGGTGCGCAGCCGCATACCCTACCCTTGTCACCCCGCTGGCGGCCCCTGGAATACCGGCGAATCAAGGGCACGGATGTAGCCGGCCGATGTGCAGCCGAGAACAGGATTTCGCATTTTGGATTGGATCGAGGTTTCCACTACACTACGATTCAAAGCAATGAAAGTTTCCGTCGTAATGCCGGTATACAACGAACGTGCCACGCTGCGGCCCGTGGTTAACCGAGTGCTTTCAGTTGCGCTGGACATTGAATTGATTTGCGTGGACGATGGGTCCCGCGATGGCTCGCGGGAAATTCTTGCAGAATTGAAGGCCGAGCATCCCCAGATTCGAATTCTACTGCAGCCCAAGAACATGGGCAAAGGTGCAGCTCTGCATCGCGCTATCCGGGAGGCTACGGGGGATTTTGTCATCATCCAGGATGCCGATCTTGAGTACGATCCGGCAGACTACACCGTGTTGCTGGAACCACTCATTGAAGGCAGTGCCGACGTAGTCTATGGGTCGCGCTTTCTTTCCGGCCGCCCTCATCGCGTGCTCTACTTCTGGCACTCGGTGGGCAACAGGATTCTCACCCTGCTTTCCAACGCGCTCACTAATATCAATCTCAGTGATATGGAGACCTGTTACAAGGCTTTTCGGCGCGAGGTCATCCAGTCGATTCACCTGGAGGAGAAACGCTTCGGCTTCGAGCCTGAAATCACGGTGAAGATTGCGAAGCGGAAGCTTCGCATCTATGAAGTGGGTATCTGTTACTGGGGCCGCACCTATGAGGAAGGCAAGAAAATCCAATGGAAGGACGGC
>DATNLE010000069.1:0-1515 GCA_035603035.1 Candidatus Acidiferrales bacterium | reverse complement strand
CTCTTTGTCGGGAAGACCCGAGGCTTTTGACGTTCTCTTTTGACTTTCAGGGTGCCGCTCGATGAGAACGAAGGCGTTGTCAAGAGACACCTGTTCGCCGCAATGCTTTGCAGCACCGCTTGGATCTCAGAGTGGTGGAGGACCGAAGCTCTGAAAGTCTCGCGGTGAATCAGTTTTCGGCGGTCGTTCCGCCAACCATCGATTCGGTCTGTACTTCAACCATGATTCTTCTATGCGAACCCCGGTGGAAACCGGGACGAGAGCGCCCAATCAACCCTGCGGTCTAGCTTGCGCTGACCAGCGGCACCCGCGAGCTGCTCTCGACACGAACGACTTCTGGATACCCTCGATTCGTGCGCAGCATCCAGTAGAGTCGAATCGCCAACTTCCTGGACGCCGCCACTTTCGCCACTCCCTTTGCTTTCCGGTGGCAGCGATGCAAATATTCCGAACGCATCTGCGGATCGCAGCGCACCGCTACTTGCGCCGCTTCCACCAACAACATGCGCATGAATCCGTTCCCTTGCTTGCTGATCGATCCAAACCGCTGATGTCCGCCCGAACTGTATTCCCGCGGAATCAGCCCCAGGTAACTAGCCACCTGCTTGCCGCGCTGAAACCGCTTCACGTCGCCCATGGTCAACACAAAGGCCATCGAAGTGATCGGTCCCACGCCCGGCTGCGTCATCAGCAGCCGCGCTTTTTCATTTTTCTCCGCCACTTCCACCACCGCGCGATCCAGCAGTTCCACCTGGCCGTTCAACATCTCTCTTACCTTAAACAGGTCTTCTCGCCGCCGGCTGGCCCAGGGCTTCAGGGGCAACTCGCGCAGCACTTTCTCTCCCGCTTTGCTCCACAACTTCCGCTTCCTGGTCACTCCCTGATTCATGGCCAAGTGTTGCAACTCATTCTTCACCTGCGCGCGAATCCGCACCAGCTTGTGGCGATGAATCAAAAGCTGCCGCAGATCCTTTTCTTCTCCCGACGGCGTCCAGATCCGCGGAAACCGTCCTTCCAGCAGCAGTTTCAAAATCAGCGCCGCATCGCGCCGATCATTCTTCTGCTGCCGCACTTCGCTGGCACGAATCTTCGCCGCATCACCGATCCACACGTCATGTCCCGCCGTGGTGGCCATCTCTACAAACCACTGGCAGTTCCCGGTCGACTCCATTCCAATCACAGCGGGCCCGGGCAGTTGCCGGTAGAAACGCTCCGCTTCTCCCGACCCATGCTCCAGCTTCTTCTCTTCCGTCTCTCCCGTCAGCGTGTCCACCCAAGAAATCTGTTGCCAACTGGGATGGTAATCACATCCTATAATCATCATTGAAGGCTCCCTCCTTACCGACTGCTTCGGTCCTCCAACCCAAAGCATACTCGGCTACCGATCGGAGCCTTCGTTCTCATCCAATCAATCCTTCGGTTTTTGAAGGGTGCGGGTTTTGACTTGAGTTCTAGTTCTTTCACAGACTTCAGCTTCTCGGTTTCCACTCCGGATTCGGCGCGCACAGACTCGTT
>DATNLE010000023.1:0-5641 GCA_035603035.1 Candidatus Acidiferrales bacterium | reverse complement strand
AAAGATTTTGATCAAGGCAGCCGGACGCTTATTCCTCACCGATCCAAAGGACATCTGTTACGCCACCATCGAAGATGGCGTGATCACAGTGGTGACCGGCGGGGTGGCGGGCATGGAAGGCCAATCCAACTGCCGGACGCTCGAGGAACTGTTGGACAGTTTAGACACGAATCTTTTTTGGCGGGCGCATCGCTCCTACCTGGTGAATATCAATCGCATCCGCGAAGTCGTTCCCTGGTTCAAAAGCTCCTATCAGTTGCGCATGGACGACAAGAAGCAGACCGAGATTCCGGTTAGCCGGGCTCAGACCAAGCGGTTGCGGGAACTGTTCGGCCTCTGAATTTTCCTGGCGCAGGGACCTGATGGACTAAGAAGTAAGGATAACCTCTCCCCCCAATTCTACGCACGATGGCAATACGTCTTCCTGAGGGTTCTGCTGAGTCTTCGGCGTCTCACCAGCGCGCCTTCGCCTTCGTGCATGACCTCCTCGGGCTCGCGCTGCCATCTTCTTTCGTAGCGCGGTTCTCGGCGGAGCGCCTCCAAGAAATCGGCGGCCCCTTGATGGCCGCATTGGGTACGGTCTGCCGCGAGTTTCTCAGCCTGTGCTGAAGTCAATTTCGTGACGGTGGGAGGGAAATAGGCTCTTTTCGTCTTGGCGTCGGAGCCGGATTCCATGATTTCAAGTCCTCTCAGAAAAGCTTTCACATTTTCGATTTACCTCCACGCGCTCGGTTGTTTTGTTACAAACTGGGAACCGTCACACGGCATGTCAGATGGATTCCGCTATCATGGGTTTTATGGCACGAGGTTGGGAAAGCAAGTCGGTGGAAGCGCAGCAGGCCGAGGCGATTGACAAAGCGCCGCAGCATCGGCCGCCGTTGAGTCCCGAAGCGGCCGCACGCTGGCGGGAAAAAGAAAGTCTTCGGCTCTCCCGGCAGAGAGTGCTGGAGCAACTGAAAGTGAGCACCAATCCGCGGCACCATAAGATGCTGCAAGATTCCCTGACCGAGCTGGACGAAAAACTGAAGAAATGAAAAGGCAGACCTCAGCCCCCAGACGCCAGATCTTGGCGTCGACATGCTCCGCCCCCTCTGTGGCCTGATGTTCGACGTCCGCGGTCGGGGTCCGAGGTCTCTCACGTATAATGATCTTTTTATGACAGCCTACGTTTATGTCTCTCTGAAGAAAAGCGTTCTTGATCCCCAAGGTAAAACCATTCAGGGCGCGCTCAAGAAGATGGGGTACAAAGGGCTGGAGAGTGTTCGCCAGGGCAAGTATTTTGAGCTTACGCTGGACGGAGGGCTCTCGCGCGACGAGGCGCAGACCGAGGTCGAGCGCATTGCCCGGGAAGTGTTAACCAACCCCGTCATTGAAGAGTTCCGCTTTTCCCTGGCCGAGTAGAAACAGTTCGCGAAATCCTTTAGGGTCCTCATTATGTGTGGCATCGTCGGGTATGTCGGCAAGAAAAGTGTAGTTCCGATCATCATCGAGGGCCTGCGAAGGCTGGAATATCGCGGGTACGATTCGGCCGGGATCGCGGTCGCCGGAAACGGTAACGGACTGCAGCTTCGGCGCGCCGAGGGCAAGTTGCGCAACCTGGAAGAAGCCATCCGCTTGAACCCCCTCGATGGCACCTACGGCATAGGGCATACCCGCTGGGCTACGCACGGTCGTCCCACCGAGGAAAACGCCCATCCCCACCGCGACTGCACCGGCAAGATCGTCGTAGTACACAACGGGATCGTCGAGAACTATCTCAGCCTGAAGAAGAGACTGATTGAAGAAGGGCACAAGTTCGCCACCGAAACCGACACCGAAATCATCGCTCACCTGATCGAGAAATATTCCGGGAACTCAGCCAGGGGAGATCACCGCTCCCTGGAAGATGCCGTGCGGCAAACGGTGAAACAACTGACTGGAGTTTTTGCCCTGGCGGTGATTTCTACCGACGAACCCAACAAGATTGTTGCGGCGCGCAATGGACCGCCGGCCGTAATCGGATTGGGAAATGACGAATACTTCGTGGCGTCGGATGTGACCGCCATTCTGTATCACACACGCGACATTTTCTTTCTGGCGGACGGGGACATGGCCATCGTCACGGCCGACGGAGTGCAACTGACGGACTTCGATGGCAAGCCCGTGGTGCGCCAGGTGCAACACGTCATGTGGGATCCGATACTGGCGGAGAAGGGCGGCTTCAAGCATTTCATGCTCAAGGAAATTTATGAGCAGCCGCGCGCCGTTCGCGATACGACATTGGGCCGGGTCTCGCAGGAAACGGGCCACATCTTTCTCGAGCAGATGGAGATCAGTGAGGCCGAGTTCCGGGCGGCGAACAAAATCAACATTATTGCCTGCGGTACCAGTTGGCACGCCGGGCAGGCGGGCAAGTTCATGATTGAAACGCTGGCGCGGGTGCCGGTCGAAGTGGACTACGCCAGCGAGTGGCGCTACCGGAATCCCATCGTCGATCCGCAGACGATCACGCTGGTGATTTCGCAGTCGGGCGAGACGGCGGACACGATCGCCGCCCAACGGGAAGCTAAGGCCAGAGGATCGAAGACGTTGGCCATCTGCAACGTGGTCGGGTCGATGATCACGCGCGAGGCGCAAGGCACGATTTACACTCACGCCGGCCCGGAGATCGGCGTAGCTTCGACGAAAGCTTTCACCGGGCAGCTCACCGCTTTGTACATCTTCGCCATGTATCTGGGGCAGGTGCGCGGCGTCATGAGTGCCGAGCAGGCGCAAGCTGCGATGCTGGAGCTAACGCGCATTCCGGCAAAACTCGAAACCATCCTGACTCATGATGAGGCTTGTGATGAATTAGCCAAGCGCTACCAGAAGGTCCACGATTTCTTGTTCCTGGGACGGGGAATTCACTATCCGATTGCGCTGGAAGGCGCACTGAAGCTGAAAGAAATCTCCTACATTCATGCGGAGGGATATCCCGCGGGCGAGATGAAGCACGGACCCAACGCTCTGATCGATGAAAATCTTCCCGTGGTGATGATTGCGACTCGGGATGTGAACAATCCGGGCTCAGCGCTGCGCTACGAAAAAACAATCTCCAATTTGAAGGAAGTGAAAGCGCGTTCCGGGGTGGTGATCGCTTTGGCCACCGAAGGAGATGAAGAGATCAAGGAATCGGCGGATCACATTCTTTATGTCCCGGCGGCGCCGGAAGAGTTATCGCCGATTTTGGAAATCGTTCCCCTGCAGTTGCTGGCCTATCACATCGCGGTACGGCGCGGCTGCGACGTGGATCAGCCGAGGAACCTGGCGAAGTCGGTCACCGTGGAGTAGGACTGTCCGCCTTTTCGAAGCGCCGGGCATGGGGTGATGCGCGAATGTCTGCAGGATTCCGGTGCGCTTGACTCCTTTCGATGCATCGTCATTACGGTCGCACCCGACGTGTTTGTCAGTTTCGCATTTCATTTGCGAAATGGAGTGCTCGTGGCCGCAGCCAAAAAACCGAATATCCCTGATGACAAACTGGCGCTGTACGATCAGCTCATTGCCACGCTGCCAGAAGTCGAGCGGAGGGGTGCAGCCAATCCTTACACTTCCCTGAATGGGAACATGTTCAGCCTGCTGTTAGCCGATCTTTCGCAGTTGGGCACTTCTGGTCCAGTTAAGTGCTTTGGAATCAGTCGAGGTTATGGAAAGGTCTCCACCACAAACGGGCCAGCTAGCGGACCATCTGTACGTCGATGTCGTTACTCTGTTTTTGTGCAGTGAGGCGCGGTGGCGGCTGGCTCGGCAACTCCAGTCTCAGTTTCTCGATGAGCAAGTTGATGTCGGCGGAAGGTTGCGTGTAGCGCGGCAGAATCAGCCAGCGTTCATCAATGGTGGGAATCCAAACATCGATCATTTGGATTTCTGCCAACTTCTCCAGCACCGCCGTGGGAGTCAACCCCGGAGCGTGCGGCAGTAGCCGATGCTTGAGGGTGATCTGCAAACAGTAGGCGAGAAAAGCGATCAGAATGTGCGCGTCGGCGCGATGTTCCAATTGATGGTAAATAGGGCGTATGCCGAGCTCACTCTTGAGCGATCGAAAAACCGATTCGATCTGCGTCAGCTGAACGTAGCGCGCCCACAGCACGCTGGGATCTCCGGCGGTCAGGTTGGAACGCAGCAAGTAGTGTCCATCACGCCATTCCGCTTCTTGGAGTTTTTTCTTGTCCATATGAAACTGGAATGTCTTCCGCGTTACCTCCTGGTCTTCGGCGGGGACTTGCAGGTGCACGAACTGGAAGGCACGGCCCGCTGCCGATTTCGCGGCACCCAAGCGCATCAGCAACTGGTCACGGGAAGGAAGGCTGCGGCGCATGGCCCGGAGCTTTCTGAGTAAGCGGGTGAGACGCTTGCGGCGCATGGCCGTTTCTTTGGCTTGTCTGCCTTCGCTCTTGGCCAACACATAAAGCTCGCCTTCCTGCTCAAACAGTTTCACCTCCACCGACTCGCGCACCTTCTGCCAGGGCAGATCCAGCCACTTCTTTTCGTACTGGCGGATCTTGCCTTTCGGAGTTCCCACCAGATAGAAGATCTCCCGTGCCGGATCCCGCATCTCCCGCAAAATCTCTTCGCTGGGAATGCCCCGATCCATCACCCACATTCGTTTTGCCTTGCCATAGGTCTTTTCGATCTTGTCCAGAAAATCGCGGAGCGTGGCGCGATCACTGGTATTGCCGTCCATCACTTCGTAGGCCAACGGAAAACCGTCCGTGGTGATCACCAACGCAATCACCACCTGTAAACAGTCCGTCCGTTTATCGCGACTGTGACCGTACTTGGCTTTGCGGTTCTCTTCCATCGCGCCTTCAAAGTACGTGCTGGTCAAGTCATAAAGCAGCACTTCGAATTCCGCGTGAAACAGATCGGCCCATTTCTGCCGCAGCCACAGAAACAGTTCCTGCTTGTGTTCCAGCACTCGATCCAGACAACGATACAAGCGATCCTTCTCGGCCACGGCAAAATCCGTTCCCAGCAGTGCATCCATGGCAGTGCTTAGATACCATTGGCGGTGCACGCGAAACTCGCTGCCTGGATCCAGCAGTCGATTCACCACCAACAGTTGCAACACTTTTTCCCATGCCACCTCTTCTCGCGACCCCGCCAATCGAGAATCCCAGAACTGATCCAGCCCCAGTTGCCGCCACAACTCGCACCCCAACCAGCAACTCCCGAAGACCCGTGGCCGCCGCAGTTCCAGACCGCTGAGCTTCACTTGCAGACTGTCCACTGCATCGGCCGGTATTTCGCGGTCGTCGGGAAATAAACTCAAGTTGGAATATTCTTGCTCCTCTTCATCGAACACCGTCAGCGTCTTGCGCCAAGCCGCTTGCTGTTCGTCGTTGATCTCTCCCAGATAGACAACGGTTCGCTGCACCGTCTTGCCCGAAGCCAGGCGATGGTTTTCTACGATGCTGAAGTAGCGATGATCTTTGCCGTCTTTCTTGCGATTGTTGCTGCGCAGAAACATGCCAACTGCAGATTGCCAGATGTCCGATATCGAAGGGAAGATACTTGGTCTCCACTCTACCGTTTCTCCAGACACCGACAATGAAAACACACGCCTTAACCATAAAACTCATAGCAAAAAAGCCGAAAAACGTCCGCAACTGCGAAAGTCGGG
>DATNLE010000003.1:0-4442 GCA_035603035.1 Candidatus Acidiferrales bacterium | reverse complement strand
ATTCCGGAAACAAAAAAGCCCCCTCCGGCGAACCTGAGGGGGCTTTGTGTTCTTGCAGCCTTGAGGCGCTCAAACGTTAGGCACGACCCTCCGGTCCCGCTTGGGGCAGGCTTTCCGAAGTACCGAGCGTAGTGACATTGAAGCGCATAAGGGCGGAGTCTGAAGAGCGGACGAAATGAAGTCAAGGATCTCTAGCGAGAGTATGCGCTGGATCTCATCGGCCTAACCGTTGGGGATGTGTCCTGGCGGTAGTACGGGGTCGCGGCTATAGTCGCCGTTGCGACGTCCTCAGAATCGGAGAAGGCAAGCAATGTCAGCGAATAAGACTAAGCCTACCGCGACGAGTGTAACGGCATTCGTCAACGCCTTGGCCGAGCCAACCAAGCGGGCCGACGCAAAGGAGTTGATGACATTGATGAAAAACGCCACCGGCGAGGCACCTCGAATGTGGGGACCGTCGATCATTGGCTTCGGCACGTACCGCTATAAATATGAGAGTGGCCGCGAGGGAGAGACGGTTCTGGTGGGCTTCTCGCCGCGAAAACCTGCGACGGTTCTGTATGGTGTGATGGGATCCGAAAACGCCGAGGAGTTGCTCCCTAAGTTGGGTAAGCACACCACCGGTAAAGGCTGTCTTTACATCAAGAAGCTTTCGGACGTGGATCCAAAAGTTTTATGGGAATTGATCGCACGCGCTGTGGCTGCAAGGAGATCGCACCGAACGTAGCGATGAATAGCGCTGTCAGGAGTTCCCAATGACATTCAAACCCCCCAAGGCCTGCATCTTAAGCCGCGCACCTTTGCACCGGGGCTTTTTGCGGGTATACGAATATGAATTCGACGTCGAGAAACACGGCGGCGGAATAACGCGCTTATCAAGGGAGGTCATGGAGCGCGGCAATTCGGTCGCGGTGCTGGGCCATGATCCCGAGCGCGATGAGGTGGTGCTGGGAAACGAGTTCCGTCCCGGCGTGTTGGTGGCGGGTGACTATCCATACCGCGACAATCTCATTGCAGGCGCTATTGATAAGAATGAGACGGCACTCGAGGCAGCGGTGCGGGAGATGCGGGAGGAGACGGGTCTGGTCCTAAGTAACCCCGTGCTCATTCATTCGGGCGCCTATGTCAGCTCAGGCGGAACGTCAGAGAAGATTTCGATTGTGTACGGCGCGGTCGACACGGCGCTTGCCGGCGGCGTTCACGGCAATGAGTCAGAAGATGAGGACATTCTCACGGTTGTTCTGCCGGCAAAGGTGTTCATTGAGCGCGTGCGCGGCGGCGAGATCAATGATTTGAAGACGCTGGTGGCAGGATATTGGTTTGCGGAGCGGCAGGCAGCAGCCTAGTACTCAGGCCGATGAGGACAGGACCAGTCTCGGCTCAGTAGGCCAAGGCGCGCCATTTCGTGATGTAGTCGTGCTTCCGCAAAGCCGCTACTCGATACCGGCGGCGAGCGGCGGCAGACTTGGGCTATGGCTATTGACCCGGCCCTACGCGTCGCGGCCGCGCGGTTCCGCACCGGGGCAACGAGGACGCTTATCTTATGCAGCGAATAGGATACTTTTCGATCCGCGGCTATTGGCGTGCGCCTCTCGCAGTCTTCGTCGTTATAGTCCTCGGTGGCGCCGCTGTGCCTGGCGGCCGCAGTTTGGGAATTGGGCTACTCGGTTTCGGGGTGGCTTGTAGTTTGATCATTGCCTTCGTTTTGTCGATCCAGGCAACAGTGAATCAAAATATCGTTGAAATGATGCATGAGGTGGATTCTTCGCTGCAGCTTGTCGACTATCGCTTTACCGTCTTAGGGGACAGCCGACTTAAGCTGAACTCCGCCCGAGGGGGGTGGGAGATCGAGATTCCAATCAAGAGTTCGGCTCCCTGGGTGAGATTCCGGGGGCCCAACGAATTGCATCGAGTCATTGGCCCCGGACCCGGATTCACCGCCGAAGTAAGGGAAATGATGAGGAGCGTCGGCTGCGTTTCTGCAGGGGCGTAGTATCAAGGCTGGTGATGGCTGCGAGCGGCTAAACTGGAGTCGGCGGCGGTCGGCCAATACCGGGCAGTGGATCACACGAAATTGTCGCCTCGACGCTGATGGGCCACTTTCAGACACTGGTCTGATCATTTGTACGCCGAAACGCCCTCAGTCAGAAGGTTCGGAGCTTAACGAGATCCACTCAAGATGACCCTGGAAGCTGAATGACGACAACGGATATGTTTGCTAAATGGGACCCATGGTGGTGGTACAAGGACGTTCCTGCCTCCATCGTTGCAATCCACGACGATGCGGAAGGATTTAGAGTAATTTTAAACGCCGAAAAGTGCCCTCCCACACGTGTGTCAGTAGCGCCGGGCCACTTGATAATGTTTCGCGTGTATGACGAGGTCAGTCTGAGCTATCTGAATCCATCTGGTCTACAGCCTGGTCACTCGTTCTATCAAGCCGAATCTTCCAAGTTGTTGAAGGAGGCGGAAACGATGAATGTATTGCACAGTGTTGGCCGCTCCTCAGCTCACTACGCGATCTACACAGGCTGGCGCTGTATCGACATGATTTGCACCCAGGAGCCGAGATTCATTCTTCTCTCAGAGTTTGTAGTGGGTGGCAGAAAAAGCGAGCGACCCGAGAGATCATCTTGACGACAGCGATGCCTCGAAACATTCCCCTAAAGAACCCGTGACACGAGCATAGAAAGGAAGTTTGGTAGGCTCATTTGCCATGACACGGACCAAAAGACCTAGATACGCGCCTTGCAGGGTCACAACTTTCGCCGAGACGGCGCATCTGGTGCGACAAGTGGCCGATGCTCAGGCCGTTGAATATGACGAGACTCCGATCCCCGGACAGGATCACATCTATTTTTCGTTCAAGAATCTCGATCGAGCTGCCACTTACAAGTTAGTGTCGGCGATGCCGAAGGAAGTGTTCGTAAAGCGAGCTATTGGGGGACTCGACCATTTAGATGTGAAGACGGCGAAAGAAGTCATGTTGCGCATCGCGACGCTGAAAGGCACGGAATTCAACGCCGAGAACGTGAAGAAAATCATAGAAGAAATCGAGGCGCGCGCCAAAAATCACTAAAGCCTCCGGAGGCCTTTCCAAACAGAACAAATGCTCGTTTTTGGGAAGACTCGAAACCTTCGTTGCTCGCAAGCGGTCATCGGCGAGCGGCGGTTCAGGGTTGAGATTTGCCCGGCGCGGACAGTACCGGGTTCGTCTCGCTGACTGGCGGGATTGGTGGAGCAAATCATTCGCTGATCCGCCAAAAGGCGAAGTTCGTAGTACAGAAATAGCCGCCTGTGAGCGGCCGCTCAGCCGAGTGCCTAGGCGCGCCCGGACAATGACATTGCACTTTGTACCAATAGTCCGGCGCGCAAGGCGGTGGCAGACTCATTGCTTGGAAGTCTCGTATCCGACCTCTATCCAATGGAGCATGATATGGCAATCAGTCAACCGAGCGTTGCGGAAACCAAGGCCATTGCCGAGGAAGGCTACATCTATGGCCTGCCTATTGTGATGAACTACGCGGTAATGTACGCATATTCGGTGGATCACACATCTCCTGAATTCAAAGCACCGTTCAATAAGATCAAGAACGAGGCGCGTGTGTTCACGGATAAGGACACGGCAATTGTTACGCCCAATAGTGATACGCCTTACTCTTTTCTTTGGCTAGACTTGCGCGCCGAACCGATGGTGATCTCGGTTCCAGCGGTAGAGAAATCGCGCTACTACGCCGTGCAACTTGAAGACGGCAATACCTTCAATTACGGCTACATCGGCTCTCGCACCACCGGCAATGAACCGGGCGACTATCTCCTTGTCGGTCCAGGCTGGAAGGGCCAGATGCCACCCGGCATTAAGAAAGTTTTTCACTCCACGACGCAATTTTCACTCGCGGGATTTCGTACGCAGCTATTCAATGCTGAGGATATGCCGAACGCAGTGAAGGTTCAGTCCGGGTACAACCCCCAGCCGCTCTCGAGCTATCTGAAGCAGCCCGCTCCACCCGCGGCCCCAAAGATCGATTTCCCCAAGATCGACAAAGAAACGGCGAAAACAAATTTCTTCGGCTTTCTTGATTTCTTACTCCAATTCGCGCCTCCAGGACCCGAAGAGACGGAGATTCGAGCGAAGCTTGCGCGCATTGGTGTTGGGGCAGGCAAGACCTTCGACCTCAAGGATCTTTCTGCAGAGCACAAGACTGCATTGCTCCTCGGCATGAAGGCGGGGGACGGAAGAGTGAACGAACTGGTCGCGAACATTGGTAAGCGAGTCAACGGCTGGGATGTCTATTCGGCGTTTGGCGATCGCGCTTTCTTCAATGGCGACTGGCTGCTGCGGTCTGCGGGCGCAAAAATAGGCATCTACGGAAACAGCGCATCGGAAGCCGTGTATCCGAAAACGCGGATCGCCGCTGACGGTCAACTGATCGACACCAGTA
>DATNLE010000416.1:0-3842 GCA_035603035.1 Candidatus Acidiferrales bacterium | reverse complement strand
TCCGAGATCCATATACGTGGAGTAATTTGGCGTCGTACCCTTGAAGCCCCACAAGGAGTAGAAGTCGCTGTAATAGAGCCCGCCGACCCAGCTGGCTCTTCCGCTCTTCGTCGAGGCCAATCGCAGCTCCTCGCTGAACTGATGCGAAGGATCATCTTCGATACCGTGCTCAGGGCCTGATCCGGTCGGGCCATAAAATCCAGGGTTGGGAAGACCATAATTGGAGTTATAGGTAATTCCTTCGAGCGGATTATTGAAGGCCTCGCTGGCCTCCTCTACCTGAGTGGAGTATCGGCTCCAACGCGCGGTGCTCGAGGTCACGTCGAACGCTGGGAAACTGTAATTCACATTGACGCTGTAGGCCGTCAGCGAATCGGTCAACGGTTCTGCGATATCGAAAGGTTGATAGTGCGCCAGGGTACCCGGAGCGCTGTCATAGGCACTGATGCCGTTTTGCGTGCTGGTCAGGTGAAAGTATGAGGGCGTGACCGTCAGATTTTCCGTTGGCTTCCACAGCAGACTCACGCGCGCCGCATAGGATTGATAGGCATTCGAGCCCGGATATTGCTTCTCGACGGGCGCGTTCTGGACATCGCCGCGCACGGTGCCAACGGGGTTTCCACCGGCTAATGGAAAAGGGCTAACCACGATGCGATCGATCCAACCGCTGGTATAATTCTCCGTCCCCGCCATCCGTAATGCCAAGGTGTCGTCTACAAGGGGCAGGTTAACCATCAAACTGTCCTTGTGATTGAAACCACCACCTTCGGTACCTGATAAGACGCTCTGTGCCGTCGATTGAAACTGCGACAAGTTCGGCTGGTTGGTAATCAATCTTACCGTGCCGCCCATCGAACCCGATCCGAAGAGCGTGCCTTGGGGCCCGCGCAGAATCTCGATGCGATTCAGGTCATAAAGGTCGGGATCGATCACCACGTGACCATTTTGAGCACTTGCCGGTCCCGTCAAGGGAATATCATCGAGATAGAAGCCCACCGTCGCGGAGTTGCCGCCGCTCGAGGTCATGCCGCGCATCTCGATCTCCGTCTGGCTAGGCCCTTCGCTCTTCAGCGAAACGCCGGGCGTGCCCTGGGCCAAAGCGGCCAAGGAGGCGACGCCGCGAGCCAGCAAATCATCTCCGCTAACCGCCGAAATACTGATCGGCGTGGTCTGTACCGTGGAGACGCGTTTCTGCGCGGTTACGACAATTTCATCGATCGGGTTCGAATTTTCGGCAACCGCGGGCGCGTCACAGTGCGCTTGATGCGCGGAGAACAACGCCATGACGCACAACGACGCGACCACGGAGCTTCTCGTCGCAGATCTCCCATGCACCATCGAACAAACACCAATGGCCATCGCATCCTCTCCATTTTTTCATCGACGCCATTCCCCCTTGGAATTAATGGTGAGTTCGCGAGCTGTAAATTTGTTGTAGTGAATTGTGCGTACGGCGTATTTATTCGGCAGTTTTCCTCATCTACTTTGAATCGAGATCGCTGAGCGCACGACATTGGTGCGGCGTGTGCGAGCATGCGCCTCCATTCAGTGCGCTCGGCACATGACGTACGGCGCGCAAATCAAGAACGGTTACTTGGCGCCGAAACTTTCTCGCAGCTCCTTTGCAGCCAGCCGGCTGAAGAGAGGAGCGAAATTGCGCTGCGCTGAAACGCTTGCATCCCTATTGACCAGTAGAAACTCCATCCTGGCGTCGCTCCAGGCAGGCCAATTGGGCAGTCCCTGAGCATTGGGATCGCCGGATTTTGCGAAGTTGGTCCAATAGGTCTGGAGTAGGTTCGAGAGCGCCGCATCATCCGTGGTGAAAGGCAGCCATTGCCAGGTTGGGTCAGCCAAGCTTCCAAAAACATAAGGCACTTCCAGGCTGTGGAATGCACCAAGCTCAGCCTCACCCTTGCCCGGAATCGATCGATCGAAGCGGTACACAAAAACGCGCTGGCCGGAATCGTTGGCGAGACTCGCCATGGCGCCGACAGGGCAAGCGGCGATCAGATCATTGGCAACCTGATCGAGTCCAGCGGTTCGACTCACCAGGATTTTGCCGAAATAGAGCGCGATGGCCGGATTGGTCCAGATTCCAAAATACGGTTGGGCGGCCGCCGAGAATCTTTTAAAGCCGCCACTTTCTGCGACGCTATTCTGACTCCCCGACGGCTTGGACGCTGCCGCGGAAAGACGAAAGGCGCTGAGTTCGCGTCCATTGATGCCGATCAATAAATCCACTTTTTGAATTGAACCGCTAAGAAAGGCTTGCTGAGGCGATTGGGGCAGCACCCACCCGTCCGTCGTCGCTGAAGTGATGTCGGCAGGGAAATGTTCCTTCGCCTGGATCACCAGTTTTTCAACCTCGGCGGCAGGCAGGGCGCGCAGTCGTTGCAGTGCCGTCAACTGTGAGTCTGACGGCGCCAGAGCACTCACCGCGCTCCCGAAGGCTTCCGCCTCCGACAATGATCGCGACTGCTCAAACGCCGGACCGCTCTCGGAAATAACGCGTCGAAACAATCCGGTCGAGAGCGGCGAGGCCATGAGCCGTGCGGCGTCGATCGCGCCGGCTGACTCGCCAAATAAGGTGACATTGTCAGGATCTCCACCGAATTGAGCGATGTTTCGCTTTACCCAGGCGAGTGCAGCGAGTTGGTCTAACAATCCATAATTTCCCGACCCGTGATGCGGCGATTCTTTGCTGAGCTCAGGATGACTGAAAAATCCCATCACCCCCAGTCGATAATTCAAGGTGACCAATACAACGCCGTGCTGGGTCAACGACACACCGTCGTACGTCGATTGGGTCCCGCTTCCGACAGTATTGCTGCCCCCGTGCAGCCAGACCATGACCGGCAGCGCCTGTTTCGCGGGCCACTGCGGCGCCCAAACATCGAGGTAAAGGCAGTCTTCGGACGATTGGACCGGAGGCTGCGCGAAATTTGAGCCATACGCCTCGGCCATCGGGGCGATAAAGGGAACGAGGCCCGCCGCGCGTTGCGTGCAAGCACTTCCGGGCTGACTCGCCTCTTTCACACCTTGCCAGGGGACCACCGGTAGAGGCGCCGCCCACCGCAATTCGGCCACGGGCGGGCGCGCATATGGAATCCCTCTGAAGGCGACGGTCGAGCCGATATAAGTCCCGCGCAGCGCTCCCGCATCGATCTGCACGAGCGCATCACTTCCCGTTGCGGCACCCGCCAGCGGCGATGAGCGCTTCGGAAAACTGGCGGCTGTGTAACTTGGGTAGTGTCCGCCTCGACCTCGTACGTAGAGCACAGAGACAAGAACCCCCAGCACTACTACGCCGGCTACCCAAAATGTTTTTTTCCAACTAGTCCGCACGATTCACTCCCTCGTAGTCGCCATGATCGTTAACAGGCATATCGAGTCATCTTTCGATTGCGAGTCTAACTCACCGAACCGGAGCAAGAATGGAGTGACGACAGTCTGAGGCGGCAAGAATCATCGATCAGGAAGCGGGTTTGAGTCGATGGTTCGTGCGAATGAAATCGTCGATTTTGAGGTGGGTGGTTGGCCCTTTTTTTGGTGTACTTAAGTCTTTATTTTTCTGTATGTTACAAAACACACTTAACTATAAATCGACACGCCATTCACCTGTTCTTCCGGCGGCAACGGTTGCCGCAAGAGCGAGCGCTGATGCAAGATGAAATCGCGCGTTCGAGCGCGAAAGCGATCAAGGCAAAAGGAAACAAAGGAAAATGGGGAGAAGTCGCGCGGAACTCGGCGCCTCAGCGCTCGAGCACTATGAGCTTAAAGGCTGGGTTGCCGTCCCCGGCTTCTTCTCCGCCGCGCAGAGCGCCCAGCTGATGCGATTCGCG
>DATNLE010000397.1:0-46274 GCA_035603035.1 Candidatus Acidiferrales bacterium | reverse complement strand
GAGACCGACCGAACGTTTGTGCTGGAACAGATTCGCAGCCGCACGAGCCAGTTCGCGCTGGTGATGCGTGGCTTCGGTTTCGGCATTGCCTCCGAAAGCCGGGAGGCCGCCATAGGCGCCACAATCAGAGTGCAGCATCAGGATAACTCGCGTGGTGTTGTGCAAGCGCATGGACGTGCGAATCTGTTCCAGCACAAACGTTCGGTCGGTCTCGAGTTCTGGCGAGGCCAGGCATTTGGCCCCACCGGCAATCTTGATGGGATCGGAATGGGTCACGCCGATGCGTTTGAGGAATTTGCGAAACCCTAAGTCAAAACGGTTATCGAAACACCAAAGGATGGCCGCGTCGCAACGATACTTCTCTCGCGGAGCTTCGAAATGAAAAACCTTTTTCACGATGAACCCTCAACTCGAGCGTTTCCTTCACGTCCATCTTAACCGAGAGGGCGAGGATACTACCCGGTCATCATGCGTTGCTATTCGCCGCACGCCCACGATAATATGGTTGGTACACTTCTCTGCCTTTATCCCAGTTGGTCTTTACAGCAATTTGCCGCGGCAAGGCGTGTGCGACCCCGGTGCGACGCAGCTATGCGTTCGCGAATCCCTGTGACGGAGTTGGCAGTGAAACGAGGCAAGACCGCGGTAATTGTCGGCGCCCAGTGGGGCGACGAGGGCAAGGGAAAGATTGTCGACGTTTTATCCGAGAGCTTCTCGGTTGTAGCCCGCTATGCTGGCGGCCACAATGCCGGCCACACTGTAATCATCAATGGCAAGAAGTTCGTGCTTCAGCTGGTCCCCTGTGGAGTGTTGCGGACGGCGTGCCGTAGCGTGATCGGCAACGGCGTGGTACTGGATCCGATGGCCTTTCTAAAGGAAGTGGGCGCCTTGCGCGAAGCCGGCGTTAGGGTCGACGGAAATCTTTTTGTTTCCAACCGCGCGCAGGTAATTCTGCCCTACCATCGTATGATCGAGTTGGCGGCGGAGAACGCTCCGGGACGTGTGAAGATTGGCACCACCTCGCGCGGAATCGGTCCGGCCTACGAAGATAAGATGGGACGCCGTGGGTTGCGCGTGGCCGATCTGCTTGATCTGCAGCTCCTGAAGAAACACATCGAAAACGCCGTCCGGGAAAAGAACATGATTGCGCACGCGCTGTTCAATTCCGAACCTCTCGACGCCGACAAAATGTATACGGAGTACGCTCAGGCTGCGGAGAAGATCGCTCCGTTTGTCTGTGACACGGCGGTTTTGCTAAATCGGGCGCTGGGCGACGGAGAGGCGATTCTATTTGAAGGTGCGCAAGGTACGATGCTCGACATCGATCATGGAACTTATCCCTTTGTCACCTCTTCCAGTGCGACTTCGGGAGGTGCCGCAACGGGCACAGGCGTCGCTCCGAATGCAATTGATTGCGTGATCGGACTCACCAAGGCTTATTGCACGCGAGTCGGCGAAGGTCCGTTTCCCAGCGAAGAGAAGGGCGAGTTCGGCGACCAACTTCGTCGGCGCGGCAATGAGTTTGGCGCGGTTACAGGGCGTCCACGGCGCACCGGCTGGCTTGACTTGCCACTGCTGCGCTACGCTGGCATGATTAACGGAATCTCGTGGCTAGTGGTGACCAAGCTGGATGTGCTCGATGAACTGGCGGAAATTCCAGTATGCGTCGGCTATGTCGTGGATGGAAAAAAGACGATGGAAATTCCGGCGCAGGCCAGTGGTTACGACAAGCTGGAGTGCAGTTACCAGATGCTTCCGGGGTGGCGGAGTTCGACGCAAGGAATTACAAAGTTCGATCAGTTACCCAAACTGGCTTGTGACTATCTGGCGTTCGTGGAGAAAAAGACCGGGGCTAGGATCGGCATGGTCTCAACTGGTCCGGACCGGGATCATACGATTCTTATTGACGAGTTCGCGAATGAGTTACAGACAGCTTTATCCCGGAGAGTCTAGAATTGACTCCGACTTTGTGAAGCTTCTCAGACTACTTCTTAAGACTACGCAAGGAGCGCACGATGGTGGTTTTGGCAGTAACGTGGATGGCCAAGGCTGGGCACGATAGCGATGTCCCGCCGATTTTCGCGAAGCTGACGGAAGAATCCCGAAAAGAACCGGGCTGCCTGATGTATCAGGTCCACCGCCACAAGACCGAACCGCGGCGGTTCTTCATCTACGAACAGTACAAGGACGACGCCGCGCTCGAAGCCCACCGGACTTCTCCTCACTTCTTGCAGCACGCTCGCAAGGACCTGCCCAAAGTCGCGGACCGGGTGGAAGGTCACCTGTACGAAGCGTTGGGATAGTTAGTGCGGCGTGGGCACATTTGCCTGCGAGTCACGTCACTTAGCCTTGTCAATCATCGCCTTGTCAATCATTAAGTCGCCGCCCGATGAATAACTTTCCTTCGACACTTCATGAAAAGCAATGATGATGCCTTCGCGGCGTGCGCCGGCTTCTTCGACCAGCGCGTCGGTGACGCGCCTGGCGATCTTGCGTTTCTGGTCGGCGGTGCGTCCCTGCAGCATCGTGATTTGAACCATTGGCATTAGAGACGCTCCAAGTTTTTCAGCTCCGACCTTTATTGCGCGAGCTCGTAGCCTGCGAAGAAGAAGCTCAATTCGAAGCGGGCGGTGTCCTCAGCATCGGAGCCGTGAATGGCGTTGTGCTCGATGCTGGAGGCCCACTTCTTGCGGATGGTGCCTTCTTCCGCGCTGGCCGGGTTGGTGGCGCCCATCAGCTTGCGGAGATCGGCAATGGCGTTTTCTTTTTCCAGAGCCAGGGCGACGACGGGTCCGCTCGACATGAAATCGGTGAGCGAACCGTAGAATGGCCGGCTTGCGTGCACGGCATAAAACTGCTCTGCCTGATGCTTGGAGATTTCGAGCATCTTCATGGCGAGGATGCGAAATCCATTCTTCTCGAATTGTTCAATGATATCGCCGACCGCGCTCTTGGCTACGGCGTCTGGTTTTACGATGGTAAGAGTGCGTTGCAGAGTTTTCATAGTTGGTAATTGGTCGCTCGTCCTTCTTCTGTCGTTTGCTGCTAAACCTTGACTCCCAGCGCCGCCACGAGCGTCTCGCCCATGGCCGCCGGAGATTTTGCCACCCGAATACCGGCTGCTTCCATGGCTTTGATTTTCTCGGCGGCTGTTCCCTTGCCGCCGGAGATGATTGCTCCCGCATGGCCCATGCGCCGTCCGGGAGGGGCGGTCTGCCCGGCGATGAAGCCGACTACCGGCTTTTTCATCTTTGTCTTCACAAATTCCGCCGCGGTTTCCTCGGCGTCGCCCCCTATTTCACCGATCATAATCACGGCTTCGGTCTCAGGATCGCGATTAAACAGGTCGAGCGCATCCAGGAAGTTGGTTCCAATGATCGGATCGCCGCCAATGCCAATTGCAGTGGACTGCCCGATTCCGCGCTGCGTAAGTTGGTGCACAGCCTCATAAGTCAGGGTGCCCGAGCGCGATACAATTCCGATCGGGCCCTCTTTGTGAATCGATCCTGGCATGATTCCGATCTTGCACTTGCCGGGCGAAATGATGCCAGGACAGTTTGGACCGATCAGCCGCGAGCGCCGGTTCTGCAGAAACTCCCAGGCCTTAACCATGTCGAGCGTGGGAATTCCTTCGGTGATGCAGACGATGAGGTCCAGTTCGGCGTCGGCCGCCTCCATGATGGCGTCCGCCGCGAACGGTGGGGGAACAAAAATCACAGTTGTGTCGGCGCCAGTTTTATCGACCGCTTCCTGCACGGTATTGAATATCGGCCAGCCTTCGTGCGTAGTGCCGCCTTTTCCTGGCGTCACTCCGCCCACCACCTGCGTTCCATAAGCCGCGCAGGCCTTGGCGTGGAAGGTGCCTTCGCGTCCGGTGAGACCCTGCACAATTAGTCGAGTTTTCTCATTAACCAGGATTGCCATATACGTAATTCCTCAGTCGGTATAGCGTGGACCCCTGTCATCTAGCAGCTGCTCATCATCCCGAGCGAAACCAGGGCGCTTGGTCCTTCGTTTGCACTACCGAGATTGCCCCAGCCGGGTCCCGGGTTGCGCTCGCGAGGACAAGCAGTTTCCGCTAAATTCCTCGTGCCGCGGCGACAACTTTATCCGCCGCGTCTTTCATGGTGTCGGTCACGACGAAGTTCAGGCCGGAGTCCATCAGTATTTTCTTGCCTTCGTCCACGTTAGTGCCTTCGAGGCGCAGCACTACGGGAAGCTGAATGTTGGTCTTCTTTGCGGCTTCCACCACGCCCTTCGCCAAGGTATCTACGCGCAGGATGCCGCCGAAAATGTTGATGAGAACCGCTTTTACACTTTTATCGCTTAGAAGAATTTCGAATGCGTGCGCGACCTGCTCTGCGTTCGCACCGCCGCCGACATCAAGAAAGTTCGCGGGCATGCCGCCAGCGTACTTGATGATATCCATCGTGGCCATCGCCAGTCCGGCGCCGTTCACCATGCAGCCCACGCTGCCCTCGAGCTTGATGTAGTTCAGGCTGTACTTGGAGGCCTCAACCTCGAGCGGATCTTCCTCCGTAATATCGCGCAATTCGCGAATGTCGGGATGGCGGAAGAGCGCGTTGTCGTCGAAGGTCAGCTTGGCATCGAGAGCGAAAAGCCGGCCATCGGTGGTAGTGATGAAGGGATTGATCTCGAGGAGAGAAGCATCAGTATCGAGAAACGCCTCATAGAGACTGGAAAGAAATTGCACGGCGGGATTGATCTGTTTGGCATTAAGTCCAAGCGCGAAAGCCATCTTGCGCGCCTGAAAGGCTTCCAGGCCCATGCCAGGATCGATGTGCTGCTTCAAAATGGCGCCGGGATTTTCCGCGGCCACCTGCTCAATCTCCATACCACCCGCTGCAGATGCCATGAACACAGGCTTGCCTTCCGCGCGGTCGACGAGAATGCCGAGGTACAACTCGTTTTCGATAGGCAGAGTTTCTTCTATCAATAACCGCCGCACGATGCGGCCCTCAGGGCCAGTCTGATGGGTGACTAACCTCATGCCGAGCATCTTGTCGGCGATGTCTCCTGCCTCGTTGGCAGACTTGGCGATCTTCACGCCTCCGCCTTTGCCGCGGCCGCCAGCGTGGATCTGCGCCTTGACTACCACTCCGGTTGCTCCGGCACTGAACAATTCTTTGGCAGCGGAATCGGCTTCTTCTCGCGAGGTTGCCATTGTTCCGCGCGGCACGGTCACGCCATACTTCTTAAGAATTCCTTTGGCCTGGTACTCATGGATTTTCATAATGACGCTCGTCTAAGAATCGGAAGGAACTTGCTCGCGGCTTTCGAGTGAGGCTAGCAAACTGTCAATTTTATAGAAGGGGGACGGATTAGGGCAAACGGAGAGAGCCGCGTCGTTTCAATCGCCACAACATCTAATTTCATCTCGGGACCTATTTCCGCAGTAACCGAAGCCGGATTCCGATAGCCCCGAGGTGCAACGTGAAATTAGTTTCCCTTAACGTCGCCCGTCCGCGCCTGACCGTCTATAAAGGAACAACCATCAATACCGGTATCTTCAAGAAGCCAGTGGCGGGCCGCGTGGCGCTGCGCACCCTGAACCTCGATGGCGACCAGCAGGCAGATCTCAGTGTTCATGGAGGCCCCCACAAGGCTGTTTACGCTTATCCCGCGGAGCACTATGAATATTGGCGGCGGCAATTACCTGATATGGATTTGCCGTGGAGCATGTTTGGCGAGAATTTTACGACCGAGGGCCTGACCGAAGAAAATGCTCAGGTTGGCGACCGGTTTCGAATCGGGTCGTCCATCGTCATGATCCGTCAGCCGCGCGTTCCCTGTTATAAACTAGCCGCCAAGTTTCAACGGGATGACATCTTGCAGCGATTCTTGCGAAGCGGGCATAGTGGATTTTACTTTTCCGTTGAACAGGAGGGAGGGGTAGAAGTAGGAGATTCCTTCCAGCTAATTTCGCGGGAGGACAACGCGATAACGATTGCGGAAATGAATTTGCTTTTCGTCAAGCAGAAGTACGACCGTGATCTGCCGCAAAAGGCGATCGCAACCGCCGCTCTGCCGGGGGATTGGCGCGAATACCTCTTGCCCAGATTGGGCCGTCCCTGACAGCCTGGCTGTGGCAGTTCTCGTCGCCGGAAGCGTTTTGCCTTTACAATCGCCAATAACAAAATGATCCTGGAAGCCCTGCATCGCATCGCCAATCACGGCCAATCCCTGGCCCGCACGGAGGCGCGTGATGTGATGGCGGAAGTGCTCGCTGGAAATTGCACGGACGCGCAGATTGCGGCGCTGCTGGTGGGGTTGCGCATGAAGGGGGAAACGGTCGAAGAGATTGTCGGTTTCGCGGAAGCGATTTGCGCCGCTGCGACGCCTTTGCCCGTTACGTTTGCCGGAACTTCGGATCACGCGCTCGACCTAAGCGGTACCGGCCGCGACGCGCTGGTGGATACGTGCGGTACCGGCGGCGATGCCAGTGGAACCTTTAACATTTCAACTGCGTCTGCCTTCGTGACTGCCGGCGCGGGCGTGCGTGTAGCCAAGCATGGCAATCGCAGTCTGACTTCGAAATGCGGTTCGGCTGATGTGATGGAAGCGCTGGGCGTGAACATTCAGTTGTCTGCAGAACGCGCTGCTCAGTGTTTGCGGGAAATTGGTATCTGTTTCCTGTACGCGCCCGATCTGCACTCCTCGATGAAGCAAGTGCAGAAAGTTCGGCGCGAGTTGCATCTGCGGACGATGTTCAACCTGCTCGGCCCGCTCACTAATCCGGCGCATGCTTCGGGACAAGTCGTAGGAGTCTATGCGCTCGATATGGTCGAGAAACTCGCGGAGGCCCTGAGCATGCTGGGACTGCATCGCGCGCTGGTGGTGCATGGTCTCGACGGGCTCGATGAGATCACCATCACGGGCCCGACACGCGTAGCCGAAGTTCGTGACGGATCGGTCCGGACTTATGAAGTGGATCCGGAGGAGTTCGGCATGAAGCGGTCGACACTGGCTGATATTTCTGGCGGCGATGCGTCGGACAATGCGGCCATCGTTCGGGAGGTTCTGAGCGGAAAGAAATCTCCGCGTCGCGATGTGGTCCTGCTGAACTCAGCGGCAGCGTTGGTGGCCGCGGGACGCGCCAACCATCTGAAGGATGGAATTCCGGCGGCGGCGCAGTCGATCGATTCCGGTGCGGCTGCCGCAAGGCTGGATGCGCTGGTAAATTTTACAAAAGGGGAGCTGTGAGTCGGTATGTCTTGCGTGCTTCGAGCGAGCGGTACTAACTTTGAGGTGGATGAATTCTTGAAGACTTCTTCGCTTGACGCTCTGACTGTTTTTCATCGCGGAGAGGTGCAAAGCCGCGGCTCGGTTATGACTCAGCGTAGAACGGAGCAATCGGGAGTGAACGTGAGCGTCAGTACGCGAGAGTTTTCCGACCTGCGTGGTCAGATCGAGGATGCGCTCGAGTTCCTGTCGGAGAATGAAAAGGAACTGAGGCGTCTTCGCGATTTTCCGGGCCTGGAACGGATGGATCTCGACTTTCCCGTCGAAGATCGCGACGTGGTGTTCCAATCCGATGGGTTTCCTCCCCATCTGCTCTCGCTACTGGGCGCCCTGCGTATCGGACTAGTAGTCTCGCGGCATCCAGCGTACTGGGAGGTCGAGAGTCAAACTTCTACGCAACAATAACAATAAAGTCCCACGGTTTCTTGACGGTCGATTATTTAACCGCGTCGCTAACCTTAATTTCAAATGTATTGTTCGTGGTGTCGCTCTCTGGCACGCTGCCATCGTTGACCACGATTTCTTCAGGCGGCTTCGGAACCTCGATACGAATCACGCCGTTGCTTTTGCCGTGCACCACCAGGCGTTTGGTGATTTCTCCGCTGGCAAACTTCACCGTGAGCGGAACTTCGGCGCCCGCCGGACCGAGGTTGTCGACAGTGATGGTGAGCATGTAACCTTCTGGCAAAGTCTTGCGAGTGAATTCGGATGCCACTTTGAAGTCGGGCAGTCCTCGATCGCGGTAGACCCAGTCGTCGAAGAACCACTCCAGATCGCGCTGGGTCTGTGCCTGGATCAAGCGCGGCATGTAGGAAGGTTCCTTGTCTTGCTCGGCATGGTAGGAGGCGAGAGCTTTTTTCAATGCCTCATCGCCGACGAGATCGCGCAGCATCCACCACACCGCCATTGCTTTGCTACGATAAAGTTCCTCGTCCGTGGTATTGACTAAAGATCGATTCACTTCGTCTTCTGATCCGGAAGCGGTTATGGGTTTCGGGTCCTGTTTTTCCGCACCGCTGAAGGCGGACTGGTGCGTGGCCATGTAATCGAGCGCAACCCGCTTTCCGCTGACGTGTTCCACGTAGAGCGCCTGCGCAAAATGAGCCACACCCTCATTGATCCAGGGACGAGGCGAGGAGAAAGCTGCGTGCGTCAATTGGTGCGCGGCGATCAGTCCCGCATTTTTTGAATCCAGATTGCTTGATGGCGTCAGCAAAAAAGATCCACTCTCAAATGGAGCAGCGTTCGGATCCGCAAGTTCTGCAGTTTCCGCTGTATGTCGCGGAGCCCCGAACCACGCGGTGATGAGAGGTATCACCTTCGTCACGGCCTCGGCGTAATTGGCGGCCGATGCATCGTGACCTTTTAGGAAATGAACTGCGGCCATAGGCCGATCCACAGTCTCATAGTCCGCAATCACGAACGTCGGGACTGCGGATGCCAGCAGTCGGTACGTGCAGTCAGCAACGAACTGGTGTTGTACTTCGTGCGTGATCGGGCAGTTCGTTGCATTCACCAGCAATTCTGGAGCTTCGTCTTCGTCATCCGGCACCGCCACCTGCAAATGCATGGTGCCGGAGGCTCGCATTCTCCATCGGCCCAAAACTTCGAACAGGCTTCTACTTTCGGAGAGACTTACCGCACTGGTTGCGATCGGATACCACGCCACATATCCTATTCCGCGCACGGCGGTAAAGTTTGGACTGATCTGGTCCCAATCGGAACTATTTGCTTGCGCTTCGGGGGTGCCGATCCGCGTGAGTCGCGTGGCGTCAAGCACGATTACGCCTTCGTAAGCGACCTCCAGATCGACAGTGCCTTTGGGCGCTAGCGCCTCCGGCAAAGTCACGAGGGCCTCGGAAAGTGCCCCCGTATGGTCTATGTCAGAGGTGTAAGGTTGCGAGATAAACTGCAGCGGCTTGCCTCCGGCCCTGATGGAACGCCAGCCGAGCGAAGACGAGATCTGCAGCACCGCGATCTTCTGCGGCGTCGGGGAATCGTTCCTGAGAGTGATCGTGCCGCGAACTCCCAGCCGCTGCTGTTCCGGCTCTACGCGGATATTCAAATCGTATTTTGAAAAGGTGAGGGCTTCGCGGTCGAGAGAGAATGAATTCGCGGCAGCGGCAAAGAATAAGCAGAGAAAGCACAGCCGCGCGCTTCGCAACTTCATTTCGCACCCGCGGCGGCCTCTTTGTTGTTATCTCTTGCCCGCCTCTGCCGCACAATTTCATACATCACCACCGCTGCCGCGACCGACACATTCAGCGAAGGCACTTTCCCCAGCATTGGAATCGAAACCAGAAAATCGCATTTCTTCTTGACCAGGTCGTGCAGGCCCTTGCCCTCTGCCCCCAAAACCAGCGCGCAATCCATGTTGTAGTCAAGGGCGTCGTAGGTTTGTTTGCCGCGCTCGTCGAGTCCGACCGTCCAGATATTGCGCTCCTTTAAGTCTTCCACCGTGCGAGCGATGTTCGTTACCCGGGCGATCGGCAAGTGTTCACTGGCGCCGGCTGAGGCTTTGGTGACCGTTCCGGTTACAGCGGTGGCGCGGCGTTCTGGAATGACCACGCCGTCAGCGCCGGCAGCATCGGCAGTTCGCAAGACCGCGCCCAGGTTGTGCGGGTCTTCGACTCCGTCGAGCACGATGACAAGAGAATATCTTCCACGCTTGGCGCCGACGACGTCGTCTAGGTCGCTATATTGTTTGGCGGAGGTGACGGCAACCACACCCTGATGAGCCGCGTTGCCTGCCATGTGGTCAAGTTCCACGCGCGTAAGAAAGCGCACCGGTACGCCCAGCTTTCGGCAGTCTTCGATCATTCGCTGCAGGCGGATGTCGTGCCGTTCCTTTGCCATGCCGACCCACTGGAAAGCGCGTCCGCGGGCCTTGAGCGCCTCGGTGACGGCGTTGATGCCGTAGATATAGTTCATGAAGTATCAGTGTACCGAAAGCTGAGAAGCGATGCGGTCAGTGCGCCGCTTGAAGGAAGTTGACGATGTCCTCGGGCTCGGGACGCTCCGCGTAGTCCGCGTTCGCCGAAGCGTAGAGCACGTTACCATCGCGGTCGATGATGTAGGTCGCGGGAATCGGCAACTCCCAACTCTTGTCGCCATTCACAAAGGGCAGGTTCACGAAGGCACGCTGATAGACCGCTCGCTGCTCGTCGGGGACGCGGTAAGTCAAGCCGAACTGCCGCGCCAAGTTGTTGCCGGCATCGGAGAGCAGCGGAAAGCGCAATTTGTGCTGGTCGCGCATGAAGAATGATTGCTGCACGGTCTGCGGAGAGACCGCAGCGAGCGTCGCTCCTGCCCGCTCGATGTCTGGCAGGATGAGGTTCGTGGCTTCCATCTGAGCAACGCAGAACGGGCACCATCGGCCGCGGATGAAGCAGAGAACGAGGCGTCCGCGTGCGAGCAGGCCGGAGGAAGATATGCTCTTGCCTTCGTGATCTTGCAGCTGGAATTCTGGAACCTTGGCGCCGACGGGCAGCGTATTCTCCGCCCGATGTTGTCTCTGCAGTTCCGCGACAGCTCGGGCATGAATGGCCTGCGTCTCCGCTGGAACGTACTTCGCGATCAGTTCCTTGCGCTCAGCGAAGATGTCGCGCAGCGGTCGGATGTCAGTGTCGGGAGAAGCTTCCTCGAGGGAACGCCATTTCATAAGAAATCTCAGCCGCTGGCTATCAGCCAATTCTGGCCGATTGAATCAAATTACAGTCAACTAAACATCTTCAACATGGACATCGCGAATACCTGGATCGGCCATCAGAATTTCCTTGACCGAGAGCAACAACTCGTCATCGCCTGTAATCTTTCCCTGGCCGGATAATCGCCGACCTATTGACCGCTTCTTTTCAACAATCACCCGCCGCGCACCCCTCATCCCGATTGTCGGAGGAGCCATCGGCATTCCCGCCTGCCCCGAGATAATATGATTGACCGCCGTTCTTGACCGGGAGTCCCCAGCCTCAATCCGCCTGATACGGTTTGCCAAGGTCAATGCCTTTTTGCCTGAGCTTGTCCCAAAGCCCGAAGCAACCAAGATTGATAAAATGCACGCCCACTTTCGAGAGATCGAATCGGCTGGTCCTGAAAACCTGGTCCTGAAGACAACGTGTCGAGCATTCACGGGTCCGCTGAAAACTGATGACTGATCGCGGTCGGCTACATTCCCGGCAACTTCATCCCTGCCATCCTCCGCGCGAAACTGGGCTTGCCCATCTGCTTGAACATCTTTTTCATCTGCGCGTACTGGCGGAGCAGGTTATTCACTTCCTGGACGCTGGTTCCAGAGCCGCGGGAGATGCGTTTGCGGCGGCTGCCGTTTATCACTTCGTGATGATTACGCTCGTGCACGGTCATCGAGTTGATGATGGCCTCGACGCGGTTGATTTGTTTTTCGTCCACGCTGTCGGCAGCCTTCTGCAGGCCGGAAAAGGGACCGATCGAGGGCAACATGCCCATCAGGCTTTTGATTGAGCCCATCTTCTTCACTTGCCGCAATTGGTCGCGAAAATCTTCGAGCGAGAAACCGTCTCCGGTGAGGGCTTTAGTAGCCATCTCCTGCGCTTTCTTCTTGTCAATCTGCGATTCTGCGCGCTCAATCAGCGAGAGGATATCGCCCATGCCGAGGATTCGCGAGACGATGCGGTCAGGATGGAACGGCTCCAGCGCATCGTACTTTTCGCCCACACCGATGAACTTGATCGGCTGCCCGGTGACCTGCCGAATGGAGAGCGCAGCCCCGCCGCGGGCGTCGCCGTCCATCTTGGTCAGGATGACGCCGGTGAGCGAGAGCTTCTTGTGGAATTCGTCGGCGGAGCGGACCGCATCCTGTCCGGTCATGGCGTCGGCAACGAACAGAATCTCTGATGGATTCAGCAGCTTCTTCAACGACTGCATCTCGTTCATAAGATCGTCGTCGATGTGCAGACGTCCGGCGGTGTCGACGATCAGCACGTCGCAGCCGGAGACGATGGCCTCGCGGCGGGCTTCTTTCACCAACCGCTCCACCGCTTGTGTGAGCTGTGCAGGTGTGTTTGCTTCGCCCACTTCGCCCTCGTAAATCTGGGCCTTTACTGCCTGCGCTACAATCTTCAACTGCTCGCGCGCAGCGGGACGGTAGACGTCCACTGAAACCAGCAGCGGACGATGCCCACCGGTTTTGAACCAGTTGGCCAGCTTGCCCGACGTGGTGGTCTTGCCGGAACCCTGCAGTCCGGCCATGAGCACGACCGTGGGCGGCTGCGAAGCGAACTTCATGCGCGCCGTGTCCTTGCCGAGAGTCTCGACCAGTTCGTCGCGCACGATTTTGATGACCTGCTCTCCGGGAGAAAGCGCGGTCAGCACTTCCTGGCCAACGGCCTTGGCCTGGATGCGGTCAATCAGCTCTTTGACAACTTTGAAGTTGACGTCGGCTTCGAGCAGCGCCAGCCGAATTTCGCGCAGCGCCTCCGCTATGTTTTCCTCGCTGAGGCGGGCCTGGCCGCGAAGGGACTTGAAAGCGCGCTGAAGTTTTTCCTGAAGATTCTCGAACATAGGCTCGAAAACTATATTACCAGCGGTGGGCTGAACGTTGCTCGGTCTCGAATAGGGGGATAAATGGATAAGGGGAATCGGCATCTGATTATTCCAGAAAGGGTCTAGTGCCGAAGGAAAGTATGGGAAAGCCCGGCACGGCAGTGCCGGGTGGCCGAACCAGCGACACCCGAGTCCGGTTTAGGGGACGGCACTCTCGGTTCCGCGTCGTTGTGACATCCGACACAGACTCATATACACAAACGGTAGATAGTCGGTGCATGACCCACAAAGATCCCAACATCTCATTCGGGCTGTCTTCAGCACCAGGAAGCGGCGGGATCTCATCGCTCAAGAGATACGGCCTAGGCTTTTTAGAGATTTTGCGGGCATCGGACGGAGTCACCGATTCCCGACGCTTGCCGCAGGAGGTACTTCAAACCATTCTTACCTACTGATGGTGGTGCCTTCGGATACGCCCGTCGCCAAGGCCGTTCGGGTCTTGAAGGACGAACTCCTCGCACTGGCTCGGCGAACCTGGCTTGGATTTTTGCATGGCAGGAGGGATAAGGAGCGTTCAGCGTCAGTAGTACAAATAGGGATGCGGTTAAGGATTACATTGAGCATCACGCCGCGCATCATCAGAAGCGATCTTACGAGACCCGGGTTTGCAGAAATTGCTGCGGAAATCGGGAATTCCGTTTGATCCGAAGCAGGCATTTGGCGAGGTGCCGTCCCCGCGGGACTCTTTTCTTCATTCCGTCCGGCAATGCCGTGCCGGCTTTCGCAGGGCGTGCCTTCGGCACTGACCCATGGCGAACGCTGGCAACCTACCCCACCTTCGGCCGCACCATCTCGAATCTTTCTTTCGTTCGCGTGTACTGTAGTCCGCCCATACGGCCAATGAGATCCAGAGAATCCCGATCCAGCCGTCCGTCTTTCAAATGCGCATCGTTCACGTGAATGCAGACTATTTCGCCTATCACCAGACTGCTGCTGGTGGGCTCGGGAGAGAAATCAAGAATCTGATGCAGCCTGCACTCAAAGCTGACGGGAGATTCGCCGACTCTTGGAGGCTGTACGATCTTCGACGGCTTTGGAGTGAGCTTCGCCAACTCGAATTCGTTCACGGCCGCGTCGTATTCGCCGCTGGTTAGATTCATCGCCTCGCGGAGTTCGTAGGTAACGATGTTGACGACGAATTCCTTGCTCTCACGAATATTTCGTAACGTGTCTTTAGGTACGCCGTGCACAGCTTCCGGCGGCTTGGCACGCCGCAGTCCCGGCGCAAACGCCAGCATCGGAGGGTCGACGCAAACTGCGTTAAAGAAGGAAAAGGGCGCAAGGTTATGCTGTCCGGCTGCGCTTATCGTCGACACCCAAGCGATTGGGCGCGGGGCTACCGAGTTAAGCAGAATGGCGTAAAGTTCGTTGCTCGAAAGGTCGGCTGGGCTGACGATCATTTCATCGAGTATATCTTTTGGCGGGAGTCACTTTCCGGCTTCACTTCCGCGGCGCGAACACCTCCTTCGCTGCGATCACCGTGTTGCAGTGAATGGTCACAGTATCTTCCACGCTGCGGGCGTAACCACCCGCAAAGGTCACCATTACGGGAATGTTCCTTGCTTGTGCTATGCGGAACACAAGTTCGTCCCGCTTTTTCAAGCCATCGATAGTCAGACAAAGCCCGCCCAGTTGGTCTTCTTTATAGGGGTCGGCGCCGGCTATGTAGCACAGCAGGTCCGGTTCGGATTGGCGCAGGCCGGAGCTAAGAGCGTTGTCGAGCCAGGCCAGATAATCGTCGTCTCCAATGCCGTCGGGTAGATCGACATCGATCGATGAAGGCGGTTTCCACATCGGATAGTTATTGTGCTGGTGCAACGAAATGGTGAAGACATCGCCAGCGTTCGCATTTTTGCGGCGGGCTCTCGGCGTGGCTGGTGGCGAACCTGAAGCGGATGGCAAAGGATCGCCCGGCGCATGCTTGGTGGCAAAAATTGCCGCCGTTCCATTTCCCTGATGGACGTCGCAGTCCACTGTCATCGCGGTACGAATTTTGCCGTCGCGTTGCAGTCGCCGGATCGCCACGGCCACATCGTGGATCATGCAGAATCCCTCGCCGTGGTCCGGGAAGGCATGATGAAATCCGCCGCCAATGTTGATGGAGACGCGATCGATCAAAGCCTGCCGAGCCGCCAGCATGGATCCTCCGGCCGCGAGCCAGAATGCCTTAACCAAATCCTGCGAGTAAGGAATCTCAAGCTCCATCTGCTCCCGTTGACTCAGCGTTCCGGTCTTCAACTTCTGCACGTATTCCGGCGAGTGCACGAGCAAGATGTCATTGTCAGCGGCGGGTTGTGGTTCCAGAAAATCGCTCGGCTCCGCGTTCCCGCCAACCAGCAGCCGGTCGCGGATGCGGCGATATTTTTCGGCGGGGAAGACGTGTTCGCCGATGGGCAGGTAGTAGGCGTCGCTGTAGATCAACTTGAACAGAAGCATGAAGCACTCAAGCATTCAGCACCCGTTCGGGTGGGCACTGGGGGACTTCACATAATACGCGCAGGGCAGACTTCGCAGGGTTCTGGCTAGCGCTTCTTCGGGGGCTGGATGGTCTGAGCCAGCATCGACCTGCGCACCGGTACGATCGCTCCCTTCGCAGGATCGGCGGCGGCATGGGCGCGGGTCAGCACTTCTTCCTGAATATACTGCACAAACTCCTGGATCTGGCGCTGCATTTCTTCCATGCGTTCGCGCATTTGCAGGATGATCGCCATCCCGCTGATGTTTACACCCAAGTCGCGGGCCAGCGAGAGGATGAACTCCAGCCGCTGCAAATCTTCGTCAGTATAGAGGCGAGTGTTGCCCTCGGTGCGGGAGGGTTTCAACAGGCCCTCGCGCTCATAGAGCCGCAGCGTCTGGGGATGGATGCCGTACATTTCGGCGACGGAGGAAATCATGTAGGCGCCTTTTGATTTCCGCTTGGTCATAGATATCGATGCCCTGCGGTCGATTTTAGAGCACTATAGCTTTTCTGGCTAATTTCGTGGGCATTTCATGCGCCGAATTTCGCCAAACCCTCGCGCCTTCCGGGCATCCAAAATGAAGGAGGAAATCATGGACGTGAATAACACTGTCAGTGTTCTCGAAGAACTTATTCAGACCAACAAGGACGGGCAAAAGGGTTATCAGGAGGCGGCCGCGAAGGTGAAGCGGCCTGACCTGAAGACGTTTTTTGACGAGCAGGCCCTGGAGCGGGGGCGCTTTGCTGCGGAACTGGAAGCTGAACTGAATCGCGTAGGAAAGCCGGATAAAAAGCTGTCCGGGTCGGTTCTCGGAACGCTGCATCGCGCCTGGATCGATACGAAAGTTAGCCTGGGCGGTGGCGACAAGACCGTCCTGGAATGGCTTGAGCATGGTGAGGACAGAGCCAAGGATGCTTACCAGAAGGCGCTGGGTGGGTCACTGCCAGCAAGCCTGATGGAGACTATCCGCCGCCAGGCTGCGAGCGTGCAGCAAGCTCACGACAAAGTAAAGAATCTGCGAGACACGGCTGAGGCAGCAGCCGCGTAGTGCAGTTTGAAGGTGAAAAGGATGCAAGATCAAAGATAAAGATTAATGATTAAAGATATAAGGAAAACGAGGACGGGGTTTTCTCCGTCCTCGTTTTTTGCGTATGGGTAATTTGTCTTTGTACAAACGCGCTAGGAAGTTGGCTGCGGTTTCTTATGGCGTATAGCCCAGCCCTCTGGCTTGAGGGCGTGATTGATTAAGTAAGCTACGATGCCCGCCGCGATCAGGATCATGCCGAAGGCGAACGAACTCATGTTCCAGACTTGCTCATGCTCGCTGCGGATGATGGAAAAGCCCAGCAGCAGCATGGGCGGAATCCCGATCGCGATTGCACCGAGCAATCCACCAGGAACGCGAAACGGGCGCGCCAGTTCCGGTTCGCGGAAGCGCAATACGGCGAGTGCTACGAATTCCAGCATCAGGCTGAAACCGTAGAGAAGGATGTCGAGCGTCACTAGCCGGGCAAAGCCCAAGCCGAGACACATCGCCCAGCCCATGGCCAGCGTCACAATAGCCACCCAGGGCGCCCTCGACTTCGGGTGCAGTTTGCCGAAAATTGCTGGCAACATGCCATCCTGTGCCATCGCCAGCGGCAGACGCGAATAGCTCATCACCAGAGCGTTGAACATGCCAAAGGCGCTGATGATTCCGCCGAGGACTACGCCAACGCGCAGCAGTGGGCCGCCGAGCAACCCGGCGATGTCCGCCCAGGAACCAGTCTCCCACGCACTGGCCTTGAGACCTGTCATCCACATGGCAGCGAAGGGAAGCACGTAGCTTAACGCGACAATCGCGACGGCAACCAGCATGGCACGCGGATAAGTCCGCTGCGGCCGCTCTACTTCGGTGGCGATGGTCGAAGCATTGTCCCAACCCATGTAGTTCCACATGCAGATGAGCAGACCGCCGAGAATATCGACGCTCGAAGTGGTTGGCTTAGTAACGGCATTGGCGAGGGCTCCCAGCTTGAACGGAGCCAAAACCACGATCGCAACAAAAGGCGCCGACAGCGCGAAGAAGAGCCATAGCGACGTAAGCGAAACCACTTTTACGCCGGCGATATTTAGCAGCGCGCAGGCTATCACGACCGCCAGCGCGACCCACCATCCGCGATTTGCCTCCTGGAACCACGGGAACATGCGGGTCAGGTAAGCCACGAACAGGGTAGGATAGATCGCCATATCGAAGATGGACGCAACCAGCGAGAGCCAGGCTTCCTGAAATCCCCAAAAATTTCCCATGGCGCGGCGCACCCAGGCGTAGTAGCCGCCTTCGTAGGGCAGCGCGCTTGAAAGCTCGCCGATCATGAAGGCAGTGGGCAGGCTCCAGAGCAGAGGGGTGAGCAGCAGGATCAGGATGGCGCGTCCGTACCCGGCTCCGTGGACGATGTCTTCGGTGCCATAAGTTCCGCCTGACACCATAAAGAAGGTGGCGGCGACCAGTGGCCACAGAGTGAGGCGAACAAACGTTTTCTTGGCGATAGGGTTCCGGTTGGGGATATCGGTGAGAGGTTGGGGGTTCTCGCTTTGTTGGCGTGGGGCGCTAGCAGTTGCCAATTTCGATGTGTTCCTCCTCAAGCGACTCACTCTCAGCTACTCCGCAGCGGGCTGGTCTTCTTTCGAAATCGTCTTCGAAAGCGTGCTCGAGCTTTCCGGTTTGTTTAGATTCCAGAAATTCCGCTGGAGTTAGTTCGCAATTGTGAGATTACGGGAAATTCACAACGATGCAAGAAAAATGTGGAAATTTCTTGGAAAAGTTTTGTCAGCAAGGTCAGCAGCGGAGGGAACGCAGCATCGGCTCGTTTACAGCTTCAATTCCCAGGTCTCGGCCACCAGATTCCTTCGACTCCAACTGCTGTGCTTCTCTTTCCCCACCAGTTTGAAGCCGGCGCTCTGATAGATACCTCGCGCCGCGGCCAGTTCACTTTGCGTCCATAACAGGATTTTCTTATAGCCGGCTCGGCGGGCAAATCGAACGCATTCCGAAACAAGATGTTTCCCAATCCCCAGTCCGCGGGCCGAAGGTTCCACCAGCAGAAGGCGAAGCTTGGCCACAGTCTTAGACTTCCTCACGAGAAATACCGCCCCGACATTTTCTCCATCCCGTTCCGCGATCCAGCAACGCTCTTTCGACGGATCGAGTGTGTTGATAAACTCCGCCACAATCTCGGCGACCAGAGCCTCGAAGCGCTCGTCGTAGCCGTATTCCTGGGAATACAGCAGCCCGTGTCGCCAAACCACCCAACCCATGTCCCCGGGACGGTGCCGCCGGACGCGGTACGTTTTCGCTCTGGGCGGGTCGGGATTCAACCCTGACTCCTCGGTTTACATAGAGTGCAAAAGGCAAAGACCGCCAGGTCGCGGTGCCCGCTCCACTGCGCGCCTCACGTCGGCAGGAACATGCGGTTTCGCCGTACATTCACGGCCTGCCGGGCTGGTTGCACCGAAAACGCCGTGGTGCCGCGCATTACCTTCTGCAGTGCGGACTGGAAATGCTGCATCTCGTCGTGTGTGCCGACGGTGATGCGAACGCAAGTGGGCATAATGGGCCAGATGCGCCCGATGAAAACATTTTGTTCTGCCATAGCGTCGATCACTTCCTTGCCGGGACGTTTGGTATCGAGCAGGAAGCAGTTCGACTCTGAGGGGATGTAACCGTAGCCATTGCGGTCGAGCCACTGAAACGTCTCCTGGCGGACGGCGGTGTTGATACGCTTGCGTTCCGGGACCAGGCCGGGATCCTTGAGGCTGGTGGTGGCGGCGACGACGGCAGTGACCGGCATAAAGTTCCAGCCCGAGCGGTCCGTGATCTTTTCGAGCAATTCAGGGCGCGCGATGGCGAATCCGCAGCGCAATCCGGCCATGCCATAAGTTTTGGAAAAGGTGCGGAGCACGACCACATCTTTACCAGCCTTGACGAAGTCGAGAGAGGAAGGCGCGTCGCAAAAATGGATGTAGGCTTCGTCGACCATCACGATGGATCCCTTAGGCTTATTTTCGACGAGGTATTCGATATCGGAGTGCCGAGTGAGCGTGCCGGTGGGATTGTTGGGATTACAAATGTAGAACAGTCCCGCGTCGGGCGCGGCGGCGACCATGGCCTTCACGTCGTGAGCGTAGGTTTTAGTCAGCGGAACTTTCACGATGCGGGCTTGGGTGGCCGCGGCCGCGTAAAATCCAGCTTCGTAACCGGGGTCGGCGTTGACATAGCTTTTTTGCGGTGAAGTGAAGGCAACGACTGCGAAGCGGAGCGGGGGACTGGAACCGGGAAATATCTGGACATGGTCCGGGTTGAGGCCCTCCAGTTGGGCGAAGCTGTTGACCAGCTCCTCAGTGAGATTGTCGAGGTAGCGTCCACCCATGGGAATGATGGCGGAAATGGCGTCGCGCGCCGATTGGCTTGGCCCGAGCGGATTTTCGTTGGAGTCGATCATGACCGCATCCTTGGAGAATGGCTTGCGGCGCGCCGCGGCGGCGAGCGCCGGTTCGCTGACAACTTGGAAGGCCGCAGCGGCAGCTGAGAGTTGTAGAAATGATCGACGCGAAAAGGGCGAGATGTTTTCAGACGGCATGGCAAACCTCCGGCGCATCCAGCGTGATACAGGCTAAATGTTTTTCGGTTTGGGCGATAGTGTGTAGTGGATCTCCCAAGGCAGTGGCGCCACCGCAACAACACGGGCAGCGGGCAGAACTGCCAGCTCCGCACTGGGCGCGAGGTTACTGCGGCAGGGGCTCGCGTGCGGTGGCATAGTATCCGGCGCGGGTTTGTATTTTGTAATTCTGTTTGGATTTAACTTCCAATTTACGGTAAGTGCCGTCGAGCTTGGGGTTAGTCGAGGTGTAGCCAATGTTGTACTGGCTGCGCAGTTCTGCGGCGATCTGATCAAAAGCCTCTTTCAGTTTGTCGAACTTATTGCCGACGTTGATCACCCGGCCGCCAGTTGCTTCGGTGAGTTTATGCATTTCGCCTTCGCCGGAGTAGGACATGCCAATGCTAAAATAACCGCCACGATCGGCGCAGAGCAGGACATAGACGATGGCATCGGCTTTCTGGGCGGCTTCGATGGCATCTTTGATTTTGAGCTTGCTGCCTTGGTCCTCGCCGTCCGTGAGCAGAATCATGGCCTTGCGCCCTACTTCCTTGGCCAGCATTTCGTTGGACGAGAGATAAACCGCGTCGTAGAGCACGGTGCCGGGAGAATTGTGAACGGGTACCGGGCCGCCACCAAGGCCGGGTATTCCGCCGCCACTCGAGACCCCGCTATTAATTTTCACTTTGTTGAGCGCGGCTTGCAGACGGTGAACGTCGCGCGTGTAATCCTGCACCAGTTCGGACTGAATATCGAAGTCCATCACGAAGGCCTCGTCCTTGTCGGTAAGAATCTGGCGCAGGAATGCGCCACCGACCTCTTTTTCCATGTCGAGGACTCTCAACTGGCTGCCGGAAGTATCAATGAGAATGCCAAGCGTCAGCGGCAGATTCGATTCCGCGGTGAAGTACTTGATAGTCTGTGGTTTGGCGTCTTCGAAGACCTCGAAGTCATCTTTGGTCTGATTGGGAATCAGGGCGCCGTGTTTGTCTTTGACGTTGAAGAACACCCCCACTACGTTGACGTTGACTTTCAATGTCTGGTCAGACCGCTCCGGCGGCTGTTGAGCATCGCTGGGCTGAGAAGGAGCCGAGGTCGGAGTCTGGGCAAGAGCCGGCAATGCGATGCCCGATACGGCTGCCAGAAAAAATAGAAGGTTGGCTACCAAGCTAGGCAAAAATCTTTGGGAAGCGGATAATCTGGGCATGGATGATTCCCTTTCGGGGATTTTTGTTAGTCTAGTCTTGAACCTTAGATGCACCAAATGGGCAGGTCCAAGCATCCCAAGCAACAGCCGTGCGTTTATTTTCCGTATTGCGGTTTCTGAGGGGATCAGAAGCCGAGTGTGAGGGACGAAATGTCGGATCCAGATAAAAACCGTACGGCAATGTCCCGGCTAATGGCTGGCATGCTGGTTGTTGCATGTCTTGCCTTCAGCCTAAGCGCCAGGGACAGTTGGGCACAAACCCCCGCGACCCAGACTCAGCAGGCGCAGCCCTCACAGACCCAACCGCCCCAGGATGCCGATATTCCGGATGCGCCCATGGTACAGCCCTCCGCTACCCCTCCGGAGCCGCCTCCTATTCCCAAGCCCGAGGAAAAGAAGCCCCCCGCCGTAGAGAGAAATCCGTGGACCAACCAGCCCACTACTAAGCCGGCCGATACTGGCTCCTCTAGCGCGGCTCCGGGTGACCAGCCCGCCTCGCCGCCACCCATGCCACCTGTCAGAACCGTTCCGCCCGGCTCTTCTGCAAAGGTCTCCGGGGCGCAGGAGCAACTTTACACCTTAGTGGTACACCCTACTTTTGTCCAGCTTCCGGTGACCGTTAAGGATCGCGATGGACGCAGGGTGGATGGTCTTCTGCCCACCGACTTCACCGTCAAGGAAAACGGGACGGTGCAGAAGCTTAGCTTCTTCACTCAGGACCCGTTCGCGCTTTCGGTGGCGATCGTGCTGGACCTGGGTATGCCGGATGCGGCCGTGCAAAAAGTGAACCAGACATTTCCCGCGCTGGTGGGGGCCTTCGCTCCCTACGATGAGGTCGCTCTTTATACTTACAGCAGCACGGTGAGCGAAGTTAGCGACTTCACGGCCGTAACCCAGAAGCTGACTTCGCTGCTGAATGAGATGAAGACAGAGCGCGGCCGTAACAACGGCGTGCCTGTGTTGAGTGGTCCGATGGCACCGAATGGGCCAATCATCAATGGTACTCCGGTAGGCAGCCCGACACAGCCGGTGTATACGCCCCCGAAAGAGGCTCACGTTTTAAATGACGCCATTCTGCGCGCCGCACTCGACTTGAGCAAACGCGACCGGACCCGCCGGAAGATCATCTTTGTGATCAGCGACGGGCGCGAACTGGGAAGCCAGGCCAGCTACCGTGACGTGTTGAGACTGCTGCTGAGCAATGAAATTCAGGTGAAAGCGGTGGAGTTGGGTAGCGCAGCGCTGCCGGTGTATGACAAGCTGGAGCGACTGCACCTGCCGCGCGAAGGCTATGGCGACATCCTGCCGAGATATGCCTCGGCCACGGGGGGAGATCGCTACGCTGACCTTTCCCGTAGCGCAATCGAGGATATCTATGCCCAGGCCATGAGTGAGGCCCGCAACCAATACACCCTGGGATATACGCCAGCCCGTCCCAAGACACCCAGCGCGGCACCGTACCGCAGCATTGAGGTGGTGGTGAACCGGCCGCATTTGAAGATCTATGCCAAGGATGGGTACTATCCGGCACCGGCAGCGCGGTAGATCGGCTGCGTCTTCCAGCTTCGGGCACCCTTATGGGGCAGGGGTGACCTGAGTAACCTGCCTTGCATCCCACGCCTGTGATATAAAAGCCCCGAGCCCCCAAAGGGATATTTTTGCGCGCGAGAAGCTGTGCGGTCCGCGCTTTTTTGAGGAAAGCCTTGAGTTTCATCAATTTCGCAGCCCGCGAGATCAATTGTAAAATCGTCTACTACGGCGCTGGCCTTGGCGGCAAAACTACGAACCTCCAAGTGATCTACCAGAAGACCGCAGAACAGCAGAAGGGCAAGATGATTTCGCTCGCCACCGAAACCGAGCGCACCCTATTCTTCGATTTTCTGCCGCTCGATCTCGGCAACGTGCGCGGCTTCAAGACCAGAATCCATCTGTACACTGTCCCTGGGCAGGTATTCTACGATGCCAGCCGCAAGCTGATTCTGCGCGGAGTCGATGGCATCGTCTTCGTTGCCGACTCGCAGGAGCAGCGCATGGATGCCAACGTGGAAGCGCTCGAGAATCTGATGTCGAATCTGAAAGAGCACGGCTACGATTTCAATAAGATTCCTTACGTGCTCCAACTCAACAAGCGGGATCTGCCAAATATTCTGTCCACCGAAGAGCTGGGCAAAGAACTGCGCAAGAAGAACGAGGCCATGATCGAGGCAGTGGCTTTTCAGGGCACAGGCGTGTTTGAGACCTTGAAGGAAATCGCCAAGCAGGTGCTGACCGAGTTGAAGGCTGGCGGGTAAGAGATTTATCCATATTGATTTCCGCTGAAGCGTTGCGAACGATTCTCGTTGAGTTAGAAGTCTCTTAGAAAAACAAAATCACATCTCCCGCTGCCCTAAGCGGGCTCTTCTTTTTCCCATTCTGATAAGCCGGATTATCGTACGAGCGATCGCATCGGACCGCAGGACGCAACCGAACCGTGGTCCCAATCCAATGTCCCCGATCGAACAAGTGCTCGGTGTAGCGCGACTTCGTTCCGGTGCGCCGACCAACCATGTCATCGAAATACTCGTTCCGTATCGAGATGTAACTGTGAGCCCCGAACTCCCGCTCCCGATAGTCCAGAATCGCCCACTCAAGAGGCATAGCAAGTGAAGGCGGTGTGTGGCTGCTGCAGAGAGCTCCATTGTCGTTCGTCTCCGAAGAAGTCGTGCCAGGACCAGCAGCTAAGGGCTTGCAATCGTCTGCGTATGCCTTTGATGAGCCGCCGCAAGAAGCTGCCTTGATCCGGTCGCGGGTTAAGGGTTTGGCCGGGATTAGCCGCACTTGTCGCGGGCTGCTGCTGACTCGGCGCAACAGGTGGCTCGCCATTGTTTTCAGGAGCGATCTCCAGTTTGAGGTATTGGGCGCACCAACCGGTCCGTGGTGATCGGAGAACTCGCAAACGCCGATTGGCCGAAAACACCAGGGCAGGAGAGCAAGACGGTACGTGTCGAGCAGGCACAGCACTGCGAGAGAAAAAATGTCCCGGCAGAAATCCAGTGACCTGGACCTCGAGAACAATCAGAATTGGCAACGCGAAAAGCGTAGCTGGCCAGGCGTAAGCTGTAAAGTAAGTCGCGGAAATTCATGTCGTTCGCAGAAATTTCCTGGTAGCGAGTGTTTTTCCGATTCCCGCCCGCTCCAAGACACGCGCTTCGGGCAATTCGTCTAGAATGGCAACGAGATTTGCGCGAGCACTAGCGCCGGTCGGGATGGGTATTCTCTAGTTTTTCGGCGAGAGCGCGAGGCGCTTGTTTCGATAGAATCCGCGGCTAGGGGCTGGTTTAGGGATTTTTCTATGATTGTGGCGATGCAGGAAATGGCGGATGAGACACAGATTCAGCAAGTCATTGAACACCTGGTGAAGATCGGATTTGAAGTGCACCGATCTACCGGGGCGCGACAAACCGTCCTGGGAGCGGTGGGAGCGGGGATTGATTTCGACATTCGCAATCTGGAACTGCTAGCGGGGGTACAGGAAGTCCATCGCATCAGTGCGCCGTATAAGCTTGCTGGGAAAAGTTTTCGTCCGGAAGGAACAATCGTCAAGCTGGCGAATGAAATTGAGGTTGGCGGGAACGAAGTGGTGGTGATGGCTGGGCCGTGCACGGTGGAATCGCGGGAGCAGCTTTTTGCCACAGCGGAAGCCGTCGCAAAGGCCGGGGCGCGAGTGCTGCGCGGCGGAGCTTTTAAGCCGCGGAGTTCTCCCTACTCGTTTCAGGGGCATGGAGAAGATGCGCTGAAATTAATGCGCGAGGCGGGAGGAAAATTCAAGCTGCTGGTGATCAGCGAGGTGATGGAGATCTCGCAGATTCCCATGATGCTGCCTTATGTGGATATTCTGCAGGTGGGAGCACGCAACATGCAGAACTTCAATCTGCTGCGCGAGTTGGGGAAGGTGCGCAAGCCGGTGCTGCTGAAGCGAGGAATTGCCGCGACTCTGGAAGAGTTGCTGCTCTCGGCGGAATACATTATGGCGGGTGGCAATTATGACGTGATCCTGTGCGAGCGAGGGATTCGGACCTTCGAGACCTACACCCGCAATACCATGGATATTTCGGCGATTCCGATTATCCATAAACTCTCTCACCTGCCGATGACGGCGGATCCATCTCATGGAACAGGCCGCCGCGACAAGGTGGCGCCCATGGCGCGAGCCTCAGTGGCAGCAGGAGCGGATGCATTGCTGATTGAAGTGCATTGCGATCCGAACAAGGCGTGGTCCGATGGAGCGCAATCGCTGTTTCCGGAGCAATTCGCAAAATTGATGGATGAGTTGAGGATGATTGCACCGGCCGTGGGACGAACGATTGGTTAACCGGTTTCACCACAAAGACATGGAGAAGGCAATTGTTGATTTCTGATGGTTGAGCAAAGTCATCCTCGGGCTGGTCGTCACTCAGCGATCAGAAATCAATAAGCGGCAGTTGCTTTCTCTGTCTCTCTGTGTCTCCCTGGTATGAGTTTCTGATCCATTGGCGATTCGGCAAATCACGATTATTGGGACGGGCCTGATCGGCGGATCGTTGGCGCTGGCGCTGCGCAAGCGACGCTTTGCGGGTCACATTGTCGGCTGCGATCGCGAGTCGGCGCTGCGGCGGGCGAAGACCTGCGGCGCGATCGACGAAGGATTTATAGAGCCCGCCGACGCGGTGCGAGGGAGTCAGTTGGTGGTGCTGGCGACGCCGGTTCTGGCCATCGTGGATTTGATTGGGCGTTTAGGTCCGGCATTGCCCGCGAGCACGTTGCTTACGGATGTGGGGAGCACGAAGGCCGCGGTCGTAGAGCAGGCCCTGACCGTCTTTGGAAAGAGTGCCGGAAAACGATTCCTGGCCGGGCATCCGATGGCCGGAAAAGAAAACAGCGGTGTGGAGAATGCCGATGCCGACTTGTTTCAGAATGCTGTTTGGTTCTTGACCCCGCTTCCCGAACAGAAAATTCATGACGGATTGTTCGCCGAGTTTGCCGGATGGATTGACCAGATTGGAGCACGCATCGCGGTGCTGCCGCCGGATCAGCACGACCGCCTATGTGCGTGGATCAGCCATCTGCCGCAGATGATTTCGACAGCGCTGGCCGCGGCTCTGGTGGAGGAGTTTGGAGAAGAGGCGTCGTTGCTTCCCGCCGGCGGTAAGGCATTGCGGGAGATGACGCGAATTGCTGCGAGTCCGTATTCGATGTGGCGTGACATTGCGATCAGCAACAGGAAGAATATCGAGAATGCTCTGCTCAAAGTGGAGCAGCGACTGGCACATATCCGGGAGAATCTCGGGACACGGCAACTGGCACAGGAGTTCGAGCAGGCGCATGGGTTGAAAAAGAGTTCAGGAAAGAAGCCATGATTCACCACGGAGACAGGGAGGCAATCGATGCTGCTTTTTGAGCCGACGAAGGCGGACAATGTGTTTGCGATGCTGTTGCCTTCTCCGTGTCCCCGTACTGAATTTCATTTAGAATGCGGACGCTATGAATAAAGTTGTGGCCAGCGCGGACGAGGCGATTCGCGATGTGGGCGATGGTTCGGTCGTTATGCTCGGCGGATTTGGCTTGTGCGGAATTCCTGAGAACTTGATTCGCGCGCTGGCAAAGAAGGGATCGAAGAATCTAACGACCATCAGTAACAACGCGGGAGTGGATGGGTTGGGCGTGGGCCTGCTGCTATCGGCGGGTCAGATTCGGCGGCACATTGGAACTTATGTCGGAGAGAACAAACTGCTGGAGTCGATGGTGCTGGCCGGTAAAATTCAACTTGATCTCGTGCCTCAGGGAACATTTTCCGAGCGCATTCGCGCGGCGGGGGCGGGCATTCCAGCATTTTTTACACCGACCGGTGTTGGCACGATGGTTGCAGAAGGAAAACAGACACGCGAATTCGATGGGCGGACCTATGTAATGGAACGCGCGCTGCCAGCGGACTTTGCCTTCGTAAAGGCCTGGAAGGGTGATCGGATGGGCAATCTGGTGTACAGGAAGACTGCGCGAAATTTTAATCCCCTTATGGCGACCGCGGCCAAGGTAACGATTGCAGAGGTTGAGCAGTTGGTGGAAGTGGGTGAGTTGGACGGAGATTCGATACACACGCCCTCGGTGTACGTAAAGCGGATTTTTCAGGGAGACCTGTACGAACGGCGAATCGAGAAGCGAACCGTGAGGAAAGTCAGTTGTTAGTACTGAGTAACGAGCAACGAAAACCACAGCGATGAACAAGCCAGGAAAAGAGGTCGAAAAGCGCGAACGGATTGTGAATCGCATTGCGCGTGAGTTGCGTGACGGATTCTATGTGAACCTGGGCATTGGCATGCCTACGCTGATTGCGAATCATGTTCCACCGGGAATGGAAGTGATTTTTCAATCCGAGAATGGCATGCTGGGAATTGGGATCTACCCGGTGGATGGTCAGGAAGATTGCGATCTGATCAACGCTGGCAAGGAGACGGTCAGCGAGATGGCGGGAACGTCGTATTTTTCGAGCGCGGATTCGTTTGCCATGATCCGCGGCGGTCACATTGATTTGAGCGTGCTGGGCGCTATGGAAGTGGATGAGGAAGGAAACCTGGCGAACTGGATGATCCCGGGAAAAATGGTGAAAGGGATGGGCGGGGCGATGGATCTGGTGGCCGGAGCGCGCCGCGTGGTGGTGGCGATGGAGCACACCACGCGAGAGGGTGCGCCCAAGATTTTGAAGAAGTGCACGCTGCCCCTTACTGGAGTGAAAGTCGTCGATACGATCGTCACCGAGATGGCCTATATCCGGGTAACAGAGCGGGGACTGGTGCTGGAGGAAGTGGCTCCGGGGCTGACGGCGGAAGATGTGCAGAAGGCAACCGAGGCGAGATTGATGGTGAGCGACAGTCTCAAAACCATGGAGATGTGAACTGCGGAGGATTGACACTCAGTGATCCGCCGACGGTGAAGACGTTGATGGTTGCATCGCTTGTACAGAAAGGCCATTGCTGTCCCCCAGGCTGTGAGGCTGTCCTGCTATCGATACCTTGAGGTGGTTGTCGCGGCAAAGGCCAGGGCCTGGGACACAGCCTCTACGCTCTGGATCGTGACAATTCCGAAGACTGGCGTTTTGTTCAAACAGCTCTCATCATGGATGAAACCTTCTCTCGCCTCGAATGACAGCGGCTTTGGCGGCGGTGTGAAGATCAGAGTCGGTGGCTCGGGAACTCGCGGGATCGGCAGGGAAAACAAAGTCACAGTTTTTTTCTCGGTCAGGAGGTAAGGAATAGAGGCAAGGAATAATCGAGAGCCTTCTTGCCTGTGAAGAGAGCCGAAAGCGCCAGAACAAGTCAAGCTATCCAGGTAGTTCTTTTGCGCAAGCGCGAAACCCAATCTTTCATCAAGAGGACCGGCGTCCGCGCGATCGTAACTCAGATTCGAAATGGCGCCGCCAGCAGCCTGAACGGGAGCGTGATTGCCACGAAGATGATCTCGAGCACTCCGTGGACGGCCACGCCCACGATGCGGAACGGCAGGAGCAACAGCCAGACGAACGGGTAGGCGATTAGCGCCAGCAGCGCCAGAGGCCAGCAGAATACAAAGAGTATGCACCAGAGGAGGAAAGTAAACATGACAAGGGCTCCTTATTTTCCTTCCGCTTAAAGATACGGCAAATGCCGCGAAAATGTTCCATGGCGCTGCGTACCCAATCGCGGGCGGGAGCGCCCGCGTCCCACAATCTCAGACAAACTTTACTCGTAGCGCAGGGCTTCGGCGGGGAGGGTTCTCCCTGCGGACCAGGAGGGATAAAGCGTCGCTACGAACGACACTCCGATTGCTACCACTGCTACCAGAACGCCATCCATGGGGCGCGGAGCGAACGGTACATAGTCGATCGAGTAGACCTCGGGCGATAGAGAAATCATGTGGTAGTGGCCTCCCGCATAGGAGATTCCATAGCCGAGCAGAAGCCCGATAGCGGTGCCAATCACTCCGATCAGAACGCCTTGGGCGATGAAGATGTTTCGCACCTGCGCCTTGCGCGTGCCCATCGACATCAGGACGGCGATGTCCCTGGTTTTTTCCATCACCATCATGATCAGAGAAATCAAAATGTTCAGCGCGGCTACGAAAACAATCAGTCCGATAGTGATGAAGGTGACGAGGCGTTCGAGGCGCAGCGCGTGAAAGAGTGCTTTATTCTGTTCCATCCAGTTGGTGGCCATGAAGCCTTTACCCGCGGCGTCTTCAAGTTCCCGCGAAACCGTATCGGCTTTGTAAATATCGTCGACCTTGAACTCGATGACAGAGATGAGGTCACCGAGGCCGAAAAGTCGTTGGGCATCTGACAGGCGGGTGAACGCCCACGAGGCATCGTAATCGAAGAAACCGGAGTTGAAAATTCCCACCACGCGAAAGCGGCTGTATTTCGGCACCATGCCGAACGGAGTCAGTTCGCCTTGCGGGCTGGTTACCAGCACCACAGAACCGACGGTTGCGCCCAAATTGTCGGCCATGTCTTTGCCAAGAATGATCGGGGGCATGGCAGCAACGCGTGCCTGGACGCCGGAGAGGGAATCGGGAGCTTCCTCGGCCGTGGGCACTTCCTGAACAGCCGAGGCGGCTGTCCCCACATGATCTTTTTCTGGTTCGGAAGTGTCTTCTTCCAGAGCGGCGGCTGATCCCTCTTTTACACTGTTCAGCAGATCGCCAACTTTTCTCTCATCGTCTGGAATCATTCCTTTCAAGACGGCGCCGCGGGCGCGTGGTCCGCGAGATATCAGCACCTGCTCAAAGATGGCTGGAGCGGCTGCGACCACGTGCGGCTGTTTCGAAAGGCGATCGAGAAGCGGCGGCCAGTTCTTGATTCCGTCATCGGCCACGCGCAGCAGACTGATGTGCGAAGTTGATCCTATGAGGCGCTCTTGCAAATCCTGGCGAAAGCCGTTGTTGATGGCCAAGGCGACGATGAGCGAAGCAACTCCGGCCGCCACTCCGACAATTGAGATGCCCGTGATAATGCCGATAAAAGCCTGCCGGCGTTTGGCGCGCAGGTAGCGAGTCGCAATGAAGAGTTCAAAGCGCATGGGGAATTTTGGCTGTCAGCTCTCAGCTTTTCAGCCAAGACGGATTATAGCTACTGCGATACGCCGCATGCGGATTCAGATACAGAGGCACCCCGAGGATTGAACGCCGACGACACAGAGTGAGCGTCACTCATCTCTGCCACTCATATGGTGATCCTCACATGGTGATCCTGGGTAGCAATGCGGGTACCGTCGATCGATACCGGCGATATTCTTGTCCGAACCTTTTCTCCAATTCTTTATCTTCCGTCTTGATCATGACTGCACCAGTCACGATCGCGAACGCGGTCAATGCCCAGCAGACTGCCAAGCCCGTCAATGCGCTCCAGGCCAGCATCTCGCACAGATGGCCGAGATAGACCGGGTGCCGAACGTGGCTGCGTATTCCGGTTGTCACCAGGCGCTGCGGGTTGTCTTCTCGCAGGATTTCAGGCAGTCCGCCTAATTGCGCCAGCGTGAACTGCCGATGGGACAGCTGATAGAGAATCAAGCCAGTGCAGAACAATGGGGCTGCCGGAAGCCAGCTCAAACTGTTTCTGTAGAGCAAAAAGGAGTGCCACGGACTTGTAAGAACTGCTACGGCTACCCACATCGCCATCCAGATGGGGAGCAGTATTTTATACGGTGACTTCCGGCGAGAGCGCCAATATTCCGCGCGCGGGTGGATCTGCAGCCAGAAGGCCGGGATTGAGCTGTAAATGACGCAAGCGATCCAGCCAACGGTTCGCAACCGATCCAGCATCGTTCGATTTTACAATCAGCCGCAGCCTGTTGAGGCTGGGCGGCCCACCAGAAGTCGCGCCGCCCAAATTGATGCTCAAATGCAATTCTCAATCGCGCTCTGCCACGTAAAAAGGGTCGAGTCCTGTAGCGACCCGATCAATCCGCCCGGGTGTGACTTCCGAAGTCGCGCCGTCTCAGATGAAACTCCATGACAACATGTTGTGGCAGCGGCCCCGCCGGTCTCCGCCTTAGCTTAGGGGAACGTTTTTTCCGTCTACGCTTGTGTGAATCGTAAGTTAACCGCGAACTTCGTCGGGCAATACATACCTTGTGGTTCTGTGGCACATTAGAAGATCACATTGGAGCTCAATGCCGCCGCCCGCCGACGCCAGAGCTGGACGCATAGCATTTACGCATCCCGACTTCGTGCTGTTCGAGATTGCGCGTTTCCTGATCGTGGCTGCCGTCGAGATGCAGGCAGTCGCGGTGGGATGGCAGGTTTATGACATCACCAAGCGCGCTCTGGACCTGGGCTTGGTCGGGCTGGCACAATTTCTTCCGGGAATTCTGCTGTTTCTTGTCTCCGGCCATGCCTCTGACCGCTTCGAGCGCCGCAAGGTCTTGGGCGCATGCTATGCGGGATATGCCGTCTGCTCGGGACTTTTGTTGTTTCTAGCGGCGAGGACCACTCACGCCGTGCTTCCGATTTATTTGGTCTTGATTTTGCTGGGCGGAGTACGCTCATTCAATGGCACGGCCAGCCGCTCGATCCTGCCGCAGCTCGTGCCCGAAGAACATTTTTCCAACGCTGTGGCATGGAACGCCACTGTCTTTCAGGCGGCGACGATTATCGGACCTTCTCTCGGCGGAATTCTTTACGCGCTTTTCCGGGGGCCTTCGGCGGTCTACGCATTTGCCATGCTTACAGCTGCGGGGGCGTGGGTCTCCATGTTTCGCATCAAGACCCGGCCGCAAGCGCGTCGGCGGGAACCGATGACGATAAAGACAGTCTTCGCCGGACTGCACTTTATCTGGCGGGAGAAACTGATCCTGGGGGCGATCTCGCTGGATCTATTCGCAGTACTTCTGGGCGGGGCTGTAGCCTTGTTGCCCGTGTACGCTCGCGAGATTCTTCACACCGGGCCGTGGGGACTGGGGTTGCTGCGAACCGCTCCGGGAGTGGGCGCCGCGCTGATGGCCGTTGCCTTAGCTCATCGCCCCTTGCGCGGGCGCGCCGGGCCCACACTGCTGTGGGCAGTAGCTGGGTTTGGCGTGTGCACTATCCTGTTTGGCGTGTCGAGGAGCCTGGTGCTGTCGCTGATCTCGCTCATACTCCTCGGTGCGGCGGACATGATCAGCGTGATCATCCGCGCGACATTGGTCCAGTTGCGCACGCCCGATGAAATGCGAGGGCGCGTGATGGCAGTGGATATGGTCTTCATCGGTACATCGAATGAACTTGGCCAGTTCGAGTCTGGATTGACGGCCCAGTGGTTCGGGACCGTCCCGGCGGTGGTGCTGGGAGGTGTGGGTACTTTGGTTGTGATAGCGGTATGGGCCTGGATTTTCCCTGAACTGCGGCGCATTCACTCGCTGGATACGGTAAAGACGGCGCTCGCGGAGGGAAATACGGAAGAGGGCGAAGGATTGACGTAGGCGCACGGTTCTGGTCAGGCTTCAGAAGTCAGTATGAGAACGGGCACTGAGCCGGCCCAATTTCAGACGTGTTTCTGAGAATCCGCGGGCAATGCGCCTCAACAAAACTCACTTGCCGTGAATCAAAGTCTTTGCCGCGCCCATATTGTCGTAGCGATCATAAACTCGTACAACCACGACATGCTCGGAAGAATCTCCGCTATCTTTCGGGGTTTCCGGCGTGGCCTTGAAATCGTAATTTTCACTCTTCGCGTCTGAAAGTTGACCGACCGGCTCAACGTATTTCCACTCCCCGGCGTCCACCGAATATTCAGCCCGTTTGAGGGGAGAAAAATTGTCGATGGCGCGGAAGTTAACATGAATTTGGCCGCCTTCGACAATCGCGGCCAGATTTTCGATGCGTGGGGGCGTCGTATCCACTTCAAAGCGGCGGCTTTCTCTTGAGGCGGTCAATGCCTCGCCGGGCGAATGCGACGGAGCGTCGGAGGCGACCACTTTCACCGTATATCCGCCATCCGGCAGCAGGCTGGCATCGAAGGAATAGACTTTGTCGGTGATGTTGTCTTTGAGCAGCAGCCAACGGGCCTGGCCGTCGCCGCGGTAAAAGATCGAGTAGACGACCTGGTCGTCGTTCTCGTCATGCGCGTTCCATTTCACTCCAACGGAGTCGCGATCATGCGAACTGGGCGGTGCGGTTTCGAAATGTGTTCCTGAAGATAGCGTCGAGGAATCCGACCCTAAGCTGGTGCCCGACGTCCTGGACGGCGGTTGATATTTCACTCCGACCTGCACGGTCACATCGTCGATCTCCGGAGCGACGTTCTTGGGCAGATAACTGAGCGCTATACTGTCCACGCCGGGGGCCGTGGTTCCAGCGTGCAACACGGCTCTCCACTGCGCGTAGCGCGCAGGCGGAATTCCAGTCTCATCGTTCTTGCCCAGATCGATCTTCTTCCACGCGCTCCAGTTGCGGTCGGGATTATCGACATTGCCGCTACGGGCGTAGAGATCGACATTGCCTGAGCCGCGAAACTCGGCGCGTCCCCAGCGCGAAAAGATTCTGGCATCGAAAACATCGCTCTCGTAGGTGCCCTGGGCTTCAGGGCCGGGTCCGAGCACGAATACTTTTCCCAGATTGCTGGTCGCCGCGTAGACTCCACCGCCGGGTGCCTTGGCGAAGCCAGTCACTTGCGAGGCCGCGGCTTTGAGCAGATCAGAAAAATCATCCAGGCCGGTGATGGCAAAAATGTGGCCGCGATTTCCCGTCCCCGCCAGCAGGCGGCCCTGCGAATCGAAGGCCAGGGCATAGACGATGTCTTCGTGAGATGTCCAAAGCCGGGTTGGAGATCCGTCGGGCGCGATGCGATAAACGTCAGAGCCACTGCTCGCGCCGCCCCCAGGGAAGGGAAACGGCCCTGTCATTGAGGGCGCGCTGGGGGCAGTAGTGGCAGTCAATCCCGGGACTTGCGGTGAGCCGCCGCCCGCTGGTGTGCTGGAACTCATGCTGAAAAAAGCGGTCGTCAAGCCGGATGTGCTCGCCCCGCTTCCACCCTTTTTCTCGCCCACCGCGGCCGCGTAGATATTCCCCGCGCGATCGAGCGCCAGCGCCGTGATCTCTTTTTTTGGCGCACTGTAAAATACGAAACCCTCTCCCGCAGGCGAGATGCGGTAGATGAGTCCGCTGCCGTCGGAGCCGGCAATCAGATTCTCCTGCGCGTCGAAAGCGAGAACGCGAATGTGAGTTTCATCACTCTTGAAGAAAACCGAATGTTCACCTTTCGGCGTGACCCGGAAAATCTCGCCATGGTCGCCGGTTGCCACATAGAGGTTACCGCCCCTGTCGAGGGCCAAGTCCCAGATATATTTCGTGCCCGGCTCGAAATAGACAGCTGAAGTCCAGGAAGGATCGGCCGTGGGTTTGACCATATCTTTCTCTTTGTCCTTCTCGGCGGGAGTCCCCTGGACTGGGTCGGCCTTTGCGGGAGTCTTGTTCCCCGGCTTGTGTTCGATCTTGTATACCTTGCCGTCGGGGGCGGTGGCCGCATAGATGACGCCCCCAGCGCCAATCTGCAGAGCTTGCACCTGGAGTTCCTTGGGTTCGAAAATAATAGTTGCTTTTCCTTCCGAGGTGATGCGGTACACGCGGGCGGGCGCGCCAGCTGCTACATACACATTGCCCGCGTCGTCGGCCGCGATGGCCCAGATATAAGTCGAAGGCGTGGCATAGAGACTCCTGAAGGTGGGAGCGAGTTCCAATCCGCCTGTGCTACGAATTGCCACCCCGGTGGCCGTGCCCTTGGTAAGTTCGTCGAATTTTGATTGTTCCCAGCTCCGCGTGCCCTCGGCAAATGCCTTCAAAAAGAGACCGGAGCCGCTCAAGTTAGTAAGGATGAAAGCGACAAAAACGAAGAAGAAAAGCTTTCGCGCACTCTGCAATTTCAGACCTCGAAACGTGGTTGTGGGAATAAATTCAGGTTAACATGGCAGAAGGGGCTAGGAAGGGCGGTCCGGGCCCGGGGCGGATTCGCCATGATATCTTAGAATTTCATGGAGTCCCCGCACCTGGATTTATTGCGCCTTCTCGCCTCCAAGTCTTTCCGTCTGGGCGAATTCAAATTGTCTTCAGGCGGCACCAGCGACTACTACATCGATTGCCGAACCACGACGCTTGACGCCAAGGGCGCTCGCCTGACCGGTCAGGTGTTTTTCGACGAAATCCGCCAGCAGGGGTGGAAGCCGGAGGCGATCGGTGGACTCACCATGGGCGCCGACCCCATCGTGGTAGCGGTTTCTGTGGTGAGCGGCGAACTGCATGGATTTCTCGTGCGTAAGGCGGAAAAGCAGCACGGGACGGGACAGCGCATGGAAGGCTTCCGCGAGAAGGGCGCGCCGGTCGTGATCGTGGATGACGTTTGTACCACTGGCGCCTCCACGGTCGAGGCCATTCATGTGGCGCGCGAACATGGATTTCACCTGGTTGGAGTTATGTGCTTGGTGGAGCGCGAGGAAGCCAAGGGAAGGCCAAGCGTAGAGAAAGCCGCGTCGCCAGCGCCGTTCGTCTCGATTTTTAAGGCGAGCGATGTGCGCGCCGAACACATTGCGCAGACCGGCGGTCCGCCGCCCTCGATCTTTGCCATCTCAGCCTCGTGCGAAGTTTGCGGCCGTCCGGCAGTTACGAACAACCCGCGAAGTCTCTGCACAGCGCACAAGAACTGATAAAATTCTAATCTTATCAATTCATGATCCAAACTCTCGAATGGACTGACCAGGGCGTGCGCTTCATCGACCAGACGAAGCTGCCCACCGAAGAAACCTACGTTACCTGCAAGACTCACGAACAGGTTGCCGATGTGATTCGCAACATGGTGGTGCGTGGAGCCCCTGCGATTGGCGTAGCCGCGGCCATGGGAATTGCTCTGGGCGTGAAGAATTCAAAAGCAGAAACGGTCGGCGATTTAAAGCGGGATCTGGACCAGATCTGCGACAACATGAGCAAAACCCGGCCGACGGCGGTCAATCTGTTCTGGGCCATCCGCCGCATGCAAGATAAGTTCGAGCGCGTATGCCTTCGTCCCATCGCACAGATCCGGCAGGACCTGGTGGAGGAATCCAGGCGCATGCACGCCGAAGATATCGCTGCCAATCAGGCCATGGGGCGCCACGGCGCCACGCTGATGCCGAACCAAGGCGGAGTGCTCACGCATTGCAATGCCGGAGCTCTGGCCACGGCCGGCTATGGTACGGCGCTGGGTGTGATTCGCGCGGCAGTTGAGCAAGGCAAAAAGATTCATGTCTATGCGGACGAGACCCGACCCTTTCTGCAGGGTTCGCGGCTTACCGCCTGGGAGCTCATGAAAGACGGCATCCCAACTACCGTGATTTCCGACAACATGGCCGGAGCCATGATGAAACAGGGCAAAATCGGAGCAGTCGTGGTGGGCGCGGATCGTATTGCGGCCAACGGTGACGTGGCCAATAAAATTGGGACGTATAGCGTCGCCGTTCTCGCCAAAGAAAATGGAATCCCGTTCTACGTGGCTGCGCCGATCTCGACTATTGACCCTGCCTGCCCTAACGGCGACATGATTCCGATCGAGCAGCGCGATGCCAAGGAAGTCACCCATATCGCTGGGAAACAGATGGTTCCCCACGGAGTGTCCATTGAAAACCCTGCCTTCGACGTAACCCCAGCGAAATACGTAACTGCCATTGTCACCGAGCGCGGCATCGCCCGCGAGCCTTACCCTGAGTCTCTACAAAGGCTGGCCGACGCAGAGGCTAAGCTCAAAGTCTAGTCAAGAAGCCTCTGCGACTCTGCAGAACGGACCTCCCGTTATGGGACCAGGCCATACTGGGCTTTCACGCTGTCCCATCACCGGGGCGCAGGCTTAAGTCCATTTTCGGCAGGTGCTCATGGAAAAAAAAGCGAGTATGTCGTTTGTCTGCATCATAGCCTTGTATGATGCGAACCCTTATATGGTTCGAATGTGCCATGTGGGGTGGTGGCCTGGTGTGAGAAGATGAGGCGGTTCTACTGTCTTTGCCCGGGTTTGACTAGGGCCGGGACGGGATGGACCCAGGCGGGGACTGATTGCATCTAAGTAACGAGGCGGCGGAGCTTGATTTGTCAGAACCAGAGTCCCTGCTTCGGGTGCAGGCATTAAAGAAGGTTTTCCGGTCCGGCGAATCGGACCTGGTGCTCTTTGAGAATTTATGGTTTGAGGTAAAGCGAGGCGAGATGCTCGCCATCGTCGGCGAGTCGGGAGCGGGGAAGAGTACCTTGTTGCACATCCTCAGCGCTCTTGATCATGCTTCTGCGGGTGACGTATACTGCGCGCAATTGAAGTTGAATTCTCTGTCCGCGGACGAAGCAAGCGAGTTTCGCAATCGCGAGGCAGGCTTCGTCTGGCAGTTTCATTATCTGTTGCCGGAATTCACGGCGGCAGAAAATGTGGCTATGCCTTTGTTGGTGCGAGGGCAAAGCTGGGCACAGGCGGCGCCGGAAGCTTTACGCTGGCTGCGTGAGGTTGGTCTGGAGCAACGCGGGCATCACCGTTCGGGAGAGCTTTCGGGCGGGGAGCAACAGCGGGTCGCTCTGGCCCGGGCGCTCATTACCGGTCCGAAGTTGTTGCTGGCGGATGAGCCGACCGGCGATCTTGATGGGCAGACGGCGGAAGCGGTTTTCGAATTGATTGCGCGATTACATCGCGAGCACCAGCTCACCTCCTTGATTGCTACCCATAACGTGTCCTTCGCCCGCCGATGTCATCGGGTGTTGCGGCTCGAGCGCGGGCGCGTGGAAGAAATCAGGCCGGAGTCTTTGCCGAGTAATTGAAGTGTCACTACAATAGTGCGCTACGAAAGTAAGACAAAGTGCAAGAAATTAGTCAACGACGAGCTGGAGGGGTTTTTGAGAGGTTCCTTCAGTAACATTAGAAAAACGTTTCTGTGCTTGGGTTTGGTGGTCGTTTAATTGCATAATGGATGAAGACCGAAACCAAATGAAAGCAAAGAACATGGACGGGGTGGGGTTTCGGTAGGTTTGAGCGGGCATAAGCCTTCTCGGCCGGAAGCCTCAGGGGGAAGGGCATCATGTTTGAACGTTATACGGAGAAAGCCAGGCGCGTGATTTTCTTTGCGCGCTACGAAGCAAGCCAGTTCGGGTCTCCTTATATTGAGACCGAGCATCTGCTGCTGGGGCTCCTGCGCGAAGATAAGGCCCTGACCAATCGTTTTCTGCGCTCGCACGCCTCGGTTGAGTCCATCCGCAAACAGATTGAGGGTCACACCACGATTCGAGAAAAGGTTTCGACGTCGGTGGACCTTCCGTTGAGCAACGAGTGCAAGCGGGTGTTAGCCTATGCCGCTGAAGAGGCGGAGCGGTTGTCACACCGGCACATTGGCACCGAGCATTTGTTGCTCGGACTCCTGCGGGAAGAGAAATGTTTTGCCGCCGAAATTCTGCACGAGCGCGGACTGCGGCTTTCGACCATTCGCGAGGAACTGGCGCGCACCACTCAGGAAAAGGCCCAGCCCCAGCGTCAGCGCGAATCCTCATTGCTGAGCGAATTTTCACGCGATCTTACCCAGGCAGCGATGGATACTCAGCTCGATCCTCTCGTCGGCCGAGACGGCGAACTGGAACGCGTGGTCCAGATTCTGTGCCGGCGAACCAAAAACAATCCCGTACTGATCGGTGAGCCGGGGGTTGGTAAGACGGCCATTGTCGAGGGTTTGGCGCAGCGAATTGCCGACGGCGAGGTTCCGTCGTTCCTCGCGGACAAGCGAATTCTGGCGCTCGATCTTTCCTTGATCGTTGCTGGAACCAAGTATCGTGGTCAGTTCGAAGAGCGCCTCAAGACCATCATGAAGGAATTGATGGAGTCGCAAAATTCCATCATCTTTATCGACGAGCTGCATACCCTGGTGGGAGCAGGATCGGCGGAAGGGTCGCTGGATGCGGCCAATATCCTCAAGCCCGCATTGTCGCGCGGCGAGATTCAGTGTATCGGAGCAACCACACCGGGTGAGTACCGCAAGTCGATCGAGAAAGATCGGTCGCTCGAACGGCGCTTCCAGGCTGTGAAAGTCCCTCCGCCCAATGAGGCGGACGCGATCAAAATACTGTTCGGCATCAAGGACCGGTATGAGAAGTTCCACGCTGTAACTTATACGGACGATGCCATAACCTTCGCGGTGTCCCATTCGAACCGTTACATTCCGGATCGCTTCCTCCCGGATAAGGCGATTGACCTGGTGGATGAAGCGGGTGCGCGCGTGAAGCTGCGCCAGACCTCACAGCCCGAGGAGATCACCGAAGTCCAAAAGCGGATCAAATTCATCGTGCATCGCATGGAGAATGCGATCGCGAACCACGAATTCGAGAAGGCGCGTTTTTACTCGGACGAAGAACGCAAGGAGCGCGAGAATCTGCGCGCGTTGCGCGAGAAATATCACCTGGATGAATCCTCCACCGGCGTAGTGGGCCGCGAGGACATCGAAGATGTAGTTTCGCGCTGGACTGGCGTTCCCATCACATCGATCAAGGAAGAAGAGACCCAGAAGCTGCTGCGTATCGAAGAAGAACTGCACAAGCGAATCATTTCGCAGGATAAATCGATCAGCGCCCTGGCTCGGGCCATCCGGCGTTCGCGGGCGGGATTGAAGAGCCCGAACCGGCCCATTGGGTCGTTCCTGTTCCTGGGACCCACCGGCGTGGGCAAGACGGAAGTTGCGCGTACCCTGGCTCAATTCATGTTCGGAACCGAGAAGGCCTTAGTTCGTTTCGATATGTCGGAGTTCATGGAGAAACATTCGGTTTCGAAGCTGATCGGTTCTCCTCCGGGATACGTGGGATACGAAGAGGGCGGCCAGCTCACCGAACGGGTGAAGCGTGCTCCCTACTCGGTGGTGCTGCTGGATGAAATCGAGAAGGCGCATCCGGATGTGTTCAACATCCTGCTGCAGGTTTTTGAAGACGGCCAGCTCACGGACGGGCTTGGCAACACTGTCGACTTCAAGAACACGATCCTCATCATGACCTCGAACATCGGGGCTCGGCACCTGCAAAAGCGCGAGGGGTTCGGTTTCCAATCGACCAATGAAGATCAGGTTTCAGGCAAGGTTGAGGAACTGGTGAAGGGCGAAGTGAAACGCACCTTCAATCCGGAATTCCTGAACCGGTTGGATGAGATCATTCTGTTCCTGGCTCTGAGCGAAACGGATCTTATCCAGATTCTCGAGCTCATGGTCACGCAGCTCAACCAGAACCTGGCGCAAAAGGCGATCACCGTTTCGGTGGCGGATGAGGCCAAGAAGTGGATCCTCAACCAAACTTTGACGGACCGCTCCTACGGCGCTCGGCCACTGCGAAGAGCGCTACAGAAATACATTGAAGACCCGCTGTCGGAGGCGCTGATTCAGGGAACGATCACCACGCGGCCGGCGTTTATCGAGGTCTTCCTCGAAGACAACAAGCTGTTCTACCGTCCGGTGGATGCGGAGAAAACCGAGGGCGTGTTGCTGTACGAGAACAGCTAATCGTTCAATCTCTAAAGCGAAGCCGTCAGCGTGAGCTGGCGGCTTTCGTTTTGCCTGCCATGATTACTAACGCCTGCCCATAGGCGCGGATTGTTTCCGGCCGCGACTTAAGATAGATGAACTGCCCTTCCCGGCGCGTCTCGATCAAATTCGCGTCCGCCAGGATCTTAAGATGGTGCGAAATAGTGCCCGGCGTTAGCCCGAACTTCTCGACGACCTGACCGCAAAACATCTCCTTGTGCGCGGAGATCCCCTCATAAATCTCGAGGCGAGTGGGGTCGCTCAAGGCCTTCGAAATCCGGGTTAATTCTTTTCGTTCCATGCGATAGCTCTGAATGTAGCACGCCGCCTCAAGAATTTGAACCGCGAATAGTTCGATAGTCATCAAACTATAGCAATAAGCCGAACCGGGTTCGCATTTGGCCTTGACCGGATGGCTCATTCATGTGGGAGATGGTTATGGCAAAACGATTTGCAGGAAAGACGGTGGTAGTTACCGGCGGCAACAGTGGAATCGGACTTGCTACCGCCAAACTGTTTCACGAAGAGGGAGCCCAGGTCGCGATCTCGGGACGGGACCAGAAGACGCTGGACGAGGCGGTCAAAGCCATTGGAGAAGGCACGCTAGCGGTGAAAGCCGATGTTTCCAAGCTGGCAGATATCGATAAGTTATACGCACAAGTGACAGCGAAGTTTGGCAAGATCGACGCCCTGTTCGCCAACGCCGGCATCGCTAAGTTCGCTCCCGTGGGCGACAGCGGTGAGCATCTGTTTGACGAAACCTTCGACATCAACGTGAAGGGCCTGTATTTCACGTTGCAGAAGGCGCTTCCGCACCTTAACGACAACGCCGGAATCGTGTTGAATGCATCCGTGGTCAGCACCAAGGGCTATGCCGGAGCCACCGTTTACTCAGCCACCAAGGCGGCGGTACGCTCACTTGCCCGCACCTTCGCAGCCGAACTGGTGGATCGTGGCATTCGCGTCAACGTTGTCAGTCCGGGTCCGATTGAAACTCCGATTCTGGGACGGTCGGGAATGCCGCAGGCGGCGCAAGACGCATTTGCCGCCGGTGTTAAAACCCGGGTTCCCATGAAGCGCTTCGGCACGCCAGAGGAAGTAGGTCATGCCGTACTTTTCCTGGCCGGCAACGAGGCTTCTTATATCACCGCTGTAGATTTGAATGTGGACGGCGGTACGGGTCAGATCTGACGAAATGCTGTCCCGGCGGGCCGTTGATCGCCTGCAATAAATTTAAGACCGGGGGAGATCTGCGCAACCTTTTGCGACCCCTGTCAGCCGGAGGCATCTGACCCAGTGGAAGATCCGGAGGAGCTGATGCACAAGGTTAACATCGCCGAGAAGTTTCGGAAGATTGCGGAATATTACAAACCTCACATCGCGGGCGAGCTTAACGGACAGCAAGTGAAACTGGTGAAGACCAAGGGCGAGTTTGTCTTTCATCATCACGAGAATGAAGACGAGATGTTTCTGGTCGTGAAGGGACGGTTCCGCATGGAGTTTCGCGACCGCCACGAGTGGCTCGAGGAAGGTGAGTTCATTGTCATTCCTCGTGGCGTGGAGCATCGTCCCGTAGCCGATGAAGAATGCTGGATTGTGCTGTTTGAGCCTGCCTCCACGCTGAACACGGGTAACATTGTGAATGAGCGTACGGTGGCTCAGCCTCAACGCGTGTAAGATAAGCATAGAGCGGACGTAGGGGGTTACGTCCGTGCGCCGGTTCATTTACGAGGCCTATGGAACTTACCGTTTACTCTTCAGCCTGGTGCCCTGATTGCCGCGAAGCCAAGCGCTTTCTGGCCAAAAACAACATTGCTTATACAGAGGTCGATATCGAGACGACGCCGGGCGCGGCGGAGGAAGTCGTCAACCGCACGGGCAAACGCGCCATCCCTCAATTCGTGATTGACGGTGTATGGGTGCAGCCCTATGCTCCGGGAAAAGGTTTCCTGTACGACGAAATGGCCAAACGGCTTGGAATTCGGAAGCTCTAATCCAAAATCAAATTTGAACTTTGAAGACCGGCTGCGACGGACTGCCATTCCCCAAGCGGTTTTCGGTACCCTCGTACATTATCTTCCGTACTGTGGAAAAGCCCTGCCAGACAGGGCAAGATGATGACTCGCCAGCTGTAAGACTGGTGCCTTCACAAGCTGGAGGAACGGTCATTTTTCCGCACTCATGTCCGAACCAGAGATTCCCCAGGGATCGAGCGAAGTTACCGACAGCTGGCAGCAGACGATGCAAGCCGTGCTCGGAATGGTGCTGCTGATTGGCGCTGTGGCCATGTTCCATTACTATGCCCCCGCCACCGTGCTGGGTCCTCAGCCTGACGACTTGCAGAAGCAGGTGCATAGCCTGACGCAACAGGTGGCGCAGCTCGAGAAAGAGCAGGCCACACCCGCCCTGGTGCTGAGCCGCTATAGAAACTCCATTGGCTACATTTACGGTGTCTACCAGGTTGGGTTCGCCAATCAGCCCGCGGCTATTCGGGCGCGCGTTTCCGGCACCGGATTTCTGGTTGGCGACGGACTGCTTGCCACGAATCGGCACGTGGCTGAACCGTGGTATGGCGATAGCGGAGCGGAGGCGCTGATTGATCGGGGCGCGACCGCCATGCTGGAGAGTCTAGTCGTGTTTTTCCCGGGCTCGACGACGCCCGTCAATCTAACCCCGGGTGCGGCTTCGTCTACGAGTGATCTGGCCGTTTTGAGGATCGAGGATAAGGCTGCAGTGCGCGGCCTTGCCGTGCTACCCCTGGCAAAAGGAAACGCGCTGCCCGGACAACTCGTAACTGTGATTGGGTATCCGATGGGGATTGCAGGAATGGTGGCTAAATCTCCCAGCGGCATTTATCAAAGGCTGGCGTACCGGCACAATGATATTACGGCGGCCAGCGAACTGGCCGCGCTTTCGTTGATTCGCCCCTCGACCACGTGCGGGCATTTGGGAGACGTCGTGGGAGACAAGCTCATCTATGACGCTCCCACAGCGCATGGCGGCAGCGGCGGTCCGGTGTTCAATTCCAATGCGGAAGTAATCGGAGTGAACTCAGCGTATATCGATGGATTCTCCGGCGGGACATTGGGATTCTCGGTGGAAGCCTTGCGGCCTCTGATCGCGGGGGCGCAGAAGCCTTAGACGAAGACATTAGATTTCAGTTGGAGGTCGAGCCGGGAAGCGCCGCTTCCCGGCTATTTCCGTTAGAGCCCATCAGAACGACCAGCGCAGAGAGAATTGGATAAGGCGCGGCGTACCCGTGGTGTTTACGATGTGGCCAAACGGGGTCGCGCTAGCCGGTAGTATGCCGTTGGACGGGCAACCACTGACGCCCGCCTGGCAAACTGCGGTTTCGATGTCCGTCACCAGGGGATTACCGAAATTCGGGTGATTCCAGAGATTGAAGAAATCGGCAGCGAAGCGGAGGTCCTGCCGTTCGCTAAGCTTGAAGTGCTTGATGAGTGAGAAATCCCAGTTCTGCTGGAATGGGCCCCGATAGATGTTGCGACCGAGATCGCCGAATCCGGTGGTGCAAGTGTTCCCGCTATTGTCGTTCAGAGTAGTGCACTGCCCAGCCGGGGTGGTTGGGTAATAGAGATAGGGGTTCGCCTCAAAAGTCCCCGGGTTCAGATACCCACTAAGGCGCTGCGAGATGCTGCCCGAGGTCATCGCGCTGGCGATGGTGGCGCCGGGCGCCAGACTGGCGCCCACCGGCGACGTCCCCGCTCCCAGGAAAGCGTTACCCCCGTTCGAATCCAAAACTGAAAATGGGAGCGACGATTGGAAGCTGGTGACGCCGCTCACTGACCATCCCCCCATCACCCTATTCCTGAAGCCCGCCGCGTGAGCGAACAATGGGAGTTCATAGACGTAGCTGATTTTCAGCACCTGCGGGCGATTGAAGTCCGAGATTCCGCGCGAGGCATTGATCGTGCTCTCATCGTTGAAAGCGGTGTTGTTGGCAGTGTTTCCTGTCGAAGTCGCGTCAATGTTCTTGGAAAATGTGTAGGCAGCCTGCAGGTAACCACGCTCCCAGCGCCGCGATATTGTTGACTGGAGCGAGTGGTAAATGGAATAAGCATCGTTGGCGAAAATCTGGTAGCCGGAATAGCCGTTCAGTCCGGGCGTGGGCGTACGTGCGATGGCGTTGGAAAACGTATTGTTGGTGATTTGATAGGAGTGGCCGCTGGTGTCGGTGACGGTGAACGGATTAGCCGAAGTGGCGTTTACCGACTGGATGGCGTCCCGTGTCTCGCGGAGGTGGGTGCCCTTGGTTCCGACATAGCCGACTTCCAGCACCCACTTGCGTCCCAAATCGCGCTGTATGGTCAGGTTCCATTGTTGCGTGTTGGGAACCACAAAGTGACGCGGGACTTCCAACACAAACAGGTTCTGCGTGGAGTTCACGCCTGGGCCGCCGGTGCAGGCGTAGTTCGCGTCTCCTACTGATGGATTGCCGCTCGGCGCGAAGCTGATGAGACGCGCCAGGCAGGGCAGCCATGCGCCTGAAAGCTGTCCGGCGGCTGGAACCGCATTGGAATTGATGGCGGGAGTTCCGGTGAAGAAATCAGACATAGTAAAGCCACTCGTCTGACCGAAAAACACGATGGGGATGAACGGCGACTGGAAGCTGAGTTGGTCGACCGCTCCTACATCTTCGCGAACGTAGAAGATTCCGTAACCGCCGCGGAGGGTTGTGCTGTGATGGCCGAAAATGTCCCAGGCAAATCCCACGCGCGGGCCGATGCCGGTAGACACATTGTTCTTGAATGTCGTTCCAGAAGCATCTCCAGTCAAGCCGGCAACCCCGAGCTTATTAACGCAGCTGGGATAGATGAAAGGATACTGGCCGGACTTGGTTAGATCCGATTCGATATTGCCGATGTGGCATGCGTTATCGGTCCAGGCACCGAAGAATTCGGTGCGCAGTCCGAGATTCAAGGTCAGGTTCTGAGTGGCCTTCCAATCGTCCTGCACAAAAACGGCGGAGTTTTTCTGCCGGTAATTATGGTTGTAGACGCCGCCGCCACCAAAGCTAAATTCTGGAGCGCCTTGCAGAAAATTTGCGAAATCGGTGACAGTAGAATTCCCAAAGTAAAGCTGGCCGTTAAAGACCTGGGGGAACTTCTTGTTGAGACTCACCGGCGTGAATTCGCCTCCAAACCGCCAATTGTGTTTCCCCTTGACCCAGCCCAGCGTCTCTATGAAATTAAAGTTGTTCTGCGCCTGACTCTGGTTGGCCTGGGGCGTCGGACCAAACTGAAATCCGGAACTGACGAAAGTAAACTTGTAAATGCTGTCGGTCAGATTGTTCGTAGGCCGGGTGATACCCGCCTGACTCGCTGTGACGGGCGGAACGTTAATATCGCTGTTGTTGATTCGAATATAGCCGAGGCGGAAGTCACTGACCAGCGTCGGCGAGAAGACGTGAGCTTCGGTGAGGGAGAAGACGCGGTCTTTAACCGGAAGTTGATAGGGAAAGTTGAGATCTCCACTGCTGATGCTGCCGCCCAAAGAGGCCTGTAGGCCGCCGGCGCCAAAGGGCACATCCGACTCGAAATTTTGAAAAAAGAATTGCGCCGATAGCTTGTCCCGAGAATTGCGGAACTCTCGGTCCCAGGTG
>DATNLE010000393.1:0-2168 GCA_035603035.1 Candidatus Acidiferrales bacterium | reverse complement strand
ACGATAGACAAAAGCCCCCAACATTGAGTTGTTCCTCGATCGCATAAATATAAGTCGGGAAACGCGCAAATGGTTGCTACGTAACTTTCAACTCCGCGATGAGCTGGTCACGGTCCCATGCTCGGCCCAAGGGTCCGTCTTACGATGGCTGTTTCCTAAAAAGGCCTGATTGCAACGACTCGCGATGATCATGTCCGTTACGGGTCCAGACTGTGTAAAAACGCCGTTTTTGGTTGGAAGGGCGAGGCCGGATCGGCGAAGCCGGATTTCATGCTCGGATCGCTTCTATCAATCCGCCGACACCCAGAATGCGCATTACCCGTTTCATGTTGTAGGCCAGGACGTGTAGCGCCATTTCGGTACCGACGTGCTTGAGCGTTTTCATCTGGAAGTGCGTGGCTCCCATCCAGGATTTTATCGTACCGAAGGGATGCTCCACGGTTTGGCGGCGTTCGCGCATTTTCGCCGGGTTCCGATCGAGCCGCGCCTGTACGGTCTCAAGGACGGCTTCGTGCTCCCATCGTGAGATCCGCCGCTCCTTGCCTGTTGTGCACTTGCTCTTCAGTGCGCAGCCCTGACAGGCAGTGGTCCAATAGCGACGTAGTGTCTTGCCCTCTTCCTCATTGGTGTAGTGATAGGTTAGCTGCTCACCGGCGGGACAAAGATAAGCGTCGTCCGCGGCGACGTAGACCAAGTCCTGCTTGCCGAAGCGGCCTTTGGCGAGAAGGCCCGAGGTCATTGGCTTCGGCAGATAAACTGTGATGCCAGCTTGCTCGCAGGCGACAATTTCCTCGCCGTTATAGTAGCCGCGATCGGCTACAGCCTCGATGGCCTCGGAACCAATCGCTGCGCGTGCCTGTTCAGACATGCGGGATAGCTGGCTCCGGTCAGACCCAACGTTGATCACCTCATGGGTAACAATGAGATGATGCTTGGTGTCGACGGCACTTTGAACATTGTACCCGACCATCCCGCTACCTCGGCCACTTGTGGCCATCGAGCGAGCATCGGGATCAGTCAGCGATATCTGCTTGTCCTCGGTCTGCATCATCAGGGTGTTCAGACCGTTGAGGCGTTGAATCTCCTCGCGCAGCGTCGCAATCTTCTCGTTAAGCCGCGTGATCTTGGCCTCCGGTACCGCTTCCCCCTGGCGATCGGCGCTGTCGAGCTGCGAGAGATAACGGGCAATGCTCTCGTCAATCTGCGCCAGCCGTCGTTGCATCTTGGCCTGGGTGAAGTTCCGGTCCCGCGTGTTGACGGCCTTGAACTTGCTGCCGTCAATCGCAACGCTCGCTTCGCTGAACAACTCAAGGCGTCCGCACAGCACCACAAACTCACGGCAGACCCTGCGGATGGCCTCGCCATTGTCCTTGCGGAAGTCGGCTATTGTTTTGAAGTCCGGCATCAGGCGGCCGGTCAGCCAAACCAACTCGATGTTGCGCTGGCACTCCCGCTCCAGGCGCCGGCTCGACTGTACCCGATTAAGGTATCCGTAGACGTAAATCTTCAACAACGTCGCCGGATGGTAAGCCGGCCTTCCCGTCGCCTCCGGCTCTACGCCGCCAAAGCCCAGCTTGGCCAGATCAAGCTCATCGACAAAGACATCGATCGCTCGAACCGGATTGTCCTCGCTCAAATAGTCATCCAGCCGCTCCGGAAACAAAGTGCTCTGACTGCGGTCATCGCCAATGACAAAGCGCGTCATCGAATCCTCCGGCCAAATCGCAGGAGAATCATATCATTGAAAGTGTTTTCACACAGCCTGGGTCAAAATGCGAAATAACTCATCGCGAGTAGATGTTTTCCGCTTTGCCTCCAAACTCGGACGTAGCTCGGTGCGGTCGGCACTTCGCATTTGTGCCAACCTCGGACCTAGCAGGGGGAAATTGAGCGCTAGGGAAAAAGCGGAAGTGCGCCTATACGTCGCACCCTGGAAGCGGGCGTTCTGATCTCGCTCGTACCCGTCACACAGCTATGTGGAGGTTGCTATGCACGCCAAGCTCCTGAAGACATGTTTTGGCATTCTTTACTCACTTGTCGCCGCTGTTGTCGCTCTGCCCTCCACTTCAAGCCAGGTCTCCGCGGCCGAGGCTTTCATCGTCTTGCCCGGCGAAGCATCCCGCTACAGCGGCGCGCAGGGCCGAGAGGGAGATTTCACCGAACTATTG
>DATNLE010000381.1:0-4100 GCA_035603035.1 Candidatus Acidiferrales bacterium | reverse complement strand
GACGTACTGGAGCTGAACTTCTTCTTTCCAACTCCTGCAACGGGTGCGAAGCAGGAACAAGCACTGCCTTCCACGGGTGCAAAGAATGTGGGTACGGCTCCTTCTTCCGCTGCTGTGAACAACCTAAGTGCGACTTCTTCTTCCGCTCGTCTGAAGAACGCAAGCGCGATTTCGACCGAGGGCGCGAACAGCGTAGGCACGGCTTCTTCCGGAGCGAAGAAGCCGTACATACGCTACAACGTGAACAGTCCCGAAGGCCGGGTGATGCTTGCGAAATACGCGCAGGCGATCGAGATCATGAGAACCTTGCCAGACTACGACACTCATTCCTGGACGTGGTGGTGGAATACCCATTGGATCAAGGGCCCCCCGGCTTTCCTATGGGATTACTCCATGAAAAAGAAAGCAGAGGTCATCGCGGCCCTCCCGAAGGAGTATCAAGCCGATGCCGAGGCCGTATGGGACGGGTGCCAAGCCCACCCTTACAACCCGTCAAATCCTGAGCAATATCAGCAGTGGTATTTCCTGCCCTGGCATCGGCTCATGCTCAATGAGTTCGAAGGAGTCATTCGCGAGGTGCTGCACGACGAGACTTTTACGCTTCCCTACTGGAACCCGGTCACTGGAAACGACGCCGACTTGGTTCTGCCGGCCGTGTTCCGGGCTCCTGGCACCACACTGTATAACGGCACGCGCTGGCCCTGGGTCAACGGCGGCGAACGGATCGACATACTTTACCGGGATTGGCTGAGTCTGGACGCTCTCAACGAGGACTTTTACATCGACTCGCCAACGGGCAGCCACGGCTTTAATCCCAAGTTGGACACCAACCCTCATTTCTTGACGCATCTTGCAGTCGGGGGCGATATGGCCGATTTCGCCACGGTCGGCGGTGACCCGTTGTTCTATCTCCATCACGCCAACCTGGATCGGATTTGGGAAAGCTGGAATCGACTCGGCCACACCAATCCAACCGATCCCGAATATCTCAACCGCACGTTTGCCTATGGAGACAGGAGCGGCAAGCGCGTCGATCTGCCAGTCAGCGCGGCCGACCGTGTTACGCAGCTCGGCTACGAATATGACGCCTATGAAAAAGCGCCCAAGCCGCAGCACCTGACCACCGAGGAGGCCGCCGCCAGAGAGCACACATACCAGACTCTCCACGACAAGGCCATGGGCGGTCCACATGGTGCCCAGCATGCGCACAGCATGGAAGCCTCGACCAAGCAGGACACACACTAAAGCGGGGCGGCGACCGAACCGCATGACGCTTGAGGAATGTCCACTACGTTCGCAGATTGATCAACCTGAACAAGTAAAGGAGAAGAACAATGAAGTATGCCTATGTCATCGCCCGGGTGCTGCTGGGTCTCGTTTTCACGGTCTTTGGCCTCAACGCGTTTCTACATTTCTTCCCGAATCCGCCAGTGCCGGGCCTCGCGGGACAGTTCATGGGAGCTTTATTAGGCTCGCATTACTACGTGATCGCGTTCGGAACGGAACTCATCGGCGGTGCGCTGCTGCTCAGCAACCGCTACGTGCCGCTCGCGCTGACGCTGCTCGGACCGGTGATCGTGAATATCCTGAGCTTCCACATTTTTTTGGACTCAGAAAACATGGCGCCCGCCATTGTCGTCACGGTGCTATGGTTCGTCGTTTTCTCGCAGGTGCGCAGTTCCTTCGCGGGACTAGTGGCGAAAAAATCCGGACTGAAGTCCAGCAACCGCGCCGAAGCACTAGCCGCGGCATAGTTTCGGAAAACCGTTCGACCAACTGAACCAGGTCTGATCGAACGGCCAGAGGCACGATGCAGATGCTCACGGCGGTCCGCATGGTGCCGTTACGCGTGTGGAATTGCAGCCCGGAGCAAGAACGGATGCAATTCCAGACGAGAGGAATGAACCGCACAACGCGGGCGGAGCTAGCCTGAAAACGGGCGGGCGATACCGGCCCGGGCGAAAGGACTAAAGCAAAATGATTATCACTTTTCTAATCGCAAAGATCATTTTAGGCGGCTATTGGCTGATGTTAGCTCCAGTTCTGTTCCTGCCATTGGGGATTGTTTTTCTCAGCTCGCAGGTGCGGCGCGTACTGTTTGGATTTGTGGTGCTTCCGTTAGCAGTCGTATTTGCGACGCTAGGGGCGATTTTTCTATTCACTCTGACCTTGCCTGACGCAGTCACAGTAGTTGCTGGAGTTCAGGCAATTTGGCTGCTCGCGGCTGCGATTACGCTTCTTAGTCGGAACAGAAAACAACGTGGCAGCAAGTTTCACGAACTTCGTATGGCAAAATTATCGATCACGCGATAAAGGAGGAACACATGTCGGTGTATGTCATTGCAAGTCTTACGATCAAAGATGCGGTTCGGTTCGAAGATTACAGACGGATGCTGCTGCCAACAATGGCGAAATATGGCGCCCGATTGGTTGCGCGCGGCGGCCCCATTGTTCTCGAGGGAGAGTGGCCGCGCGAACGGCTAATCATCGCCGAGTTTCCCAGCATGGAGCAGGCCCGAGAGTGGTGGTCTTCGCCAGAATACGCCGAGCCAAAGGCGCTGCGCCAAGCCACGGCTGACTCGGAACTAGTAATTGTCCAAGGCGTGTAGTCGAAGGCGAAAGCAAAAGCAAAAAGGCAAAGCGCAAGAGGGCCCATCGATCATCGCGTGTATCAGGGAAATGAGGGGAATCATGACGATCTGCGTTGTTCAACTCGCCCGGTTCATCATAAGGACCATTCTCGCCGTGGCACTCACCTTCGCCTGCCTGAACTCAGGTATCGCGCAAGCACAGGAATTGACCGCTCACGAGCCGTCGGCGGCTGAGAACGACTCCGCCGCCGAGGCCAGCAAGCAAGCGGCTAATCCACTAGCCAACGCCTGGCTGATGCAGGTTCAGCAAAATACCAACTGGATAGGGATGCCCGCGAACAATGGAAACCGAGTCCAGAGCAATCTTCAGTTTCAGCCCCTAAATGTCGGTGAAACTGAGTGATGACTGGAACCTGATCACGCGCCCGATAATACAGATGTTCAGCACGACGCCATTCCTCGACCAAACCGGACAAGACAAACATGTGACAGCGTTCGGCGATACAGTGCTCGGGCTTGCCCTATCGCCTGGCCCCCAGCTGGTAGGTAACTGGCTGCTTGCTGTCGGCCCGTCTTTAGGTCCGCACTCGAACAAGAATTGTAGAATGCGGCACCTCTCGCCAAATCTGGGTCCGATTTGGGTCCCGTAAGCGGGGTCAAAGGATTCCTCAGATCAAGAACGGGCTGTCAGTACCGTTGAAATCCAATAAGTTGCACGTCGTTGTTGCCTTGTCACGGCCGAAGGCACAATTGATTTCCAGACCGGACTGAGCCTTGATCCATTTATGATCCACGAAACGCTTCTATACCTTACTGAAACTGCTTTTGGAAGCCATCCGTGTCGCGTAGTTTCAGCAACTTACCATACACTGCGGCCCTTTCACGGCGGTAACACGGGTTTAAATCCCGTGGGGGACGCCAAGTTCAGCCGTTTCCGGTAACGCCGAGGTAGGGACAACACTCCCGGTTTCAGAGCTGCTCGTCCAGCTCCGCCCATGCGCTGGCGAGCTCAATGCGGATCGGTGTGTCGGCAAGGTTCAGCTCTGGTATGTCCGGTTCTTCGAAGCCGTGAGGACCGCATATGTACGCGCGGCGCTGGCCGGGGTCGACCAGCCAGATGTGCTGGATTCCAAAGACAACGTAGTCGTCGACGCGCTCACGCATGGCGCGAAGCGTGTCGTCTTTCGAGAGAATTTCAATCACCAGCAACGGAGGATGCGTTACTACCTGCTCCCGGGGCGCGTCGGCGCGTAACACGCAAATGTCAGGAACTCGGAATCGGGTTGGGCTGACCTGGACCCGGAGTTCGGTCATTGCGGTGATATTCCATACATGCCGATTGTTCCTGAAAATTGATCCGAGAATCAGTTGCAACAACGCGTGTTCACGTTCGCCCAAATTTCTCTCCTGCAGTTCGCCGTCAACGTAGTCGCGGTCTGGGCGATAGCTGGTCGCCAGGTACTCGCTTAGCGGAATGGCCGCGTGGGTCGCCATAGTGTGGATAGTATA
>DATNLE010000365.1:0-8198 GCA_035603035.1 Candidatus Acidiferrales bacterium | reverse complement strand
GGAAAGATTGGCGGCGACGTGGTGCTCAAAGCCGCCCTCGCAGATAAAACGCAGCAATTTCTGCAGGTTCGGGATCTCGACCACGCCCGCGCCGCCGAAGGTGTTGAGCGGGTCGTCGGTGAATCGTCCTTCTCCGACGTAGCCGCGCATCCTGCCGGAAGTATCGTCGGTGGAAAAGCGCGCGAAGCTCATCTTCTCCGGCTTGATGAGCCCGACGCATGTTCCGAACGTATTTTCCTTACCCACGGTGCCGGCAATAATCTGCTGAAAATCCATCTTCACCGAACGGAAAAAATGTTTCGGCAAATTCGAGCAGTGGAAGCAGACTGCCTTGTTGGGGTCCGATCCGTAGTTATTGTTCCAATCGAGAAGAGCCGAGGGCGTGCCGGAGGCGAGCTGCAGTGCGTGCATTCCTAGCACGCCGCAAATGTCCACTTCGCACGCGCTCGATAACAGTTCGTTGCTCATCATGCTCATCACGGTGCAGGGAACCACGCCCAGATTTTCTTCAATCGAAGTCCAACACTGGACTGCGCTGATGGTGACTTCAGTCGCAGCCATCCACTGGTCGACCACCGCTCCCAACTTCGCCATCTTCAGCAGTGCCGGCGCCGGTACGCTGCTGGCGTCCACGTATCTCTTGATGGCGGCCAGCTTGGCCTGCGCGTGGTCGTCATTGTCCTTCATGCGCTCGATCCGGCCGAGCACCTCGGAAAGATCGAGCGTCTCAATCGAGATGCCTTGTGATTCCAATATCTTTTCGCTATAGCGCACGGTGTTGAACGCGGCCGGGCGTGCACCGATGGCTCCCACTCGCAAGTTGCGAAATCCCTTTACTACGCGGCATACTGCGCCGAACCACTCCAGGTCACGGGTAAACTCAGGTGAGTCGGGACTCTCCGTGTGCAGCGTCGTGATGGAATAGGCAATGCCGTATTGCCGAAGATTGTTGCAGGCCGACATCTTGCCGCAAAAACTGTCGCGGCGCGAAGCGATGGTCATCTTCTTGGGATCGTCCGGCGTGGCTTGAATCAACACCGGTACGCGAAGATCGGCCAGGCGTAAAGCATCGGCGATGGCTCGCTCTTCTCCGAAGTTCGGTAGCGTGACGACGACTCCGTCGATCCGCTCGCGATTGCGCTTGAACAAATCGGCGCAACGCCGCGATTCCTCGCGTGTCTCCACCGCGCCGTACTTGCTCTGTTCCGGAGTGAGAGCCACCACCTCCATGTTCGCCGCTTCGAGAGCGCGCAGAATTTCTTCCCGCCCGGTCTTGGCCAGGTGGTCGGGGAAAAATCCGCGGTTCCCCACGATCACTCCCATTACCATTTTTCTATGATTGACCGCCATATCAACACCTCGGTCGCACTCAGGCTCCACGCCGGGGCGCGAACTTGAAACAATAAATAAGGCCGAACAGCAGCAATGCCGCTCCCCACCAAACGTTGGCGTGCAGGTTGTAGAGAACCACGCCCGGATTCAGCGGCGGATCTACCAGTTGGTAAATTCCAGCAGCTAGAATCAGCGCGCCATTCACCGCCAGCGAGATGCCGATGAAAAACCATATCGAGACCATCCGGCTTGCCTCCGTTTCCCCAGAGAATCCGTTTACCAGAAAATAATATTGAGTATGAAGAACACCACAGTTACCACCGCAGCCCAGAAAAGAGGTTTCTCATACAGCGGAACGTCCCCGACCAAGGGGATCTCCGTCATTCCATATACCAGGCCCGTCAACTGTCCGTCCGGCGCGGGTTCCGTCGCCAGACTTACCGTCACAGTAACCGCCACGCATACGATAAAAGACCACAAAGCCTGATACATGTCCTGGGCTAGACCTTTGGCGTCCGGCGAGAGCGCCACATAACGCAGCGCCAAAGGATCCACTTTTACCCAGGCCCACATTCCGACCGAGGAAAGCGTCCCGCACAACAACCCCCAGAATCCACCCGGGCCGGTGGCCCGTTTCCACAGCATTCCGAGTACGACGGTACCGAACAAAGGAGCAATAAAGAAGCTGAACAACGCCTGCACGTAGTCCATGATGCTCGCGAACTGCATCACCAGATATGCCGTGCCGACGCTGATCAGCACGCCGATCACGGTCGTCCAGCGCCCCATATTTACGTAATGGTGATCGCTGCCTTTCGCATAGATCAGCGGCCGGTAGATGTCATAGGTCCAGACGGTTGTAAAGGCGCTTACGTTTCCCGCCATTCCGGACATGAAACCGGCAATCAGGGCGGTAACTCCCAAGCCAAGCAGACCGGGTCCACAATAGCGCGCCAGCATTAGCGGAAGCACATCGTTATAGCTATGGGCTCCAGTAACGGCGGCGATGGATTCTGGAACCAGCTTTTCCGGTAGCACTGCCAAACCAAGCAGGCCGGGCAGGATCACGATGATGGGCACGAGCATCTTGAATCCCGCGCCGATGATTGGCGCCATCTCAGCGCTGCGAATGTCTTTCGCGGCCAGAATGCGCTGTACCACCAGAAAGTCCGTGGTCCAGTAGCCCATCGAGATCACGGCGCCCAACCCGAACACAATGCCGGTCCAATGGATCCCCATGGGATTGTGGCTGAACGATCCCAGTCCAGACCACAGATGGACATACTGATCCGAGGCTCGCTCGGCGATCTGCAACTTTAGGTTGCTCCAGCCGCCGGCTTCATATAGTCCCAAGATCGGAATCAGCAGTGCGCCCGCCCAGATGAGGAAGAATTGCAGTACCTCGTTGAAGATGGCGGAGCGCAGGCCGCCCAGCGTCACATAAATGGCCACAGTCAATGACGATACCCAGATGCTGAAGTTGATATCCCATCCCAGCACGATCTGCATAACCTTGGCCATGGCAAACATGTTGACCCCGCTCATGAGCACGGTCATGAACGCAAACGACACGGCGGAGAGGACGCGGCTCGGTTCCCCGAAACGCAGTCTTAAATATCCCGGCACCGAATGAGTCTTTGAAATGTAGTAGAACGGCATCATGACCAGCGCCAGAAATAGCATTGCCGGGATGGCGCCGATCCAATACCAATGTGTCGCCAGAATGCCATACTGGTAGGCCGATCCTGCCCACCCCATCAATTCGAGTGCCCCAAGATTAGCCGACAGAAAACTGAGGCCGGCCACCCACGCTGTCATTTCCCGCCCGGCCATGAAGAAATCTTCACCCGTATTGGCCCGGCCTCTTAGGTACCAGCCGATGGCGAGCACCAAGGCAAAGTAAAAAACCACGATGACAACATCGATGGGAGAAAGGTGTACCAGGCGAGTTGGCAGAATGAACGCCGGCAATAGCGTCATTGCTTGTCCTTGTTCTTGTCCTTGTCTTTGTGCGTGTCCGTTGCCTGCCCGTAATAGGCGTACTCGCCGTGCTTTCTAAGGTAGTGCTTGTCGTGTAACGCATTGCCCGCCGGTTGCGCTGCTGAATGGATGCCGAGCGTGAAATATGCCATGCGCGCGATCGCTTCCAGAATCGCCGCGTGATGGCTTGCCGCCGCGGCATCCGCTCCCCAGGCGAAAGGGCCGTGGTTGGCCACCAGCACGCCCGGAGTCTCCGAAGCAGTCGTCTGCCGCAGGCTGTGAACGATCGCATGGCCGGTGTTTCTTTCGTAGTCCGAGGCGATCTCATGGTCGGTCATCTCGGAAGTTACGGGCACAGGACCATGGAAATAGTCCGCGTGAGTCGTGCCGAAACACGGAATGGGCTTCCGTGCCTGAGCCCAGGCAGTGGCATATTCAGAGTGCGTATGAGCGACCCCGCCGATTTCGGCAAACTGCTTATACAACACCAGATGGGTTGGCAAATCCGAGGAAGGCCGCATTTTCCCTTCCACGATGTTGCCTTCCAGATCCGTGACCACCAGGTGCTCCGGTTTCATTTGGGCGTAAGGCACACCACTGGGTTTGATCACCACCAGGCGTTCGGCGCGCGCAATGCCGCTAACGTTGCCAAACGTGTACAGCACCAGACCTTGGCGCACCAATTCCAGGTTGGCCTCCAGGACTTCTTCCCGCAGACGCTCTAGCATGATTCTGGTTTTATCATTTCCCGAAGGTGTCCGCCCAGCTTGTGCCCGCCATCTTAGCTGAGCTACGGTAATCGTTTACTTCACACGAGCGGAAACCAGAGTATTCCGCCGTTTCCAGAATTGCAACTCTCATTTTTTCTGCATTTTTTCTGCAGCCGAAGTCTCTGCCTTTGGCTGCCGAGTGGGGTTTTCTATGTCCAGCACCGGAACAAAGTTGGCTAGCGCAACCCAGTTGCGGAGACCTTGCGTGACCCACTTGCTCGGCTGGCTTTGAGGGGCGTTGTGGAAAGTCCTCCCGCCGGGGCCAGAGCGGTGGAGCGCCTGAGCACCAGGCTCGTGTTCAGTTCGTATTTGTGGTGCTGATGCGCCGGCGCCTCGCATTCAACCTCAGTCAACAAAGCCCGAAAGGCAATCTTGGCCAACTCGTGTTGCGACATCTGCACCGTGGTGAGCGGAGGGGTTGTAAACTCGGCCATGCGGATATCGTCGAATCCTACTACCGACAGGTCATCCGGTATTCTGATGTTGTGGTCGTAGGCTTGCCGCATGACTCCGATCGCGGTCATGTCGTTCGAGCACAACACTGCCGTGGGCCGGTTAGTCAAACTGGTGAGCTCCAACAGCGCCCGCATGCCGCCCTCCATCCTGTGATCGCCCACGACGATCAATTCTGGAGAAAGCCCGATCTCGGTCATCGACAATTTGAAAGCCTCCCGCCTTGCCAGGGCAGACTTCAGATGCAACGGTCCAGTGATGAAGGCGATGCGCGTATGCCGGAGTGCGGCCAGATGTTGTATCGCCTGCCGGATTCCATTCTGATAGTTAACCCGGATGTTGGCTATTCCCGGCACCTCGGGTCCAACATCAACGAATACCAGAGGAACCTTGCGGAAGCGAAGGTGTTCGATCAGCGTGTCTTCCATGCCGAAGGTCAGGATCGCCACCCCATCCACCCGGCGCTCGATCATGCGTCGCACCGACGATTCCATGCGTTTCGGGTCGTGCACGGTGGAGGTGATCAGTATCTCGTAGTTGTTTTCGACCGCCTGATTCTCGAAGGTTTGTACGATCTCCGGGAAAAACGGGTTGGTAATCTCCGAGACGATTAGGCCAAACAGACGACTCCGTCCCGAAACCAGCGCCCGCGCCTGCGTATTGGGATAGTAGCCCAGCTCGTCTACTACCTTCCATACGCGCTTGGCAAGTTGAGGATCGACCGTGGGAACACGGTTAATCGCTCTGGATACGGTGGCGGTCGAAACTTTGGCTCTCCGCGCGATCTCACGGATGTCCATGAATGGCTTGCAAACTAGCCCTCTTCGCCTAGCATCTTACCATGGCCGCACGCCCCCGAAGTTTCCGCTGCGAATCCTAGAAAGCGTTTTCCCCAAGAGAACATTGGAGCTAGATTGTCCTGTAAAATGCGGGGGACTAATTTTCCCGGTTACCATTGCCTTGGCCGCGCGCGCATCGCGATGTCAATCAGTCGGAAAACTCAAAATCAATTTCCGGTGCCGAGTTTCACCCCGGTTTCTTCTTCCCGAGGGGGACAAAGCTTATACGCAGAACATGGTAAACGTTTTCTGGATTCGCCCACTTCCGTTACGATGGCGGGTTCGAAGTGACGGAAGGTTATGAATCAGCAATGGAATCGTCGGGATGTATTGAAGGGATTGGTCTCCGCCGCCACGGCGTTGGTCATTGCCCGCGGGCAGGGAACTGCCCGAGGAAATCGCGTCCGTCCAGCCCGTGGAGATCATTCGCGTCCAAAGTAGGCGTCTGACAACATTCCCACATTGAAAACGTTGGGCATAGCCTGACTCTGAGCCTGGACACGCGTCTGCGATTCGGCCTCGGTCGAAGCAAGTGCTTCTCGCCCTGGTGTCACCCTGCTGTCCGAGTCACTGAGTCATATACCCCTTGAAATCGAGGTTACTTGGTGTAATCGTTTTGTCTGCTGTCCAACTGCCCAGTGCGGTGCACGAATCCGCGACCAAGGGTATGCCTATGATGCGCGCCCTGTGACTACATTTTCCCGACGATCCGAAGGCCGTTCGAGTGTAGAGACGAGTATTTGCGGGGAAGGAGCGTGCTGGTTGCTCCTGTGCTCGAAAGGGAGCAACGACTCGACCAGTCTAGCTTCCGCGCTCGACTTGGTACGACTTCTGGAACGGCGAATGCCTTGCGGGCGGCCGCGGGATCACCCGGGTTGATCCTGAGACTATGCCGCTTTTTGTGCGCGAGGGATCGATTCTCGCCGCTTGGTCCGGTGAAGCAAATTTAGCGCCGAGAAAGCCGATCAGCCACTCGCCATTTCGATTTAACCAGGAGCCGATGCTTCGCCCTTGCTTTACGAGAACGACGGCTCTTCATTCGACTATCGAAAGGGACAGTGGATGGGAACCCAGATGGCTTGGGACGACACGCGCAAAATACTCGGCCTGAGGTTAACTCCGGGCTCGCGCATGTCGTCGCCGAAATCGAGAGCCATCAAAGTACAGTTGGCGGAGGTCACGCTCAACATTACATTTGACGGAAAGCCGGTCGAGGTCTCTTTCTAGCTTTCATGGGACGTCCTGCGATGGGTGACGCGGCGCAGCCACAGAACCAGCATCCCGCCGGCCAGCAAGTTGACCAGCAGATAAACAAAACCGGACTTGAAAGAGCCGGTATGGGTCACAAGGTAGCCCACGACGAAGGGACCGGCAAATCCACCCAGATTTCCCAGCGAATTGATCAGACCGATTGAAGCCGCCGCTGCCGACTCGCCGAGCAGACTCGTGGGAAGAGCCCAAAAACAGGGTTGATAGGAGTAAACACACGCGGCGAAAATCGCGAAGCATCCGAACTGGGTCCAAAAGTGATTCCCGGAGACCACGGCAAACAACAGTGCGGCCGAGCCCGCGAGCAGAGGACCGGCGGCGTGCCAATGACGTTCCTCGGTCCGATCGGAATGCCAGCCGTTTAGCAAGGTTGTCGCCAACGCGGCGATATACGGTACCGCCGCCAGCCATGTGACCGCCCCAGTGGAGAACCCCGAAGCTCTCTTCAGAATGGTGGGGAGCCAAATCGTGAATCCGTAGATTCCTGTCGTACCAAGAAAGTAGATCAAGGTGAGCAGAATCACTTCTCGGTGCCGTAGCGCTTGCGCAATCGTATAGGACCTTGCCGCTCCTTTCTCCGCCTTTTCGCGATTCAGTTCGCTGGTAATCCATTCGCGTTCTTGCTGCGGCAGCCAGTTTGCCTGGCTCGGCCAATCCGTGAGATAGAAAAACGTAACCATCCCGAAAATAACGGCAGGAATCCCCTCCAGAATAAACAGCCAGCGCCACCCCTCCAATCCATGCCAATGAATCCGCATGATCCGACCCGCCAGTGGCGATCCCAGGAGGTTCGAAAGAGGCTGGGCGGCGATGAATGAAGCGACCGCCGTCGCCCGGTCGCGCCGGCAGAACCAATGTGTCAGATAGACAAGCACTCCAGGAAAGAAGCCGGCTTCGGCTGCCCCGAGAAAGAATCGCACCGTGTAGAACTGGCGTGAAGTATGGACGAACCCCACAAACACCGTGATGATTCCCCAAGAGATCATGATGCGGGCGATCCACCGCCGGGCACTCCAGCGCTCGACGATGAGCGCTCCGGGAATTTCCAACAGAACGTAGCCGATGAAAAAGATTCCCGCGCCCAGACCAAACACCCGGTCGCTGAATCCCAAATCATGAGACATTTCGAGTGCCGCGTAGGCGACGTTTACGCGGTCCAGGAAAGCAATGACGTAGAGCAGCCAGAGGAAGGGCAGCAAACGAAGCGCGATCCTGCGCCTCGCGCTTTGCTCCACAGCCAACGCTGAGGGGAGGCTCATTAGGGTTCCGCCACGGATATTTCCTGTGGGACCGCGTCACCAACATCACCAGTGCTGGCCTTACCGCTGAGATCAGGCGTCTGCGCGTCTCGTCTCGCCAGCGCCGCCTCGAATGCCTTCTCGACGCCCATTGCCGCCTGGCGTTGCCCAAGGTGTTGCAACATCATCGCTCCTGACCAGATTTGCGCGACGGGGTGGGCGATATTTTCGCGCACACGGCACACATTCGTTTGTCCGGGGGGAAAGTTCTTGAGAGGTGAATCGATGCCGGGGAGCAGACGCACCGGCCGCAGGCT
>DATNLE010000348.1:0-4633 GCA_035603035.1 Candidatus Acidiferrales bacterium | reverse complement strand
CCTGTCCCCGCCTGTACCAGCGTGCCCAGGTTCGCGTAACGTTCAGTAATCACTCCGGAGAAAGGAGCGGTGATTCTGGCATAGTCGAAAAGGCTCTGATCGTGAGCGAGCTTTGCCTTGGTGACTGCCATCTGACTCTGCGCCGCCTCCAGCGCCGCCTGACCGGCATCCACTTGAGACGCCGCCGCAAGGTCCTTCCCCTGGGCATCGTCCACTTCCTGCTGTGCCACAATTCCAGGCTGGCTCTCGAAGACTCCGTTCAACCGCGAATATTGCAAGTGGAGCGCTTTGTACTGGGCCTGATAGCGATACAACTCGTGTTGCGCACGGCTCACCTGGTTCGCCGCATTCTTGATCTCCGCCTGATCCTCCTGCAGTTGCGCTTCGAGTTCCGGAATCTCCAGAATGGCCATCACTTGTCCAGCCTTCACGTGGGTTCCGTAGTCGACCAACAATTGTTTTACGTATCCGGATTCCTTCGCGTACACATCAATTTCCTGGAAGGGCACCAGTTCGGATGACAAGGTAATTTGCCGACCAAGAGACTTTTTCACTACCTTCGTCACGCCTACGGTCACCGCCGGTCCGCTGGCTTGAACGCGGTCGTTGTGAGCGCTGGAACACGAAGACAAACCGATTGCCACCGGGACCAGGCAGGCAAGGACACAAACCAATAACCAGTTCGATTTGCGGCCAGACATCTGGCCGAATCTAGTACAACTTTCGGTCATCGAGTTGTCCCTCCGCCTGATTTCCCGGCGGCTTTCATCACCGGAAATAACTTTGCAACCGAAAAATCAGCAGATCGCGGCCCTGAATTTCTGAGAGGGTCGGCATCCTAATCGGGAACTGTCCTTAATACTTAGGCGTCGAAGCCATGCAAATCCGGCCATTAAAGCCCGCATGAGTTCCCGGAGTTATAAATAAAGACTATAAAAGGGATTTGAAAGCAGGAGGAGGCCGATTGTAGAGGCTTTTGTCACAGATGAGACTTCGTACCGGAGGCCGAGGGGGCACAATCCTGTAATAAGAAGTAGGAATTTGCAATACGGTAACGCCGAGAAGCGGCGGCATCCAGTTGGCAGCATTTTTGGTGAGGCGCTGTCTCTTCGCGTCCGGGGCAACGTTTGAGTGGAAGGCCTTTATAATTGGGGAGGAATCGTCGCTCGGAGAGTAATAACGGGTCGCCAGGCTCACGGTCAGTGAACAAACAGCAACCAAGACAATGACCGCACCTCGCATCTTGCGGGGTTGAGAGTTGGACTGTTTGCGCGATCCCATTCTTAGATGAGCTTACAACTGGTTGTTTGTATTATAGCCGATCTGGCTGCCGCAGGTACTCAGCGTAACTTCCAATAGTTCACCTCTTTAGATAGCTTGGCATAGACGTTGGTTGCACGAATCTCCAACTTCAGCGGCGTGAGCGAAAGTTTCGGGTAACACAAAGAGTAAAATTGCAAAATATAACGTGACACGCTTAACCCTTTTCGGTCTGTTCGCTGTAACGGCAATGCTCATCTTCTATGCCTTGGAGGCGCGGAGCCGATGGTTCATTCTGGCGTTCGCTGCAGCTTGCGTCCTGGGCTCGGCTTACGGCTTTCTACAAGGGGCATGGCCCTTCGGATTGGTCGAGGCGGTCTGGTCCGTGGTCGCGCTACGCCGATGGGCGTTAGCGCGGCGGCGGTCGAAGTGACTCCGGGGCGGCTATTGACCCCTAATTCCTCGGAGTTCTTCCAGCATCGTAGGATCGATGTTCCCTCCGCTGATGATGGCTACGTTCACCTTCGTCTTGGGGAGTTTGTCGCCCTGGAACAAGAAGCCGGCGACCGCCACGGCGCCACTGGGCTCGGCGACGGTTGCAGGATTTGAGGCCAGCAACCGAACTGCTTCGCGAATTTCCTTCTCGCTTACGCTGACGATGTCGTCGACATAGCGGCGGATGTGCTCGAAGTTGATCGGTCCGATACTCTGTGTGCGCAGCCCGTCGGCAATTGTTCGCGAAACCTCACTGGCAGGGAACTGAACGATCTTTCCCGCGCGTAAGCTCGCCTGCGCATCGGCTGCGAGTTCCGGCTCGACGCCGATCACCTTGGTTGAGGGCTTGCTCAACTTGATCGCTGCCGCCACCCCGCTGATCATTCCTCCCCCGCCTACGGGTGCTAGAACCGTTTCGACGTTTGGCAGGTCTTCGAGGATCTCCAACCCCATCGTGCCCTGGCCGGCGATGATCCGCTCATCGTTATATGGAGGTACGATCACGTAGCCATGCTGCGCGGCCAGCTCTTCGGCCTTGATTTGCCGCTCAGCGCTGCCTGGGCCCACAATAACGATTTCCGCGCCCAGCGCCGCTGTTGCCTCGCGCTTGATGGTGGGAGCATTGTCCGGCATCACAATCACGGACTTCACACCCAGAGCCCGCGCCGCATACGCTACCCCCTGCGCGTGGTTGCCACTGGAGTACGAAATCACTCCGCGCTTACGGTCTTCCGCCGAGAGTGACGCAATCTTGTTGTAAGCTCCACGTAGTTTGAAAGCGCCGATGGGCTGCTGGTTTTCCGGCTTGAGATAAAGGCGGCGAACGTCGGATTGTTTGTAGTTGAATTCGACCAGACGGGTGCGGACGGTGACGCCGTGCAGTCGGGCTTGCGCGGCGCGGATATCATCGAGGACGACCATGGTTTATTCTCTGCCTCTGAGGATCCTGGCTATGATGCGAGGACTGCGGCGACCGTAGATTACCGCAACGACCCACATGGGCTTTTCTTGCGCGCATAAGCAATCAGGTATTCGCGTCGAGAGCGAACCGCAAAGGTCGCGAACTAAGGTCGGAACGCTGATGGCCATGATATAGAAAGAAAACAAGCCGGCGGATGGTGTTCAAAGATCTCCTCTATGACACGGATCGGCTGCGTCCAGATAATTCTGTGCTACGTAATCGCGAATCTCGTCGAGGTCGGCGAAGGCTGGCGGGTGGAAGGCGCAGCCGCTGCTCATGCCGAGCGTTTACGCTGGGCTTCGGTTTTAGCTTTCAGGCGGCAAAGGCTTCCTCACCGTTGACGGGCGCCACGTTGCCGCTGTTCAATTCGTCATAGCGGTGGTTGAGCATGTCCCGCGTCTGCACCAGTTCGTCGAACTATGCGACGAGTCCATCCTGCAAAAGATCATCGGTCCTGCGTCCGCTCTGCACGGGGAGATCGTGGAGCTTCTTCTCAACGTCGGGAGTGAAATCTACTTCCATTGGTTTTCAAGATACGGAAAATCTTCGCCCCTGGCAAGCTGCACGATTGCGTGGCCCATAGACGTCAGGCACTTTCTCTCCGGCTGGCAAAAAAATCCTGCTCTGTTCGCGAACCCTGCTAAATCTCCAAAATCACCGGCATGATCAGTGGCCGCTTCTGCGTCTGCTTGGAAATGTAGCGCTTCAAGTCGGCGCGGATCTTCTCCTTGATCACTCCGTAATCAGCTCTCTCCTCTTCGCTCGAATGCGCCAAGGTGTCTTCCACAATGCGCCGGGCGCCGTCGAGCAAGCCGTTGTCACCGGGATTGAAGCCTCTGGTTACAATCTCCGGAGCGGTTTCTACGCGGCCGGTAAGTTTGTTGATGGCGATGATGGGAAGTACGATGCCGTCTTCACTCAAGTGCCGCCGGTCTTTAATAATTAAATCCTCAACCACATCGGTTCGCGATCCGGAATCGATGCAGACGCGACCCACGTTCACCCGTCCGCTCTTGCGGGCGTTGTGTTCGTCAATCTCAAGAATGTCCCCACTCTCAATCAGAATCACTTTTCCCACGGAGCTGTGCATTGCGCCAGCCATTTCGGCGTGCAACTTTAATTGACGGTACTCCCCGTGGATGGGAGTGAAGTACTTGGGCTTGACCAAGTTGATGATGAGCTTGAGTTCATCCTGGCTGGCGTGTCCACTCACGTGAATCGGAGGCGACGTCCCATCTTCGTAGATCACATATGCCTCCCGGCGGAACAGATGATCGATCATGCGATAAATCGTTTTCTCGTTACCGGGAATGATCCGGGACGAAAGCACGACCGTGTCGCCCTTCTCGATCTTGGCGTGCTTATGGTTGTCCACGGCTGCGCGGGACAGGGCCGACATAGGCTCGCCTTGCGTGCCGCTGATCATCACGCAAACTTTTTCCGGCGGAAAATTCTTCATCTCGCCGGGATTGATCACGAGGCCGTCGGGAATTTCCAGGTAGCCGAGATCTTCGGCGATCTCAGCGGAGTTGTTCATCGAGCGGCCGACGAAACACACTTTGCGTCCATGCTGATGAGCCAGCTCCACGGCTAATCGGATGCGGTGGATGGACGAGGAAAAACAGGAAATGAACAGCCGCCGCTCTGTGTGTGCGAAAACTTCGTCAAATTTGCGCCGCACGGCGCGCTCGCTGGGCGTGTAACCCTTGCGCTCAACGTTGGTCGAATCCTGAAACAGCGCCAGCACGCCTTCTTTGCCGTACTCCGCAAAGGAGTGCAGATCAAACATCTTGTTATCTGTCGGAGTAGGGTCGACTTTGAAATCGCCAGTATGAATCAACACGCCCAAAGGCGTGTGAATGGCCAATGAAACACAATCAACCAGACTATGCGTAACATGAATGGGATGAATAGTGA
>DATNLE010000341.1:0-114919 GCA_035603035.1 Candidatus Acidiferrales bacterium | reverse complement strand
ACACTCATTTTCTGCTGCGGTCGGGAAGAATTTCGGGTACACCCTGGATTCGCCTCGCCGGTGAGGGAAGGAATAAATCAAAGTCGTGCCTTTCGCTTCTGACGAGAAGCGTCCCGCCCGGCGGTCAAGAAGTCGAAGATGCGCACGGTCTCTATTTCGTCCGGGGAGTTGATTGCAGACATGGCCACGATTCCGAAACCGGTTGTACCGACATGCGATTGGCGTGAAAACGACTCCTTGCTCACGCCCCAGCAGGTCGCTAAACGCTTGAATACATCGCTCGATTGGGTTTGGGATCACTCGTCAAGAAAGATGCCGCTCTTACCAGTCATACGTTTTGGCGATGGCCCCGGACGAGCAGGAATGCTCCGCTACAGGGCAAGCAAGATCGAAGAGTTTATCCTAGAGCAAGAACGATTCAGCAACACTCGGCGTAGAAACTCGGGGTGTAGAATGGCGCAACCCACTTGTTCCCCCACAGAAATTGAGGAATGAAATGGGTAAATCGTACCAGAGTGGGTGGATCGTTCTCCGTGGCAAGAAGTGGTACGGCTACTACCGCAGGACGGTCCTGGACCCAATTACCAACGAAAGAAAAACAGACGTTGTTTCCGTCATCCTCGGGCTCAAGTCTCAGCTGACAAAAGGCGTGGCCCGGGAGGCATTGCAGAAGGAAATATCAAAGCAGACGGGGCAGAATCTTTGCGGCAAGATCATGAAGGACGGCTCGGTCACCTTTGGCTGGTTCGTCCGCGACCGATACTATCCGCTACGCGATTGGAGACCTGAGACAGAGAAAGTGAAGAAGATTCAGATCGAGAGGGATCTGGTCGAGAAATTTGACAGTGTTTCGCTGGAGGCCTTTGAGCAGTTCACCTTACAGAAACATCTCAAGCATCTCGCTACATTTCTCTCAGAGGACAGGGTGAAGCATGCCCGGTCCTATATGAAATCGATCTTTGCTGAGGCCGTCGAACAGGATTTCTTGCTGAAAGATCCGACGCGTGGAATCAAGATTCCGCGAAATCTGCGGCAGAAAGACAAGACGACGCTGACGTGGCATCAATTGCGGGCGGTGCTCGCCGGCGCGGCAACCAGGGATCGTATGCTACTGACGCTTGAAATGACCGACGCGCTTCGCCCCAGCGAGTTGTTCGCGCTGCGGTGGAGGTCATTCGACGGCAGGAGACTTACGATTAGCGAGACTGTCTACAAAGGAAAGATTCGACCGTTTGGCAAAACGGAGAAGAGCCTTGGGGATGTTCTTCTACCCAAGGGAATGGTCGATGATCTCTGGCTGTGGAAGCAGGAGTGCCCTGACTCTTCACCCGACGCCTTCATTTTTCCCAACACCGATGGAGGATTCATGGATACGGGCAATTATCGGAACCGAATCCTGACTCCGCTGGCGGAAAAACTTGGATTGCCGAAACTGAACTTCCAGGTCTTGCGCAGAACTATGGCAACGCTGGCGCAGCGCAAGGGGTCGGTGAAGGACGTCCAAGCTCACCTGCGACACTCCAAGGCCGATACCACGGCCAACGAGTACATGCAGGAGTTGCCTGAAAGTGTTGGGCGGATGGTCGAGTCGATGTACGAGGAGTTGATGAACAGTCAAACTGCGGCGTCTGCCGATTTGCTACCAAATGCTACCAACGAGGGTGGGAGCCCTGCCGCTATCTGTATGAAAAATATGGTAGGCACGACTGGACTCGAACCAGCGACCTCTACCGTGTCAAGGTAGCGCTCTAACCAACTGAGCTACGCGCCTACATTGTGTTCTCAAGCAATTGCCTTTGGCCTGGCATTGCCAAGCTCCAAATGGCTCCAATAACGAGTCCAGTCCCATTCTCGGCTGCTATCTGGCCCGTGTAACTAACCCCGACAAAACGAGCCGCGACCGGGTTAGCGAAATCTCATTTTAACAGACACTTCCTTGAGATCCAACAGCTCGGTCTGGATCTTCGATGCCAGTAACCTCTCGTTCCTGCGGGAAGATCATTTCGACAACCCGATGCAGTGCGTTTCGCTTCGCTTGGATCCGGGCCTGGGAATAGATCTCAAGCGTACACCGGCAGTTGGCGTGTCGCATCAACTCACGTACGACCTTCACGTTTTCCCCATTCGCCACCAGCAGGCTGGAGAAGCTGTGCCCGAAACGTGTGCCCGCCTATGTGCTTTCCGATCCCGGCTCGCGAGGCTGCCGGGCGAATGACATTCGCGAGCAAGCTATCCGGCCAATAAGGGTTTCTGCCGCGAGTACGAGGGCTTGCGAACAACCAATCATCAGACTGTCTGTAGGGGCTGTCTTGTTTCCAGGACCAGAGCTCGGAGGCAAGCATTGGGTCCATGGGCACAGGTTTGCGAGAGGCCTCGGTCTTGCAATTGCCAATGATATTCAGATAGATCGAGCGCCTCACATTGATTTGCAGTTCATCAAAATCAACGTCGCTCCATTTCAGAGCAAGACGTTCACTCCGGCGAAGTCTGCGTGTTCCTTTCTTGCAAGTCACGCACCACAGAGCAAAAGAAATGCCGCCAGCATCGGCGGCGATTATCGGTGGGCATTCCCGTTACGAGTATTCCTCGTCACATCCAGCTCTTGCAAGCTGATGACACCTTACGATCTCCTCGCAGGTTGCCGGATCGGGTGACCGCTCTCTGATGCTTGATTGATTGTAGAATCATCGTTGCCGATTTCAATGGCACGAAGTTGACTCGCGGTAACAGCGGGGGAATGCAGCACGAATGGGCTTCCCTGTAACGCAAATCCGACGGGAGCTACAGCAGTTCGGGTCACTCGGATAGGAAAATCGAAAACCGTTCCGCATCGGCCTAAGAACCCCGTTCGTAGCTCACTTCTTCTCTGCGCCATCGAGACAGCACCAGCGCAGAGGCGTAATGCCTGGCCGAGAACCACCGCCGTGGTGGAAATCAGCCACCAGACTTGCGGCTCGGTGCTAGTCTGACATTCCGCGACTCTACCTTACCTTTACAAAACAATACAATTACAGAATTGTCACTGGTCCCGCCGCATTGGCACTCGACCTGCTTTTGCTTCCACATGTTTATGTTGATGCCCCCGCGCTCGGGTGTACGTGGAACCTTTTCAACAGGCTCACCGGGGGACCCTCTTCCAGAAGGAGTTAGTTCCATGCTTTCCCGCAACTACGGTATCTCTCTCGCTGGGCTGCTTGCTTTCTTCAGTCTTGCAGGCTGCAATAACACCCTGAATCCCCTCTGCGGAAGTGCTAGGCCCATGCCAGTAATTGGTTCGCTGTCACCCAGCACCATCACTTTTGCTCAGGTTCAGCAGGGTTTTGTGCTTACGGTCAACGGTAGCAATATTGTTTCATCGTCTGAAGTAGTTATCAATTCAACGCCACTGAGCCCGACCGTTGTGAGCGACGAGCAGCTGAAGGTAAAGCTTACGACTGATGTCATATCCGAGCCCGGCCCTGTGAAAGTTAGTGTGCTGACTCCTAGTGGCAATTCGGGAAACCTGGATTGCACAAGCGGAGGTCAGAGCAGCACCCTCGTCTTGACGGTCAACTAAGTCAGGCGGTCGCGCCGAATCGTCCCAGCGGGTGGATCACATTCAAAATGGTGATCTCCGGGTGACAGATGATTGGCTTAGATTTGTGTGCCGACGGATGGCTGCGTAAAGTTCCATATTGACTACAACCAAGGTGTTCCGCCAGCCCTTTAGCGTCTCGGGTCTCGCGTTTTTGGAAGGCTTCGGCATTCAGAAGAGGAGGCTCCCAGCAGGGTCAGAAACACTTGGATACCCTTAAATTTTGACTCCTATTGCGATTGCGGGGTGGTTTAAGCGCGTTTTTTGATCGTGGGGCGCTCATCAATGAAATGCCGCCTTGTATCTATGAAGTTTCGGCTTTTAATGTAGTGGCTTTGTCTGTTTGAGGGATGTGGCGCCAAGCCACTTGATGTTGTAGCCTTTGAGTTTCCTGCCAAGTTTTCTAGCCACGCGCGTGACGAATGGGACACACTCACGCCTTGTTTCCGGGCGGCCTTGGCGATGAGGGCAATTTTCTCTTGGGTGGCCAGGACCCGAACCCTGAACACGAGCCACCTCCTGAACCTCGGCCTCCGCTTTCTCCAGGATTAAAGGTGCAGGGGCACATGGGCTGGGGCGGCGGCTGGCAAGGCATTTGAACGGTTAGAACCCAGAGTTGCAGGGAAAGTTTCCCGCTGGTTGGGAACCGAGAGGGTTATTTTTGGGTTTAGCGGGTTGACGGACTCACGATGAGAGTTCCGGGACAAGCAGGAGGCACGAGTTCCGGTTAGCCGAGTAATCGCTAAGTATGAGTTTCGTAGAGCGGAACCTCGCTTCTGTTCTCAGGATTCGAGGACCATGCTCACGAGTCAATCCGTTCGACCGTCTAAACATTACGGAGACCCAATGTCTTTGCGATTTCTGTCACAGGTTCTCTCTACGATTCTGACGATCGTGATCGGCCCTCTTTGTCTGTCTTCCCAGGAGCTCTCGGTCACCCGGCTGGATGCTAGCAAAATCTCGCCCTCGCAGATCGACACAGCGGTTGCAGCGCTGATGGAGGCGGCCATGTGACGGGCGTGGGCATCGCAATTTTGAACGACGATAACGTTGTATACCTCAAGACCTACGGCGTCAGGGACAAGGACAAGTCTCTGCCTCTGACTCCCGATTCGGTAATGACTGCCGCATCATTGACGAAACCTGCCTTTGCCGGCATGATCTTGCAATTAGTTCACGAGCGCATCATCGAGCTTGATAGGCCGGTGTATGAATATCTGTCCATGCCTCTGCCGGAGTATCCCGCATATAAGACCTGGCTGACGACAAGCGATACTAGCAAATTACCGTGCGAATGCTGCTGGACCACACCAGCGGCTTTCCCAACTGGCGCCAGTTCACAGATGACAAGAAGCTGCGGATCTACTTCCCGCCGGGATCAAGATTCGCCTATTCCGGTGAGGGAATCGCTCTGGCGCAAATTGATTGTGGAAACCGTCACCAAGAAGTCGGTCAACGAGCTGATGAATGAGCATGTCTTTCAACCTCTGGGCATTTTCCGCAAAGAGGACCTCTTAGACGATTTCAAATCGGCGAGCACAAACTCGTGTCATTTGAACTTGGACCAGTGAATGTGCAGGCGTTCGGCAATGTTGCTGTGGCTCAGCCGGTGTCAAGGAAAAGAGGATCCAGGACGGGAAAGATTATAGCGGTCAATTTGCGTTTTTGGATCTTTTCGAGAATCGCTCAGGCAAGTGGGTAATCGTGCGCACCTTAAGCGCCCAGCCGAGTTGAGGGAATTGGAAATGTGGTACGAGACCTTCCCGTTTTTCAGCACGAGGAAACTAAACCATGTTGGCACTCGAGGGAAAAAGTTGCGGTTAAATAACTGGCGGGACTAGCGGGATCGGCGCTCGCATGACTGAGGTCTTCGTCGCCCAAATGGCGCCAAAGTTGTGATTGCTGGCCGCCGCCAGTTCTCCAAACGGACGAGTAACGGGCAATGCGGAAGTAATCAACGGGGAGCCTGTAAGAACCGCGCCCTCGGCTTCGCCGAGCAAAAGCAAGCCGCTATCTACGGCGCGCGGTTGATTGGTTGATTGCGGATAGCGGTTTTGGCCCTTTCCAAGCCGGATGGTGCGAATCGAGGCTTTGGTTGCCCGACACGTCCACTGAGACAAATAAAGACACTCAGTTAATCCGAGGAAGGGGCGGCGTTTGAGTTCCTTCCTCGGCGCGAGCCCTGTCGCAATCCGTTTGGTAGTCCGGCGAAAAGACGGTTCGATCGGTCTCAGAAATGGCAGGATGAATTCGATATGCGCGATAGCCTTTTATCTGGGTCGAATTCTCACTGGATAAAATACAATATCGCGTTTCAACAAGTACGATCAGGGCGGGATGGCCGGAAGTGATCTGATTTCACGCGTCAGTACAAAAACGTGAACTCGCCGCGTCCTAGCAGGTTATCGTTCCCCAAAAGTCGACGGCAATAGAACGAAACTGCGGCAGCCAAAAGCGTTGCCTCATCGCCACCTTGCGACGAAAGAGGCGTGGATGCTCCAAACTTCACCGAAGCCGACTTCTTGACCGCGTCGGTCCACTTCAGCGGCTTGCGTGTTATTCAGCCAAGTGGCAAGAAGCGCCGTTTCAAAAAGGGTAAGTTTTGAATAGGGACAGCTACTCCTGCGACGGGATGTGACAGAGCAGGACGCCGAACAGGGCGAGCACCGAGTTCCGGAAGGCGGGCTCGTTGCCGTTCCACGCGACTGATCGCCACATCTCGAACCACTCGCCGCCGACGGTCAGGAAGCCGCCCATGAACAGGATGATGATCATCAGCAGGCCAATGGTGGACATTCGCCTGGCATGGTCGAACGTACGTGTCCTTCGCGCCGCCAGCCACAGATGAACCGCCCAGAGCAGGATGATCGAGGCGAGGGACTCCCAGAAGATCACGCCAATGTAGGCGATGTTTTGAATGGCCGGATTGGTGATCGCCCGCCACAAGACATTTTTGTCGAGGCCAACACCAGGTTGACCGCCAAAGTTCGTGGTGTCCATCGACAGCACGTGCTCGACGAAGTTGAAATTCGCTGGGTAGTCGGTGATGTTGCCGATCGCGGCCAGCAGGATGTAGAGTGCGTTGATCGCAACGACGACTGTGCACGCCATGGGCAGGGTGCCCAATACCCAGATGCCGCCACGCTGCCGTGCCGGGGATGTGTCGAGGTTGGCCATAAGTCGGTATCATATAGCGGAAACGAAATGAGTCGGGGATTGCATGGGAGTCCCTACTTCCTACCGGTCATCGAAGAACTGAAACTCCAACCCCTCCCCGACGGCTACCTCGACTACCTCAGGCTGAGGCTTCGCAGTCTGTCGGCCTGATGCTCAGAAAAATACGTTTTCTGATGACCGCTAACACCTGCGGCACCCAGGATAGCGGGCGTGAACAGCCCATCGCACCAGCAATTTGATGGGTCCGGATACGGGCTTCGAGGAGATCGGAGCGCGAGCTTCGCCCCGCAGCATCGCATTTCCTCCAAGCCGACTCGCTGGGGCGGAAAGTCTTGGTCATGTCCAGCGTCAGCAGGATGCAATCTCGGAGCGGGTACCGACGCCAGTACGTGCCGCAACTGCTCCCAACTCAGCTCAGCGCAGTCTTGTCTGGCGCCCGCGGACCATTGGGCAGGATCCGCTTTCGTGCCGGATTTTTCTGGACGAGATACTGCTTGATCGCCTCCTCAAAGGCACGATAAATTCATCCACTTTGCCCTCCAGGTCTAGAGTGATTTCAAGTATTCGATAATGGCCCAGCGATCGTCCGGAGAAAGTGACGGACCAATGACACCATTCCCCCTGGGACCGTCCTTAAATTCGTGACCGTGATTGTCATTGCCCGGCTTGGTGACATCGTAAAGATAGCCGCCCTTGAATTCGCTGGTAACGTGACCGACTTTGACCGGATCGAATTCTTTCTTTCCCGTCCAAAACGTGTTCGTACGTTCGCTCTGAGGCGAAAGCAGATCAAACAAGTTGGGGACGGACCCATTGTGTAGATAAGGGGAAATTGCCCAAACGCCGTTAAGTGGCCGCGCTTTATAGACAGGTTCGGCGCGCACCGCGGGATCATGAGGATCACGGGTTCCTCTCCATACAATTTGCTCTTGGGGAGAGACATTCTGCGTCTTGAAGAATTTGTTGGCGATCCCGTTCGTAACCAGATCCAAGCCAACGGCGGCCGAGACATGTCCATCGCCGAGATCGCCAGTGTCTGCGGTGCGACCGATAAAGTCCATCGCCTCGTGAGGATCGGTGCCCACGTAAGTGGCTTTTACATCCTTCACCATCAAGAGCCGTGTCTTTTGGGCGTTTTCCCACCAGTAGTCTGGTTTAGTTTTTCCGAGATCATCGACGAGTTCGGCCACTGGCGGCAGGTGACAACCTTGACAGTTCGCCTTGTAGAGTTCGGCGCCGCGGGCAACTTTGTTTTTGTCCAGCGGTGGAAAAACAGACGGCCATGCCGGTGACCGCAGACCCTTGTAAGGAGCCGAGCCCTTGAGCAACCCTTCCACCGTGTTGAGACCATACATGCTGACGCTATTTCCGAAGTCCTGGGCGTCGGGGCCATGGAGTTTTACAGCGGCACGTACACCCAGAGCCTCGCCGACATTGCGTACTAGCGGGTCTGAAATTGATGAGTTGTACTGGACCCAGGTAAACCATGAAGCGTCCCAAAGCTGTGGGAAGCGGACTGGTGCGTTCGCGGGCGCGAAATTGGCCGCGTTTTGCATGTCAACGGCGAACACCTGATTTCCGATGCGGGTCAGAGCGTCGGTCCGATTAAACCCTGCCGGATTGTCGTAGATGCCTTTTCCTGGCTTGGTATTGTCAAGTTCGAACTTGGCGTAATCCAGGAATGTGGCAAAGTTCTTTTTCAACTCAGCCTTCTGGTTCGCAGAAGCATTCGGCCCGAGTACACGCTTTTCGAAACGGCCGTAGCGAAAGGGAAACAATTTCGTGAAACCGACAGATAACGCGAGGGCTTTTTGAAATTCCGTAACCTCGATCATGCCCGGCGCGCCCTCGATTTGCACAGCGTATTTGCCGTAATGCAGTTCGCCGGTGTGACATGCGGCACAATTTAAGCCCACGACCGGATAGGTTTGCTTACTTTCCGGATCATAGAAGTCTTCCTGCCGGGCGAAGCCAACCGGTAGCCCATCCGGATTGAGTTTGGATTCCGTCTGACTGGCCAGGAAACCGAAGCGCGCCAGGTAAGTCTTGTCGGAAAACAGCTCACAACCGAATAGCGAGAGGCAGGGCTGTTCGAGCGCGATGAACCAGGCGTAAGGTACAAGCCGGGTTCCTTGCGGTGTGTGATGGAATTGAAAACGCTGATCGTCGGTCCAGCCCTGATCGGCGCGCACCAACTGTTCCGGTGGCTGTTGATACTCGGGAACGATGACCTGAAACTGAGGTGAACGCAAATACAGGAAGCCGCAACCGATCACCAACAAGACTATAAATAGTCCGATCCCAAGTTTCTTTATCATTCTGTCCCCTTATGAATCGCTGGCTTTTCGGACTTTAAAACGGAAGCCATCGCTCCGAGCGCGGACGCGACGCCTGAAGGCTCCAGCGGATGAGCGGCTCGAAGGTGCTCCAGCAAGCCCGATAGGCCATTTTTACCGTCCCAACCTTCACAAATGTCGCCAACGCTCTGGATCCCGAGCATGCGATAACTTTCAGTCTGTGACTCGTTGAACCATTGGTCGCCGGTGGTCTGGTGAGGAAACGCACGGTTGGCACATTGATAGGCGGTGACATCGGGTGGTTCATTACCCAGCATGATTGGCTTGATATACAGCAACAAGCCATCTTTGCGTTTCGGGTCTAAAGCGGAATAGCGGATCGTCGCGACAGCGAAGCGCGTTCGCTTCTCGCGCAATATTTTCATGGAGTCATCAAAATCGATGGGGATGCTCAAGTCGATGCGGATCTTGCGGAGAGCATTGCCCAGATCTTCGTAATCAAAAGTGGGATCGCATCCCGAATCGATCACTGCAACATTCCGGCAGCCGCGGCGCACCATCTCATAGAGTGCGAGATTTTCGAAGTGCCCGCCGTCCGAGAGATAGACATATTCGCTGGTGTCGTTCGTGAGCCCAAAGGCTTCTTTCATCAGAGATCCTGTGGCTGAACTCGGGCCCGGCAGTTCGAACGTTTTGGCGCCGGCCTTGCCTGGGTTGCCCAGCCAAGCGCCGAGCCGCGCATTGAACAATGTCATGATGAAGCCGATCACCGGCGAGGAGTGATATCCCATGTTGGGGCTGGCAGCTGCACCCGAGATGGTAATGGCCGTACCGAGAGAGATTCCATGCGGGCCGCCGTAGCTAATGGAGGGACGATATCCGAGAGAACAGTTGCCAGCGTGCAGAGGCGTGATCGTGAACGATTCGGCTTTTCGTTGCTGCCACGCCAGTCTTCTGCCAGCGACAAGGTTGAGAGTGACATTCACCACATGGAACGGTTTCTGCGTCGAGACCAGCTCGTGCATGTACAGATTGTCGCTCTGTGCAAATCCGGTGAATTTGTTGGTATTGCGGCGGTCGTTGGAGGCGCCCAGGTAGGCGCGGATCAGGCGATTCCGGTACATACCGTGAAGAGAAAATGTATTGATATTGATGTAACGGGCCATGAACCAGCCAAATCCCAAAAATGCTAACGCGACCAAAATAATAGATTCTATGTGCGTGCTTTCAACGAATGTACCGTGCTTCCACCAGGGCGCGTCGACCAGTCCTGTCGCCGAAAGAATCCAATTAGTAAGTATCGCCAAACAAGTTAGGTACACACCCACGAATACTGGCGCCGCGAGTTTCGTAGCCAAATCTATGATGAGCGCGCTCTTGCTTATCTTGGACGTATTGTGCGTTTGTTTGGCGCTCGTTTTCGAACTAAGACCGCCGAGGGCGCTGATCAAACCGCCCGCCGTACCAAGCGCAGTAAATGATGCGCGGCCCCAGTTGCCTAGTGCTATGACGTAGGTGGGAGCGATGAGTACTAATCCGCTCAGCGCGAGCCAGGACAGAATGCACAGGAGCATCCAGGCGGCGGCGCGGGAAAGCCACTCGCGGTCTTCATCCAGCAGAATCGTGCTGGTCAAGCCCACAAAAAGCGTGACAGCGAACATAAAAGCAACGAGCAACAAGGGTGCGGAAACAGTGACATACAATGGCCAACTCGCATCTTGATAGAATTTTGTGATCAGCAGCCATGCGCAAGATCCCGTGCTGATTCCCGTCAACAAAATCGCGCCGCTGAGCCCAAGAAGCGCCAGAGGTCTGCGCCAAATGCCTTTGTCCATGAAAAGCACATAGGCAAACCAACCACACGCTGCAGAGCCGGTAGTCCACAACAAAATATCCCTGAACTCGGGTAGGTTCGTGGCGTGGCCGACATCGTTCGAGCTGTACCAGGCATCGAACGCAACAAAAGCCGCGGCCGCCATTATGAAGGGCGCCAAACAATATTTGAGAAAGTCGAATTCCGAGTGGTCTACTCTTCCAACGCCGGGTAGGTAGCGCAGCGTATTGAAAACACCCACGGCGAACAACAGGCCGGCGATTAGGGGAATTGCGCCGGTCACTACGGCGTTCGCGGAGTCGGACAAGGTGAAACTATAAAAACCCTGAATTGTTACCCCGAGCCTGGCAAGGGCTAAAACCAGGCGAGGCAGCATCAGAATAAACATCAGGATGGGAACGATAATGAGCCAGTTCAGCACCATATTGCGAACGATGGTGGCGGCCAGGGTCCAAGTATCGACAGACAGCAACCCAAGTCTAGGAGTGAGATAGCTGTTGTACTCGCGCAGATGCTGAACTGGATCGACGGCATCCGGAGCCGGCGCAGGAGCTACCGGCATGAGATTCGGAATGATTTGATCGAGCCCCTTCGCGCGGTGCTTCCACGCAGTAAGCCATCCACCAAGATAGCCGCCGCCCGATACGGTTGAAAGATAATCAAAGCCCGTGAGAATTCCATTCGCAGCGAATGCTTGTATCACCCCAAGAGCAAATGTGGCGCTGCGGATGCCGCCTCCCGAAATGCACAAAGCACTGAGAGGGGACTTTTCATCATCGATTTTCTGCAGGAAGCTCTGCTCTGTCTCAGCTTTCCACTCCGCGTTTTCGCGAAGGACACTGTATTCCTCGGCAAGGACCTTAGCAAACGAGAGCAAACGTTTTTTGGATTCAGGCATGGCGACCCCGCAATTGAAGTCGTACGACCTTGCCCGCAAAGCCGTTCCCATCACCAACGAACCGTGCTTGCAGACGATGGTTGCCCGCAAGAACGTATCGTCTTGTTCGTGAAAGGAGGTTTTGTTAATCGGGCCTGTGGTCCAGTAACTCTAGCCTCAGGGAAGTGGCAGGAATTGTGCCATCAGGAGTCAAGAGAGTCAAGCGGATATTCCAGGGTTGCCAGGATCGGTGGATACGATCAATCTTCTTTCGAGCGCTCCGTCATGACCAGGTGTTCAAACCGGCCAGTAGCTCAATGGCGGCCAATGAGGATGTCCGTCCGACACTATCCTCTCGCCGCCGCTATGTTCCGTGATTTACTCGGACTGCCGCCAGCCTGGATACTTAAGAACCCGATGTCCTTCGGGTAATATCGCTTCTGCGTTTGGTACAGTGATGGTATAGAAAGGATCGTGGTTATGCCCGACATTCAGGTTACGGATCAACTCGACCAACCGGTCCAATCCATAAAGATAGATCTAACTCATCCTTCATCCTTGGTCAAATACCTCAAGACCGGATTGCTGCATGTGGCTGTTCTGCCTGATTTCCTGGCTAAGAAAGATGACACTCTCAGCCAAGCCGGCAAAAAACCTATCCAGTTCCAGGCGAAGGCGGGACATAAGTTTCAGTTTGGTAACACGAAGCCAGAAATCGATGTAACTCCCGGCGCCCAGGCTACAATTCGCGTCAACGCCAACCCTGGAACCAATCTGTTCGACGGCGACTCTTTCCATACGACCGCGAAGGTGCCTGACCATAGCGGCTACGTGTCGGTCGGTTTCCAGGGATCGCTTGACCTCGGCGTCAGCGGCTCGGACGGGGACCTCACCTTCGGATTCGACCGGACGAACACTATCAGTCTGGAATATTTGAAGGCGTTTCTGCTGGATGCTGCCGAGCCAAAACTGGGGGACGCTCTCGGGCTGACGCTGTCGTCCTATGTGATCCCAGCCGATCTCTCCGACCTTGCTAATCTGAAGATCAACGACATCGCCACCGTTTCCGGATCGGGCAGCCTCGAGGTCTCGGGCGGGGTAAAAGTTACAGTTTCGCCGAATCCGCTGGCATCGGTGGACTTACCGTTGGGCGCGGGTGCGGTTGCAGTAAAGGCAGGGGTTACCGCAGGGCTTTCGGCCAGTTTCACCATCTCTGGCTCCTACCAAATCAGAACTCGTCGGATCGATGAAGATACGATCGAGCTGAGTTTTCTTCGGGAGTCCGGTACAACCTTGCAGGCCGACGTTTCCGCGTCCGCGGGAATTAAAGCAAAGCTCGGAGATCTGGATCTCATCGGAACTGTCGTCGGCGCAATCAGCACAGACCCCACGGGCGATAAGAAGCTCCTTGCCGATTTACGTCCAGCGGAAGTAAAGACATTCCACGACGCCATCAAAGGCGGATTGGATCACAGCCTCCAAGCGTCCCTCGACGTTATTCTCTCTGCAGCCACGGACGATCAGGCCGCTTTTCAATACGAAATCAAGTCGGCGCAATTGAGCCCCGAGGCAAATGCCGCGGTGCACAAGGCACTGGACGGTGACCTGAGCCTGCTGACCTCGCTGGAAGAGAACATTCAGGCTGGCGGCATCTTGGCTCCGGGAGTCAAGATGCTAAATAGTGTGCTCTCCAAAACTCGCGACCGGGGAATCACTCTTAAGATTAATCTAGTTGGGATTCTGAACTATCTCACGGTTTCCGAACTGATCCGCAAGAGCGAAATCCTGAGAGACGATGTCAGCGGCGACATCACGATCAAGGAGACGGTAACAGGAAACAGCATCACGGCGATCGTTGAGCCTATGGCGCGCAATGAGGCGCTGCGCAAAGCCATTTTTGATTCGCTCCTGGCGACGACTACCTATCGAGCCGGAAATGCCGTTGCCTTGCCGAACTTGAGTTGCGAGCAGATGCATTTCGCTGTTAACCAGAACACGAACCAGCAAATCATGGGCAACTACCTGAACTGGTTCGTGGCGCTCGACCTCATCGCGATGCCAGAGAAGAAGGCGATCCTCGCCGGGTTTATCGACGGAGGAGGATCCACCTGCCTACTGCGGACGTCTTTTACCGACGCCGATTGCTCGGCTATGTTCTTCGACGGACATGGCGCTCTTCGCTTGGCTCCATATTACTTGGAAAGTGGCAGGCTGGCGATGCGTGCCCTCCTCGATCCCCAGCACCTGGCAATCGACGAACTTCGTTACAAGATTGTGGACGACAACCTGTGGCCGAAGGTGGTGAATGAGATTGGGGCCAGTCCCGCCCTTGGTCCCCTGGTCGGCATAAGCCAGGACGATCCCCGTGCGGGAGTTCTGAGAGGAGACGTGTTCGTAATTACGGAGTGGGCAAAGGCCATGGTTGCAGCGGGCACTCTTGTTCAAGATGTGAAAGTATTCGTTGGGAAATCGAACCTGAAGACTCTGTATGAGAACAACGATTTCAAGGCAAAGCGCGACAGGCTGCAGAAGCAGCTGGCGGCCATGGTAAAGGTGAGCACGATCCGCTTCGACGAGCCTTGGGGCATGGTCTCTTTGTTCTGGGCCGCGGGTTCACCCCACACTTCCTACGCTAAAGCCCTTACGCAAAAACTTACGTTAGAACGAGGTGTGAAGCCTGTTGCTCTTGCCGATGGAGGTTGAGGTTAAGGAGTGCCACGAGTAGCAGAGTCACGGCCATGGCCAAGTTTTTGGGGCTTGACTCTCTCGGCTTTCGCCATCGAGCTCGTGGGCTGAGTATCTAGCCATGGTGTACAGGAGGGAACTGATCAGGAGGGAACTGATGAAGATGAATAATAAAGCATTTGCGGTCACCTGAGGTGCGCTCTTGTTTTTTGCGGCAATGATCATTTATTGGCTAGGATTCCCGAGCCTAGAAGGAAAGTACAGAACGGGGTGACTGCGGTCTTGAGTGCCCTCCCCCTCTGACCTCGACTAAGAATGGCCCGACTAAGAATGGCCCGACCCTTCGCGGAGTTCCCGCATTCAACCCAACCCCGGGGGCAGTAGCGAAAAAATCGATCACTTTCGGCTCCAAACTCAGTATTTGTAAAGATACGGGGCGGTCAGGGCACGAGTGCCGGAACCTCATCCCTGAGGCCCGAGGCTGTTCGCCAGGAACACCGCCCCAGTCTCCAATTCCAGAGGTCGCCACCGGCTCAGATAGCAGCAGCTCGAGGCTCTTGGGTAGGTGGTTCGAGCGTATCTGGTCGACCGAAGCTTACAGCCGTCACTGAACCATGTTCCGGTTCCTAGCTGCTGCGGCAACTGAGTTTTATAACCATGGTCCGTCGCTGGACTACGCTGCGCAACGCGGCGCGACTTCGGTGTAAGATCGCTGAAGACCTTCCATGCGGAGAGTTTATGAAACGAATTGCGGCTTTCGTGTTGCTGCTCGCCTCGAGCGTTGCGTGGGCGATGCCCGGCAAGGCTGAACGAACCAACATCGGCGAGAACGGGCGCGAAGCGCGAAAGGCAGCGAAGCAGCAGCGAAAAGCTAATAAGAAAGTGGCCAAGAAACAGCGGAAAGCCATGAAGAGATCTCAAAGAGCGCAGCGGAAGCCCGGCAAGAGAACGCGACGTCATGCCTAGTGGCTGCGCGCCGTCCAGCTATTCATTAAGCCGGGTGAACCGCCTTTGGCAGTTGCAAAGTCCGGACGGCGGCGGCGACAATCGTTGCATGCACGGAAACTCTCAGCAGCACGATAACAACGCTGGCGCACAAACGCCCGCTCGCGATCCTTTCGTTCCTGGATCGATGGTCGTCGTGACCCTTGGCAATCCCCGAGACAAATTCTGGGGCATGATTCTTTCGTTGGCGCCGGAAGGGGTCAGCTTGAGTGGGATTGAGTTGGCTTCTTTTGAAGACCTTGTGGTGATGGTGAAAGATGGTGAACCCTTCACGCCGGCTGTGGTTTTTTTCCCCATGCATCGCATTGAACGCGTCGAACTTGATCTGCCCGACGGGAATTTACCTTCACTTTCGCAGCGCTTTTCGGCCCAGACCGGTCTTCGTCCAGCTGAAACGCTGGGATCTCAGTTGGCAGGCAGCACGAGCACGATCGATCGTGAGGAGAGTGCGGCGCGCGCAGCTATCCCGAAGAAAGAATCCGCATGAGGCTCTCTCAGGTCTTCACCGCCCCCAACCAGCTCACAATGCTGCGCATGATTTTCGTTCCCTTCATCGTGATCGAGTTGGTCGACGGCCGCTATCGCTGGGCTTTAGTTCTCTTCGTGATCGCCGGCTTCAGCGATGGCCTGGATGGCTTGCTGGCCCGCAAGTTGCACCAGCAGACCTTGCTCGGCCAGTATCTCGATCCTATTGCGGATAAACTGTTATTGAGTACTCTGTTTCTGGTGCTCTCCATCTTGCATAAGATTCCGTGGAAGTTCTTTGTGCTGGTTTTCAGCCGTGATATTTCCATCCTAGCGGCCAGTGCCGTGCTGTTTGCCATTGCGGGACTGCGCAACTTCCAGCCTAGCATTTTTGGCAAAGCAAACACCTTTTCTCAGATCGCCGCGCTTTTTTTTGTGATGCTGCTTAGTCTGCGGCCGCAACGGTGGGTATGGATTACGCGTACTGTTTTCTTGCGCGCCACATTTGCGTTCACGATCATTTCGGCTCTGCACTACGTCTTTCTCGTACAACAAAGGCTGCGCTCTCACTCGCAGACTCATGCGTTGGCGCCAAATTCTTCGACCGATATCCCTGCCAGTTGACCCTGTTTCTCGCATCCCCCTAAAATTGGGGGTTCGTCTTCTGAGCGCACACCATCCTATGGCCCTACGCCTTTACAACACCATGTCCTCGCAGATCGAGGAATTCCTTCCCCTTCGCGACGGTGAAGTCCGCATGTATGCCTGCGGCCCAACCGTTTACGGCTATGGCCACATCGGCAACTTCCGTACATTCATTGCCGTAGATATACTGCAGCGATTCCTGCGCCAGCGCGGCTACAGAGTGCGCTACGTCATGAACATCACAGACGTTGACGACAAAATTATCCGCAACGCTGCCAGCGACGGAGTGAGCGTTCAGCAATATACCGCGAAATTCGAGAAAGCATTTCTGGAAGACTCTACCTTGGTCGGCATTGAACAACCCACTCTGGTGCGAGCTACCGAGCACATTGTGCCGATGGCGGACTTCGTGGCAAAACTTGTCGGGAAAAACAACGCCTACCGCACCGACGATGGATCCTACTACTTTCGAATTGCCAGCTTTCCGCAGTACGGCAAACTTTCCAAGAAAGATTTCGGCGGGATGATCGACGGGGCCCGCGTCGATGTGGACGAATACGAAAAAGACAGCGCGCGCGACTTTGCTATCTGGAAAGCGCCCAAGCCAGGCGAGGCTTTCTGGGATACTTCGATCGGGCCGGGACGGCCGGGTTGGCACCTGGAGTGCTCGGTGATGTCCATGGAAGAATTGGGGGAGACGTTCGATCTGCATGCTGGCGGAGAAGACTTGGTTTTCCCGCACCACGAAAACGAGATCGCGCAATCGGAATCACTCACCGGAAAGACGTTCGCCCGTTTCTGGTTTCATGTCCGCTTCCTGCTGGTTGAGGGCGAGAAAATGTCCAAGAGTCTGGGAAATTTCTATACCTTGCGAGACCTGGTGCTGAAGGGACATAAACCCTCGTCGATCCGCTATCTTCTTGCCTCGGTGCCTTATCGTAATCAGTTGAATTTTACGTTTGATGGGCTGAAGCAAGCGGCTGTGTCGGTGGAACGGCTCCGCAATTTTCGCCAGCGGTTAACCTCTGGGAATTTTGAGCCGGGCAGCAATCCGGGAATGAAATCGCTCGCCAGCGAGACCCTTGACCGGATGACGGCTTCGCTGGACGACGACCTGAACACGGCGCAAGCGCAGGCTGCCATCTTTGAAATGGTGCGCCGCGCCAATGCCGCCTTCGATGCGCGTGAAATCAGACAGGATGATGTTCGAGCGTTGCTTGCCGCGCTGGAAAAGTTTGATGAGATTTTCGCCGTGCTCCAGGATGATGATGGGTCGAAGATGAAGCAGGTTTTAGATTGGGCGTCGACCGAAGGCCGAGAACATGACATCAGCGCGGAGTTGCGGCAGGCGGTACAGTCGGATCAACTTTCCGACGCCGATATCGAACGAAAAATCGCTGAGATGGAAAGGGCCCGGAAGGCCCGCAATTTCAAGGTTTCCGACGCTCTGCGCGCGGAACTCACCGGCGCAGGCATCATCATCGAGAATACAAAGGAAGGCGTGCGCTGGAGAAGGAAGTGATCCTGTCGGTGGTAAGCTGAAAGCTGATGGCGAAACGCTGTCAGCTCCCTATGAAGTCCCTCGACGAATATCTCCGCGATGCTGAGCAGGCTCACGGGCATCTCTGCGCTGGACAAGTTCTTGGTGTGCGGCTGGCGATGCTGGGCCTGATCAAGCTCGGGATCGATGATCCGCACGGCAAAGACCGCAAGCGGCTCGTCACTTTTGTCGAAATCGACCGCTGCGCCACCGATGCTGTTGCCGTAGTCACGGGTTGCCGTCTGGGTAAACGTGCACTAAAGTTCCGCGACTGGGGGAAAGTTGCGGCGACGTTCGTGGATGTAAGCAGCGGCAAAGCCATTCGTATCGCGGCCCGGGAATCTTCGAAGAATCTCGCCCGCCAGATGCATCCCGAAATCGCAGACAAGAATCAGCAGCAGATGCGGGCCTACCGTGAGATCACGGACGACGATCTGTTCACGATGCAATGGGTGAAGGTCGAACTGCCGCCAGAAGAATTTCCCGGATATAAAGGAGAACGCATAGCCTGCGAACTCTGTGGCGAAGGCATCAACTTCCGCAGAGAAGTTCGTACCGCAGAGAAGGTGCTTTGCCGGGCCTGCGCGGGAGAGCGCTATTACGATCCAATCTGAGCCTCTTTTTCATAGGCATGCGCGATCCGAAGAATGGTCGCCTCGTCAAAATGCTTACCCAGAATCTGCAGTCCGATCGGAAGCTTATCTTTCGTCAAGCCGCACGGAATTGAAGCTCCCGGAATGCCAGCAAGATCGGCCGTCACCGTGTAGATATCAGCCAGATACATGGCGAGCGGATCGTTAGACTTCTCACCCAATCGAAACGCGGCCGTCGGACTGGTCGGCGTGATGATTGCATCCACGTGGCGGAAGGCGTTCTCGAAATCGCGCGCGAGCAGCGTGCGCACTTTCTGCGCTTTCAAATAATACGCATCATAGTAACCTGCGCTCAGCGCGTAAGTTCCTAGCATGATGCGACGCTTCACTTCGGCGCCGAAGCCCTCGTCGCGAGAGCGACGATACATCTCCGAGAGCGACTTCACTCCTGACGCCCGATAGCTGTAGCGAACACCGTCGTAGCGGGCCAGGTTCGAGGATGCTTCCGCAGTGGCGATCAGGTAGTAGGTGGGAATTGCGTAGGGGGTGTGCGGTAACGAGACAGGAACCAGCTCACAACCTAAGATTTTCAACTTGTCGATCGCCGATTCCACGGCGTGGCGGACTTCGTCGTCCAATCCCTCGCCGAAATATTCCTTCGCCACGCCCAGCTTCAAGCCGCGCACGGGTTTGTCGAGAGCGGCGACATAATCCGGTACGGGCACATTCGCTGATGTCGAATCCATGGGATCGCGACCGGCGAGTGTACCGAGCACCAGAGCAGCGTCCTTCACTGTCTTGGCTAGCGGTCCGATGTGATCGAGCGAAGAGGCAAAGGCGATCAGGCCGTAGCGGGAAACGCGTCCGTAGGTGGGCATCAGTCCCACTACGCCGCAGAACGACGCCGGCTGCCGGATCGAGCCGCCGGTGTCGGAACCCAGGGCGACGACCGCCATGTCTGCAGCAACTGCGGCCGCCGAACCGCCTGAAGATCCTCCCGGCACGCGTGTCAAATCGCGAGGATTGCGTACGGGATGGAATGCGGAGTTCTCATTCGAAGAACCCATGGCAAACTCGTCGCAGTTGGTTTTGCCGAGAATCACCGCGCCTGCGGCTTCCAGACGGGCGACGGCTGTGCAGTCGTAGGGGGGAATGTATTTGCCGAGAATTTTCGATCCTGCCGTGGTGCGCACTCCCCGAGTCGACATCACATCCTTGATACCGACTGGAACACCGCCCAGCGGCGGCAGGGGCTTACCCTCGGCGGCCATGCGGTCGATCGAATCGGCTTGTTCGAGAGCGCGCTCTTTGCAGAGGGTGAGATATGCGCCGATTTGGCCGTCCTCTTTTTGGATGCGTGCGTAGTGCGCCTCGGCGAGCGCAAGCGCAGTGGTCCTGCGCTCCTGTATTGCGGAGCGAGCAGAGTCAACCGTGTGTTGAGTCAGTTCCATGGAAGACTTAAGGTGGCCAGCAAACGCCGCACATCGCCAGACTGGCTGCTGGCCGCTACCTCTCAATCACCTTCGGCACCCGGAAGAAAGTTCCATCCGCATCGGGCGCGTTTGCCAGGGCCGAGTCCTGGGACAGGGATTTCCGCAGTCCCTCCGGGATATCTTCGCGATTCGCATAGGCAAATCGGTCACTACCCGGCTTCGATTCGTCCACGCCATAGCGGTCTGATACTTGCGTCATCGGCTGGACCTTCGACGTATCCAGTTGGTTGAGCATCTCGATGTAATCGAGAATGGAGTTCAGATCGCGCACCATGCCGGTTCGCTCGTCCGTGGAAAGTTCCAGGTTCGCGAGATCAGCTACGTAGGTCACGTCCTTTTCCGTAACTTTCATTTTCCCTCGACGCATTCCTGCTTTCCTGGTGAAATCACAAACTCGATCCTCTCCACTTTTTCGTCAGCGTAACGATTCAGGGCGGCAAGATAACGGAAAGCGATGCTATGCATTTCACGTTGCCATGCCGCGTCAGGAACTTCAACGCGGAGAACTGCATCGGCAAACTGAACAGCACGTGTGCGCTCGGCCACTAGCGAGCCGCAAACCAGGGGCCAGGCAAGCAGAGGCGCTTCGCCCTTCGCAACCCGACGCAGCGAGCCCACCACGATCTTTTCTAATCCCACGCCAACCTGCTCCAAATGCACTCCTGGTGAAGGATGTTGTTTCAGTTTCTTAAACACAGTTGGAGGTTCGATTCTAGCACTCTGATTAATCCGACGTGACCTTGCTCGCGACCGCACTATCAAAGAGGGAACTCGTTCTTGACGAACTTGAGAGCCTCCTCGCGCGAAAGCAGTCGCCCTTCCAGTTGAGCATCTTCCACAGCTTCAAGAATTTCCCGAAACCTGGGGCCGGGAACATATCCGGCGGCGATCAAATCGTCTCCTGTCGTCAACGGGGCGGGGCGAATGTTTTCCGGAGGAATCTCCGCGAGCTTCTTTTGAAGAAAGTCATGCGTGCTGAGATTGCCATGGCTGGCGAGACTATCGGCGCGGTGTAAGGCAAGATGTTCGTCGAAGGCGGGGAGCCGCATGAATTTCTTCAAGGTCGATTCCTTCATGCGCGTGACGTGACCGAAGCGCATGTGATTGTCGACCAGAGAGAGCACCTGGTCTGTGTCGTGATTGGAAAAACGCAGACGTGTGCAAATCTCCTCCGCAATTTTACGTCCGACCTCCACGTGACCATCGAAACGGATGCGCTCGGGAGCGACGCGGAATGTGGCTGGTTTGCCTGCGTCGTGCAGCAGGGCTCCCCAAGCCAACGTGGGTGGGCAAGGATGCGGCAGGTTTTCGAGCAGGAGCAGCGTATGCACGAAGACGTCGCCTTCGGGATGAAACTCCGGCGGTTGCTTAACTCCCTTCATCACGGAAATCTCCGGCAAGACTTCTCTAAGCAAACCGGTTTGATCGAGCAGAAGGAAAGCGCGTCGAGCGTGGCCTTCGGTGAGCATCTTGGTAAGTTCGTCGCGAACCCGCTCTCGCGAGACCAGCTGAACATCTCTGGCCAGCTGCTCGGTAGCGGCCAAAGTGCCGGCTTCGATTTCGTATTCAAAGCGTGCCGCAAAACGGACGGCGCGTAACATCCGCAATTTGTCTTCCGCGAAGCGACGATTGGGATCGCCGATGGCGCGGATTAGTTTCGCCTCCAGATCTTTTCGCCCTCCGACAAAGTCAAGCACCTCGCCAGTCACCGGATCGAGCATCATGCCATTGATCGTAAAGTCGCGGCGGGCGACGTCTTCGCGGGGATCCTGGGTGAATCGAACTTCGTCGGGATGGCGCCCGTCGGAGTATCCCAGATCGCTGCGGAAGGTCGCCACTTCCACAACGTAGGGCTCCGACGTCCCCCTCTCACCGTCCGCACGTTCGCCGCCTGGCGACGGCACCAGCACAACACCAAATTGCGCTCCGACGGCATAGGTTTCGGGGAAGGTTTCCATGACTTGCGTGGGCGTTGCACTGGTTGCGACATCGAAGTCCTTGGGTTCGCGTCCGAGCAGCAGATCGCGCACACACCCGCCCACCAGGTAGGCTTGAAAGCCATGCTGGCGCAAGGTTTCGATCGTCGAGATGGCGAACTTCTTGGACATGCGCCGCCGGGCGGCTTAAAGCCGCTGCAGGTTTTTAGGGGACGTTTGCGGTGCGGCTGAAGTCGCGCCCGGGCAAAGCGAAATCGCAAATCGCGTCTCCCGGCAGCGGGTCAAACGTTGGTTTGCACATGGCAGCGCACGATCACATGGCGCCGCGTTCGATGCCGGCTTCTTCCTTTTTCGCCGTCTTACACGCCCAGGCCATGCGCGGGGTGTTGTGCGCGATGCCGAACTGTCCCTGCGCGTTCAGCACGATAATTCCACCGTGCCCATTCAATCGCTGTTTCAAGTAGTTCATGGCCTCCTGTGCCGCCCACTCGGGCAGATTTCCTGCCGACACGCGGTCTGCCGTCCACTTGGCCAGCACCAACTTCATAATTGGTTCGCCCCAACCTGTGGTCGAAGCCGCCGCGCTCAGATTATCAGCGTAGCAACCGCACCCGATCAGCGACGAATCGCCCAGACGTCCGGGAGCCTTGTTCAGAGTTCCCCCAGTCGACGTCGCCGCCGCGATGTTGCCGCCGCGATCCAGTGCCACCGCTCCTACGGTATCGTGTGAAATCGAAGGCGCGAATAGATCTTCATCATTCGCGGATCCGCGGGCCGCCAACTCCTGATATTCGCGCAGGCGCTCCACTTCGCGGGCAACTACTAAGTCTTCGTTCCGGCAGAGGGCAACGCCATGCTCCGCGGCGAACTGTTCCGCGCCCTCGGCTACAAAATACACGTGGGGGCTCTCACTCAGAATCTTGCGCGCCGCTCGTATTGGATTTTTCAATCGTTCCACGCATCCCACGCCCCCTGCCCGCAGCGTAGAACCGTCCATGATCAGCGCATCCAACTGCACCTTGCCGTCGCGATTCAGAAAGCTTCCCCGGCCTGCGTCGAAGGTTGCGTCGTCCTCCATGATGACGACGGCTTCCTCGACTGCATCCAGTGCTGGGCCGCCGCGCTCCAGCACGCGCCAGCCTGCGACCAGCGCGTTGCGCACCCCATCGAGGTGCGCCTGCACCACGTCATCAGGCATGGCCCAGGCGCCGCCGTGAACAACCAAAACCGGATCACTCGGCAAGAAAAATCCTCAGAAGAATTGAAACGACTGATTAGTCTAGCATCGCAGTGCCGGGAAACTGGGAATCCCCTACGCCGCGTGGCCTGCTTTGGCAGCAACAACTGGCGGGGCGTCCTGGGTGCGAGTCCAGGTGTAACGCATGCGGTGGATCACAGTAAGAGTGGAGAGGACCGCGATTATCCACAATACGGGGGCCATGCGGTTGAAGAGCGCGCCGATGATTACCAGCACTAACCGCTCCGGACGTTCCATGAAGCCGACGCGGCAGGATCCAATAAGCGATTCGGCGCGGGCGCGGGTGTAGCTCACCATGATGGCGCTGACCATTACGAAGGCGGTGAGCACGACGTAGAAGAAACGGTCACCCCGCGCATAGAAAACCAGCAGGCCGAGGAATTGGGAAGCGTCGCTGTAGCGATCGACCACCGAATCGAAAAATGCTCCGAAGCGGGTAACGCGGTTGGTGGCGCGAGCCACCTGGCCGTCCACCAGATCGAAAAAGCCGGAGAAAATGATCACCAGGCCGGCCAGAAAAAACATGCGCTTCTGGGTTGCCGCCGTGGCGGACCCGAACAGAATCGCTGCCCAGGTATTCACCACCAATCCCATGAACGTCAGCACGTTGGGGTTGATGCGTGAGAGCGCAAGCCAGCGAACGATAGTATCCAGCAGCACGCCGCAAGCGCGACCAAAGGCGCTGGTCCAGCTCCGGTTGGGCGAAGCTGACATCAGGCACCGGCCTTTTCACGGTCGGTCTCGTCGTGGACCGTGATCAGACTCAAAACCTCCAGCTCGCGCTTGCCGTTGGGGGTGATAACGGTGGCTTCGTCGCCGACTTTCTTGTTGAGCAGGGCGCGGCCAATGGGCGAAGTGGTCGAAATCTTGCCAGCGCCTACGTCGGACTCCTCGCTGGTCACGAGCTTGTACTCGATTTCTTCATTCTTGGTGCTGTCATATACCTTGACCGTGGAACCGAGCCCCACCTTGTCCCTGGGGATATTGTTCATGTTGGTCAGGGAAAGATCCGCGAGACGCTTGCCGAGCTGGCGAAAGCGCGCCTTGACGAATTCCTGACGCTGCTTGGCCATGTGATATTCGGCGTTCTCGCTGAGGTCGCCGAGAGCTGCGGCGCGCTTGATTTCTTTGGGCAGCTCGTGCACCAGTTCGTGCTCCAGCGCGTCGACTTCTTCCTGCAATTTTTTTCTAAGTTGATCAGTCATGCGTGCGGTACAGCTTTCGAGATTATAAACCTGTTGCGAGGCTGCGGGCACGGGATGGGGAGGAATGCAGAGGGATGCAGATGAGGCTTGACCGAGAGGCGAGTTCCCGGATTGGTTTTCCGCGCCGGATTTGTGACCTCTATCACACCCGGTCTGGGGCAGGGTAATTAGCATAAAAGCCGGCGGTATTTCTCTGCGCTTTCGAGACGGCGCAATGCAGGAGGGCGATTAAGATCCTCGACCGGCTGGCGGAGCACACCCTGCCGCCTGACGATTTTCCTGCTCACCTGCCAACCGGGCGTCGGGGGAAGGAAGAGGCTGAAGAGGCTTGCTTTCATCTCAGAAAGCAGGGCTATACCCGGGTGGCGCGGAATTTCCCTCCGCCGCAGGGCCGCGGCGAGATCGATCTGATCGGCCGGGAGAAGGATGTGCTTTGCTTGGTGGAAGTTAAGACTCGAAGCACCCAGCGACGTGAAGACCGGGGTGGCGGCAGTCGATCGCCACCAGCGACGCGAAATCGCGGCCGTGGTGCGCGAGTATCTGCGCCTGGCTTCCACCTCCGTGCCAGTGGAGTTTCGATGTGATCAGCGTATACTATGACCGTTTGCCAGCCGGCTGGCCGCAGATTGAGCTGTTTCGTAATTCTTCTCTGACGGCTTAGAATAAAATTCGTCGCCTGTTCTGATAAAGAGGTTCTTGAGTGCCTGAGTTGAGAAAAGATCCGATTGTTGGCCGCTGGGTGATTATTTCCACGGATCGAGCCAAGCGCCCAAGCGATTTTGCCCGGGAGAATGTGAAGCTGAAGGGCGGATTCTGCCCCTTTTGCTATGGCAACGAAGGGAAGACACCTCCTGAGATTCAAGCCTACCGTCCAGGATCGAATGGCGGACCGGCATCCCAGCGGGACACGCCAGGGTGGACGGTGCGTGTAGTACCGAACAAGTTTCCCGCCCTCGGCATTGAAGGCACGCTGAACCGCCAGGCCGAAGGAATGTTCGACCGGATGAACGGTATCGGGGCGCATGAAGTGATTATCGAAACTCCCGACCACACCGCCAGTCTCGCAACCTTGCCCCCTAAACGGATTGAAGACGTGCTGTGGACATTTCGCGACCGCATTCTCGATCTTAAGAAGGACCGCCGGTTTAAGTACATCCTGCTGTTTAAGAATCACGGTGAGGCCGCCGGAGCATCGCTCGAGCATGCGCACTCGCAGCTCATCGCGCTGCCGATTCTACCCATCAACGTCACTCAGGAACTGGAAGGCGCAAAGCAGTACTTCCTATACAAGGAGCGCTGCGTATTCTGCGACATTATCCAGCAGGAAATAGAAAACGGGAGCCGGGTGGTGGCTGAGAACGAGAACTTCCTGACCATCGCGCCCTACGCACCGCGCTTCCCGTTTGAGACCTGGATTCTACCCAAGCAGCATGAATCGGCGTTCGAGAACTCGTCCTCGCACATGTTCGAGAACCTGGCCAAGGCGCTGAAGACGTTGCTGATTAAGGCCGATCGAGTGCTCGATAATCCGCCCTACAATCTGGTGATTCACACCTCGCCGGCGCAGGATCCGACCAACGATCACTATCACTGGCACATGGAATTCATGCCGAAACTGACCAAGACCGCCGGATTCGAGTGGGGCACGGGCTTTTACATAAATCCGACGCCTCCGGAGGAAGCGGCTAAGTTTTTGCGGGAGGCGAGTGTGGAAGAGCCGGTTTCGGCAGCCGCGGGGTAATTTCGCATCAAGGTCAGTTTAATGGGAGGGAAGAAAAAAGAGGGTCCGGGTTGAGCGCCGGGCCCTTTGTAGTCGAACGGAGAGAGATGCCGATGCCCGCGGGAACCTAGTGTGGAAGTTCCAAGCAAACAGCAGCCTACTAAGCTTACAAATGATTGGGCCGCGAATTGTCACCGGGATGTAAAACCAGGCGCGACGATGAGACTCCAGAGCGCGGATACGAAAGCAGCAGGGAAGCCCCTGCCTAGCTTTGCGTGCGGTCCTGAAATTCTTCATGCCAAGCCATCTGGATGGCTTCAAGCTTTCCCTCGTTGGAAGTTTTCGGATCTCCCTTGAAGTCAGGCAGTTCTGTTACATAACGATGCAAGTCGGTGAAGCGGACGGTGAGCGGGTCAAGCTCGGGATGAACTTCGGAAAGCAGGATGCCCAAGTCTTCGGCGTCGTCCCAGGTAAGAGATTTTGGCATAGACTCCTCGAGCTAGATGATCGATCTAGTGATGTTCTTCCGAAATGTAATTGCGGTTCCAGGCGGGGATCTCGACCACTACCTTGCCCGGCTTCGTGATCTGCACCTGGCAACCGAGACGCGAGTTTAACTGCAAGTCGGCGGCCATGTCCAGACGGTCAGCTTCATCGTCATCCATGGGAGAAAGATTCTCAGCACCCTCTTTAATCCAGACGTGGCAGGTGGTGCAGGCGCAATTGCCGCCGCAGGCGTGGTCGAGCGGGATTCCATAGTTCAGCGCGATATCAAGTACCGACTCTTCTTTGCCATGATCCTCGTAGGGCAGCTTGCCGTGCTCAAACTGGACCGTCTTGCCCTCGGGCAGGAATGTAATCTGGACGGTGTTTTCGCCGGGGGCTTCTTCAGTGACTGTGCCGGCGCCTTGCGATTTTTCTTCTGGCATTGCTGCTCCTCTAAAATCCTTGACTGCTTCGTTGCTCAGGCTGCGAGGGCGAGACGCCGGCCCTACTTATTCAAATTCCGCTTTCGCCATGGGGTGCGGTGCGGTGGGGCCTTCGCCCATGTCAGCCTCGTCCATGGTTTTGCCTTTCAGCGCGGTCGAGACGGCGCTGTCCATCATTAACTCGGCCAGCCGCGTCGTGCCCTGATTGAGCGTATCGATGGCTTTGCGGATGGCTTGATAATCGTCTTCATTCTTCACAGCGATCAAAGCCTTCTCCATCTTGGCAATCTTTTTCTTTTCGTCGGTAGAGAGATGACCCCAGGCCGGGCTCTTCTTGCCTTTGTCAAGCGCATCGAGTATGGTCGCGGCTTCGTTGCGCGCCTCAATGACCTGGCGCTGCCGGAAGTCTTCTTCCGCGCTGTCGAACGAGTCCAGGATCATGCCTTCGACTTGTTCGTCGGTGAGGCCATAGCTAGGCTGGACCTGGATTTCAGCTTCCTTGCCGCTGCGCTGCTCTCGCGCCGAGACATGCAGGATGCCGTTGGCGTCGATAAGGAATTTGACCTCGATGCGCGCCATTCCCGCCGCCATTGGCGGGACGCCCTTGAGATCGAAGCGCGCTAAGGACCGGCAGTCCTTCGCCAGTTCGCGCTCGCCTTGCAATACGTGTATCGCGACGTTGGCTTGGCCGTCGACTTGCGTCGTGTAGAACTGCGTCGCCGAAGCGGGAACGGTCGAGTTGCGCAAAATGATTTTGTCAGTGACCCCACCTGCAACTTCTATACCGAGCGACAGCGGCGTGACATCGAGCAAGAGCATGTTCTCGGTGGCTTCCGATCCCCCGCCCAGAATGTTTGCCTGTACGGCCGCACCCAGGGCAACAACTTCGTCCGGATTGAGTTCCGTGTGAGGCTCACGGTGAAACAGTTCTTTTACCAGAGCGCGAACCTTAGGGATGCGCGTGGAACCGCCAACCAGGACAACTTCGTCAATTTGCTCGGGCTTGAGGTTTGCGTCTTTCAGGGCTTGCTTGCAGGGACCGACGGTGCGGTCGATGATGGGCTGAATCAGCTGTTCGAATTGTTCCCGCGTGATCTCCCGCAGGTAATGACTGCCGCCAGGCAATTCAACATCAAGTTTGACCGAAGGCTGCGATGAGAGAGCAATCTTAGCTTCGATCACCGCTTTGCGGATCGCCTGCACCGCCTCGGCATTGCGGCGCAGATCGAGGCCAAGATCGCCGAAAGTATCGTCCAGTGCAATCGTGATCAGAAGATTATCGATATCATCGCCGCCGAGATGAGTGTCGCCGTTGGTAGCGATAACCTCGAAGATGCCGTCGTGCAGCTTGAGAATCGAGACGTCGAATGTGCCGCCGCCGAGATCGTAGACGGCAACGATGCCGTTCTGCTTTTTGTCCAGGCCGTAAGCCAGTGACGCGGCGGTGGGCTCGTTCACCAGGCGCATCACTTCGAGGCCTGCGATGCGGCCTGCGTCTTTCGTTGCCTGGCGCTGCGCATCGTTGAAATATGCGGGGACCGTGATGACCGCCTTGGCGACGGGAGCTCCAAAGAAGCGCTCGGCGTTGCGCTTGAGCTGGCGAAGAATGAGAGCCGAAATTTCCGGCGGCGTGAAAGTTTTGTTTCCCAGCCTGATGCGGAGTACTTCGCCCGCCTGGAGATCTTCCGCCAGGCGGAAGGGAAAGAACTTCAATTCTTCCTGAACATCGTCAACTCCGCGCCCCATCAAGCGTTTGATAGAGTAGACGGCGCGCTCCGGAGTCTCCGTCAAATACTTACGAGCGGCGTTGCCGATGACCGGCTGGTTCTTCTCGTCAAGTGCGACCACGGAAGGCACCAGGTTCAAACCGTCATCCCCGGGAATCACGACAGGGCTCTCCCCTTGCATGAAGGCCACCAGAGAGTTCGTGGTGCCAAGGTCGATGCCGACGATGCGATCAGTTGCCATAAACCAGTTGCTACCGCTCCAATACTTCGTTTACATCCCGCACCAAATTGCGGATGTAGTTGCGGCGGTTCAGCAAGTCCACCATGCGGTTGCGCGCCTGCCTGCGCTCTTCTTCTGACACCGGCTGACCATTGTGCTCGCGCTGGATCATTCCATCCCACATCTTCCAGTGACCCTGCAACTCGCGCAACAGCGCTTCGTGCTTCTCCTCAAGTTCGAGTTTCTGCCGGCCGACTTCCTCGATCAGGGCGGGATCGTCCTCGCCCATCTTTTTCTGCCCGCGAAGCTCTTCGAGCTGAATGTTCAGCTCAAAAACTTCTTCCAGCAAATCCGGCGGGACAATCTGCTTCTTTATTTCCCCCGTAGAGCGCGCCTGCTCCGTCGCAGACTTCGATTGCTCTTCGAGTTCCACGCCTTCCAGCTTCAAAAGATACTGGGTGCGTTTGATGGGATCTTTCAGCGTCCGATAAGCGTCATTGAGCAGGGAACTTTGCTGCAGGCTCCACTCCTGCTCCTGGCTGCCGGCCCGGGCATTGAGATCGGGATGCAGCTTGCGGCTCAGCTCGTAAAAATCTTTCTCCAGGGCAGAAACATCGAGAGTCAACTTGCGGGGCAGACCGAAGAAGGTGAAATAATCCACCGGCGCCGGCGGCTGAACCTTGCCACACGACTCGCAGAACTGTACGGCGCGCATAGTGCCGCATGACCAGCAGGACTGAGTCCCCTCCGGTGCAGCCTTCGCGGTAATTGTGGTCAACGACGAATCGGTCATTTCAGCCTACGCTTCGGGCAAACACAACTACACCCTCATAGCTTGAACCGGTGCGAGCCCAGGGCGCTGGGTGCTGGGTGAGGACGGTCGCGCCTTGCGAACCCTCGCGGGCGGAAGTGCCCGCGCCACAGATTCCGAGTCACACAATCCAAGTCAAAGCACGCTCACGCCGAGAACGAAGTGCCGCAGCCGCACGATTTCGTCGCTTGCGGATTCACGAAAACGAATCCCTGTTGCAGCAAGGTTTCCTGGTAATCGAGAATCATGCCGTGCAAATAGATAAACGACTTCGGATCCACAAACACGCGCACATCGCCAAACTGGAAGATGCGGTCGCGTTCGCGTGGCTGCGTATCGAAACGAACGTTATAGCTAAGGCCGGAACAACCCCCGCCCTGGACGCCGAGGCGCAGTCCACCCTGTTCGGGTGAAATGCCTTCCTTGGCCATCGCGCTTTTCACCCTGCCCAGGGCTTTGTCAGTCACCTGAATGCCCTTGGCCGGGGAGGTTGGGGATGGCTTCGCGCTTTGTTCCGTTACCGTTGTCATAAAAATGTAATAAAAATTCCCCGTCCGCGCCCGCCCGCCTCGGCCTGGGGCCGTCTCCGCCAGCGCTGCGCGGCAACCAGCCTACTGCGCTACGGAGGCGGTAACTGGCTTAGAACTTTCCTGTTTTTTCTTCCAGTCACCAATCGCGGCGCGAATGGCATCTTCAGCCAACACCGAGCAATGGATCTTTACCGGAGGAAGCGACAGCTCCTTCACGATGTCCATGTTCTTAATGGCGAGAGCTTCGTCCACGGTCTTGCCCTTGACCCACTCGGTGGCCAAAGAGGAAGAGGCGATCGCGGAGCCGCAGCCGAACGTCTTGAACTTGGCTTCTTCAATGACGTTAGTCTCGCGGTTGACTTTGATCTGCAGCTTCATGACGTCACCACACTCCGGTGCGCCGACCAAACCCGTGCCTACGTCCGCGCTGCTCTTATCCATCGAGCCGACGTTGCGTGGGTTGTTGTAATGATCGATTACCTTATCGCTATATGACATTTGCTCTCCTAAATTCTCTGAATTCGTCCTTCTGAGGCACCAAGCACTAGGTACTGCTTACTCCCCAGCCCACTTCACATCCTTCAGATTGATGCCTTCCTTCGCCATCTCGTAAAGCGGAGAAAGTTCGCGCAGGCGTTCCACGGTTTCGATCACGCGGTCGGCCACGTAATCGACTTCGGCAGCGGTATTGAAGCGTCCAATGCCGAAGCGTATCGAACTATGCGCCAAGTCGTCGCCGGTACCCAGAGCCTTCAATACATAAGATGGCTCAAGCGTCGCGGAGGTGCATGCCGAACCGCTGGAAACTGCAATATCGTTGATTCCCATCAGCAAGGATTCGCCTTCCACGTAGGCAAAGCTGATATTCAGGTTGCCGGGCAAGCGGTGCTCCATCGAACCGTTGATGTAGGTTTCGTCCAGACGGTTCATGATGCGGTCGCGGAGACGATCGCGCAAACCGCCCAACTGCGCGGCTTCGCGAGACATTTCCTCCGCCGCAAGGGCACAAGCCTTGCCCAAGCCGACGATGCCGGGGACATTCAATGTACCGGAACGCATGCCGCGCTCGTGGCCGCCGCCGTCAATGCCCGCGGAAATCTGCACGCGCGGATTTTTCCGGCGCACGTACAAAGCCCCCACACCCTTGGGACCGTAAATCTTGTGTCCAGTAATGGACATCAGGTCGATATTCTGCTTGATTACGTCCACCGGAACCTTGCCAATGGCCTGCACGGCGTCGGTGTGGAAGATCACGCCGCGTTCGTGGCACAGCTTTCCGATCTCGGCAACCGGCTGCAGCACGCCGATTTCGTTGTTGGCTGCCATGATGGTGACCAGGATGGTTTTGTCATCCATGGCGCGCTTGAGGTCGTCGAGGTCGATCAGACCATCCTTCTGCACCGGCAGGTAGGTGACCCGATAACCATATTTCTCCAGGCGCTTGCAGGTATCGAGCACTGCCTTGTGCTCAGTCACCGCGGTGATGATGTGATTACCCTTCTCGCGGTACATCTCGGCCACACCCTTGATGGCAAGGTTGTCGCTTTCGGTGGCGCCCGAAGTAAAAATGATTTCCTTGGTGGTGGCGCCAATCAGCTTGGCGATGCGTTCGCGAGCCGTTTCCACGCCGTCCTCGGCTGCCCAGCCGAATGAGTGATTGCGGCTGGCCGAGTTTCCGAACTTCTCCATGAAGTAGGGCAGCATTTCCTCGAGCACCCGAGGATCCATGCGGGTGGTGGCATGATTGTCCATGTAAATGGGAAGCTTCACTCCTTGAGGAGTGGCGTGCTTTGTGACTCCAAGTTCCTGGGGGATCTTTACATCCGTGCTCATAGAATGCGTCTCCTACCTGGTTGATTGCTTAAAAACCAATATTCACTTCTCAAACAATTGTCACGAGCTCTGCCGGCTTGGTCGCTGCGCTTTCGGCCGCTTCCGGCTCTTCCCTCATATGTGAGATCTTGATGCGCTTGAGCACCGCTTCGATGCTATCGTTCACCTTGCGGAGAGGTTCACGGATGTTGCAACGGTCGCTCTGGCCGCATTCCCCGCGAACCGTAACGCAAGAGGTAATAAACAGGGGTCCGTCGATAGCCTGGATCACATCAAACGCCGAAATCGTATGCGCGGCCCGCGCCAGCTTATAACCGCCGTGGGTGCCGTGCTGTGACTGCAACAAACCAGCCTTGGCCAGCCGCTGCAGGATCTTCGCCAAAGCCTCCGGAGGAATACCGAAGGAGTCGGCAACGTCCTTCGCGCTGGCGCTGCCCGTACCCTGCTGAGCATGGTCAGCCAAGTGCCTCATCGCCATCAGCGCATAATCCGCTTTCTTGGTTAGCTTCAGCATCTGGTTTGCGCCGCCGGTGCAACCATCTCCGACTTTTTCAGTCGGCTTTAATTGCGACCTTTTCTGTCGTAATTCATTTTACTTCCAGACGCCCGATTCGCGCAAGGCCTAGCAGGCATCGGCGATAACCTGGGATCGGACAGTAAGCAATCGCGATTGAATGGTTTAACCCCGGGGGGGGAGGATGGCCGGAACTTCAAGTACCGGAGGCGACAGCCGAATGATGGCGAGCACGATCAAGCAAGGAAATTAATCCACAGGGGCTTGACAACTGGCCTAGCAGGGCTAAAATACCCGGAATTCCCGATCGATCCCTCCCGCTACTCCGGTGAGGGCGACGTTTCCGGATTATGACCTCAAAGCCGTTCTCCCAGCCGAAAGACACGATAAAACCGCCCTGCAAACACCCCCGCGTGCAAATCGTCGCCCGCGACGAAGACGCCGAGTTCGTGGAATGCCTCGAGTGCCGCGAAGTCTTTGAGTCCAGCGAACTGAAGGACATGAGTATCGAAGAGAGCGTCGAGGGTGAAGCCCAGGAACCGTAAGCCGTCAAGCGCCGCACGATGGTCACCGCTCTGCCTCGCTTCTTCCTTGTTAGGCGGACGCCCACACTGCTAATCTCCGGACGGGGGCGTGCACACGCACGTTACACACTGATGCCTGCCGTGGCGCTGGTGGTCGATGACTCGATGCTCATCCGCTACACCGTTTGCCGCTCTCTCGAAGAGCGCGGCTTTGCAGTGGAGTCCGCTACCAACGGCCTGGAGGCCCTGCTCATTCTTGAACGTGTGCTGCCTGATGTGATTGTCACGGACATGCAGATGCCAAAGATGTCAGGCCGGGAACTGATCTCGGCATTAAAGAACAATCCGAAGACCGCCAGCATTCCCATCATCATTGTAGCGGGCCGCGGCAGCGGCTTCGACGAAAGCGAAAAGCGCGCCGATTTTGCCATTTACAAAGATATTGATATCGAAAGCCAGCTCGAAAAGGCGCTGGATGCGGTCATGGGAAATAAAGGCGCGAGCAAGTAGATTTCCCTCGTAACTTCTGCTTAACGCAAGACGAGGTTCGCCTCGGCGGAAAAATCCATGGCGGCAAAATCCTTGGCCAGGTATCTGGGATAGGCGGCCGCGGCAATCATTGCGGCGTTGTCGGTGGAAAGCGCACGCGCAGGAAAATAAACTGGCACCCCCGCCTGAGCGCCCTGCTGCTCGAAAGTCTTTCGCAGTTCGCTATTGGCCGCCACTCCGCCCGTCACAAAGAGCGTAGCCACGTCATACGCCTGGGCCGCAGCCAGAGTCTTGCTCACCAGATCCTCCACGATCGCACGCTGAAACGAGGCGACCAAGTCGAGCGTCTGGCGGTCACAAGTCGCCAAATAATCTTCCAGCTTGGGCTGGGAAATCTTCGCCAGCGCCTGGCGTCGGAGTTCGATGGAATCCCGCATGCCGTGAGCCTCAACGTAGCGCAGGACTGCTGTCTTGATACCGCTGTAGGAAAAGTCAAAGCGCGGACGATCGTTTTCTATCTCTTCTTTTTTTTGTCCGCGATGATGCCGGCGATCAGGATGCTTGATTTGTGCGGGAAGGAACTTTACCGCGCCGGGATCGCCATGGGGAGCCAGCCGGTCAACGAGGGGGCCTCCGGGATAACCCAGGCCAATCAGTTTTGCAACTTTGTCGAAAGCCTCTCCGGCTGCGTCGTCGCGGGTATGGCCGATATTTTCATAGGTCCAACCTTCGTTCTTTCGGGCCGCGAGATACAGGTGGGTGTGCCCTCCTGACACAACCAGAGCCAGCACCGGGAATTGCGGTTCGTGATTACCTTTCTGCCGCTCTTCGAGCAGCACCGCATGGACGTGGCCTTCGAGGTGATTGACGGCAATCAGCGGCTTGTCGAGAGCGAAGGCCAGCGCCTTCGCGTAGCTGATGCCCACCAGCAGCGCTCCAGCAAGACCTGGACCCTGGGTGACAGCGATTGCGTCTACGGAGTGATAAGTCTGCTTGGCGTCAGCCAATGCTTGCCGGACGACGGGAACAATCGCTCGCAGATGCTCGCGCGATGCGAGTTCCGGAACTACGCCCCCATAAGGCTGATGCGTGGCAATCTGCGATGCCACCACGTTCGAGATAAGCTTCTCTCCCGAGCGCACCACCGCCGCAGCCGTTTCGTCACAGGAACTTTCAATGCCGAGAATGTAAGCGTCGGCCATGAAACTATCGTATTCGATCTTTGCCGGTATGCGCATCTTCCAGTTTTAGTTTTAGTTTTGCAGCCGAGTTCGAACCTGACCATTGGCGCTGCGCGCAAGCGGCCTAGCGGGCGCGAGTGCCGGTTCCACCCAGCCTAGAGCCAGCCCTTGGTGCGCGCGATTCGCGAGGCTTCTATCCGGTTGCTGGCGCCCATCTTGCTGATGGCTTCGGAAAGATAGTTCCTTACAGTGCCTTCGGAGAGTCGAAGCTCGGCGGCTATATCTCCACTTTGCATGCCTTCGCCGGCCAAGCGTAAGACCTGGCGTTCGCGATCGGTGAGCGGATCCATTTCCGACCAGGCTTCCGTGGCGAGATCGGGATGAATGACGCGCAAGCCCTGCTGCACGCGGCGCACGGCGTCGGCAAGTTCCTCGGCACGCATGTCTTTCAGCAAGTATCCCAAGGCTCCCGCTTCCATGGCGCGGCGTAAATATCCTGCGCGGGCGAAGGTGGTGAGGATGATGACGCGGGTGCTCGAGCGGCGGCGTTTCAGCTCGGCGGCGGCATCGAGTCCGGTCATGAACGGCATCTCAATGTCGGTGATGAGAACGTCCGGCTTTTGTGCGAAAACAGCTTCCAGCGCTTCTTTGCCATTGCGCACTTGGGCGACGACTGAGATATCGCCTTCGATCTCAAGCAGCGCGGCCAGAGCTCCAAGGACCATGCCCTGATCTTCCGCGATAACCACGCGCGTGGTTTTACGATTTTCTTTCGCGATCGGATTCAATTGGGGCGGCCCTCGGTTCTGGGCGCGACTTCTTTCAGGGGCAGGGTGATGGTGAGTCTCGTACCTGACTGAGCGTCACGGTCCAGTGTGCCGCCTAACATCTCGACGCGCTCGCGCATGCCCCGGAGTCCGTTGCCTTCATCATGGTCGCCTCCGCGGCCGTCGTCTTCGATCTCAAGACGGCAGGAACCATTTTGTTGCGCCAGGCGCAGGCTGCAAGTGCGAGCCTGGGCGTGCCGTACAACGTTGGTGACGGCTTCCCTGACTGCCATCGCCAGCACGCCCTCGTGCATAGGCGGAAGTTTAACCATGGTCGATGCATCGCATCGAACCGCGACGCCGGCGGTTTCCAGCGTGCATTTGGCCTGCGCCAGCTCCGCCACCAGCCCTTTTGAGCGGTAACCGCGGATGGCATCGCGCACGTCCGACAACGCCTGGCGGGAAATCTGCTCCACTTCGCGGATCTCCTGTCCGGCGCGAACCGGATCGCGATCCATCAGCTTGCCCGCCAACTCCGACTTCAGCGTGATCACTGACAGGGTGTGCCCCAGCACATCGTGGAGATCGCGCGCGATCCTTTCGCGCTCCGCGACTTTCGCCAGATGCTCGATCTCTTCGTCGGCTTTGCGCAACTTGCGGTTCATGCGATTGCGCTCGGCAAAAAACAAGTTGCCACCACCGACCACCAGGGGAAACACCGCGGAATAAAAAAGATCCCATCCCGACAAGTGCAACCGCCAGCCTTCAGTGCCGGCGATGGCTGCAATGGTGAGCATTCCCGCGATGGCCCTGGCCTGGGTTTCCATGACGAAGGGTGTAAATGCGGCGGCGAAGATAAAAAAAGCCGAAGCGCCCCCGTTCCATGGGATGAAGATCATCCCCAGGGCGACCATACCGGCGATATGTAGAAGACCTCGGGGGTGTTCGAGCAGAAACAAGCCGGCGTACAGAAGAAGAAACACAGAAAATCCGAGCAGGTCCAACAGCCACTGTTTCCGACCAACGTGGTCCACGATTGGCTGCACGAAGAAGAAGCCGGAATATACAAGCCAGACGAAGGGTGCCCATCCGTGCTCGCGATTCCTCGAGAGTCTGTCGAAAAATCCAATCATCGATTCAACCGGCTGACTTCAAAATCCTTTGCCGACATCCTAATTTCCCACTCTTCTATTTTCCCCCCGCCGTCAATTCCGGTCACCATCGAGCATCGGCTGAGCGATTTCATACCAAATCAACAAGGCCGCCGGAATCAGAACGACCAGAACTTTCATCCCTGCGAACAGTACGGTCAAGCCAAACACCATCAATACCGTGGTCCATACTAGCGACTTTTTCGTTTGTGCCCTCATGTCCAACTCCCTCACGATTCGTGACGCTGTTGCCATTTCCGGTAGCTTTTCATTTTCTAAACAGATTTGGCATAGCCAACTTCTGAGGCTTGCTAGCCGTAGAGTTTTCCCTGATCGCGCTGGAAACCGATGCGCGCGACGCCCAAACATATCAAGGTGAAGGCGAGCAGCACCTCCCAGTGGGTGGTGGCCGGCTCGTGGCGCCCCGCGCCGACAATTCCCAGCGCGAGTTGCGATAAGTGATAAGGCGGAAGCACCAGCGCGATCTGCCGGACCAGTTTCGGCAGAAACATATAGGGCACCCACAAACCACTGCAAAACGAGAGTGGCAGATAAATCAGGTTGATGGCAGCAGGCGCGGAATTCGGGCCGGCGAAGTATCCGATGGCCAATCCCATGGCGGAAAAGGGCAACGAGCCGGCGACCAGAGTTCCCCCTAGCTTTGCCATTTCCGCCAGCGGCATTCGCACTCCGCCGAAACTGATGCCCAGCACCAGCAGCAGAGCGACCACGATCGCGCTGAAAGTCATGCTTAGAATCACTTTAGCCATGAAGTAAGCGAATGGTGGCATAGGGCTGGCCCGCTTTACTTGGAGCCACCCCAAGCCGCGATCTGAGGCCAGACCCGACGCAGTCCCGAACAGCGAAGCTCCCATCACGCCGAAGGTTCCGTAGGTTGCGATCAAATAGGTGGAAACGCCGGTACCACCAATCGCTTCTTTCGCGTTCAGCACTAAACCGAAGAGCACGTAAAACATCAACGGAAAAGTAATCACCGAAACGGTGTACACGCGCAAGCGCAGATTCTTCAGAAACTCGTATTTGGCTTCCTTCAGATAAATCTTGGCCGTGTGTTTGGTGGAGCGCTCGATCCCAGTATTGGGGAATGCCGCTGCAGTCGTGCTCATCGTCGTCTCCTCGTACCTTTCTGCATCTGGTGCAGGGAAATAGGGGTTCAGTTTGAATGATTCCCGTTTCCGCCATTGTCGCGAGTAAGGGAAAGAAACGCTTCTTCGAGTCCCGCGCTGCTAATCTCCAATCCGGAAAGCGAGGGATCGCGAGCCAGCAAAAGGCGAACCACCGACTCAGCTTCACCGGTATGGATCTCGACGGCTTCGCGGTCTCTTTTCACATCGGTCACCCCTGGAATTTGGAGCAAAGCCGCCAGGTTGAGCGCGGTAATGCAACGAATTCGCTTTCCACTGGTTTGCGCCTTGATCTCTGCCGGTGTGCCTTCCGCGATGATTTCGCCCTGATTAATAACGGCGATGCGGTCGGCGAGAGCGTCGGCCTCCTCCAGATAATGCGTGGTGAGAAGAACCGTTTTTCCCCGCTCGACCAGGCGCCGAATTTCTTCCCAGAGGGCGCGACGGGCTTCGACGTCGAGTCCCACGGTAGGCTCATCCAGAAACAGCAGATCGGGATTGCCGCAGATGGCAAGGGCAAACAGCGTGCGCTGCCGCTGGCCGCCCGAGAGATCGCCGAACTTGCGATCGCGCAATTTTTCCAGGCCGGCAGCGGCCAGCACTTCCTGGAGCGACATCGGGTTCGGGTAATAACTGGAAAACAAATCGATGTGCTCGCCTACCTTCAGAGTCTCCGGCACTTTGCCCACCTGCAGCATAGCCCCGGTGCGCATGCGATGCGCGGGATTGGTGGGATCTCCGCCGAAGACCCGGACTCTGCCGGTGTTCGGCTGAATGAGACCGAGCAGGAGCTTCACGGCTGTCGTCTTGCCTGCCCCATTAGGCCCAAGAAGCGCGACCACCTGACCTGCATTGACTGTGAAATTCACGGCGCGCAGGGCGCGAATTTCTCCATAGTTCTTGCTGACACCTTCCAGACTTGCGACCACCGCGCCTGATTTTGCCGGCTGCCTGGTTTGGATTTCTTCAAGAGTTGCGATCATGTTGGCCGTCTCCACCCTTACCAATCCTCGCCAGGTTCGTTCGCCGAGGTTCGTTCGCCCAGGTTCGTTTTGTCCCGGTGCTCGTATGATTGCGGAGGTGCGGATAAAGCACCAGTGCTGTTCATCACTGAGTTGGCGTGACAAATGTCATGGCCAACTGCCAAAAGCGCAGGTCGAAAATGGGGCAGAAGGGCCGGATCAGGAGTTCTGCTATTTTGAGCAATGCCTGTTACGAAAAACGAACAAGGTCCAGCTCCTGGAACATTCATTCCCTTCCGACAACCGCGGCGGAGCTCGTGGCAAGGCAGGCGACTCGTCAGACGGAGCGCGGATCAGAACCTGTTCGTAAATCGTAACAATCTTGCCCGCCGGCAAATTTTCTTTGTGAGATCATGACACGAACGCCGCTCCCTGCTATGATGGCGGCCACTCTAGAAATCTCCCTAACTTCCAATGGAGGCGTTCTATGCTCCCGGCCGGTAAGAGTCTTCGTACCCTTCGCGAAAAGCTCGGCTTGACGATGCGCGACATTGAGATTGCCAGTGCTCGCATGGCTGAGAAGTATCGTAACGAAGAATTTTCGATTCCCCCTAGCCGTTTATCCGACATAGAGACCAAGAGTGTTTTGCCCAGTATTTTTCGCCTTTACACGCTGGCCGTCATCTACCGCCGCGATATGCGGGAATTGCTGGCCTGGTACGGCGTTGACATGAATAATGTGGCCGCAGACCTCGGCATGATCGCTCCCCCGCGTTCCCATGTCTCCGAGGCGCTGGCGGCTTTATCCTCTGTGCAAATTCCGATCCGCATGGATCCGGCTTTTGACGAGCATCGCACCAGTAACCTGGGGCGCATGGTCGAGCAGTGGGGATTGGTGCCGCTGTCCTATCTCGCTCAATTCGCACACAGCGATTTCACTTACGGCTATATCGGCAATCAGGATTTCACCATGTACCCGATTCTTCCGCCCGGCAGCTTCGTTCAGGTCGACGAAGGAAAAAATACGGTTGTGGAGGGAACGTGGCGGTCGGAGTATGAACGCCCTATCTACTTTGTAGAAACTCGCGAGGGGCACACCTGCTGCTGGTGCAGTATGCGGCGCGATGACGTGATCTTGCAGCCCCATCCTCTGTCGCCGGTGCAGGTGCGGGTCCTGCGCCATCCTCAGGACGCCGAGATCATCGGGCAGGTTGTAGGGATTGCTATGAAACTGACGGAGTGGCAGACTCTCGGTTCTTCTCCAGCTTCGAAAGCGCAATCAGTACTGAATTAAGATGGCGCTCGGACACAGCGTCATTCGGCGAGGGCAGCAGTTGTTTAAATTGTTCGCGCATACCTGCGATGTAAGTCGCCGCGTTCTGCTGGTCGGCCTGGCTCGACTGCTGCAAATCTTTCTGTAAATCCGAAATCGGTGTCCGCAACACCCGGGACAGTACCTCTGTGTGGGCCGCCTTCAAAGCGCGGTCCGACGACTCTTCTCCATGAATCAGCGAGAGGCCCCAATGCTTGTACCCACCCTCCCGGCGGCGCAAAGAACCCAAGTACGCCAACTTGGCAAGCAATCCCGCGACCGCGGCCAATGTGGTTCCTCGCAGGTCTTGCAGAGCTGATTTGAGAGTCATTTTAGACCGACTTCTTGTTACGAATTCCGAACAACTGAGGGCCTAAGGTACTCTTCCCAGACAAGCACGAAGCATGAAAGTATCACGACTCGATTTCCCAATTCAAGGAGAAAACAATCATGAAACGCACCCTACTTGTCGTCGCCATAGCCCTGATGTTTCTTAATACAATAGTAGTTCCGACGGCGGCGCATGCCGATGGTGGAAGCGGCGGCGCCAACTGTTCCGGCAACAGCATGATGTGCAAGCCGTAGTCGCCGAGGGGGACGTTACAAAAAACGGACAGGGCTTACAGCGGCATTGCTGACAAGCGGTCCTGGCGGTATAGTACGCCGCTAGGATTATGTTGGAGCCTCATTCATTTTTGTGGCACTACTTGTGGGTGGCGCCCTGCATCCTCCTCGCTCTTCTTGCTCTCCTAATGTGGAAGCGAGGACTGCACAGGGAGTTTCCTGCGTTCTTTTGCTACGCTCTCTTTGAGGCCGCGGGAGGAGGAATTATCTATGCTGTGGACCTTAGTCCGCATGTCTCAGGCTCGGTCTACTGGCGGATCTATTTCCTTTTCTTGATCGTGGAAGTGTTCATAAAATTTCTGGTGATCGGCGAGGTGTTTACTCACCTGTTACGTCATTACCCGTCGCTCGCCGGATTAGCGAAAGTCCTGATCAGCGGCCTCGGCGTGGTTCTCGTATTCACGGCGACCGTTCTCGCAGCCTACGCCAGTCCCACGGGCGTCTGGTTGATTGCTGCGACGCGCATCCTGGGGCGCAGCGTAAGTGTGGTTCAATGCGGCCTGATTCTTTTTCTTTTTCTTTTCGCTGCCCACTTCCACCTGCGGTGGCGTAGTCCCGCTTTCGGGATTACGCTGGGTTTCGGTATCGTGGCCTCGGTCTATCTGGCCTATTGGGCTCTCCTGGCTGGCTGGCTGTTCGGGCAAAAGAGCTATCTTCTGGATTTTCCGAACATGGCCACTTACCACGCTTGTGTCCTGATCTGGTTTTACTACCTCCTCGTTCCTCAGAAGAGCGCCGCTGTATCGGCGGTGGCTTTACCCGAGCACAATCTAGAAATCTGGAACCGCGAACTGGAGCGCTTACTCCAACGATGAATCTGGCCATCATTCTCGTCGTCGCCGCTGCCGTTGCCTTGGGCGTGATTCTGCGCCTGACCGTAACCCGAAGCCTGCAGGCCCGTGGGACCTCCAATCCCGCTGCAACGATTTGTCCCATTGATGTAGAAGCCTTCCGTAATCTCATCGACCCCGCTGAGGACCAGTACTTGCGGGAGCTTTTGCCACCGGCCCAATTTCGCCAGGTCCGGCGCGCGCGCTTGCTCGCCATGGCCGCCTACGTACAGGTTGCGGGACGCAATGCCGCGGTGCTGGTGCGCGTGGGCGAATCCGTTTTGGCCAGGGGCGACCCGCGATTTGCCGAAGCTGCACGGCAATTGGTGGATGACGCTCTCCTCCTGCGTCGTAATACCACGGTTGCGCTGCTGCGTATTTACATGGCATTGGCATGGCCGAATTCCCCGTTTGCCGCTGGCCGCGTAATCGATCGGTATGAGCAAGTGAGTGGCTCGGCCATGTTATTAGGGCGGTTGCAGGACCCGGCAGCGGCGGTTCGTCTGTCTTCCCGAAGTTGATACAGGACAGCTGGATTGCGACCTGGGCGAGCATGCGGCACAGGCCTCGGGCAACTTTTCGTGCTGTCCATCCTGCTCTTTCCTGCACTTGGCGAAACTGGGCGACACTATGGGGTTACTGGCACACTACCTCTGAGCATTCCTGGCTTGTTTTCGCTACCTGTTCTGGTGTAAAAACCAGCCGGACCCATCACCTGAAAATCTTGGACGCACTTCGGCCATCTGCCATTTCAGCTGTTCGCCGAGAGGATTCACGTGTCGGAGTCAAGGGAGCCTCTATGACCTCCATGATCACCCTCGGCATGATCGCAAACCGACACAACCTAAGGATTTTCTCTGGGTCACTGCTCGTCGTGTTATTTTCCGCCATCGCCTTCAGTCAGGGGGGCGTGGCTACCGGTGACTTGCATATAAGCGTGAAGGATCCTAAAGGCAGCCTTGTGACGAATGCCGCGGTCACAGTAAGCGATGTTGCCAAAGGCCTTGTACGCAGCGCCACCGGCGACGGCGAGGGAGGCTACAGCGTTCGACAGTTACCTCCAGGCGCCTACGCCGTAACCGTGGATGCAGCTGGCTTCGGAAAAGCCGAAGCCAAGGAAGTCAGCATCACCGTGGGCGGCCTGGTAGAGCTTCCAGTGACACTCGCTGTGGCGAGCGGCAAGGAAGTGGTGGAGGTCAGTTCGCAAGCAGACTTGGTTGAGACCTCGCGCACTTCGACTACCGACACGATTGGACAGCGGCGCATCGACAATCTTCCCATCAACGGCCGCAACTACATCAATTTCACGCTCACGGATTCTCAGGTGGTCCGTGATAACGCTCCGAACACTGGTGCGGCTCCCACCTCGGGCCTCAATATCAGCGGCCAACGCGCACGGTCCAACCTGGTAAATGTGGACGGCGCCGATGCCACCGACAATGGCGTCAACGGAGTTCGCTCAACCGTCTCCCAGGAGGCTGTGCAGGAGTTTCAGATCATCACGAACAACTATGCCCCTGAGTATGGCCGTGCGGCTGGGGGAGTAGTAAACATCATTACCCGCTCGGGATCGAATGAGTTTCACGGCGACGTTTACGGCTACCTGCGCAATCGCAACTTCCAGGCAGTGAATCCCTTCAGCACAGTTTCCAATCCCGCTTACACGCGGGTGCAGGCAGGCACAGCTTTTGGTGGGCCCATCAAGAAAGACAAAACTTATTTTTATTTTTCCTACGAAGTTACCCGGCGCCATGAGACAGGTTTCTCCGACATCGGCGCAAACAACTTCGGATTCGTGCCTTTTGATACAACCCAAGTCGGACTGCCCTTCGGAACCTTACAGCTGACGCCGGACCAGGTCGGCTTCCTAACCAACCCGACAACGCTCGCGGCGGAGGCTAATCCTCTTTTTGCGCAAGCGGTTGGTCAATACGCAGGCTTAGTCGGCGCTTCGTCTGGTATGGCGGTGAATGGAGCCTGGCCAACAGGGCTGACCGGCGGCTTTCCGGGAGTCGGGGGTTTTCCGACGAGTTGCAGCGCGCCGCCATGCTTTGTGCCAGCCTCGTACCAAACGCTGGCGTCGCAGCGGGGAAATTTTCCCGTATTCGAGGGGACAAGTCTGTACTCGTTGCGCATCGACCACAATGTCAGCAGCAACAATCGGCTTACCTTGCGCGCCAACGTGAGTCCCAGCACGGTCACGGGGATCGAGGTCAGCGGCCAGGACCAGCCTTTCGGGCAGAACGCTTATTCTCGCACGTCCGAGCAGACTTATCGCGATGTTGCCGGCGTGGTTCAGGACACTTGGACGATCGGCAACAATAAAGTGAATGAGTTGCGCTTCCAATATGCACGTCGCGGTTTGTCGTACTTTTACAACACGGCGATACCGGGAGGCTCTGATCCGGCGGTCAACATTCCCGGATTTGCCTATTTTGGGCGTGAGCCTTACTCCTACATTCAGCGCATTGAACAGCGCTACCAAATCACCGATAACTTTTCTTTAACCACGGGACTTCATAACACCAAGTTCGGAGTGGACTTCAATTACATTCCGACGACCGCGACCTTCACCGTGAACTATGGAGGCGTGTACGATTTCGGAACTTTCAGCTCCGCCAGCCTGGGCTTCGTCTCGCCAATCGCCGGCGATCCTTTCCCCAACCTGTCGCCGGTTCAGGCATACGGTGCTGGCCTGCCGGGGGATTTCATTCAGGGATTCGGCAATCCTCATGACTCATTTCCTAACAAGCCACTGGGAGTTTTCTGGCAGGATTCCTGGCGCATTCGTCCGAATCTCACTTTGAACTACGGAGTGCGCTACGACGTCGAGTTCCCGCCGCAATTCAGATCGCCTACGCCGCTGGCTTTGGCTGGATATAAGTATCTGGGATTGCAAAAAGGAATCCAGACGGACACCAACAATATTCAGCCTCGCATCGGCCTAGCCTGGGATCCCAAAGGCGATGGCAAGACCGTAGTCCGCGCCTCTTACGGACTCTTCTATGACCACCCTCTGCTCGGCCTTTATTTCCTGGGCGATGCGTCCGACGGCTCGACCAGCGGGCAGTTGGCGTTTGCGGGCACGGGAACCTGCAGCAATTCCTCGGGTCTCGGCAATTTCGGAAATCTCAACGCCATCCCGATTTTTCAGGGTTTACCAATTAATTCGGCCACCGGACCGTGTGCCGTCTCAAGTAACGGCGGTGTCGTCTCTGCGTTGGGATACGAGCCAAACCAGCAACGATTCAACGCATTTCAGGCCAACTCGATTTTCCTGAACCAGAACTACCTTAATCCTTCCACTTTCCTGCCACTCGCCTTCCAGCCTTTCGGCTATCCGCAATCAAAGAACTTCGTCTACGCGTATTCGCAGCAGGCGAATTTCAGCATCGAGAAGGATCTAGGAGGCGGCTTCGCCCTTAATCTGGCTTACAACTTCAACGGTGGACGTCACCTCAACCGCCCGATTAACGCCAACACAATTCGCGGCGACTTGATGGTGAACAACCTGCTGGTGGCTCAGGCCGCGGCCAACGCCGCAGGAATCGCTCCTTCAAACCCGAATTATCCGACGAGTCCCTTTACGGTAGGAACATCTACGGCATTCGCTCCGTGTGGTGTTCTTCCGACCGGACAAGCCTATGTGCCAGCCGCTTTAATGAATTTCTTCCGGCCGAGCGGGTTGAGTGCCTCTATTGCCGACGCCCTCATCGCGGGTGGCGCCGGCGCCTGCGTGACTCTGGGGCAAACCATTTTGCAGGGTCTTGCGAGCCAGGGTTTCAATGCCAACTGCAACCCTGCCACTCTGGCCAGCTGCATCCCTTTCGGCGACATGGATGCCAATTTTTCAAACGGCAGCTCCGTCTATCACGGCCTAAGCGCAAATCTCCGCAAACGTTTCAACCGGCACTACGAATTTCTCGCCTCCTACACCTGGTCGCACGCCATCGATGACTCGACCGATCTCGAGTCCACTCTCACTCCCCAGGACAGCTACTTCCCGAGTGCGGACCGCTCCACCTCTCTGTTTGACCAGCGGAACCGCTTTGTGTTCAGTGGCGTTTATCAGTCGGGCAAACTCGGCGGTACTGGATTTGCCAGCAAATTGTTCAGTAATTGGACGCTCGCTCCTTTGATCGAGTTTGGCTCCGGACGTCCCTTCAACATCATTACGAGCGGGGACGACAATCTCCAGTTGTCCTCTCTCACCGGCCGTCCCAACACTTTCGTCAACCCCGCGTGCACGGCGCTCGGATTTCCTGGGGTTAGTTCCAAATACTCACCGACCGGAGTTTTCCAGGAACCCTGCATCGCGGACTTCAACGGCAGCCTTCAGTCTCTCGACGGCAATCTCGGCCGCAACGCCGGGGTTACGCCGTGGACCGTATTTAACGATATGCGAGTCGCGAAACGCATCTACTTTAGCGAGCGCTTCAACATGGAATTGATCGCCGACATGTTCAACATCGCCAACCGGTATAACGCAGCTGCAGTCAGTCCGCTATTTACCAATGCCGGCCAGGCGACGGCCGCTTATGATCCGCGTCAATTCCAGTTCGCAATGAAACTGTATTGGTAAGTTTCTGTTCACTCAAGCCTGGATTCCGTGCCCCCCATGACCCTCATGGGATCCAGACTGGCGGCCCTTATTGGCTGAGCCTCGAAAGTCGCCTCTCTAAGCCGGTGTTACACTTTCCCTTCCACCATCCTTGGCGCTTGCCCGGAGTTCGTTCCCCAATGTCCGAACCTTACACACCCACGCCGCGGACCCGGCTCGTCCGCGAAGCGGATCGTGCTGTTTATGATCGTGAAGCCGCGTATCGCATTCTGGACGAAGGTTTTCTGTGCCACGTCGGCTTTGTCGTCGACGGTCAACCTTTTGTGATTCCGACGTCTTACGGGCGCAAGGACGAAAGCCTTTATATTCACGGCTCCGCTGCCAGCCGCATGTTGCGGCAGATGAAAGAAAGCGTGCCGGTTTGCGTGACCGTCACCTTGCTCGACGGTTTCGTGCTCGCTCGCTCTATCTTCAACCAGTCCATGAATTACCGTTCGGTGGTGATCCTGGGTAGGGCGACCCCCGTCGACGATCCAGCGGAGAAGATCGAGGCGTTACGGCTTCTTTCCGAACACATCATTCCTGGAAGGTGGGCCGACTCGCGGCAGCCCAACCAGCGCGAACTCAAGGCGACGTCTGTTCTGCGAGTGCCGATTGAGGAATTTTCGGCCAAGGTGCGGAAGGGACCGGTGGTGGACGATGAAGCGGATTATTCTTTTCCGACCTGGGCGGGAGTGGTGCCGCTGAAAGTTGTTTCGGAACCACCGATTGACGATTCGCGGCTTCTGCCAGGACAGACCGCGCCGGATTACGCACGGAACTATTCACGCAAACGGTAGGCGCACAGACGAGGGAAATGTCTTCGGTGGATGATAAGAGGCGCCACTGGAAACGCAAGGATCTAAAAGGCGATATGAGCTGATGCAGTTCGCTTCTATCTCCTCGCTCGCGGAGGGGGAGACGAACAATCCCGACTATGCATCAAGCTCAACCAGCAAAAATAGCCATCTCGCCGGCTCTTCCAAGTTGATCTGCTTAGGATTGCGAGTGCAAGGTACCGGTCCTAATCTCCTCTCTGCATCCCCGCAAATGTTGAAGTGGACCGCATCTGATGTCCCTTGACCCTAGGCGGTAAAGAATGATATCTTTACTGTAAATGTTTTAAGTAAAGATGAAAAATTCCAGCACAATCAGCAGCAAGGGCCAGATCACCGTTCCGCAACAGATACGTAGACGCCTCGGGCTGGAAACCGGCGACCGCGTCGAATTTGTGATGGAGCAAGATCGCACCGTGATCCGGCCAGTCCGCTCGGAAGTCAATCCCTTCGAAAAGTTCATCGGAATTGCGGATCCGTTCCCCGGCGGGGAAGAGGGAATAAAGGCCTGGATCGACGACATGCGAAGCGATAAAGACTACGAATGAGGACGGCCCTCGACACCAACATCCTATCGCCAATTTGGTCGGCAGCCCCCTCGGCAACCACGATTGCCTCCCAGTTATCGAGAGTTCGCTCAGAGGGAGCACTCGTGATATGCGCGCCGGTCTTCGTCGAGCTATCAGCGATCCCTGGCCTGAATGTGCGCACGATTCGGAAAGCTCTTGCGGAAACGGCCATCGCTATTGATTTCGACCTTGAAGAGAATGTCTGGATGCTAGCGGCTGAAACCTTTGCCGCCTACGCCATCCGCCGCCGCCGATCCGGCGGAGGTTCGCCCAAGCGTTTGCTGCCGGATTTCCTAATCGCGGCGCATGCACTGCTACAGGCGGATAGGCTGATGACCCGCGATGCCAATCGCTACAGTCAGGACTTTCCCAAGCTCCGTCTGATTTAAGAATTTAAGAACACATCTTCTACGGATAAGTTCTACGGGATAAGCAGCAGTTTGCCGGCAATCTTTCGCGCTTCCATGTCGCGGTGCGATTGTGCCGCGTCCGCCAGCGGATAGGTCTTGGCAATTCGCAGTTTGAGCTTGCCTTCTCGGATCATGCCAAAAAGCGCTCGAGTGCGCGCCAGGAGTTCATCGCGAGTAGCGGTGAAGTGGGCGAGCGTGGTGCGTGCCATGTAGAGTGAGCCTTTCTCCGACAGCTTTGCCGGATCCACCGGCAACACCGGCCCGCTCGACATGCCGTAAAGCACGAGCATGCCGCGCAGGCGCATGACATTCAGGTTTTTCTCAAAAGTCGCTTTGCCCACTCCGTCGTACACCACTTCGACGCCTTTGCCGTCCGTCAGACGTTTCACCTCGGCTTCAAAATCGTGCTTGGTGAAGACGATTACTTCATCCGCCCCTGCCTCGCGCGCAAGCCCGGCCTTCTCCTCGCTCGAAGCCGTGCCAATCACCCGCGCCCCGATTGCGCGCGCCATCTGGACCAGCAACAGCCCGACTCCGCCCGCCGCTGCGTGTACCAGCGCCGTCTCGCCCGGTTTCAGCTTATGGGCGTCGTTCACCAGATAGTGCGCTGTCAGGCCGTGCACCATCGCCGCCGCCGCTTGCTGATCGGTCAAGGTTTCCGGCACGGGCACCAGATGCTCTTCGGGCGATACCACGAAGTCGGCGTAGGAACCCAACACTCCGCTCCACGCCACACGGTCGCCCACTTTCACCGTTTTGGCTTGCGCTCCCACTGCGGTTACCACTCCCGCGCCTTCCTGCCCGGGGATGAACGGCAGCGGCGTGCGGAACCGGCCATCGCGGAAGTAGCCATCAATCGCGTTCACCCCCGCCACCGATACCTTCACCAGCGCTTCGGCAGGCTTCGGCTGCGGAACCGGAACACCCGCTGACTCCATTACCTCCGGCCCGCCCGTTCGTTGCACGCGAATTGCTTTCATGATTGTGCTGGTTGGAGACCTAAGGCTCACGGCATCAGCAGCAGCTTCCCTGTCGTCTTCCGTCCTTCCAAGTCGCGATGGGCACGCTGGACCTCAGCCAAGGGGTAAGTGTGCTCGATGCGCAACTTGAGCTTTCCTGTGGCGATCATGCTAAAAACCGCTCCCGATCGCGCCACCAGCTCCTCGCGAGTCGCGATGTAATTTACCAGCGTGGGCCGTGTCAAGTAAAGGGATCCCTTCTGCGACAACAGCACCGGATCGAGGGGTGGCACCGCTCCGCTCGACCCACCGAACAGCACCATCATCCCCCGCGGACGCAAGACGTTCAGTCCCTTCTCGAACGTGGTTTTGCCCACGGAATCGTAAACTACATTTACTCCTTTGCCCTCCGTCAACCGTTTGGTCTCGGCTTCAAAGTCGGCATGGGTGTAGAGGATCACCTCATGTGCGCCCGCAGCCCGCGCCAGCTTAGCCTTCTCTTCGGTCGAAACCGTGGCGATCACCCGCGCGCCGATATTGTGCGCCATCTGCACTAATAGCAGGCCCACGCCCCCGGCCGCCGCGTGCACCAGCGCCGTTTCACCTGGCTTAAGCTGATAGGTATCATGCGATACGTAGTGTGCCGTCATTCCCTGGAGCATGGCGGCCGCAGCTTGCTGATCACTCACGGCCTGCGGAATTGGCACCAACCGGTCCGCCGGGACTGCGGCATATTCCGCATACGCGCCCTGCACGCCAGTCCAGGCCACGCGATCTCCAACTTTGACCGACTTGGCCTCTGCGCCAACCTCGGTGATCACGCCGGCGCCCTCCTGGCCCAGGACGAAGGGCAGCGCCGCCGCCTTGTACCTGCCTTCACGGAAGTAAACGTCGACAAAATTAACCCCCGAAGCAGCCAGCTTGACCACTGCCTCGTTCGCCTTCGGTTGCGGGACAGGCATTTCTACCACTTCCATCGCTTCCGGTCCGCCAACTTGTTTCACCTGAATAGCTTTCATCGTCGGTTCGATGTGCCACGACGGTCTCTCGATTCTTCACTTGGGGGTTCGGCGCCGGCATTTTTCACTCTCAATCCCTCAAGAACCCGATCACGAATTCGTTAAAATATGGAGGCAATCAACCAATGGGTCGCGGTCCGGGCTTTTCTTTGTGGAAAATGGCGGCTAAAGGGAAGCCTCGGTCAGCGTTGAGGATCGTGGGATAGGAATAGGGAGCGGCAAGCTTAAGCGCATTTTCGAACCCTTTTACCCTAGCCCTGAAGAGGTATCTGGAAGTTTTCAGCACTCTGCTACTCTCCCAATCAATCCATGCCGCGCCTCCCCCAACCACTCCGCGTCGCCATCGACACTGGTGGCACCTTCACCGACTGCGTTTGGACAGATACCACCGGCCTGCTGCGGATGTTGAAAATCTTCTCGACTCCCGCAGATCCCTCGCAAGCAATCGTTGAAGCACTCAGCAAAATCGATCACCAAGGCGAATTCGTTCTGTTGCACGGGACCACTGTTGGTACTAATGCGCTCCTCGAACGTAAAGGCGCGCGCTCAGCTTTAGTCACCACCGCGGGATTCGAAGACGTCATCGAGATCGGGCGTCAATCCCGCCCCAAGCTTTATGATTTTTTCTTCGACCGTGTCGAGCCGTTAGTCCCGAAAGATTTCCGCTTCGGCATCGAAGAGCGCACTGCCAGCGATGGCGAGATCCTGTCCGAACCTTCGCCAGCAGATCTGAAATCGCTGGTGGCCCGGGTCGCCGCGCAGCATCCCGGCTCCGTTGCCATCTCGCTGCTGTTCTCCTTCGCGAATCCGAAAAACGAATTAGCCGTGGCGGAAGCACTCAAGCCGCTTGGCATTTCGCTTTCCATCTCTCACCAGATTCTTCCGGAATTCCGCGAATACGAGCGCACCTCAACCGTGGTGATCAACGCCTACCTTCAACCGTTAATGCAGCGATATCTGGAAAATGTTGCGCGACGTGCTGCGGGGCTTAGGTCGGCAACAGAAATCTCGAAGATAAGCGCTCACGGTCCCAAGAAAGACAAGGGCGCTCGGGCAATCACGGGCTGTGGGGAGGCGCAACGCTTGAGCGCTGCGAAAAACCATCCAAAATCCGCGACAACTTCAGACCCCGAGGTAGCTCAGCGCAATCGAATTTTCGTTATGCAGTCGAGCGGCGGCATTACCGCACTCGCTGCCGCCGCCCGCGAGCCCGTCCGCACCGTTCTCTCCGGCCCCGCTGGTGGCGTCGTCGGCGCTGCTGCCAGCGCCCGTCGCAGCGGATTCTCCCGCATCATTGCCTTTGACATGGGAGGCACCTCGACAGACGTCTCCCTGGTCGACGGTGCCATCACAACGTCCAGCCAGGCAGAAGTCGCCTGGCTCCCGATAGGCGTCCCCATGCTCGACATCCATACCGTAGGCGCGGGCGGAGGCTCGCTGGCCCGCTTTGACGCCGCCGGAGTTCTACGCGTCGGCCCCGAATCGGCGGGCGCGGATCCCGGCCCCATCTGCTATGGCCGCGGCACGCAACCCACCGTCACCGACGCTAACCTTTTACTCGGTCGCCTGCAGCCCAACCGCTTTCTTGGGGGCGCCTTCACTCTCGATCTCGACCGCACCCGCCGCATCACGACCCAATGGCTGAAGCAGCAGGGAAGTGCTCTGCCGCTCAAACGCTTTGCCGCCGGCGTCGTCCGCGTCGTGAACGCCACCATGGAAAAAGCCATCCGCGTAGTCTCGATCGAGCGTGGCCGTGATCCCCGTGACTTTGCCTTGGTGGCCTTCGGCGGCGCCGGTGGCCTCCACGCCTGCGCCCTGGCCGAAGCCCTCAGCATCCCGCGCGTGATTGTTCCCGTGCTTCCCGGCGCGCTCTCCGCTCTCGGCATTCTGGTCAGTGACGTCGTGAAAGATTATTCCCGCACAGTGCTGTTGCGCGTGGCCAATAACATTCCGCACGCGCGTATGGCGCAAGAATTCCGAACTCTGCAAGCACAAGCGGCAAAAGATTTTCGTCAGGAAGCCTGGCAGGGAACAGTGCATTATGAGCGGAGCGTGGACACTCGCTACCGCGGCCAGGGATACGAACTCAACCTGGCGTTCACCCGAAACCTGCTGGCCGATTTCGAGAAGGAACACGCACGCCGCTACGGCTATGCCCATCCCGACCGGGAAGTAGAGTTAGTAACCCTGCGCCTCCGCGCTACCCTGCCAACGGTCGATGTGGGGACGGGCACTGCTGCCCTTCCAAGCCGGGCAAAGCTCGGTTCGCTCTCCACGCCCAAAGCCCCAGTCTCATTCGACGGCCAGAAACTCGCGACCGCAATCTACTCCCGCGACACCCTGAAGCCTGGCAGGAAATATTCCGCTCCCGCCATCATCACCGAATACAGCGCCACCACAGTGATCCCACCCGGCAAGCGCTTTCACCTCGACCCCGCCGGTAACCTGATTGTTACAATCCGATGAAAACCCGCACGCACCACCGAAACCAGGTACTCGGTACTAGGTACTCGCAACTCCCTTGGTTACAATGAACCCGTGAAACCCAGCATCTTCGTCGTCGAAGACGATCCCGATATCTCTCGCCTCGTTCGCCACCACTTGGAGAACGAAGGTTTTGCTGTGCGCGTTTATCCCACTGGTTCTAGCGTAATCGCCGACGCGGAGCGCCAGCGTCCAGCGCTCTTCGTGCTCGATATCATGGTCCCCGGCAAGGACGGTCTCGAGCTGTGCCGCACCGTCCGCCAGACTCAGGGACTCGCGGCCGTGCCGGTTATTTTCCTGACCGCCAAGAGTAGCGAGGCTGACCGCGTCCTCGGCCTCGAGATTGGAGCCGATGATTACATCGCCAAGCCCTTCAGTCCGCGCGAACTCGTGGCTCGCGTTAAGGCTGTGCTGCGCCGCTTTGAACGTCCGCTTCCGCCCAGCCCGCTCAAAGTCGGCGACATTGAGATCGATCCTTCCGCCATGGTCCTGATGGTTCGCGGACAAACCGTTCCCACCACGGCTACGGAGTTTCGCCTGCTCGATTACTTCGCGCGTCATCTCGGCCGCGTCTTTTCCCGCGACCATTTGCTGGATTCCGTTTGGCGGGATACCTCTTACGTCACTCCGCGCTCGGTGGACGTGTATGTTCGCCGCATCCGGGAAAAAATCGAACCGGACCCGGAAAACCCGCGCTATCTGAAGACGGTACGCGGCGCGGGCTACCGCTTCGAGGCGCCCAAGTGAGAAAGCCGTGAGAAGCGGGATTTTCCTTAAGCTGATGACCGCCTTTCTGGTCGTCATCCTGGCCGCCGCCGTAATGTTCGACCTCCTCCTCGGGGGCGCCTGGGAAACCTCCCTGCGCTCCGAAATTGAGCGCAATCTCGTCCAAAAGACCCAACTCCTCGCTCACCGGGTCGAGACCGACCGCACTCATTCGCTCGCTGACATCGCTGCTCAGGAAGGCCAAGCCGCTGGCGCTCGGGTCACCATCATCGGTCCTGCAGGGAACGTGTTGGCTGATTCGGAGGCGCGTCCCGCTACGGGGGAGAACCGTGCCACTGCTCCCGAGTTTGCGGCGGCTCTCGCGGGCAGGGTCGGCAGCGATCAGCGCCGCAGCGCCACCATTGGCACTCCGTTTCTTTATGTCGCCGTTCCTGTTTCCGGTGGCGCCGTGCGTCTGGCGTACCCGCTTTCCGATGTCGAGGCCATTTCCCTGCAGGTCCGGCGCCGGCTTGAACTCGGTTCCGCGCTGGCGTTTCTTTTTGCCCTGGTGGTGGCTGCCGTAGCCTCTGTCTGGAGCGCCCGCCGCCTCGAGCGCATCGTCGACGTCGCCGCCCGTATCGCCGAAGGCGACCTTCGGGCGCGCATCCTGGAAACTTCGCCGGATGAAATCGGCCGCGTCGCGGGCGCTATTGATAAGACTGCCCGTCGGGTTGAACAAAGTTTCGCGGACGTGCGCTCCAGCCAGCATCAGCTCGAAACCCTGCTCAACAGCATGCAGGACGCCGTCATCGCCGTCAGCGCCGACGGTCTGGTCCAGTGGGCCAATCAACCGATGAACCGGATGGTTCCGCAAGGCACTCGCCTGCAGCAGCCGGTCGTCGAAACCATCCGTGACCCCGACTTTCTCGCCACCGTGAAGGACGCCACGGTCAGCCGCGAAGTCAAAACCGCTCGAGCCACCTCGATCGTTCCCGGCCGGGCGTTCGATGTAACGGCTGCACCCTTACCCGACGGAGGCGCGGTCGCCGTCCTCCGCGACCTCACGGAAACTGAGCGCGTCGAAAAAACTCGACGCGACTTCATCGCCAATGTTTCGCATGAGCTGCGCACGCCGCTTACTTCGATTCAGGGCTATGCGGAAACTTTGCTCGACACTACGGCTGAAAACGGCGCGTCTACACGCGAGTTTCTGGAAATCATTCGCAAGAATTCCTCCCGCATGGCCCGCCTCACCGAAGACCTGCTCACCCTGGCACGCGTCGAATCTGGGGAAACCCGTTTCGATGCGGAGCCCGTACCCCCCGCCGAACTTCTTCACGACGCCGAAGAGAGCTTCCGCGAGATAGCCCGTACGCATGGCATCGATCTCCGCATTCAGGACCACCCAATTCCCGAAAGTCTCGCCCCAGTTCTCGCCGACCGCGAAGCCATCCATCAGGTATTTTCCAACCTGATCGACAATGCCCTGAAGTACGGCGCTTCCGGCGGACGCATCGTCCTCGGAGCCCGCACGGTTCCGCACGCGGTCGAATTCAGTGTGCGGGATTTCGGTGCCGGCATTGCCTCGGAGCACCTTCCTCGTCTCTTCGAGCGCTTCTATCGCGTCGACAAAGCTCGCTCCCGCGAATCCGGCGGCACAGGCCTCGGCCTCGCCATCGCCAAACACATCATGCTGGCCCACGGTGGCTCCATCCGTGCCGAAAGCGAACTCGCCCACGGCGCGATTTTCCTGTTTACCCTTCCCTCGGCTTAAACCTATCGCCGCTCATCGAGAGACCGCCGCCTCTGTCAAACGCGTCCGCCGAAAAATGACCAAAAATTCACGGCGCCTTAACCCACCCCCGAAAAAGAAAAACTATGCTTAGCCGTTGACCATCCAGTTATGCGTACGGCAAAATCAGTGTCAATAGCATTGCGCACTCCCCCGTCAGCGCCACAGGGAGATCTCATGAGTACCGCCCGCGTCGAACGCCTGCTTCCCGAACCCGCCCATTATCACATCGTCCGTCGCACCATCGAGGCCTGTCATCTAGCCAAGGAAGCCGCAGGTGCCGCAGCCGAAGGCATCGCGACCGGCTCCGCTCCACTGCTTAACTCTCTCCGGCAGCGCGAACGCGAACTCGACACTCTCGACATGGAAATCGACAGCGCCGTCACCACCGTCATCACCGAGGTCGATCCCGCACAAGCCCGCGAACTCCTGGCCTGCATGAAGTTCATGATCAGCCTCGAGCGCATTGGTGACCTGCTGCTCAGCTTCGCCAACAGCGCTCAAGGCGCCGCCGGCCGCATTGATTCCGACGACGCTCGCGATCTCACCCACATGGCCACCATCCTTGAAAAAATGCTCACCGACGTCGGCAACGCCTTCTCGGCACGAGACGTCGGCAAGGCCGTCGATGTTCTCCGTGCCGATTCCGAGATCGATCGCCTTCGCAATCTCATCTTCTTTCGTCACATCGAGAATCCGGAAAACATCGCCCGCCAGGCCAGTCTGCAGATCATTTTCATGACGCAATCCCTGGAGCGTGCCGGTGATCACGCCAAGAATCTCGCCGAGGAAGTTTGCCACTTCGTGAGCGGTCACACTGTCCGCCATGTTCTTAAAACTTACGACAAGCCCGTCGAACAAATGTTCATCGATTACCTCCGCCGCCGCGAAGGGCATTGAAGAGTAGCGCCGCCATCGCGCCGGCTTTTCGGACGGCCGTGAACGCTCGTGGGGGAAACACTCCCTTGGACTCCGCGAAGCGCGGCTCTGCCGGTCTTCTGTCCATGCGCCATCGGGCGCACGCGAAAATCTCTCAAAGCCGCGCCGATTCGTATACTATCGCCAGCAGAAACCTGATCAGCCCTGCATGGACGTCCACTTAATCGACGGAACCTATGAACTATTCCGCCATTTCTACGCCGTGCCTTCTGCCTTGGATGTGAACGGCCAGGAAATCGGCGCAGTGCGAGGCGTCCTCGCTTCCGTCCTGTCCATGATCGAGCGCGGCGCAACTCATCTTGGCGTGGCCACCGATCACGTGGTTGAGTCATTCCGCAACGATCTGTATTCCGGATACAAGACCAGCGAAGGAGTACCGCCTGAGTTGCTCTCGCAGTTCCCCATTCTCGAAGCGGCGCTCGCAGCCATGGGAGTGATCGTGTGGCCCATGGTTTACTTCGAGGCGGACGATGCTCTTGCTTCGGCCGCCGGCAAAGCCGCGAAAGATGATCGCGTAGACCATGTGCTGATTTGTACGCCCGACAAAGATCTCAGTCAGTGCGTTGTGGGCACGCGAGTGCTTCAACTGGATCGCAGGCGCGATATCTTGCGCGATGAGGCTGGCGTGGTTGCTAAGTTCGGCGTGAAACCGCAATCGATTCCCGACTACCTGGCCGTGGTCGGCGACAGTGCGGATGGCTTTCCAGGTTTGCCCGGCTGGGGCGTAAAAGCCGCGGCTCTTACTTTTTCTCACTATCCCCACCTGGAAGATATTCCCAAAGCCTGGCAGCAATGGCATCCCTCGATTCGCAAAGCGCAGTTGCTATCGGAAACGCTGTTTGACGCGTGGAACGATGCATTGTTATTTCGCACGCTAGCCACCCTGCGACTCGATGTGCCTGTTTTTGATACCATCGCGGACCTGAGGTGGGACCAACCGCGCCCGAACTTTGAAGAATATTGCCAGTCCATGAAGGCGCCCGACTTACTCCGCCGCGCGACATCGGCAAAGTCGAAAAGATAGTAAAATGCCCGTGCAGTAGGTGAGTCGAAAGCACCATGCACGCATCCGCGGAGGCATTCGAAGCATGATGGAATTCAGAATGGCCGAGGCCATCGCAGTGCTCACTCGCACTCCGGCAACCGTATCTGCGTTGTTGCGCGGCCTGCCTGACGCGTGGGTGCGCTGCAATGAAGGACGCAGTAAAGACGGAAATGATACCTGGAGCGCGTTGGACATCATAGGCCACCTGATCGTCGGAGAGCGCACCGACTGGATGCCGCGGGTGCGGATCCTTCTCGAAAACGGCGAAGCGCGGCCCTTTGATCCCTTTGATCGCTTTGCGCAGCTGAAAGAGAGTCGAGACCGGTCGCTGGAGCAGCTCTTGGACGATTTCGCCCGCCTGCGCAAGGAAAATCTAGCCGCGCTCGAAGCACTGAATTTGCAGCCAGAAGACTTCAGCCGGCGGGGAAGGCACCCAGCCCTGGGGGTCGTGACCCTATCGGAACTTCTCGGGACATGGGCCGTTCACGACCTCACGCATGTGCATCAACTTTCCCGCGTGATGGCCCATCAGTATCGTGACGTAGTCGGTCCATGGAGCGCCTATCTGGGCGTGCTGCAGTGCACCGGGCATAGCGCTCCGTAGGCAATCGAGCTTAGCCGATGCTTGCTCCGCGGGAGCGAAGAAGGGGCGAGCCCCAGTACAACTCCCTCCCGCTATCACGAAAGGGAGATTATGACGCGCTCTGCAAGGCCCTCTGATCCTTCGCGACGATTGGATCTCTTTGCGGCGCTTTCGCCGCCGGCGCACGCTCGCCCCTTCGCACCAGCACGATAGCGCCCAGAATCGAAACAGATGCCAGCACCACACGCATCGTCAGAGGCTCGTGCGCCAGAAACCATCCCAATAGAACCGCGACCACAGGGTTTGCGTATGTGTGCGTCGCTACCAGCGTCGGCGGAACGCGCTGCAACAGCCAGGTGTAGGAAGTGAACGCCACCACGGACCCGAACGTGATTAGATATCCCAAGCCAAACAGGGACCGCAACGAAACGCTTGCCCAGTGGGTCTGCTGGAACTCGCCCGATATTCCCGCCGCGATCAGCAACATCGCCGCCCCGCAGATCGTCGGCAGCGCCGTGCGCCCCAGAGCGTCAGACGGCAGCTTCAGCCGCGGTGAAACCACGACGCCGAATGACCACGACAAAGAACCCAGCAATACCGCCAGCAACCCCAACAGGCTGGAACCTTTCACCGTCAATTCCGCTCCGGTTAACACGGCCACGCCAGCAACCCCTAACCCCAATCCCAGGGCGCTCATTCGACTGATCCTCTGCCGTCCCATTATCCAGCCAAGAACTAGAATGAACATCGGCTCCGTCGCAAGCAGCAGCGCCGCCAGGCCCGAGCCTACACGCTGCTCCGCCCAATGCAGCGTGCCGTGACCAATTAAAAAGAAGAATGTTCCCAAAAAAAATCCCGCCACCCACTGCTGCCGGGTCGGGCGAAACCCACGCAGCCAGGCCCAAGTCAACATAATCCCACCCGCAATCGAGTGCCGGATTCCCGCCGCCACTAGCGGTGGAATGGTTTCCACGGTATAGCGGATCGCGAGGTAGGTCGATCCCCAAATGACATAGATCGCCACGAAAGCCAGCGCCAGTTTGATGGCCAGCCCCCGGTCGCGTTGGTTAGCGGGTTTGCGCGGCGGGGAAACGATCACAGGTCTACCTCCAATGTTTTGCAATTTGACATTGCGAATGAGCGCCATAATTTGTGCCGCCTGGTTGAGAAACATGGGAGCTGACCTCCGAATGTGATAACCTTCAAACATAGGTTAGAAGGTTAGATGAATCCTACGGGTTCTTGCCTAACTTGTCAAGATAGTTTTAATGGTTATATGATTGGGACGGAGACTGCATCACCCTGATGACGCCCACTGAGTCGGATAAGCGGCCGCTTCAATTTGAACTGATCGCGGGGAATCTCTGCCTCGATTTCGTCAACACGCTCGACGACCGTCCCAGCGGCAAACCGAAGGAGTTTCTGAAGGGCTACGACGACTTGGCGCGCTTCGCCTCCGCGACCGGCATTCTCACCCCGGATCAGGCGGATTATTTGCTCGAGCAAGTTCCCCCGCGCAGCGCCGACGCCGAGGACGCTCTCGGCCACGCTCGCAGCCTGCGCGAAACGCTGTACGCCATTTTTTCAGCAGTCGTACAAGAGCAAAAGATCCCGCAAATAGCGATGGACAGACTTAATGCAAGCGTCCACGAAGCGGCGCTGCATTCCCGGCTGGTGCAAAACGACGAACGCTGCCAGTGGCGCTTCGACGACCCAGGCTCGTGTTTTTCTTCCCTCCTGTGGCCAATCGCGCGCGCGGCCGCCGACCTGCTCGCATCCGACCAGCTGCCCTTCGTCCGCGCTTGCTCGTCTCCCACCTGCCAATGGTTCTTTCTCGATACCAGCAAAAATCACCACCGCCGCTGGTGCAGCATGAAACTTTGCGGCAACCGCTCCAAAGTGCAAAAATTCTATGCCAGGAAGAAAAATGGGCCTGCGAAAAAAATGTCCGCCACTGCGCCGCTCAAACGTCTTTAGCTCAGAAGTAAAAATCTGAAGGAGGATTAACATGAGCGAGTTCGTATATCTTTATCGCGGTGGTGAGGCCGGCCGATCACCTGAGGCAGTGCAGCAGGTAATGCAGAAATGGATGACCTGGTTGAAGGACCTGGGCGAGAAAGGTCATATCAAAGACCAAGGTCAGCCGCTCGAGCCCACTGGCAAACTGGTGAAGGGCAAGCAGAAAACCGTGACAGACGGGCCGTTTGCAGAGACCAAGGACGTCATAGGCGGCTACACTTTGATCGAGGCCCGCGATCTTGACCAGGCGGTGCAGCTTTCGAAGGGCTGTCCGATTTTTGAAGTTGACGGTGCCGTGGAAGTACGCCCAGTCATGAAGATGAACATGTGATGGATCCCAACAGCGACCATCTCTTCCGGCGCGAAGCGGGGCGCATGGTCGCCACGTTGACCCACATCTTTGGAGTCCACAACCTCGCACTGGCAGAAGACGTCGTCCAGGACGCCTTCTGCCGGGCGCTTGAAGTGTGGAAATTCCGCGGTGTCCCGGAAAACCCCTCAGCCTGGCTCATGGCCACGGCCAAGAACCGCGCCCTCGACGTCCTGCGCCGGGAGCGCACTGCGCGCACCTTCGCGCCAGAGTTGGGGAGGCTGCTCCAAAGCGAATGGACACTCGCCCCGGTTGTCGAGGAGATGTTTGGCGCAAACGCAATCAAGGACGATCAGCTTCGGATGATGTTTTCCTGCTGCCATCCGCGGCTTCAGGAGGAAGCGCAGGTCGCGCTCGTGCTCCACATCTTGTGCGGCTTCAGCGTGACTGAGATCGCAAGCGCCTTCGTCAGCTCCCACGCGGCCACTGAGAAGCGTATCTCGCGCGCCAAAAAAGTTCTGGCGGGATCGAAGAGGCTGTTCGACGTCACGGGTGCCGACGACTTCTCCGCACGCCTTCCGGCGGTCCAGCGCGCACTCTACCTGCTCTTCAACGAAGGCTATCACGGCGCATCCCCCGAGTCGGCAGTGCGTGCCGAGCTCTGCCAGGAAGCCATGCGCCTCACCGGCCTCTTGCTCGATTACCCGCTTGCGGCAACCCCGGCTACGTTTGCTCTTTCCGCGCTCATGTGTCTTCACGCCGCGCGCTCGCCAGCCCGCGTCGACAGGTGGGGCAACTTGACCGCGCTCATCGACCAGGATCGAACCCGATGGGATTCACGGCTGGTGGCCGAGGGGCAAAGGCTCCTCGATCTCTCAGCCACCGGAAAAGAACTGACGGAATATCACGTGGAGGCCGCGATCGCGTCGGTTCACGTGACCGCGCACCGCACCGAGGAGACGGACTGGGGCAGAATCGTTTCACTCTACGACACGCTGATGGCAATTCGCCCTTCGCCGATCGTCGCCCTCAACCGCGCCATCGCGATCGCGCAGCACGAAGGTCCCAAACGCGGGCTCGAAGAGATTCGCTCCATTGCGAGGTCGGATCGACTGGCCACCTACCCGTTTTACTTCGCCGCGCTGGGCGATCTCGAGCTTCGCAGCGGTCGACACGAAGCCGCGAATGAGCATTTTCGAGCAGCGCTAGCCGTCGCGCGCAATCCCATGGAGCGTCGGTTCCTCGAGCAGCGCGTGGCCGTTTCTGCAAGCCATGTTCCGCAGCAGCAATAAATTTCAGCGGGCCGCACAATGTACGAGCCTGGAGTGCGGTAGCCCGAACTTCGAAGACTCGAGCCGGAACAGTAGAGCCGAGAGATGAGGGCGGCCCTCGCTTTTTTCCTTCATCGCCCTCCGCAATCAGCGCTTACCGGCTACAATCGCTGATCGGCAATCGAACACTGTCGTGGAGGCTCCCTGTGATCGCTCGTCTCGGTGCTGTCCTATTTCTGGCGGGCACGATCTACGCCCAAAATACCGTTCACTACACCACCACCAGCGCGAACGTAAAGTATTTATTCGCCACCGCCGAGCCGGTTGCGCGTTTGAAATCCGGCGACATTCTCGATACCAACACGCTCGATTGCTTTGGCAACGTGCTCAAAAGGCCCGGCGACACCCTCAGCCTGGTGAAAGGCGATAACCCGCTTGCCGGACCATTTTTCGTCGAAGGTGCCGAACCCGGAGATACGCTTGCCGTCAAGATTCTCGATCTCCAAGTCGATGGCGACACCGGCGTGGGCGCCTTCTCTCCCGGATTTGGTGCGCTCAACGAGACCAACTACACGCCCATGCTGCATCCCCCCGTGCCGGAGCGCATCTGGTTCTATCACATCGATCACGCCGCAAACACGGCCACGTTCACGGCCCACGATAACGATTTCTCGGTGAAGATCCCCCTGCATCCCTTCTTCGGTTGTATCGGAGTTGCGCCCGCGGAGGGCGAGGCGCGCAGTTCCGTGGTCCCCGCCGAATTCGGCGGCAACATGGATTCCCCCGAGGCCAGCGTCGGCAACACAGTTTATTTTCCGGTAAACGTGAAAGGCGGCCTGTTCTATATCGGCGACGGCCACGCTGCCATGGGCGACGGAGAAATCGCAGGCAGCGCCATCGAAGTTCCACTGAAAGCGCGCGTGCAGCTGAGCGTAATCAAAGGCCGTACCATCGCCTGGCCTCAGTTCGAGAACGATGACGCCATCATGACCGTCGGCGCCTACCGCCCGCTCGACGACGCGCTGCGCATAGCTTTCACCGAACTTGTCCACTGGATCCACAAAGACTACGGCTTGTCGGAGCTCGACGCTTATGAGCTCCTCTCCCAGGTAGGAAAGATTCATCTGAATGAGATGGTGGATCCTAATTATGTGATCGTGGCCTCGGTTCAGAAAAAATATCTGCCGCCAAGAAAATAGCCGCTCGCTTCTGGAGCGTCCCGTTCCAGAGTTCACGGATCGCTTTTCTCTCTGACCGCGTCTAATGAAACCGGCGTCTAATGAAACCGGCGTCTAATGAAACCGAATGATCGGCTCGAACCAGAGCGCGTCAACGTCCCAAGCTTGAGGTTTTCCATGAAGTCCGCTGCTGACAGTTCGAAGCAAGCCGCCTGGCCCGAGTTGCCGCTTGCGGCTTGGCAGGAGACTTACGCGACTCTCCACATGTGGACCCAGATCGTTGGCAAGGTGCGGCTGGTGCTGACGCCTCTTGTCAATCACTGGTGGGAAGTTCCGTTTTACGTAAGCGCACGCGGACTTACAACCTCAGCGATTCCTTATCACGACGGTATTTTCGAAGTCGAGTTCGATTTCATCGGCCATAAACTGACCATTGAGACCAGTTGGGGTTCTTCCAAGACTCTACCGCTGCAGCCGCAAACCGTCGCCGATTTCTACGCTAACTTCATGTCCGCGTTGCGCTCGCTGGGCATCGAGGTGAAAATTTGGACGATGCCCTGCGAGGTGCCGAATCCTGTGCGGTTCGAGAGGGATAAGCAACACTCGTCCTACGATCCCGAATACGCGCACCGGCTATGGCAAATATTGATTCTGTCCGACACCGTCTTCAAGGAATTTCGCTCGCGTTTCATCGGCAAAGACAGTCCAGTGCATTTCTTCTGGGGAAGCTTCGACCTGTGCGTGACGCGCTTCTCCGGTCGCCGCGCCCCCGAACGACCCGCCGCCGATCCCATTACGCGCGAAGCCTATTCCCATGAGGTAATCAGTGCGGGATTCTGGCCGGGCGGAGGCGAGGTTCCAGGCGCAGCATTTTATGTTTATGGAGCGCCCGAGCCGCCGGGCTTCGCCGAGCAAAAAGTGCAACCTGCAGCAGCCTTCTACCATCCACAGATGAAGGAGTTTTTGCTGATGTACGACGACGTACGCCAATCCGCTTCTCCTCGCGAAGCGCTGCTCAGCTTTCTCGAGAGTACCTACGACGCTGGAGCTTCACTCGCGCATTGGGATCGCAAGGAACTCGAACGGCTCTGAACTCTAAGGTGTTGGAGAGAATAATGTCAGACAAATGCAAGCACCTTGACCAAATCAAAATCACAACTACAGACACGCACGTCTGCGAAGACTGCATCAAGACCGGCGACCCCTGGGTTCATCTTCGAATGTGCATGTCATGCGGCCACGTGGGATGCTGTGATTCCTCGAAGAACAAGCACGCCACCAAACATTTCCGTCATGAGCATCATCCGGTGATGCGTTCCATTGAGCCCGGAGAAGATTGGATCTGGTGCTACGTGGACGAATCCATTGTCGGGGAAGCAGCCGCTTGAGATTTGTGCTGGAAGAAATAAGGGCGGGAAAAAATTGAAAGGGCCGTGACATTGGTTATGCTCTAGCTGCCAACTCCTGCGAGGGAGTCAGCCGCGTGGACGCATGTACCGTCACAGCCCCTTGATGCGATCACTGCTTTCACAGTCCCAAACCCCAACTGCCCCTCGCAGAGCCGTCGGTTTTTTCAGGTTTGGCTGCCCTGCAAGTTGCCTTGCCGGGCTGATCACCCAGTCTAGTTCGGGCCAGCAAATTTTATTTCGCTAACCCTTTCGACCGTCGACGAAAGCAACCTTAACAGAGCATTCATAAATGTCAACGCAAACAATTGGTGCAACGCTTAGTCGCGCAGCTGTGAAAAAAGGAAAAGGTAACTTATTGTACAGTCGTTTGTTAGGAATTTCGCGTGTGACGAATGGCTCGATTTCCACAGAATCTTGCACATTGCCCGGATGAAGCAAAAATCGGCTGCGAACCCAATAATCATCTTGACGCGGTCACGCCTCTCGGCGCATCTTGCTGATAGTGGAACTGCTGTGATCGCCGAACTGGTAGCTTATGTCGATGGGGGATCCCAGGGAAACCCGGGCCCGTCCGGCATTGGCGTGATCATTGATGGCTGCGCCAGCGGCCCCATCCGCATCGCCAAATGGATTGGTCATCAGGATAACAACGTCGCCGAATACGTCGCGCTGATGGAAGCCTTGCAGTGCGCTCTCTCGCTTAAGGCCAAAGCGCTGCATGTTTATTCCGATTCCGAAGTGGTCGTCCGCCAAATGCGCGGCGAGTACGCCTGCCGCAGTGCGCGTCTTTACTCCCTTCATTGGACCTGCCGCAAACTGGCGCGTGCCCTGACGTTCTCTATCTCACACGTTCCGCGCGCCAAAAATGTCGAGGCGAATCGTTTGGCGAACACGGCGGTGCGCCAACGGTCGGCTTAGGAAACCAGCCTGGCGCGCCTTCCCTGGCGCTTCTGTCCGGTGACTTTCGAGTACCCCCGCTTCTTGACAGCACGCTCTGGCGGAGCGAGACTCCAATTACGCCTCTTCCTAATTAGAAATTAGCCTTGACGGAACCGGGACACCGGCCCGCTCGACTCTCGCACCTGGTACTCACCGTATGGATCATGACCCGATTGTCGACCACAGCTCCTCATCCTCTACGACGGGGGCCGACAATTCGAGCAGTGCCAACGGGTCCGCGATCGCGGGTGTTTCCGCCAGACTGGCTGCTGCCAACACCGTCCTGCCCGATCCCTCGCAACCGCCTCCGCGCTTTCCCGGCGAGGATGCCGGCCGTTCCCTGGCCGAAATGGCCCAGCGCGATCTCGATGCCACGCTGCAATTGCTGGTCGAGCGCGCCCAATACATTACCGGGGCGAGTGGCGGCGCCATTGCTCTGCGGCGTGGCGCAAATGATATGGTGTGCCGCGCCAGCACCGGCTCCAACGCGCCCCAACTGGGCGCTCTGCTCTCCACCGAGTATGGACTCTCCGGCGAATGCGTGCGCACACGCCAGCCCTTGCGTTGCGACGACGCCGCACGCGATCCCCGGGTGAACCGCGACGTCTGCCGCGAATTGGGCATAGCCTCGGTGGTTGTGATGCCCATCGTCAGCGGCGACCAGGTGCTCGGCGTCTTCGAGTTGCTCTCCAGCAAGCCCCGCGCCTTTGACGAGCGCGATCTTTCCGCCTTGCTTCGGCTCGGTGAGATGGTGCAAAGCTCCCTGCAACATGCGGTCGGGGCGGACTTTTCGCCTGCTCACACCGCCGTAGCTGAGATTCGACCTCAGGTTGCGATAGCCACCGAGGCTGCGCCACACGGAACCGATTCTCCAGCAGCATTTGCGGCTCCTGTCCCCACACCGCCAACCCAGGAAGTTCCGCCGGCAGATGAGAAAAAATCGGATGAGAAAAAAGAAGAAGCCTCACCCGTGGCGCCGAAGACTTTATTCTGGTCAGCCGCAATGCGCGCTGATAGTACCGGACAGGCAAAGGAAAGCATCGAGCGAATCGCGGTGCCTCCGGTCTTGAGAAATCTGCAGAAGTGCCAGGCTTGCGGATTTCCGGTTTCGCAGGGACGGACCTTCTGTGTGGAGTGCGAAGAGAAACATTGGCGCGGTCAACGCCCTGCTCAGTCTCCATCCAGCCAGAAATCCAATCAGCTTTCGTCGCCGGACTCAAGAAAGTCCGCCTCAGTTGTGAAGCAGGAAACTGTTATTCAGGATTCTCCTGCAGATCGATCGTTGATTCCGGCTCCGGCTCCGGCGCCAGCCAACAGCAAACTCGCAGGCTCGGTTCCTGAGCCTCAAGTCACCGAGACTCCGCAGGAATCGACGCCAATCACGGGCACGAAGGTCGAAGCACCTATCGCGACCGAAACTCTAACAGCACCGTCCCCGTCCGTTAGCCCAGCCGATGGGCTCCCTTCTGACGACGCCCCATTCTTGAGCGGGGTGCTCCCATCCGAGTCATGGTTCGCGACCAACAAATACATTCTTGGGGCCCTCCTGGTCGTCGCCATCATCATCGCGGCAATCGCCTACCTGCACTGAAATTTGCTTTTCCTCCTTCCCCCGCGCCCGCAAGAGATTACAATTCCTTTCCTGACTCCGCAGAGCAATCCGGGAGGGTACATGCTGCTGCTCAGCAAGAGTGCAGTTGCACGTTGCTGTGTATGGCTGCTGTTGAGCGCGTTCACGGCCGCCCAAAGCTCCGAGCAACGTACCGCCTCATGGCTGGACCGCATTCGCAAGCAGCCGCAATTGCTGCTGGCTTTTGTCCGCGACCTGCCGAAGGGTGGAGATCTGCACAATCATCTTGAGGGCGCAATCTACGCCGAAGATCTCGTGGATTTCGCCTCTGATGGCGGATTGTGCGTGGACCGCACATCTTCCCGCCTGATCGCACCGCCCTGCGACTCCTGTGAAACCTATACCGCCAAACCCGCAGCCCGCTGCAGTTACGGCGATCACGTACTCTACAACCAGATGATCGATGCCTGGTCGATGCGCAACTGGCGGCCTGGCGACGAATCCGGCCACGATCATTTCTTTGCGAGCTTTGAAAAATTCGGTCTGGCCGCTGACACTCATATCGCGGAAGCGATCGCCGCGGCTACGAACCGCGCTGGCATGGACCATCTTCAGTATGTCGAGTTCATGCATACCGCCGATGCCGGCGCAGCCGCGCGCCTGGCGGCCAAAGTTGAGTGGACTTCGGACTTCGCCAAAATGCGCGAGGCCCTGCTCAACTCGGGAATAAAAGACATCGCCACGGAAACCAGCAAGAGACTCGCTGCCGACGATGCCCGCGCCAAAGAAATCCTCAAATGCGCAACCCCGGACGCCGCTCCTGGATGCAACGTGACTGTCCGCTATCTCTATCAGGTCTTGCGCGGCTTACAGCATCAAATCGTCTTCGCCCAGATTCTGCTGGGTTTAGAACTAGCCTCGTCCGATCCGCGCTTTGTCGGACTCAATCTGGTCATGCCCGAAGACTGGTACGTGCCCATCCACGATTTCAACGAGCACATGGCCATGATCGACTACTTGCACGGCATCTATCCCAAAGTGCACATCGCGCTGCACGCTGGCGAACTGACGATGGGCTTGGTTCCGCCCGAGGATCTCGCATTCCACATTCGCGCTTCGGTCGAGCGCGGTCACGCCGAGCGCATCGGCCACGGAGTCTCGGTCATGAACGAGAGAGATCCGATCGGTTTGCTGCATGAAATGGCGGAGCGCAACGTCCTGGTCGAGATTGCGCTGACCTCAAATGACATGATCCTGGGTGTGTCCGGGGACGACCATCCTCTGCCGGTTTATATGAAGTACGGCGTTCCCGTAGCCCTGGCCACCGACGACGAAGGCGTGGACCGTTCAGACCTGACGCATGAATACTTGCGCGCCGTCGAGACCTATCATCTGACCTATGCGGATATAAAACGCAGCGCGCGCCAGAGCCTGGAGCACAGCTTCCTGCCCGGTCAAAGCCTCTGGGCGGAAACCAAGCTGGTATTCCGCATGACCCCGGCTTGCACGGGAGATGCGGCAGCCGCCGATAAGCCCTCCGCGGCCTGCGCAGAATTCATCGCACACAGCGAACGCGCCCGCGAACAATGGAAACTGGAAGCCGAATTCTCAAAGTTCGAGAAAAAATATTGAAAGGTCAAAATCTGTAGCTTTGAAAGGGCGCTGCCTCAGCCGCGCCGTAAGACTGGAGACCAGAGGTGTAATAGGGAGAGTCGCGTGTTTCTCGATATCCTGAAAGGTGCTGGCTTTGCCCTTGCAGTCATCTTCGCCGTAGCTTTATGGATTGTGCCCAATCCGATAGGAAAGATGGTTGAGCTTTGGCGTTTCTTTCGCGGCGACTAGCATTGCCAGCAAGACCGAAATTACGTCAGCTCGCACCTTTATGGAAGATCAATACACCCTCGCCGAAACCGCCGCCCAATCTATCCTGCAGCGCACCCCGCTCCGTTGTCGCATCGGCCTCGTTCTCGGCTCCGGCCTCGGTGCATTCGCCGATTCTTTGACCGATCCCGCCCGAATCCCGTTCTCCGAAATTCCCGCCTTCCCACGCTCCACCGCAATCGGCCATGCTGGAGAAATGGTGATCGGCAAGTCAGGTTCCGTCCCCGTCGCCGTTATGCAAGGCCGCGTCCATCTTTATGAAGGATATTCCGCCCTGCAAGTCGCCTTCCCCGTGCGCGTATTCGGACGCATGGGCATCCGCTCCGTCGTCCTCACCAACGCCGCGGGCGGAATCAATCTCAACTATCAGCAAGGTGCGCTGGTCGTGATCCGCGACCACATCAATCTGCAGGGGGCGAATCCGCTGGTGGGCGCTAATGACGATCGATTCGGAGTCCGCTTTCCCGACATGACCCACACTTACGCAAAAGACTATCGAGCGATCGCAGGCGAAGAAGCGGCCAAACTTGGAATGACTCTGCACGAAGGCGTCTACGCCGCCCTGCTCGGCCCCAGTTACGAAACTCCCGCCGAAATCAGTTATCTGCGAACCATCGGCGCCGATCTGGTCGGAATGTCAACCGCATTCGAAGTAATCGCTGCGCGTCATATGGGAATCAAAGTGCTCGCCATCTCGTGCGTTACCAACATGGCCGCAGGAATCCTCGACCAGCCGCTCTCGCACGAGGAAGTGATGGAAACCGGCGAGCGCGTCAGGTCCAGTTTCGAAGCATTGCTGCGCGCCGTCCTCCCGCGCATCGAGAGCGACAGCGACACCGCCAGCTAGACCGTCACCTGGGTAAGAACTGTCGTCCCAGGCGAAGCGCAGGATCCTGGTGCGTGCCGGCAGTTGCAGGAAAGGTGGCGCTGGCAAGCCCAAGGTCTCTCGCTGCGCTCGGGATGTCGAGTTCCTCCCGATCCTACTTTCCCACCCGCGGAATAAACAACTCCACCGGCGGCTTCACCCCGTACACCGCGGAAAAACTCTCCTGATTCACCGCCAGCCCCAGATGTCCGCGCGAATCGATATAAAGTAGAGACTGTCCCAGCGCCACATCGCTGAAGGTCCGCACGAACTTGATCTTCATCTCTTTATCGCCAATCCGCACCGGAACTTCCTGCCCCCGCTGGTAGCCGAGCTTCAGAAAATCATCCGCATCCAGATTCGTCACCAGATTGCCAAACGGACCATCCGTCGCAATCACCTCCGCCGTAACTCCGCGCTCGTCCAGCCGCCCCGCCTTCAAGGCCAACCGCACCAGCGAAGCCGCCGCTATCTCGGGACCAACCTTCGTCCAATCGTCCCCGCGCGCCACATGCGCACCCACGGGAGAAAAAATGTCGCGCCCGTGGAACGTGGACGAAAGCTTCGTACCAATCATCCAATTCGTATTTGTAATTTCGTGAACCCCCTCGATGCCGTCACGCTGCTCTACCAGCGTGAGCAATCCGTTATCCGGCAGCACGAAATACTGCCCACGTTTCGACTTGGCGACGATTGCCTTGCGCGCGCTCCCCACGGTGGGGTCGATCACCACCACGAAAATGGTGCCCGCCGGATAGTAAGGAGTGGCGCCATATAAAAAACGCGCGCCGTCAAGAATGGAGAACGGCGTCACCTGATGCGTAAGATCGACGATGCGCACCTCGGGCATGATCGAATACATCACCCCCCTGCAAATCGCGACCGAATCGTCCACCACGCCGAAGTCCGTCATGAACACGATCGTCTGCGGATATTTCGCGTTCTGCGCGCCAGCAAACGGAGAGGGCCCAAGCAGCAGCACCACCAGCACCACCATGGCCAGCCCACTGCCCCGGGTTGCGAAGAAGTTCGATCCGCGATTCAGTTTTGAAAGGGCGCGACTCTGGCTCGCGCCGCAGAGCCTTATCAATATGAACAGCGGCTTCAGCCGCATGTTGTCTGCTCCTCAGCCTGGGTTGCAATCTGTTGGTCTGCAAGAATACTGGGGATTACGTCCGCCCGCAAATCGAGCCCTGCCCTGGCTTCGATCTATAATGTCATGTCAATTCATTGCACGACCGCAAGGAGGTCTTAATGCCGGAAGCTATCCCTGAGAAATATCGCGATCTGTTCCAGAAGCGCGCCTTCGCCAGCCTGGGCACGCTCATGCCCGATGGCCGTCCGCAGGTCACGCCCGTGTGGTGCGACTACGACGGCGAACACGTCATCTTCAACTCCGCCAAAGGTCGCCAGAAAGACCGCAACGTCCGCCGGGATCCTCGCGTGTCTCTCGCCATCATCGATCCCGAAAATCCTTATCGCTATATGGAAATTCGCGGTCGCGTCGTCGAGATCACCGAAGAAGGCGCCAGCGCCAGCATCGACAAACTGGCCAAGAAATATCTCGGCGTCGATAAATATCCCTACGGCCAGCCCGGCGAAGTGCGCGTGATCTACAAAATCAAACCCGAGCACACCACGGTCATGGGCTAGCGACGCGTAAACCGAGGACAGTTTTGAAACAGCGCCGCTTCCGACCGGCCGCTAAGTAAGCACTCAATGTGCGGCTTAGCGGCTGCGGCCAGTGGCGCAATTTCACCGGTGCGCCAAAGGCCCGCAGCAACTGGCGAGAGCGGGGCTCTTAGCGCCGCCTTAGCCGTCGTGATTTGATCGGGCTTTTCGCCCACGGTGCGAGGGCATTTCATATTCACACCTACAACCTCTGCTTCCTCGGTTTCGGCAACGTCAACCGCACTCTCGCGCAATTGCTCATCGACCGCGAACCAGAACTTCGCGAGCGCCACGGGATCAATTTCCGAATTACCGGAATCGCAACCCGCCGTCTGGGATGGCTCGCCGACCCCAATGGCCTCGATCCGAAGGCTTGTGTGGAGCAGGCACCGTTGCCCGCTAGACCTCGAGGGTCTGATCGGAAGCCGGGAAGCGTCCGAAACTGGCTGAAAGCCGCCCGCGCCGACGTCCTCTTCGAAGCCACCTCCCTGAACGTCGAAAACGGCCAGCCCGCCGTCGATCACATCCGCGCCGCGCTTCACCACGGCGCCGACGCCATCACCGCCAACAAAGGACCAATCGTCCACGCCTATCGCGAACTCCGCGATCTCGCCGCCGCTCGCGGCAAGCGCTTCCTCTTCGAATCCACGGTGATGGATGGCGTCCCCATCTTTTCTTTTTTCGACCAGCTCCCCGCCATTCATCTGCAGGGATTTCACGGCATTCTGAATTCCACGACAAACGTGATCCTCAGCGAAATGGAAAACGGCCTGAACTTTGACGAGTCTCTAAAAAAAGCGCAGTCCCTAGGCATCGCAGAAACCGACGCCACCCACGACATCGACGGCTGGGACGCCGCAGTCAAAACCGCTGCTCTAATCGCTGTGCTGATGGATGTTCCAATACGTCTTCAAGAAATCGAGCGAGAAGGAATCCGTAGCCTGAACGCAGAAGCCGTACGCGCCGCAAGAGAACAAGCCCGCCCCTACAAACTGATCTGCCGCGCGAAGAAAACAGAGAGCGGAGTAACAGCCAGCGTCCGCCCCGAACAAGTCCCGCTGACCGATCCCATGGCGCAAATCGCCGGCACATCGTCATACATTTATTTCCAAACCGACATCTTCCCCGGCCTCGCCCTCACCGAAGAGAATCCCGGCCTGTACGCGACGGCTTATGGCATGCTGGCGGATTTCGTCAGGGCGGTAACGGCGTCATCCTAGAACGTAGCCATTTTTCAGGCGGAGTGAAGGATCTGGCGCACCCATCAGCCGCCTGCGTGGGTTTGCCGGCGACCGACTGCAGAGCATCGATGAAGACGTTGACATGCTCTCGGCGATGGCGCGGGGAATTAGTCGAGAGGAACGGCATCGGCGAAACCGTCGACGCCGTCTGGAAAGCGCTCAGTACCGAACATCAAAAACTGTTTCCAGGGAGATCTCATAGCGACGATGATGCCTCCACCATCGAAGTGCCGGATATTTTGGTGGAAAGTCAGCCTGACCCCGCGAATCTTGTTGAAGGCGTTATGGACACCGCGTCTGTCGTCGTCTTCGGACAGCGACCGCAATCGTTGTCAGGTAAGAGGCACCGCGGACGGCTGGCTGTCCCGGAGCAAGTTCCCTTGTTCGACTCCGACTGAGCTATGTTCTTCTATCCCGCCTAGGTTCGCGACTATCCATCTGAACAGGACCTGAGCGATCCGCGATGGACACGATTCGATCTGCTGCTCAGCTAGATCGGGTCCTGAATCCTTTGTTCCGGATCGGATCGGATAGACGGAGGAACGGAGTCACCAAAAGCTAGGAGGGCAATACAAGCGAGCAGAATGAGGAGGTGCAGGGCGTCCGTGGAATCAGAAAGTGGATCATGGTTCCGCCAGTGAGTGAGGACAGCACCGCACATGATTAGAAACAAGCACGAAGCAGAAGGTACGATTGTCGCCCTCAGGAAGAGTCCCAGTGATCCCAATATCTCTGCCACCATGACCGCATACATGAACCACACGGGATAGCCCGATTGCACGAAAAACGTCCTCATGTCTGCGTCGTGTCCGAGCTTCCCGGCTTCGATCGTTAGAAATGATAGTGCTGCTGAAAAACAGAGCCCCTTTAGAACAACGCCGGATTTTATGAACGCATCGACCGCGCCAGTAGGTTCGCTCACTTGAGATCGGCCGAATCTCATGATCCCCACGACCGCAGAGCCTGCGGCAACCCCTATCGGAATCCAGAGGCGATAGAAGAGCAGGCGATTCAATGTCATTGAGAACAACGATGGACGATACAAGGTGAGTACGGTATAGAACAAACAGAGCAGGCTCGCCGAGATTGCGAAACCCGCAAATGCCTTGGCCAGTTTTTCGGCGACGCGCGTAGAAGGCACGGAAAGAATAAGAACCGTACTCAAAAATGTCGTTGCCGAGGCGAAGAGAAAGAAAATCGTTACCTCAGTCATAGTTCTTAGAAGTTTCCCGTTTCGAGTCAATCAGTGTGCTGTCGTTGTTAAAGACGTGGCAGCGACGCAAAAGGCAACAAGATGGTGGCATTTCCGGCCCTCTGGAAGAATTGCTGGGCCCAATGTTTCCTGGATATATTCTTCTCCAAGATCTCCGATGCTCATGTGCGGACGGAGGTTTGAGCTCTATGCGGACACCTATCATGAGCGCATCGAGTGGGAAATGGGGGCCGGAGGCGGACCGAGAATGCCCGTCATTCAATGACCCGAGCTTGTTGACACGCGCGGCATGGTAAAAAAGTAATGAACGCCATGCCAACCATAGAAACCTTTGCCTCCGCTGCCCTCGACCTCCTCTACGTCCGCTCCCAATTCCCCGCACTCACCCAAACCGTCAACGGACACCCCGCCGCGTTCCTCGACGGTCCCGGGGGAACGCAAGTTCCGCAGCGCGTCATCGACGCCATTTCCAATTACCTGCGCCGCGACAATGCCAACACCGGCGGGGCCTACGCCACCAGCCGCAACACCGACGCCATGCTTGCCGAAGCCCGCGCCGCCATGGCCGACTTCCTCCACTGCGCCGCTGATGAAATCATCTTCGGGCCCAATATGACCACGCTCACCTACGCCATGAGCCGCGCCATTGGTCGCGACCTCGGCCCGGGCGACGAAATCCTGGTCACGCGCCTCGATCACGATGCCAACGTCTCCCCCTGGCTCGCCCTCGAAGAAAAAGGCGTTACCATCCGCTGGGCTGAAATTCACGAAGAAGATTGCACCCTCGATCTCGACGACCTGGCGGGCAAAATAAACGAGCGCACAAAACTGGTTGCCGTCGGCTACGCGTCGAATGCCGTCGGCACAATCAATCCCATAAAGAAAATCGTAGGCCTCGCTCACGCCGCCGGCGCGCTCGCCTACGTGGACGCGGTCCATTACGGCCCGCACGGTCTTATCGATGTTGCCGCCCTCGACTGCGATTTCCTAGTCTGTTCCACTTATAAATTCTTCGGCCCGCACATGGGCGTGCTCTTCGGCAAGCGCGAGCATCTGCAGCGCTTTCATCCTTACAAGGTTCGACCACTCACTGACGCCGTCCCCAACCGCTGGGAGTGGGGCACGCTCAACCACGAGTGCATCGCCGGCATCACCGCCTGCGTCGACTACCTCGCCGCTCTCGGCCGCCGCTCGCTAACAAATGCTGGAACAGCCGCCCTCGGCTGTCCGTCGAGCGAAGCTCGACCCTCGGCGACATCCGACCGACGCGCCGCCATCATCGCCGCGTTCGAAGCTATCCACAACTACGAACACGAATTAATGAACCGCCTGATCATCGGCCTTCAGCAAATTCCGAAGGTGAAGATCTACGGCATCAGCGATTCCTCTCGCTTCTCCGAGCGCTGTCCCACACTGGCCCTGCGCGTAGTCAACCAAACCGCGGACCAAACTCCGCTGGCACTCGCCACGAAGCTGGCCGATCAAGGGTTTTTTACCTGGGACGGGAACTACTATGCTCTGAACCTGACCGAGCGCCTCGACGTCGAAAAATCCGGAGGCTTCCTTCGCATCGGCCTTGTGCATTACAACGCGATTGAGGAACTAGATCGCCTCCTAACAGCGCTAAGACAGATCCTGACCTCGTAGGTGAAAATTCTGGAACGAGAGTTTAGCAATGGTTTGGGGGAGGCTTCCGGAAGGAAGGGGCTCGTTCCCAGAGCGCTTTGAAACAGATGGCTTGAAAAGCGCACGACTTCAAGTCTTGTCCCAGAGCCAGTAAAGACTAGGGCTTTAGCCCCTGAGGGACGTTGGGTTGGTCGGTGAACACCGTCGCAAGTGGGGAGTGTCCAGCGCTCCTTAGGGCCAGCGCTTGGCAGTATCGTCCCATCCGGCCGCACGTACTGGTTGCCCTGCCGCGACCACCGGAGGAGATGGAATGCGAATCGGCGGTGCCTGCGGCCCGTTCACAGGCAGCAGCGGTTTCAGCATGTCAGCGTTCATTTCTTTTTCTTCGGAGAGCAACGGCGCCACCAGGCGCAGCGCCTCCACTTCTTTCTCCAGCCGGGTCAACTCAATTTCCTTCTGCCTCAGAACCTCATAAACATTCTTCATAACCTTGGGTACCTGCGAATTGTTTAGGTTGTGCAGCTTTTCTCGCACTTTATCAGACTTACCTGCATTGTCAAGGCATTAAGCCGGGGCTCTGCCGGGCTGCCGGGGCGCGATCAGGCACAGTTACCAGACGAGTAAGTTCCCATCATGCAGAGCATTTTTAGACAAGCGGCGCGGCTCCACAAGTGGCCGTGGTCGGCGAGAAACTGTCGGAGGCCGCGCCGATGATCTAAAAACGTATTGGACTAAACCGCCTCGACGGTGACGGCGCTGTGGGCAGTGAATCGGAGAGGGACTTGCTGACGAGCGATGGCGTTGTTCCGAAGCGGAGTTCTGGCAGCGTTGACCGGTACCCAGAGAGCAAGATCTGTGGTGTGCAGAGCGAAAGCAACCAATGAGAGGGGCCGGGAAAGGCGTGTGAAGACACCTGTGCGCGGACTTGTTTTGGGAAAGTCTGCCGAGGGAAGAGGTTGAGAGCCGAGCGTTCTCAGCCGCTTAGCATTCGTGGCACGAAAGTCGATGGATTTCGAGCGACCAATGTGCAATCGGGCAGAGATGCGGAATAGCCAAGCCGCAACAAAGCCAGGACGGGCCCGTCCCCCATTTCCCAATTGGCATAGCCAGCCAGAACGTAAATGCGCCTGTCCGAGATCGTCAGATCGACAAGTCTCAATCGTCGGCAAAGACCGCTGGAGGCATGGTCGCGCAATCCTGCGGCCTCCAGTGTCATCCCATTCGCTCTTCTGCCTCATCAGAATTGCCAAAGACTTCTCGAATGATCCGTTCAGTTGCCTCATTCAAATACTCATCCAATACCTTCTCAATCTGAAGGTATTCGGGCCAGATTCATTGCGCATGGACGCCTTTCGCTTCCGGGTGCAACCCGGAACCGGATCGTGGTTGCGATCGTGATAGCAAGGAACGCGGGATTCGGATCTGTGGTTACTCGTACCGGAGAGCCACCATGGGATCGACCTTAGTGGCGCGGCGCGCGGGTATGTAACCAGCCAAAGCAGCTAGGGCAATCAGCACAATCGAGACAGTAGCAAAGGTCAGCGGGTCCTGCGATCCAACTCCGTAAAGCAGGTGCGAAAAGCTTCTGAGGGTTCGGGTGAGTATCAGCGCGCCTATGGAACCAATCGCGATGCCACCGAAGACCAATTTCAACTCTTGGCTAATAAACAGGCGAAGAACCCTTGCTTTATTCGCCCCGAGCGCCATGCGAATGCCGATTTCCTGCACGCGCTGTGTGACAGAATAGGAAATCATGCCGTAGATTCCCACTGACGCCAGTAGCAACGCCAGCCCCGCAAACGCACCAAGCAGAATCATAGGGAAACGCTGCTCAGACATGGAGTACGAAATAATCTGCTGCATGGTTTGCACGTTGTATATCGGCTGGTCACTGCTGTCTTGGTAGACCGCCGCCTTGATCGCAGGGATTAGCGTCGCGGCGTCGAGCGGCGTGCGAACGATTATGCTTGCGTCCGGATAATTGATGGGCACCCACTGGTCCGGATCTTGATAAAGCGAATAGTACGCCTGATATTGATTGGCCGGACCGCTATCCTGCATGCTCGCATAGGTCACGTGGTTTACGATGCCGACAATCGCGCAAGGGCCAAAGGCGGCGAATCCGGCAGTGATGGTATGCCCGATAGGTTTTCCATCGGGGAAAAACGCGCGCGCAAAATTGCTGTCGATAACTGTTACGCATGGCGATTTTGTGTCGTCGTGCTCGGTCAGAAAACGTCCTTGAAGCAGTTGCATTCCCATGGTGCGAAGATAATCTGGTCCGGTAAGAAACCAGCCCATTCGTGGTGCGGCCTGCAGCGATTCTGGTTTCTGGGAGTCGAGCCAAAATGGCAGGTAGCCGCCCTCTCCGGTCAACGGAACGGCGGTCGTAGAGTCTGCCGCCTCCACGCCAGGGATCTGACGAATTCGTTCGATCAACTGTTTGTAAGCGACGCGAGTGCGTGAAGGCGTTTTTGTGAGCGAGTGTGAGACACCAACCTTGAGGGCGACGATGTGATTGGTAGCAAAGCCCGGATTAACGTTCCACAAGTGAAGAATTGTGCGAAATAGCAGGCCAGCGCCCACCAGGAGCACCAGCGTTAACGCCACTTGTACAACTACGAAACTGCTCTGAGCACGACGATGGACGATGGTCGAACCTCGCCCCCCCCTCCTTAAGCGATACCTGCAGATCGGCGCTCCAAATTTTCAGAGCCGGCGCGAGGCCAAACAGAATTCCAACCAGGAGCGAGACTATCAGTGTGTAAAGCAGGACGGGAGCGTTCACGCTGACGTTTTCGCTGCGTGGCAACATTGACAGCGCTGGCAAAGCGGACCTAATTCCGAGGAAAGCGATCAAGGTCCCCAGACCAGCGCCGGTGAGCGAAAGAATGACGCTCTCTGTCAATAGCTGCCTGGCCAGGCGCCCCCGACTCGCCCCGAGCGCCGAACGAATGGCAAACTCTCTCCTGCGTCCCGCCGAACGGGCCAGCAGAAGATTGGCAATATTCGCACAGGCGATCAACAACACCAGTCCAACTGCGCCTAAGAGCAACGCGAGTGTTTGATCGGCGTCGCCAACGATTACCTGCTTCAGAGGCTCAACATAGATTCCCAGATCTCGGTTGTCATTCGGATACAGACGATCGAGACGACTCTGGATCGTGTTCATCTCCGCCTGACTTTGGGGTAGGTTCACTCCTGGTTTCAGGCGTGCGAGGGCAAAGATACCGTCGTGACTTCCTCGATTGTTCAGTATCAACGGGTCGAGCTGGCCGAGCGGTGTAAAAACATCGGCAGCCAGATTGAGACGAAATCCAGGCGGCGCAACTCCTATGATCGAATAGTCTACGCCGTCCAGGGTTACGCTCCTGCCCAGCGCCTCGGGGCTACCACCAAACCGCTCCCTCCACAAGTGATCGCTAATGACGACCACAGGCGCTCCGCCTGGCTGATTTTCCTGGGGAGTAAATTCTCGCCCCAACGCCAGTTCCGTCCCGAGCGTGCTGAAGAACGCCGAGGAGATTTGACTGGCCTTAATGTGCGAAGACGCGCCAGGAAATGTGAGGTCAATTTGTTGCTCCCTAAGCGCCGCCATTTGTTGAAATGATCCGGCGCTTCGCTGCCAGTCTTGAAAGTTTGGATATGAATCCCAAACCCGTGGAAAGCGCGGATTGTTTTCCCAAACCATAACCAGGCGATCCGGCTCGCGATAGTGCAGCGGCGCGAGTACCACGCCTTCCACGACGCTGAAGATTGCAGTATTCGCGCCAATACCGAGGGCTAGCGTAAACACGGAGACCGCAGTGAACCCGGGACTCTTGCGCAATTGCCGTAGCGCGTAACGCAGGTCTTGACCCAACGACGCTATCATTCGTCCTCACTCGTCCGAACCAGCTTCAGAGAGTGCTGTTAAACGTGTAAGCAGACTAGTCCTGCGCTGGCGAACCATTCGTTCCGATTCGAGAGGTAGCATTTCGCTCTCCAATCCTATTGCCCAGATATCATTATATTTTTATTGCACTTAAGAGCTCGCTCAGACTTTCCAATTGTTCAAAACCGGCTGGCATTGTCCAACACCGGACAGCAATTTGGAATATGCAAGCAAGGGCACTCACGGATTCGATTCGAGAGTGGTTGGTCAGCCACTCGGCAGTTACTGCCCCAAAACCAGAGCAACGATTCGCAACAAAATGGGCCATTTGGCCCCAGCCCACCAAGCTCCGAAACCCTAAGTAAGCCAGCCACTGCCCTCCGAGATGTGCCCGCACCGCACGCAAAGCACAAGTGGCTTTATTGGTTTAGACGAGGACGTTGCTCCTTGCGTCGCAGGTACCGTAGCAGCCTGCTTTATTTGGCGGACTTATTCGCCGGGGCAGCCTTCTTCGTATGCGCAACCTCTCTGACAGAATCTTATTAGGAAATCTCTTGCCGCACGTTTTCTGTGCGCCGGCGCGACCGTCGCCGCTGCCGATCGGAATGGCTCACACATACGCCGCCAGAACTTGTGCACGCCCATCTGGGAATCGATAGGGCCACGCTCGACGCCATACCCAGGGAGGAAGTCGTCGTTATGCCGAAACAACAGGGTTTCAGACGGTTCTGCAGCCTGCTTGCCCGACATGACTTCCGCGCCATGTAGGAATTTCACCTCACTTGGCGAAGGTTCGAAGTTGGATCTCTGGTTTACGTTGTCGACGATGCATTAGAGTACGCCGCTCTCCAGTTTCCGGGTATCTCGGAAGCGGGAACACAGTGCTGCGCGGTGCAGAAGCTTCGCGAACGAGATCGGGTCTGGCATCTCCAACAGGAACAAGAAGGCAGACGTGTACATTACCTTCTTCGGTGGCGCACAGAGACACGATCTCACCCCGATCATTAATGTCAAAGGCGTCAAATACAATGCGTCCCGAACCCGGAATGATGAGGTCGCTCAATGCGACGATCTCGTCTTTTTCCCAGAGAAACGGGTCTCCGCCGACACTACATTCACCGGAATCGCCCACGACCTGATCGAAGCGATTGATGGTTTCGCCGGTGCTGCAAGCGTTTCCGTGAGGCGTGCCAAGATCCTTCATTTTATGATTCCGCCAGAGAAAGGCATGATGGGACTGGCCGCCCGGCAGGTCGGCTTTGCCCACAGTGTGACTAAGATCATTGATTGACCACGCTTCCCCATTATCGCCTCCGAGCGTGCGAAGGTCGGTCAAGATTCCGTGCCTCCATAAGAAGGGATGCTCCACCGCGTCTCCCTCCAGCCATGAGTACCCAACGACTTCTCCACGATTGTTAAATCCAAACCCTTGACTAAAAGTTCCGCCGAGAGAGCCGACATCGTGCATGGTTCCATGCTCCCACATGAATGGATGCGTCGTCGGAAGTCCGCTGCTGTCATGCGTTACATTGTCCGTAAAAGAGATTCCCATCGCCTGGCCCAACTCGTTCGCCTGGTAGACAACACTATCTGTCCCGCCAAGTGTTCCTAGATCGCTTATTGATCCATGCTCCCAGAGCACGGCGTGCACTTGAGTTGCACCGGGGACGAAAAAAGGAAAGAACGGATTCGCATCAGGGACAGTATTGAGCGCTCCGCCGAAAATTTGACCATGGTTATTTATGGCGTTTGCGCTGGCGCCATTGCCGCCGAGGGTCCCAAGGTCGATCACGCGCCCATCTTTCCACAGAGTGGCTTTTAACTCGGGACCACCCACAAGCGGATCGACCTCACCATTTTGGGAAAAGCCAACAGCAACTCCAAAATCATTGATCGAAACAGGAAGGCTACTGTAGCCCGGCCGCAATGAACCCAGGTTGATCGAGACACCTGCGAATCGCAGAAGAGCCTCTTCCACTAAGCAATCGGGGTTGAAACAGTTAGGCGAGAATGGATCCGTCACATCGGTTTCTCCCGCACCGACGAACATGCCGAAGTTGTTCAGGATGCGGGTTGCAGGCGGAGGCAGCAAAACGTCTCCGTTCGGCCCTCCAAAGGAGCCGACATCAATCACCCTATAGTGACGGTGCTTAATTCGAGAGCGTGCGTTCTGAGCCGCAGCGATCGCCGTTCCGAGCAGGCCAGCCACCGTCAGTAGCGCGATCAGTTTCGGGTCAATAGGTCTGCACCATTTCATTGAGAGCCTCCAGAGATGGCATGTTTTCGCTTCGCCGCTTTAGCGCCCCGAGGGCATGGCGGCCTCGATGGCGAACAGAGTGACCGGACTTTGCTCAGCGGTCAACTGGAGGTTTGCCGAACTCTTTCTGAAGAACGAAATGCCCGCATTTCAAGAAGTTAAGCCCCGGTCTGAAGTCGAAAGGCGTAAGCGGGGACGCGCCTGTGATGCTAAACTGGCAACATTCTTGGGGCTTTCCGTGCAGACTAGTCGTCAGAGGAATCGTCCAAGGCTTCGGTTCGGCCAGTTCGAGGCCGATCTTCAGAAGGAAGAGCTCTACAAGCGCGGGCTTCCGGTTCGGTTGGAAAACCTCCCTTTCCGCGTTTTAGCAGCATTGCTTGAGCATCCAGGAAGTCCGATGACACGCGAGGAGCTATGCGCGCGCTTATGGCCTGACGGTACTCACGTTGACTTCGACGAGGGTCTGAACACCGCGGTTAAAAAACTTCGTCGTGCGTTGGGAGATTCCTCGGATACCCCGCTCTTTATCGAGACCATTCCCCGCAAGGGCTATATTCTGGTCGCGCCTGTATCGGAGGCAGACCCACCGACAGATGGCATGCTTGCAAACCCCCCTACTGAGATTAGTCATACACTGCCGGTCGATGGTCAGTTCGCGTCGTTTGCGCAGAATCCCACCAGAAAGTTCACTTATTGGATAGTCTTCGCCGCCGCTTGCCTTACATTCATTTTGTGGCTGGTTCTTCGGTATCGCGTAGTCCCCCAGCCGGATTTTGTCCGGCTCAGTTTCGGCCGCGGCACAATTCTCTCTGCTCGCCTCACCCCCGACGGGCAGCAAGCGGTGTACGGCGCAGCGTGGGATGGCAAACCGTTTCGCCTGTTTCTTGGGAGGTTTGGAAGTCCCGACATCCGCGACCTGGGAGTTGACGCGGATATTCTGGCAATTTCCCGCTCCGGCCAAATGGCCATCTTGATGGACCGGCGTTTCGGTTTCGGGACCGTTTCTAGCCGAGGCATGTTGGCCACTATGTCCCTGACAGGCAGCGTGCCGAAGGAGATGCTCGACGAGGTCAGCTCTGCCGACTGGTCGCCCGATGGTTCGCAGCTGGCAGTAGTGCACTATTCCGGCGAGACGTGCCGGGTCGAATTTCCAGTCGGACATGTCGTCTACCAGACCACCGGTGGGGCATGGATCAGCCATGCACGGGTCTCGCCGGTGGGTGATCGAATCGCGTTTCTGGAGCATCCGCTCGCCAACGACGATACCGGCCACGCCGTAATCCTCCAGTTGCGGAGCCAACAGAAAATTCTTTCGAAAGACTTCTACGGAATCGTCGGTCTTGCCTGGAAGGACGCTAAGGAACTCCTTTTTACCGCTAGCCAAGCAGGAGTCGGTGGGGGAAGGGCGCTGTTCAGTCTAAATACCAGTGGCGAACAATTGTTGCTGCACCGTGAATCGATCGCATTGACGATCCAGGATGTGACCCCGGACGGCGGCCTCCTGTTGACGAGAAACGTTCAGGGCGATGAGTTGTTGGGACATTTCGGGGAGGGAGAACGCGATCGCATTATCAGTTGCTTGAGTATCTGCGTTCCTTCGGAGCTGAGTGCAGACGGATCTCAAATATTGCTCTCGGTACAGGGCGAAGGGACAGGGACAGGCTATAAGACCTACGTGATGTCAACCGCTGCAGGTGCTGCACCTAAGCTTTTGGGAGACGGCATGCCTACTGGATTTTCTCCCGATCTGCAATCTGTGCTTGTGGTCTTTCCCTGGGGAATCAACCCATCAGAGGTTCCGCAGATAAGGGCTATTCCTGTTGGACCAGGAGAACCTCGGACCATAACCCGTGATTCGATCTCGCACATTTGGGCAACATGGTTCCCTGACGGAACGAAACTCCTCTTTATTGGAGCCGAGCCGCAACACGCGACTCGCACTTGGATCCAGGACCTCCATACCGGAAAAGCAACACCTCTGACGCCGGAAAGCGTCCTGGGGCTGAAAATCTCTCCCGACGGGGAAACTGTTGCCGCAATTGGTCTCGATCACAAGCTCTGGCTGTACCCGGCATCGGGGAAAACTCCGAGGCCATTGGGCAACGTTAACGCAGTCGAAGAGGTAGAGCGCTGGAGCGAGGACGGAAAGTACTTGTTCCTCACGACCTATGGCTTACCCGCCGAAGTGAATCGAATCGACATAAGCACTGGAGCACGAACGTTAATCCGTCACGTTGCTCCACCTGACGCAAGTGGAGTATTGGCAGTCGGGCCAGTGCTGATTTCCGCCGATGATCGGTTTTATGTGTACGCCTATCCACGGGTCCTATCGACGTTGTATCTGGCTCACGGATTTTGAGTTCGCTAACGGGAAAAGCGGTGGTCAGCCATTGGAACACCGTTCCGTTGCGCCTTGTTTTCAACCCGCAGACCTGTCCGGTGGTTGGCCGTTCCAGGGCCGGGCGAGCCGCTCTCTCCTTAATATGTGGGTCCATCCGGTGGCCGTGGATATGGGAAGAGGAAAGCTAGCGAAGATCGAGGTGGTGAAGGGAACTGGCAGGGGAGGGAACTCGCCTGCTTGGGCGATGGGGGACCCCACAGATCTCGCGCAGGGAATGCGCCCGTCCCACCTGGCAAAACAACATGGCGATGAACTGGCCCCAACTGGTGAAACCTCGCGCCTGTCGTTCTGTCGTTCGGCCTTGTGCTGCTTGACCGCCTTCTCGAACCCCCGCGGGAAAACAACTTCAACACCTGCGAGAAAATGCTGCATACTTTCATTAGGCTGAGTCTCCTGTAGTTGAATTGGTTCTTGGCGAACCCAATCTGGCCTATCAGGGGGCTCACTCTTTCTCACACGTGGCGATACCTTCCGCTCGGTCAGCAGTTAGTTAGCCCGCGAATTTGGACAGCAATATCCCTGAGTGGACCGTTCTGAATCTCCCTTCCACTCATAGAGCTTCAAGTCCCCTCTTGACTGCTGATGGTCGAGAGTCTACCATTCTGCAACAATTGATGGTCGAATGTCTTCCATGGCCAAACAGACACCGGAACGTGCGAACCTTCTTCAAGGCACCCTGGACATGCTGATCTTGCGAACTCTTCTTTATGGTCCTGCTCACGGCCACCTGATCGGCAAGCATATTCAGCGGACCACGAATGATTTCCTCCAGATGCAGCACGGCTCGCTTTACCCCGCGTTACACCGGCTGGAGCGAAGGCGATGGGTCACCTCGAAATGGGAGATGGCTCCGGATCGGAATCGGGAATTCAAGTACTACCGGCTTACGGATAAGGGAAGAAAACAGCTTGTCGTCGAAGAATCTCAATGGAAGCAGATGGCAGAAGCTGTGGCGCGGGTGATGTGGCCCGCAGCTGAGGAGAGCTGAGATGAAATGGTGGCAGATCGGGAAACGCGATGCGGATGTGGAGCGGGAAATACAATCAGACCTTGCACTGGAAGAGGAAGAGCAGCGGGACCGCGGCGTGTCAAGAGAAGAGGCCCGGCATGCCGCCATGCGTGCTTTCGGCAATCCCACTCTTATTTCCGAGCAAACTCGCGCTGTCTGGAGTTGGAACGCGCTGGAGAATCTTCTTCGCGATCTACAGATCAGCGTCCGCACTCTCTTCCGGTCGGTCGGCTTTTCGTCGATTGCCATTCTGGTGATCGCCGTTGGTATGGGGGCGACTATCTCGCTGTTCACCGTCGTCTGGTCGGTTCTGCTGAAACCTCTGCCGTTCGATCGCCCGGAGCAACTCGTTCGGCTCTACGAAAGCAGCGACAGGTTTCCGGAGAACGTCGTCTCCCCCGGCATCTATGGCGAATGGAAACGCGAGAGCCGATCATTCTCCAATCTAGCGCTTTATAAAGACTGGCCGCAGTACAACCTCTCCGAAGGAGGTGCGCTGCCCGAGAAGGTCCGTGCAACGATCTGTTCTTGGGACCTGTTCGCCACGCTCGGTGTCCAGCCCCGCATCGGACGCTCCTTCACGCCGGACGACGACCAGCCTTCCGCCAACGGTGCCGTCATCCTCGGTTGGGCTCTTTGGAAACGCCGCTTCGCGGGTGACGCTTCCGTCATCGGCCGCAAAATCAATCTTGATGCCAAACCCTACACCGTCATTGGCGTGATGCCGCGTTGGTTCGCTTTTCCCGAGCAGAAGGTGCAGATCTTCCTTCCTGCATACCACGAGAGCACGCCCGAGGAGATGGCCAAGATCGACAACCATGGGTTCGTGGCGATCGGAAGGCTGAAGCCCGTCGTCACTCGTGAGCAGGCGGCACAAGAAGTGTCGGCGATCGTGCGCCGCATCCACGACGCCCATCTCGACCTTCCGTTCGTCAGCAGCGGCGCGGGAATCCGGCCGCTCATCGATTACTTGGTGGGCGACGTGAGGCCCGCGCTGTATATGCTGCTGGCCGCCACGGGTTGCATGCTGCTGATCGCGTGCCTCAACGTCGCCAACCTGCTGACCGCCCGCTCCGCGGCACGACGACGCGAAATTGCCATCCGGACAGCGCTCGGTGGCGGTCGCTTCCGACTAATTCGCGAGCAGCTCATCGAGACGCTCGTACTTTTTTCCGTCGGAGGAGCAGCAGGCCTCGCTCTCGCCTACGCGGCTCTCCGATGGCTCGTCATGACGCGAAGCGACCTGGTGCGCGTGGAGTCGATCGGCGTTGACGCCGTCGTGGTCGTGACCGTCGCGGGACTCGTGTTGATTTGCGCTCTGCTCGCCGGACTCATCCCGGTGCTGGCAAGCCGCTCTGAGAGCCTGCTCGCGCCGCTGCAAGAGTCGTCGCGGGGTTCCACCTCGGGCCCTTCGCGTACCGGTGTGCGAAAAGTGCTCGTGGGCGCCGAGGTTGCGTTCACCGTGGTTCTGCTCGTCAGCGCCGGCTTGCTGCTCAAGAGCTACATGCGGCTGCGGTCGAATGACCTGGGCTGCGCGACCGACAACATCCTCACCATGCATTTCACTCTTCCGGAAGTGCAGTACAGCAAGCCGGCGCAGCGGGTGGCATTCTTCGACGAACTGCTCGCGCGCGTGCGTGCAGTGCCGGGAGTGGACGCGGCCGGCTTGGTGCGCGCGGTTCCAGGCGAAGGATACTTCGGCGACGGCGGCGTGACCATCGTCGAACATCCGACCGTGCCGCAGGGGCAGACGCAACTTGCGATCGTCCGCTGGGCTGATCCCGGCTATTTCGGGTCGCTAAGAATCCCGTTCCTCCGCGGGCGCACCTCCCGTTCCGATCAGCGTCTCGATAGCGCCAACGAAGCCATCATCAGCTCTGAGTTCGCGCGGCAGTATTTTCCAAGTGAGGACCCGATCGGCAAGCACCTGATCGGCTTCGGCCGGCGGAGTTACGAAATCGTCGGCGTCGTGGGCGACACCCGATACCAGGTGGCGACGCCACCGGAGCCGACGATGTATTTCCCAATCGACGCCGGCACTTTTAGTCCCTTTGAGAGCACGGCGGCGGGCGCCGCCCTCGTCGTCCGCGCTACACGCGATCCCGAGAGCCTCGCAGTTCCCGTTCAGAAGGTCATCCAGCAGATGGATCGCGAACTCGCCGTCTCGGACGTGCTCACGATGAATCAGATCATCAACAAATCTTCGCTCGACGCAAATTTCGAAGCGACGTTGCTGGCAGCCCTCGCGGGCATATCGCTGTTGCTCGCTGCCGTGGGTCTGTTCGGCGTGCTCGCATATTTGGTGACGCAGCGCCGCACGGAGATCGGTATCCGGCTGGCTCTCGGGGCGCAACGAGAACACATCCTCCATCTGATGCTGCTCGATGGTCTCGCTCCCGCGTTCGGCGGGGCTGCCGCAGGCTCGCTCCTCGCCGTCGCTGCCACGCAACTGATCCGCTCCAGCTTGTATGCCACCAAACCGCTCGACCCTGGCGTGTTCGCCGGTGTCATCGGACTCCTGTTCGGGGTTGCGACTACGGCGTGCCTGCTACCGGCGTGGCGCGCCTCGCGCATACAACCAGCAACGGTTCTACGCAGTGAGTGATGTCGCGGGGCGCCGCCAAGCAAACGGGACGACCGGAAGTGCGCTATCGCGCGCCTAAGAATGTTCGTAATTGGCGAGTGACGAGCAAACCGGAAATTGGGGTTTTAGCCGAGTCTGACAGCCGCGACGCGTTCTCCTCAGCGCCGGTGTACGGTCAAGTCTCGGCTACACACGTTATGTGCCCAAATTCGGCAGTCAGTCGCTTCGCCAGCCGGGGCAGGAGTTTTGTGCCGTACTTCGCCCGGTCCGCCCCAGCTTGCCCGAACTCGACGATGTGTCTTCCAACTTCCCCGCGAGTGCGGACCTGCACCACGTCCACAGCCAGAAGGGCGTGCTGCCTTGCTTCCTGAATCAGTCCGCGCAACCGCCCTCGCAATCCGTCGAAAGCCTCCGGAGGGCCTGAACATCCTTCCTTGTGGCTCTTCTCCTCCTCACATGCTCCTCACATTATTGAGACCGTGCCGCTGGAGAATCGCCGCCGGGTAGGCACGGTAGATTCCTGATATGAAGTGAACTGTCAATCCCTATATTTATCCTGGACTGGTGTTGATGTTGGTTTTCATGAATTGTTCGCCTTTCGAAGTGTAGAGCGAGTGCGCTGCGACGAGGAAATCGACGGCCTCTTTTGTTCGCTTCTTGACTTCTTCTAATTTCATTGTTTTTCCCTTCACCTGAGCGGCAGCGGGAAAAAACAAGGCGGGAACGGTGAGAGGGACAGAACGGAAGCCGAAGGAGGGTGGCAGGGCTTGAGTGAAAGCGCAGTTCGTGACAAACCGCTTTTGGTTCAAGGTTTGGCGCGAAACCGGCGCAGTCCAAAACGCCCGTCAGAGCTGCGCGGTCAGGCGGCGTCCACCCGGAAGAGGCCGAAGTGGGAAAAGGTGGCGTAGCCTTCCGGTTTGAGATCCATGAGGGCTTGACTATGGAGAGCCGTTCCACCTGGAGCGGAGGGCCGCTTCGCATTATGCTTTTCAATAACCCGCCTCATTAGTGCCGCGCAGACAGCTGTCCATACCGCGATCGTCAACTAGTTGATGACTAGAAAGAGCTTTCCAGAGCTCCCGCCGATAGGACATCCGAAATCAGAGATTGATTCCGGAGACGAGACTGAAATTTGCACATTGCTCCCTGCTGAGCCCCCAAAGGAGTCAAAGGTCTGCTGCGTAATCGTGGTCTGAAGCTGGCGAGAGTTCGTGAACGTGGTCTGCAATGCGTTTCCATTCCACATGATCTGCGCTTGGGGAGTAAAACCGCTTCCCTCCACCGTCAGCAGAACTGAATTCGGGTCGCTTGGAATGGCGTCCGGCGAGATAGAAGTAATTTGGGGTTGTTCCCCCACACCCTGACAGCTAATAAACATCGCACTGCAGGTCCAGCCAGATAACAGCAGGGTCAGGGCTGCAATGAGCCCAATGTGGACAAAAGGGAAAGGCTTACAGGGGCTAGCAAAGGAAGAAGGCATAGGAGCCTCCCTTATTACGAGCGGCACAATTTTACGCCTGTGCATCGGCAGGCGCTAGTTGATGCAGATCAGGCTGGCATGAAGAGGAACATCGGCAAATTGTCCACTGGCACCCGGATTGTCCGCGGGACCGCGAAAATCGACGCTGTTTCGGGTCACCAGGGTCCAGTCTACCTCCAGGATGAACGGTTTCAGTTCCCAGTCTTTCCATCCAGCTTTCTTCCATCACCATTGTTCGACCTTGGGGATGCGTGCACAGGGTACACTTCGCGTTGCAAAGCGGAAGAGGCGAGAGTCTCCGGTTTTTAAGTACAACAATCCGGTCAATGTCGGTTCACTCTTCTTTCCAGAATTGTTATGCTTCTTCGAGGTCGATCTCCTTAGCCGTTTTGATTGCACCTTAGAGTGCGTTGATTATCGGTAGCTTAACGCCATCCGTGATCGGGGATCGCTGCAACAGGGCTGCTATCGCATCGCAGAGCCAATGATCAGCGGAGCGGCGCCGACCCCGCTGTGGTCATTTCTGGCACTCGATACGCGCTCGGCGAAAGGTTGTGATCCGGGAGATTACTGGACAGCTCAGAAGGAGGAGTCCACATGCCCATCCGAAGGATCCCCGGTACCGACTTCGACTACTTCCTCGTGGTGTTCGACGACGGCGGCAACGAGCGGCCCGAACCCGACGGCACGCTGCTCACTGACAGGGTGACGAATTTCCTCGCTGCCGGTGGCGTGACCGACGTCTTCTTCACGAGTCACGGCTGGAAAGGCGACATTCCAGCGGCCATCGAGCAGTACGACCACTGGGTTGGCGCTGTGTTGGCGATGCAGTCCGACCGCGACTTGGCCCGCCAACGGCGAGCCGGGTTCATGCCGCTCGTAGTCGGCCTCCACTGGCCGAGCCTTGCCTGGGGCGACGAGACCATCCCGGCGGGCATCGCGGCGACGCTCGCGGCGGCGCCCGAGGTCTCGATCGAGGAGTTAGTGGACACCTACGCAGCGCACATCGTCGATACGCCGAAGTCGCGCGCCGCAATTCGGACCATCCTTGAGGCAGCTCGCGACGCCCCCGATGCGACGAAGCTACCCCCAGCCGTCCGCGAGGCCTACGTGACCGTGTTCGCCGAATCTGGGCTAAGCTGTGCTGACGCGAGCGGACGGCCCGGGGCCGACCAAGACGGCTTTGACCCGCGAGCGATCATCAACGACGCTCGCGGCGCGGCAAGCACGGGCGGCGTTGCCGGCGTGCTTGGCCTAGGGCATGCGCTTCGGGACGCGCTCGTTGCGCCGCTGCGCCAGCTCTCGTTCTGGAAGATGAAGGATCGAGCGCGCCAGTTCGGCGAGAGCGGCGGCCACAAACTGCTCATCCGACTGCAGAAGGCCGCCCCCGGTGCGCAATTTCACCTCATGGGCCACAGTTTCGGCTGCATCGTGGTGTCGGCGACGGTAGCCGGGCCTCCGGCTGGGGAGCGATTGCCGCGCCCGGTTCACTCGCTCTTTCTCGTGCAGGGTGCGCTTTCACTCTGGTCCTATGTGGCGGATATACCGTTTTCGCCCGGCACCCCGGGGTACTTCCATCGCATCTTGAGAGACGGGCTGGTACAGGGACCGCTGGTTACAACCCGTTCGACGCACGACGCAGCCGTCGGCCGGTTCTATCCGCTGGGCGCGCAGTTGAACAAACAGTTCGTGCTCGATTCAGCTTACCCGGTCTATGGCGGGATAGGCGCGTTCGGCATCCAAGGTATCGTTGGCGCCGAGGACATGCCCATGCAGCCGGCGACGTTCGCATATCGATTTCATGGCGGGCGTGTCTACAACCTGGAAGCTAGCGACATCATCCGCAACGGCAGCGGTGCGGCCGGAGCGCATAGCGACATCGTGCATCCCGAGGTTGCGCACGCGTTTTGGGGCGCAGTATTGGCTCCAGCAAATACACAGCAGGCGGCACCCGTTCCTCTATATCCGCCGGCGGCGAGCCGCGAAATCCATGCAACGCGCGGCGGCCTGCTCGGTGCCGATCCCGTCCCAGCTACGCGGTCGGCATACCCCACTGGGGCTGAGCCGCCCATGCCACAGGCACCGTCCGAGGCAAGCGAGCAACGTTGGATCAATGCGGCGATTGAGGACCATGCGCGCGACGCGCCGCTCGTCGTCAGCCGCTGGTACACGCTCGCCTTCGACGTCGACGTTACGCGACGCCTCGACGCCATTGTGACGGCCCCCTTTGCAACACCACAGATTGAGAAGCAGCTCTTTCCCGAGGGCATCGACGAAGTGGTTCTCACGGTGCAGCTTGACAGCGACGATTTTGACCTCTCCGCCCCCACCAGCAAGCTTCGGCTTCCGTGCTCGGGCAAATCAAACACCAAGGCTCGCTTCGACCTCTCGCCGCGGCACGACGGCGCTTGCAGCGTCAAGGCCACGGTCCACAAGGAGGGGAACTTCATCCAGCAAATGGAGATGACGTTCCTCGTGGGGGTCCCTCGGCCGACGCCGGCGCGGGTTACAGCTACGGGGCGCCCACCTTCCGCTGCCGCGCTCGTCCATCCGCGCGATCTAGCGCTCTCGATGTCCCCGACCATTGGCGGGTACGATTTCGTCGTGTGGCGCCCGGTGTCCGCGCGCGCCCGGCTACCGCTGCAGCCCGCCTTTCTTGCCGCTGCCGTCGAGACGACGCGGCGCGAGCTCACGAAAGTCGTGATGCAGCAGGACGCGGCGGGCAACTATGTGTTCCAGACTGGGATTGAGATCCCGAAGGCCGAACAGGATATCGCGCTGAAGACGATGGCGCGTGCAGGGTCGCTGCTGTTCCAGAAAATGTTCTTCGGCCCGGCCGCCGGTGCGGACTCCAAGGCATGTGGCGAGTTCCTGCGCAGGATGGCGAGCGACCGTACGAAGCGGCTCAAGCTGCAGATCGTCGCCGAGAGCACGCCGGTACCATGGGGACTGCTCTATGTCGGCGATGCGTCGGCAGGCGCGACGATGGACTGGGATAACTTCATCGGCATGCGCCACCTGATCGAACAGATCCCGCTACAGAACACATTCTCGACCTCCGAATGCGAAATCCCGAGCGACAGGCCGCAACTAGCCGTGAGCGTGAATGTGAACAGCGCCATCGACGCTCAGATGGGCACTGATCTCGTAGCGCAGCAGCAGGCGTTCTGGGAGAGTGCGGCCGCCGCGCGCAAGCACATGCGCGTGACACAGCGCGCGACAAGCGCGCAAGTGATACAGGCACTCGCCGATGGCGCGACCGACGACCAGATCCTCTACTTCTACTGCCACGCGGAATCGACCGGACTAACTGACCCAGGTGGGCCCGACGCCTCGTGTCTCGTGCTCAGTGATGCGCGCATCACGCTGAGCGACCTGAACCTCGATGCGCCGACGACAACACAACTGCGCGGCAACCCGCTAGTGTTCATCAATGCGTGCGAGTCCGCCGAGATGTCCCCAGCCTTCTACGATGGGTTCGTGCCCTACTTCATGGCCAAGGGTGCGCGCGGCGTGATCGGGACGGAGTGCAAGACGCCCGCGCTGTTCGCTGTGGAATGGGCGAAGCGGTTCTTCTTGCGCTTTCTTGACGGCGAACCGCTGGCCGAGACATTCCTCACGCTGAGGCGGGAGTTCCTCGAGGAGCATCGGAACCCGCTGGGCTTGCTCTATGCGATTCACTGCGACGGCGATACACGGATACAGCCGGCGCTGGCAGTAGTTTGACTCCCGGGGTTAAGCAAATGTCGAATGACGACGTTCGATTTGATCGACCGGCCGATGACGCCGACTGGATCGCGGCCGCAGCCGACGCGTTCGAGCATTGGCGCAGCACGCGGGACATGAAGGAACTATCGAGGGCGGCGGTTATCCTCAACGGTGCGGCCAAACGGATGACCGTCGACCCTGAGAGAACGGAGCTGGCCTTTCGGATCGCCGAGACGTTGCTGCAGGTGAGCATTCGTCAGGCGCGACCCGGCATCCTCGACTATGCAATTGGAATACTGGAGCGCGAGACAGGATTCATCCACTTCGAACTGGACCCTAGGAGCGTTGCTTTGCTCGCCATCTGTCACGCCTCGTTGCTGACCGAGCGGTTCTATCTGTCGGGGCGGATCGAGGACCTGGCGGCCGCGATGGACATGTTCGAGGCCAATGCGAGTTTCATCGAGAATTTCCCGGACTCGTTCGAAGAGCATGATCGCGCTTGGTTCTGGTGGGGTTTCGGCAAGGCACATTTGAGAAAGGGTGATGTGGCCGGTCAGCGCCTTGAACTCGTTGCTGCCGTAAGTTGCCTGGGCAAGGCCGCCAAGGTGCTCTCAGCTGAATCGGCGTTCGGCCGGCAGATCCGTGGAGACCTTGCGGTTGCACAGATGAATCTCATTGAGGTCAATGACAAAGTCGCCGGTCTAAACCCGACGCCCGAGTTCCAAGCAAGTCTTGACGCGGCTATCGACACGTTGCGGGGTTTGACCAAAAGCGATCTGATGTCGGGCGACGGTCACTATCTGCTCCAGAACCTGGCAAATCTACTGGTGCGTCGATCCAATGTCGGGCTCCATGGGAATCCGGATCGGATCGTCGATCTGCGAGAGGCTTTGGCCGTTTGCGAAGAAGGACTGAAGTTACGCACTCCGTCCGAATGGGAGAACGTCATGCTGCTTGGCACCAGGGCGGAGTGTCATCGCCTTCTCGCCGAGAACCACATCGATGCACCACTCGAGAGCGCCTATGTCGCTGCGGTGGAAACCGCGTGTCGCACTGAACATCCCGAGATGCTGCCCATCGCGTTCAACTGGCAGCAGCTGCTGAGCGACGCTGGGCGCTGGCACGATGCAGCTTCGGTCGGAGAGAGTGCCCTTTCATTGCTCGAGAAGCTAGTGAGGAACCAACCGCGTCAGGACTACAAGCAGGTCTACCTAGGGCATGGCATCGGGCTCGCCGAAGCGACGGCCGCGGCCCGCGCGCGCACCGGCGACGCCGAAGGCGCGATGACGAGTCTCGAGCGCACGTTGGCCGTGGTGTGGCGTGAACGGTACTTCGGCCCGCGCAGTCTCGCGAACCGTCTGCGCGTCGCCGGCGCGCCGGATCTGGCCCGGCAGTATATTGACCTCATCGCGCGAGCCCGATCGATCGACGCGCCGGATCCCGAGCTGCGAAAGGCGGAAGCTCAACTCGCACAGCTCCAATCGTCCATAGATATAGTTCTTGGCTCGAGTGATCTCCGACAAGCCGAGGTGATTGCGCCGAAGGATGTTGCGAAGGTGCCGTCCATGCACCTTGTCACGTCGAAGGTCGGATCCCTTGCGCTGCTGGCCGATGACGAAGGCCACGTCACGGCAATCGACCTCCCTCTGGCCGCCGCCGCCGTTGAAGCAATGTCGGCCCGCTTTCGCAAGAACGTCGTGTCCGGCAATGCGGCGGTGGATTTGGCATGCTCGACAGCCGCCGAGATCGTGGCATCGCTGGAGCGCGCCGTGCTCAGGCCGATCGAAGCTCAGATCCTTGAACTGCTCGCCGATCACCTCGAAGGATCAGCAAGCAAAATCAAGCTCTGCCAAGCCCTTCGGACATTGGCAGTCGTCACGGCCGGGTCGTTCTCGGGGTTGCCGGTTCACGCAGCGAGACTCAGCGATGGTCGTCTCTGCGCGGCTGTGGGGTTCGCTTATACCCCCACGATGGCGGCGCTCGACGATCCCGCACCCAGTCTCGGTCTCGCATCGTCGGTCCTGATCGTGGCAGACCCCAAGCGCAACGGACAGGCATCGCTTGGAGGGGCGGTCCAGGAACTCGAAAGCCTGTCGAAAATCTGGCCCCATGCACATGTTCTGCGTGGAACCTCGGCCACGCGGTCGGCCGTCCTGACTGCGCTCCCGACTGCATCGCTGATCCATCTCGCCTGCCACGGCAAGAGCGACGACCGCGATCCGCTCAACAGCTTGGTTGTTCTCGCCGATGGCGACGTCACGATGGGCGATGTCCTGTCGATTCAACTGCGGCCGGGTTGCGTAGTGGTCCTCTCCGCGTGTCAGACCGCGGTGCGCGACGCGTCCGTCCCGAACGAGGCAATGAGTCTCGCCATGGGCTTCCTGGCCGCGGGTGCGGCGACTGTGGTGGCCTCGCTATGGCCGGTTCCAGACTACTCGACTGCTGCGTTGATGAGTGCATTCCACGAGGCACTGCGAGGCGGTAGGAGGCCAGCCCACGCCCTGGGTGCAGCCCAGAGCGCCATGGCGGCCGGACAGCTTGCGGACCCATCGCGTGCAGCAGACTGGCGCAACCCCTTCTACTGGGCCGGATTCGTAGCCACCGGAAGATGAGGGCATAGTGGCGCGCATGCGCGCCCTGTCCTTCGCCAGAACGTCATCGAGCCAATATGTTGGGAAACTATCTCTCTATCGCGAACTTCGAGTGTTGGCTGGACCAGATACTCCGCTTAAAGCGTACGCGGACACTTTGGAATGTAGAACCCAACCGCTAGACCGGCTCGCTCCTGGGCGCACGCGCAGTATATGTCTATATATCAAGGATGGACGGAAGGCTTTTGACTAGGCGGCTCGATCGTAGCGGAGGTGCAGCCCGCCAACTCGATCGAAGCAACTTACGTCCAGCGAGTGCTTCTTGTGCTGGGCCAATTGAGCCTCCAATCACATCGACAAGCATTAATATAGACACTAATCGATGTATCACTCACTCGCAACCTTGCAACGGGAATCGGGGAAAGTCAAGGGTGAAGCTATAAGGTAGTGGTCATAACGGTTTTAAGGCCGGAAGACGGTGAGAATAGGGAGCCATTCAGACTTAAACACTGCGAAGCCCCAAGCTACGGCAAGAATAACTGCAATCCCTATCCATAGCCGCTTGCATGTCATCGGAACCTGGGTCCTTATACATACCGGGCAAGGAGACCAAACACCATGGCGCGCGACAATTCGAGGGTGGCGCAGGCCCTGTTGACCATCGCACGCGAGCATCCCGGCCGTTCGGCCAGATGGGAGAGAACTCTTTCTCGGCGCTTGGCGATCGCTACTGCGGCGGCTTGCGAAGCGGAAGAAGCGAGATTCTCCGGTTTTTAAGTACGACAATCTGGTCAATTAGTACAATCATTTTTGTACCAATTGACCGGACACCCGCGAAAACAGGCCAAGTCCATTCCGGCCTTTAAGTACAGCTCGACAGATCGCCCAACGACTCCGTCCGCTTGGCTTCGATGGCTGTCTGAGCATCCTGAAAGATTACTTAGACGAGGCGTAAGCATATTTAGTCCTTCACCAACCATGCCAGAGCCTCCTCGCGGTTCTTGAAAGCGGGAAATTCCCGACGGGAGAACTTCTCGACCAACTCGGAAGGAATCTTCCCTGCCGCCACCGAGGCGGATTTCTTGACGTACGGCTTGTCAAAGACAGCGGTTTCTTTAATAACCCGCATGCCTTCGTCGTCGACGAATGCTCCCGAGTAGTCGACAAGTATCAAGAGCGAACCACGAGGATTTTTGTTCACAGTGTTGGGAAGTCCTCGCATGACCTCCTCGACTTCCGCCGCTGAACAACCCGAGAGGTCTACGAAGAGAACCCGCTTTCCCTCATGGGTTATGAACCGAACTCGGTCAGCCATGCAGAACGACGTGCCTGTTCCTTTGTTGGTCGACAGAGCTTCTTGCTTCGCAGTCACCGTGTCGCGGGACGAAGACATCCTTACATTGTGCTGAGAGTGCCCCGATACTGTCTGTTCAAGACTGCACATGTTAACGCCGGCGAAGAAGTGATCCGTTTTAGTCGGCCGCGGCCGGAGCCAGTGATCCAGAGAGCCTCCGGTCGACGGGGACGCGGTAGGAACTCTACAGCTGGTCTTTTAACGTATCGAGGGTACCAGAGTACGTACTCTAGAGTTTTAATGTGTAGTGTACATATACACACTACACCCATGAGCTTCCTCCGCAAGGTCTGACTACTGTTTGGGAATCGCTCCGCGAAGTATCGTGACGACCTGCTCGACGGTCCGGTTAGCGGTATCAATCACGATATGCTCGCGGTTCCATGGGCGGTAGTCTCGTGAGACTACCTCTTGCCAAGTAAGGGAGCGCGATCTGGGAATGTCGGATATGCGTGTTTCCACCCGATGCTGATGTTCTTTGGTATCTGAACAGGTGACCTCGATTTCGACGACAGATACCTGGGCACCGTTCGCGACTTCGACCCACGCATCGCGGGAGACCGGAATAGGATTCACTGAGTCTGCAATCACTGTCCTGCCGATACGGAGATTGTCCGCGGCGACTGCGTTGCCCACACGATAGCCGGCATCGTTGATTGGTGAGCTGAGTACTCCTGAATCCAAAATCGCCTCCTCGATAGAATCGATACGCACATGAACTGCACCTAACTGGCGGGCAAGTTCCCGCGCAATGGTCGTCTTTCCGGTTCCTGGCAGGCCACCAAGGATGATGAGCATGGTGAGTTCCGATTATATTCTTGGCTCCATCGCTCCTTCGATAAAGCTCGGTTTGTCGATGCGAAACTGATCCGCCATTTTCCAAGCCCGTAGTCAGACCTGGAACAACCACGTCTGGCCGATAGCTTTGAGCTATAGTGACGGTTTTGCAGTGAGCCGGAGGTTTGCTTGGCCCCGGAGAGGAGTGGGGTCCCCTCCGGGGCGTGAGCTTCTGGGAGCAATCACCTCCCATGGGCCCTCTCGAAAATGCTATAAGCCAAGTCGAAAAGCAAGACGCCAAGCGGATCGAAGGGCAAGGGCAACTGATACTCGGCATCGGGATGTTGCTCACGCCACAGGATGACGAGTCGCGGCGAAAGCCATACGTCGGGAAACTTGCAGGTGCAGGTGTCGCGCGGCCCTTAGTTCTAAGAATCACGGTTGCTGCGGCCTTTCTGGCACTTAATTGTGAGAATCAGCCGCCACGCCTTTGGCACTGGACAATGGGAATCTCTGGCCCTTAATTGTAAGAATTTGTGAGCAGGCGGCGTAGACGGCCAAACTCAGCCTGGGACGACCGATTGGCCGACGGTTTTCATCGACGATCAGGTTACTGCCAAGGTTCGCAGACATGCTTCCTGGGGGATAGCTGGGAGTGGGAATTGCCGTTTTGAGGCGAAGGTAGAGCGATACAAATTCTCACAATTAAGTGCCCTTTCGCGGGCACGTAAAAACGAGAAAGTACTGAAAACACAGCGAATGCAATTCTCGTTAATGAGTGCCGCGCGACAAGAGTGGTCGACGCCATACACGGCGGCTGTTCGTGCCAACCATGAGTAGAGGGTTTCTCCGGAATTTCCAATTCTTTCCGAGAAGGGACGGCGGACCAACTCAAATATTCTCTACCGACTCAAAAACCCCGGGCCGCGAAGCCTCGATTGCCCGCAACCTTAGGGATCTCTCCGGCATGGAGATCGGCCTCAAATTCCCTAAACGAAATTGTTTGGTTCTCGTTATGCGCGGCAGATTTCCCCTTTTAGGGAAGTCTAGCATCTCTGGTCACCTTGCCATCGACGCTGTAACAGCTCATTTGGTTTGCTGATTCTCGGGGAGAGCATGGTCTCCACATGTCTCCGATATGTCTCCGGAGGCGATATTCACTGTGGATGCAAAAGCTAGCTGTTGTGCATTGAGATCGTTGGCCTAGATCAATATAAGTCCCGACGTTGGGGGGTTGAGAACGCGGTTGTTGGCTTTACCAAGAGAAGGGAACGGACATGAAGCTTACGAGCTCGATGAGGACGGCTTTTGGCGTCGCCCGGTCAAGCAGTGTGGCAACTCAAGTCGAGGTACAGGAGCCACGAAACGAGAGAGTATGCGTATTATGAATGGCATTCTCACATCGATCATTGTGGGTTTGCTCATCGCACCCCTAGCGTCACCTGAAGTTGCTGGGGCAGCAAAGCCTGCGCCTGGCCCGACCGCGCAAAGCGTGATGGCGGCGGAAGAGGAACTCACACGAGCGTTGCGGGATAACGATGCGGCTGGCATTGCCCGCTGCCTGTCAGATGACTGGGCCGTTATTTCTGCGAGAGGCGGCGTAGGCGAAGGGAAGTCGATCTTCCCCGAAGGGATAAAGTCGGGTTTCTTGAAGCATACAGCATATGAGGTATCGGAACCCAGGCGCCTCTACGGAAATCTCGCCCTGGTGACGACGAAGCTCCACAACGCAGGCACGTTTGGGGGCAAACCCTACGATGTGCTGGAGCGCCAGACCGATGTGTGGCTTTGGAAAGACGGGGGCTGGAAATGCGTTCTAACCCACGAGGCGTGGGAAGGCCCGGAAAAAGATCAGAAGCAACTTTCCCGCTGAATTGCGATTCGTGATGACGTGCACGCGCATAAACCCGAGACCATCCACGTCGTCCATCAAAAGCGGTGGAATTGCTCGCCATTTCTAGCCAGAAAAGGAAACGAATATGAACGACATGGATGACGACGCTTTTGCCGACGCCCGGTCAAGCAGTGCGGCAACTCAAGTCGAGGTTCAGGAACCCAAGGTGGTGTGGGCACCCTATCCCAAGCGAAACGGCAAAACATGCGGATGTATGATCGTTGGATTTTGAAACTTTTGGCGGTTTTTGTGGTGGAGGCATGCGCCGTCATCCAAGGCCAGTCACCGCCAAGACAGCGGATCGATCCAGGGCTGGCAACGCTAGGAGGCGGGTTTGTCTCCGCCACTGCGCAGGCGAACGGAACCACCCTTCACTATGTGCGCGGTGGGACTGGGCCCGCCATCATCCTGCTGCACGGCTTCCCCGAAGACTGGTACGCGTATCACCGCGTCATGCCGCTGTTGGCGAAGCAGTTCACGGTGGTGGCAGTTGACCTGCGCGGCATAGGCGGTTCGGCGGCAACGGCAGATGGTTATGACGCCGCAAATATGGCGGAAGACGTTCATCAGCTGGCGGAAAGCTTGCATCTGGAGCACATTTACGTTGTCGGTCACGATATTGGTGGCATGGTGGCCTATGCCTTCGCCCGCCGCTATCCGGAAACCAGCCGCGGCGTGATGATGCTTGACACCCCCGTGCCCGGCCTCGGTTCGTGGGATGCAGTCAAAGCCAGTCCCATTACCTGGCATATCAATTTTCAGCAGACGCCGGGCCTGCCTGAGCAACTCCTGGCCGGCCGCGAAGCCATTTACATCCGCCATTTTCTCGATCGCGACACCTTCAGTGACGCTGATGTCGCCCGCTATGCCCGGGCTTACGCTGCTCCCGAACATTTGCGCGCGCTTTTGGAGATCTATCGTGCCTTCCCCGCAAACGAGAAATTCAATGCGGCGCAACGAAGCGCCATCAGCGTGCCTCTGGTGTTGGCTCCCGGAGAAACCTCGCCCTTCGAGAAGCTTATGCCGAGCTTTGCCGAAGGGTTACGGGATCATGGGTGTGCAAACGTCAAGATTGAAGTCATCAAGAACAGCGTGCATTACGTTGCAGACGAGCAACCCGAGGCCGTGGCCAGACTCATCGAACGCTACGCCTCGTTATGAGTGAGGATGGCCTGGGCGCTATGGCGAAGCACGCCAAGAATTTGAAAAGTATTCACGACAAAAGGAAGCTTCGATCGATCAGCAGTGTTCGCCGATCATAGGTTTGGAGCCATAATCTGCATTTTCAGAGGGACTGTAAGGAGAGCATCAAATGAACGGAAACATAGTCAAGCCAATCATATTGGGAGCTTTTGCGTTGGTTGCCGTACTGGGCGCGGCGCGGCCGCTACGCGCAGGAGACGCCAAGAATCCGTATCCCACCAGCATGGCGCCCCTCGATCAATACCTTATGGGCCGCGATGCCGAAATCGCCTTGGCGCGAAGCGCGGCTCCGCCATCCCTTTCTCAGGACGCCACAGTTATGGTCCTCGGAAGGCAGGGCTATGAAACTGCGGTCGAAGGCAAGAACGGCTTTGTCTGCAACGTAGACCGCTCGTGGATGGACCAATTCGAAAACAGTCCTGAGTTTTGGAACCCTAAGAGGCTCGGTCCGGTTTGCTACAACCCGCAGGCTGCCAGGACGCTGCTGCCGATCACTTTAATAAGGACGAAATTGGCATTGGCTGGAAAATCGAAAAATGAAATGAACGAGGGTATGAGGGCCGCGATTGAGAGAGGGGAACTGCCCGCCCTCGAGCCTGGCGGGATGGCCTATATGCTCTCGAAGCAAGGGTTTCTTAACAGCAGATGCGGGAACTGCTCTCCCCATCTCATGTTTTATGTCGCCGTGAAAGACGCTCACACTTGGGGTGCAGCCCCGCTTGGCACTGACGCCCCGGTTCTGCTGGCTACACATTTTAATGGTGCTCCGGAGCCAGTGACCGAGTTCATCGTTCCGGTGTCCGAGTGGTCGGACGGAACCCCGGCGGACTCGGGCGATCATGCTCACTGACAGTCGCACGAGTTGGCGGCAAACAGCTGCGTTCTTTATTTTGAAAATCCGAATGGAAATGGTGATCCATGAAAACGTGTTGTGTTCGATCCTTATTCTGGTTGCTTGCCTTGCGCCGCTGGCCGCCGCCAGCCGGACGAAAAAGCGCCCAAGACACAAGCCCAAGACACAATATGACGAGAAAGGCCAGCTCATCCCGCCTGCCGACTACCGCGAATGGATGTTTCTGTCTGCTGGATACGGCATGAACTACAGTCCCGGGAGCGGCGGCCACGAGATGTTCACCAACGTCTTCGTGCAGCACTGGGCCTACGACGAATTCCCGAAGTCGGGCAAGTGGTGGGAGCAGAGCATGTTCGTGATTGACGAACGGGATGCAGCGAGCCGAAGTTCGCCGACCACGGGCGCATGTTGAGCTTTGAGATTGGGGAAGTAAATCCGGTGATCGACGAACACAACCGAACCGCCGATCTGGCCGTGGAACTGGAGCTGTCGGTGTTCGGAAAAAAGATTTTGTAGCGATTTGGATCAAGGGAGGTTCTGTGAATCTCTATCTCCGTTCCGTTCTGTTCGTTGCCGGGCTGATGGCAATGGTTTCGCTCGGCTTCTCGCAAAACCCCGATCTACCACAGGAAAGAGTCGTCGCCGTGTATGGGCAAAATATTCACTACTTTGAGGTCGGCCAAGGCCCCACGGTGATTCTTCTGCATGGTCTCGGCGCGAGCAAAGAATTATGGCTCGCGAATATTGGCGCTCTCGCCCCCAAGTACCACGTCTACGCCATCGACCAGATCGGCTTCGGCCAATCCGACAAGCCGCTCATTGACTACAAGATTGCGACTTTCACTGACTTCCTGCACGGGTTCATGCAGGCAGAGAAGATTGCCCAAGCGACGCTGGTGGGGAATTCGTTCGGCGGATGGATCGCCACCGACTTTGCGGTACAGCATCCGGAGATGGTCGACAAGCTGGTGCTGGTGGATGCGGCGGGTTTGGCTTGGCAGAAGTCTCTGCCCGACTTGAATCCGTCAACGATAGCGGGTTGGCGGACTTTGATCGAATTGGTTTTCTATGACAAGAAGATGGTGAGCGATGAAGGTGTGATGCAGGCGTTCACCCAGCACATGCGCAACAACGACGGATATACGATCCAGCGCACGGTGGCCGGCTTTGCCCCGCCCCAATTTGAAGATGGAAAGCTGGCCTCCATTCACGCGGCCACGTTGGTGGTGTGGGGGCGGCAGGACGAATTAATTCCGCTGGCCAGCGGCGAGAAACTTCGTGATGGCATAGCTGGAGCCAGGTTGCTCGTGTTCGAGCACTGCGGCCACGTTCCCCAGATCGAGAAGCCGGCAGAGTTTAACCAGGCGCTGCTCGAGTTTCTTGGAAAGTGAGCGGGCGTTTCGGGCGAAAGGAAAAGCATGAAGAAACTTCGGGCTGGCATCTTGTTTGGCGGGCGCAGCGGCGAGCAAGAAGTCTCGCTGCGGTTGCTGCCTGACCCGGATCATCCGAGCACGGTTGCGCCGCCCTTTGCCTCGAAAGATCATCTCCATCCGAACGATACCGGGTATCAGGCGATGGCGGACGCGATCGACCTTTCACTATTTAGATAACGCGCGGGCGGCGCGGATAACTCATAAAGCCGAACTCACTGAGGATGACAGCCAATGACAATGGCAGACAAAGCGGATCTGGCAGCAATTTTACCTTCCCGTGAAAGACGCTAACAGTTGGGGAGTAGTCATGCCTGGCTCCCCGTTTTCTGGGTGAGTAAGCACTCAATGGCCGCTCCGGAGCCAGTGACCGAGTTCATCGTTGCGGTGTCCCAGTTGGTCGGACAGAGCGCCGGCGGACCAGGGCGATCATGCTCACTGACGTCCGATCTTAACGCCAATTCAAGTCATGACCATGAGAAGAAGATCGGTGAAATCTCCATCGATACTCTCTTCTAGCGATTTTTTCTTATCCTTCAGCCCCCTATCCAAGTCAGGCGAGCGACCCGGCAAAACTCGCAGCCCATCGAGCCGCAGAAACCGGTCGCATAGAAGCGCAGATTGCTATCTTTCGGGAGCAGCCCCATGCGAAGGTGATCGTGATTCCCAGCGCCGGTCAGAAGACCCACGCCAACTCCAAGCTTCCGGCATTCAGTCCAATTCGCCTTTGGCCACGCCAAAGCAGTGTTTTCTCCCACTATACAAATCAAGGAAAAACTTGGAGTAACTCGTTCGGCCCCAAAAAGACAATATGGAAAGCCGAGGAAGAGCCAGGAAAACTTGGCAAACACAGAATGCCCGAGCCGTCGACTCGTGGGCCCGTAAACGACATTTGCATATTTGCGATTCTATGTAAAATACGAGTGACTTGAAGGAGGCGCGTTTTGCAGCCGACACTTCTTGCACTCACTGAGGCCGCCGAGAGCGGGGACCAGTCTGCTGCCGACGCTTTGTTCAGCGCGCTGTATTCCGAACTGCACCGTATTTCCAAGCGCGAGCTAGCTCGACAGGGAGGGGGGATGAGCCTTGGAGCGACCACCCTCCTGCACCAGTCATATATCGAGATGGCTGCCAAGGAGGGCGCTTCATTCCCTGACCGCGGCAGATTCATGGCGTATGCCTGCCGAGTGATGCGTGGGCTGATTATTGACCACGCTCGGAACCGTAGTGCCCAAAAGAGGGGTGGGGAATTCCACATTACTTCGACAGGTTCTGCCTTGGAACATCCCGCCGACGATCACGAGCTGACTGTCATCGGCGAAGCGCTCGACGAGCTTGGCAAAATCGATGCCTCGCTGACTGAGATCGTGGATCTGAAGTTTTTTTGCGGCTTCACATTTGCCGAAATTGCCGCCATGAAAGCGATCTCGGAGAGGACAGTACAACGGCAGTGGGAGAAAGCCCGAATCTATCTTCACCGGAAGATTTCCACTGACTTAGAGGCCTGACTGCGGTGTCCACACTTAATCCAGAACGCTGGCGGCAAGTAAGCCCATACCTCGACCAGGCCCTGTCCATTCCGGAAAGCGAGCTCGCCCCTTGGCTGGAGTCGTTTCGAACAGAAAGGCCGGATCTACTCGATCTCGTGCAAGAACTTCTGCAGGAGCACCGGGCTTTAAACCAAGCTCAATTTCTTGAACGCCCGCCGGTTCAAAGCGCTCTGGCGGGGCAAGCGATCGGGGCATACACGCTGACATCGCCGATTGGACAGGGCGGAATGGGCAGCGTGTGGTTAGCTCAACGCAGCGACGGCCGATTCAAGCGCAAGGCTGCTGTAAAATTTCTGAACGCGGCTCTGATCGGCCACCAGGGTGAGGATCGCTTCAAGCGCGAAGTTGCCATTCTTGGCCGCTTCTTGCATGCCAACATTGCCGAACTGCTCGACGCTGGCGTCACTTCTTGGGGGCAGCCCTACATCGTCCTCGAATACGTCGAGGGCGAGCCAATCGATCGTTATTGCGATGAGCACAAGCTCCAGGTGGGAGAGCGCGTATCGCTTTTCCTCGATGTCCTCGGTGCCGTGGCCCATGCCCACGCCCACCTGATTGTCCATCGTGACCTCAAACCGTCGAACGTCTTGGTCAATCAGGACGGCCACGTCAAGCTGCTCGATTTCGGCATCGCCAAGCTGCTCAAAACCGACGGCCAGCTTGACGCTCCGAGTCTGCTCACCCGCGAAGGCGACTCTCCGCTCACCCCCGAATACGCCGCCCCCGAACAAGTGACCGGTGCTCCCATCACCACTGCCACCGACGTTTATGCGCTGGGCATCATGCTTTATCAATTGTTGAGCGGGCAGCATCCGGCGGGAAGCGGTCTTCGTTCGCCCGCTGACCTGGTCAAAGCCATCGTCGATACCGAGCCCTCCCGCCCTTCGACCGTTGTCCAACTCTCTTCCCCGAACAGGGAAGCAGTCACCGCCACCGCCGCCAAACGCGCCACGACCCCGGACAAGCTCCATCGCCAGCTCCGCGGAGACCTCGACACAATCGTCGGCAAAGCCCTTAAGAAAAATCCGCAGGAACGCTACGCCTCGGTGATCGCCCTGGCCGACGATCTCCATCGCTATCTGAAGCATGAGCCGATCAGCGCCCGCCCGGACACACTTGCATATCGCACCGTGAAATTTGTTCGGCGCAATCGCGTGGTGGTTTCCCTGGCGGCATTGGCTCTGCTCGCGTTGGCTCTCGGCCTGAGCGCGGCTTTGTGGCAAGCACACATCGCGCGTCGCGAAACGCGGGTCGCTACTTCCGTCCAAGATTTCCTCGAAGGTATCTTCCGCGCCAACAGCTCCGATCAGGCCGACCCCGTCAAGGCGCGGCAAACGACCGCGCGCGAACTCCTCGACATCGGCGCCCGCAAAATCGATGGAGAACTATCCGACGTTCCCGAAGCCAAGCTCAATGTTCTAGGAACCCTCGGCTCCATGTACTCCGATCTCGGCCTCGACGATCAGGCTGTCAGCATGCAGCGCAAACGCGTCGGCCTCGCTCGGGCGCGGTATGGCAATCATTCGACCGAGGTCGCGGCCGCACTCATAGCCCTCGGATCTGCCCTGTTCCAGTCCAGTTCGCCCGGCGAGGGTGAGGCGTTTCTGCTTGAAGCCAATCGCATCCTCGACAGCCGGCGCGATTTCCGCTCGCAGCTGCGGGGAGAACTACTTACCTACCTCGCGCAACACTATCAGAGCTCGGACCTGCCGCGGGCGTTGGAATACTCACAGCAGGCGGTCGACATCGATCGGCAATACCCGAACGGTCCGAGCCTGGCCGAATCGCTCTATATCGAGGGCACGGTGCTCAATTCCTTAGGGCGGCGCCGCCAGGCTGAGCGGTTACTGGAAGAAGCCAGCCAGGTGTCGATGAAGCTAAAGGGCGATCCGAACCCGAGTCTGCCGCGCTATTACGCCATTCTGGGCGATACCCAGCAGGAGTTGTTGGATTTTGCGGCCGCCGAGCAGAGTTTTCGTCATGCGGCGATCGCTGCACAAAAATTGAATGGAGACGACCACGTCGATACTTTGGAAACGGAACTGCGCTTGGGTGCGTTCCTGGCCAGCACCTCCCGAACCCAAGACGGCCTGCAGCACATCGAGCGCGCTCGCGACATCCTGCAGCGCACCCACCGCACCGACGATCTTTTTTTCGCACCTCAGGTATTTCTGGTTTATGGTTTCGCGCTGGCCAATGCCGGTCGCCCGGAAGACGGTCTGGTTTACATTTCGAAGGCGGTTGAAAACCGCCGGAAAAACCGCCCCGGCACCCGATACCTGGGGCAAATGCTGGAACAGCAGGCGTCGGTGCTGATTGACTTGGGGCGTTATGCGGACGCCCAGCGGGCAATTGATGAGGCCAGCCTCATCGCAAAGCGTGTCAACGCCCCGCCAACCTACCTGGAAGCGAAAGATCGCGCAAGGCTGTTGATCGCTGCGGGCCGTGCCAGAGACGCCGACGCTGCATTGGACGCTTTCCATCCGGCGGCGGCGGAAGCGGGCACGCTCTCGCTCGAAGTGCTCAGGCTGCTTACCTTCCGAGCCGAAGTAGCATTGGCGCGCCACGACGGCCAGGCTGCGGAACGCCTGGCCGCACAAATCAACCGCGATTTATCGGGCAGCACGGCTCGCACTTACTCCAAAGCTCTCGAGTCCGAGGCTGCGCTGGCCGAGGGGCGAGCGGACCTTCTGCTCGGCCAACCCCCCAACGCGCTGCCTCTGCTCCAGCGTGCAGTCGATCTGCGCGAGAGCTTCCTCGATCCTGGCAGTCCATCGTTGGCCGATGCGCGGCTGGCCCTCGCATATTGCCAGCTCGATCTCGGCCACCCGAGCCAAGCCAAATCATTGCTGACCAAAGCCAAGAAGGCCCTTGCTGCACACCGGGAACTCAGCCAACAGTACTCCCTGCCGCTTCATGAACTGGACAAGCGATTCGGCCAGATCCCTCAGCCTTAGTGGCTTAACAAATCCTCAGCAAGCAAGCGAGACACAACGCAACGGAAGATTGAACGATGCGCGCCGCACTGTTCGACTGGTGCTCGACCGGATCGAGCGCTGGCGCCTAAACCTAAAACTGCAGCGAATGCAGAAAAACGTGTGGTCTGGGTCGAGATCTTACGTTGGCTGGCCAGGCTGAGGTCGCGAATGGAGAACTCCGGGATGGCAAGAACCTTCTCTTACCAGGAAGCGATAACAGTTAGCCAACCGCAGCTACTCGCGAATTGTCCCAAAGCACATATTGTTTTTCCTTTTCTGTCGTCTTTTCCCAGCCGTTTCCGATTTCATAAGTAGAGGCAGCGAGTCTCGCCGATTCGGAACGAACACGCAGGTCCAGATCGCGAGGGTTTTGCCGGATTTGAAGCCTAAACCACTAATGGGTTGTGGTCAGCTCCGACCTGCGAGACGACTCCAGCGCCTATAGTCACAACCGAACGAAGGAGGAATCAACTTATGTTTCGCTTCGAGAAATCCCATCTAGTTCTTTTTTTGGTGCTGGGGCTGATCGCCCCCGTTAACAGCTTCGCCGCCGAGGCACACTACTGCATCGCGGTGGACGGCGGCTTCGGCCATGGCGGCACAACTTTCATCGGGTTAGGCTTTGCTGTGCCGGCGGAAGGCAACTGCACACCGTGGTCAGGCTTTACGAAGACTGCGAACACCGTTATCCTGACGACAAACGGTACCGGATGCCTATCGAGCGATGGCAAAGCGCTGACGGTCAGCGTCTTCAGTGCCGACCCGTCGTTTGTCGGTACCCAGCCTGTGGCGGATTACATCCAGTTGTCCCGAGCGGAAACATCAAAGCCGTTTACAGGCCAAGACACCGGTAACTTCGGTGGAACCGCAGGACCGGTGACCTGCACCACCAGCCTGTTGCATCTCCCGTCGTCGCACGACTAACTAGCCAGATAAGGGCATCGGTGCCAGGAGTCGGTTCAGGCTTCAGTGGTCTAACTGAAGGGTGCATGGCCTAAGTAGCAGGAGACGGCCATGCATCCTGCCAACCAATCTGAACGACGCTGCCGTGTTAGCCTTTGCCGGCCAAAGCAGCATTCTCCAGTTGAACGGATTACGGAAAAACTGTACTCGATAAAGCGAAATTCCAGCGATTTCCGTCCATAGAAGTCTTTTAAATTTAGAATCAGTACGGGCACTGCGTTAAATAAGGATAAACGACACCCACGGAAGAAGGCGTTCTAGCGAGCGCCGCCCCCATAGGTCGCAAACTGTGGGTCGTTTTGTAACAATTCAGGGAACGACTCTACGTAACCTTTAAGTTGCCGACGCAAAAACCAGTCATAGTGGTACCGACGCATTTCAGCGACGGCCTCCGCGACGGGCTGATGTTCGTCAGCAATGCGGTAAGCAGCGATCATGACTCCGGTACGATCTGCACCGCGCCGGCAATGAACAAATATTTTCGTGTCCGGGTTCGCGCGAAGCAAATCGAGGAATTCGACAATTTGGGCACTTGAGGGTTCGTGGTTTGCGCTCCAAGGAATCCCAATGGATTTCATTCCCAGGGATTCAACCTGGCGCTTCTCGGTCGCCACCTCAGTGCGGTCCTCGCGAAGATTGACAACGATTCCCACCCCCATCGCGCGCAGCTCTTTGAATCCGTCCGAGCTTGGTTGGCCCCCGCGGTAAAGGTTTTCTGTAACGCGACCGAAATTGGGCAGGCCTCGTAGTTCCTTTTCTGTCTGGCACAACGAGACTTGGGTGGCAGCAATCAGCGACACAACTGTCAAAATGCCAGTAACTACAATCGTTCGACAGTTGATCTGAGCCAGGCGCACGACGAGAGGACGGTCAGCCGATGGGACCGCAACCGCCCACGGCGCATAGCGGAGATCTCGACCTGACGCGATCATTCGTCCTCACATAATCTCTCTTCGCGAACATGGCGTTCTGCAGAAGATCGTCGGAGCAGAAAAGTCCTCCACTACGAATCCCCCGCCTCCGATTTCAAAAGCGCAGCACTCGGGCGCTGAGCAGCCGCAGGTTGCTTAGGTTGCTTAGGCCGTGGCTCGCGAGATGCCGACGAGCTTCCAATGGTCTCCTTCGTGGCGGAAGTAGATGGTGACCGATCTCTTGTCTGCATGCTCAAGAGCGATCCGGCAACCAATATAGGATCCCACGGCGAGAGACTTGAACGTGTTTGGCAGCACAGAGTCTTCCGAGGTGAGTACGTCTTCCTTTTTTTGTGTTTCGTTGTGCCACATAAACCAGCTGAGTTGGTAGCGGCTTGGCGACGAAAAGCCATATTGGACGGCCAGATCGTCGAATGCCAGATGATCATCAACAATTCGAAATCCTTCTAGAGGAAGCACCTGGCGGAACCAGGCCCGGCCAATCGCGTCGCGCCTGGACTCGAGCACCCGGCTGATATAGTCCACAACCTTGGGGTCCTGAAATCGTCCTTCTTCGATGATGGCGCGGATTTGTGCGTCGCGGAATGCCATCACCCGCTTGGCCCCCCAATATCCATCGAGCGGAGTCATTTCCAGAAAGGCAGGATTCGGATAATTCGCCTTCCAGGTGAGCGGATCGAAAGCGGCGGCGGTGAAATTGCCGACGGCCTTCATTTGTTGCGGATAATGAACCGTCTCCCATGCGGCGGAGTGCAATCCGAGACTGTACATGCGGCTCCACGTCATAGGAAGAATCATGTATTCCTGCCCGTGGCGCGGATCTTTGGCAATATCGCTGTCGCTTCCAAAGGAATCCCCAAAATCCAGCAGATGATGCACGAATCTGGCGTTCTCGCCTTCGCCTTCCACGGTATCAAGGCTGTTCTCACCTTTGGCATCCGTATGGTTCAACCAGGCAAACAGGACTGCGAGCCCCCTCAAGTCGCGCCGCTTTTGGTGCGGCACGAGGTCGTTCGGATCGTCCGAGCGAACGCCCGCGTAGCGGAACGGGCCCGCAATCTTGGGAGGAAGAGCGAGACTGGCCATGAGCCGAATACTGCCGTCTGGTTCCCGGGGGATCCGATCAAGAATCTCTCTCAGCTTGCTTGCGGTCAGGCGACGGTCTTTTCCAGATATCAATTTAACCGTCGCTTTTTCGGAAAGGCGAAACTCCTCGGGGCGGCCCACCAAAATGTAATTCTCGGGTACGTTGTATCCCGCGGCGTAAAGAAACAGGGCGCCCATCACGTCCGCCGCTGTGGCCATTTCAGGGTTCGATGGTGGATCGGCTTTTACAAAAAAAAGTCGTCCGCGAGCGTCGCGAAGGCGGAAGCCGGTACTAACACCTTCAGTTTTAGCCGCAACCACTGTGTATGGAGGCTGGGGGGCTCCATGTACCCTCGCGCCTTTTTTTAGCGCCTCGATACTGAGACTGCTGACGTCGCGATTGGTAAACCAACCTGAATCCGACACCTCGCCCAATGTGTTAACCCCTAATGACTCGGTCGCCATCGGACTCTTGTAGTGGATCGAATTGTGAGCGAAGTCATAAAGAGCATTAATATCTTGTACTTTGGTCTTGCTCACTGCCGCCACTTCGGGAGTGCGCGTAAGAGGATCGTCCGGCAGAAACTGTTGTGCCGAGCATGTGGTTATGCCTGTGGCTATGCCTGCAAAGGCAAACCCTAGAAGGTGCGGGAGAGCTTGCCGGCGATATCGTTGAACACGAACCATACTTTAACCCCTTCTGGCGAAAAGCCGATGTCGAACCGCATGACGCTCGCTTGTTTGTTCTTGATGCGAAAGCCGAAGCCGCCATCGCCATGGAGATCACGAAATCCGATCAGGCCCGGCCTCTGATAGACGTTACCCCCATCGCCGAAGATCGCCATCTCCAGCGTTTGCGAGATCGACCAGCGATATTCCGCGGTGGCAACGGAGTTGCCGTCTGCATAAAAGCGATAGCGGTCGTACCCTCGCAGATCGTCTGGTCCGCCGAGCGTCGGCTGCAGGTAGAAGGGCACAACCTGATGGTCTTCGGGAAAAGCAGTTTCGTTGCGAACGTGAAAGAGCAGGGTTCGCATGCCATTGGTGAGGGGCAGGTAGTATGTCGCCTGTGTTTCAAGGAGATGAAAGTTCGCCTGATTGCCGCTCCGATCGAAGAATTGCGAATCGTCGGCTTCAAGCTGCAGACCTTTCGGATTGCTGAATCCCGCCCGGCTGAGATCCAGTTGGACTGTCGCGGTGCCGGTAATGAAGTTCGATTGCTGAATCAGGCCAGGGGTGTTGGCCCCGTTGAATAGCTTTTCCGTGGGCGGAGTGTCACTAAGATTTCCGGGACCGACATGCACCAGCAATCCGCCCAGTATGTAGCCCACAGTCAATTTCTGATCGAAGAAGTGGCCCAGCGCGGAAAAGTGCGTGGTCGTAAACTCCCGGTCGAAATCGGTCTTGTTGCTCTTGCTGGAATTCGGTCCCTCGCCGAAGTACCACACCGAGGCAGCATTTTGGTACCCCCCGTCGGCGCTTAGTTCCAGGTGACCGTTAAGCAGATCATGGAAATTGAGTGAGCTTGCTCCCCCGTACCATTTGCGAGTGGAACCGACAATGTAGGTGTTCCACGCTAAATGATCCGCCAACAGATCTTGCCGGGTATATTGTGGTCCGAGCGAGAATCCACCCCCTGTGGGTATTCCGCCAAATTTGAGGCTCGGCCCGTTGATGTTAAAAAGGTGGTCGATTATTTTTTTCTGTATGTGATCAAACTTTTGCTCACCTCGAGGCGGTTCCTGTGGCTGCAAATGCTTCGCTTTTTCCCGTTCCGCATCGGCCACTGCCTGGGCGCGCGAGGCGCTGCCATTGATAACTCCTCCGCCTTGCGCGAGTGCGCCAAGGCAACCCGCAGTAATGCTCGCAACCAGAAGCATTACGAATTGTCTGGCAAGTCGAATTCTCACGGACACCTCTCCTAACGGATCAAACGATCCCGGCGCCCTCGTGCGCCATGCCTGAGTATTTGCTCGTCGCAGTGGCAGCCAGGTCTTGCCCCGTTCTCAAGCCGACGGCGTGAACATTCCGTTCGAGGCTGCGACAGATCCACCAAAAGGCGAACGAGCACAGCGCCAACAGCAACAGGCCAGGTTTGACTGACAACGCTGGATTCATCAGCAAGAGAAGGGCCAGAATGCCGGCGGCGCAGAGATCCCCCAGCCGCTCTCCGATGACATCGATTAAAGGCCGGACGGTCGCGCGCTCTTGATCGGGAAAGCAGGCGTAGGTCATCTCCGAACCCAACCGGAAAAGAGAATTCCGCAGAGAATACTCCCCGCTGCGCAGACAAGTGAATTGCCAAAATCCGGGAGCGAGTGCGAACAAGACACTGGCGATGCCGACAATGGCGGGGTGCAAATGAATCAAGGTCGAGGCCAATTTCCTTTGGACAAGATGCCCCACGGCGAGCTGCGAAAAGAAAGCGCAAATGTTGAGCGCGCTTTGAAACAGGCCAAGAAAATGCAATCGATCGGCTTGGTTGAGGTAGTGCTCGGCGACTCGTATGCGGAACATCAAATCCAGCAGCGTAGAGGTCATCGCTGCCACCACAACAAGCAACGCGAACTTCCGCAATAATTTGTTGGGCAGATAGGCTCGATTCTGGATATCTTGAAAGGAAAACCCGTGCCGGGACACGCAATCGTCGCTGTTATGGAACAGAAGCGCAAGCACCGGAATCAGACTCATTGCGGCTAGAATCAGATTCGCACTCCGGAAGCTGGTAGCTATCCGCAAATGAGTTAAGCCGACGCCAGCCAAGATGCTCGTGGCTGTGCCGAATAGCAGAACTGCCGGAATCAACCGGCTCCGGTCGGCATGACAGCTGCTTGCCCAATCCCCGATCAGTATCCAAATCATCGATAGGCCAACCAGCGTCGACGCCGAGACGTCGATAAAAAATAAGCTGTACAACCACGGAAGCCGGTAGGAGGCAAGCGAAAACCACAGCTCGATGACGGCGTTGATCGCGAATCCCGCGCATGCAATGCGCTTCCGCCGCCTCGACCGGAAAAGGTTTGAGACCATGAGGCTGGCGACGATGGAGACCATGGTGCTCCACATGGTTAGAGTCGGCAGCGATCGAATCGTAAGATGGCCGCCTAGAAGGGAATCGCGAAACGCCCGGCCGAAGATGAAGTGCGTCATCAATGCCGCGTAGGCGAGCAGTAGCAATGGCAGACCTCGGAATGTCCCCGTTCCCGCGAATTGTTTCAGGATCCGCATCTCGCAAAATATCTCTCAAAATCTCGCACCCGATTCAGCGTCCGCCATTTGCCCGTCCACCGTCGCTAGCACTCCTGGGATTTTTTGCAGTGCTCCCGGTAGAGAGCACCAGCAACCAAGATCCAAAGCAGGGTAAACCCGATCGTGATCGTGGCGAAGGCGTTAAGGGAGGCGTGCAGTCGGGTTCCCAAGAAAATGATGCCGGCTTGCGTCACATCCCCCAGCCTGACGCAAAAGGTCTCAATCGCCGCCTTGGCTTTGTATTTCGCTTCCCGCGAGGTGGGCAATAGCAATGCGTTGCGAATGGTGTTCTGCAGCGAATAATTCGTGCCGTTCTCCGCGATCTTGAGGTCACGAACCACGCTCATGATGGGAAGGACGAGGATGGAGCCAAACGTCGCGAGTGAGAGAGCCGGCAGAATAAACAGAGACCCCCTTACGCCGATGTACTTGAAGATTCGCGATACCAGAAAGGCCTGGATGACAAAGGACACAAAGTTTGTCCAGGCGTAATAATTCGCGTAGTACGCTCCGATGTAGGCGCTCCGCGCGGCTAGAAATTGCTTACCCGCTCCCACCACGTCGTTGGCGTGATTCACCACAAGCTTGCCGAGAATGAAGTCGCCGGAAAGGCTGACCACGTTGAGCAGAATCGTCAGCGCTGCAATGAGCCTGAGATAGGGGTCAGAAATCAATAGTTGAAACCCTCCCTGTTTGCCGAGCGTTTCAACGTTCTTTTGCTTCTCCCGCTCTCCTTCCCGCTCAGAGATTACATGGCTTGCCCAACGGGAAAGCGCAGCGCAGAGGCAAAGCGCCCCTGCGGCGATAAGCATCACTTTGAAAGGGCCTAACGGCTTAATGAGCTTGCCCGCAATCCAGGCTCCGCCCACTGCCCCGATCGAGGCACCGACGCCGAGCATCGGGAAAAGTCTTTTGCCTTGTGCCTCGGTGTACAGGTCAGTGGCAAAGGCCCAGAGTTGTGCCACGGTGAATACATTAAATATTCCAACCCATATGAAATACGGCACAGCTTCGCGAACACCCCGACTTCCCAGGAAAGCGAAGAGCAGGAGGTTCGAGGCAAAAAAGAGTGCCGTCCACCGAAGGAGTTGATTGCGATTAATTCGGGTGGCGATCCAGCCATAAATCGGCACCACACCAAACAGCAAAATCGCCTGCGCGGCTGACGAGTATGCCTTCACCTCGGCCCCCCCCTGGGCAAGGATCAAGGACTCTCGTACGGTCTTGAGCAGATAGTAGCCACCAAGGAGCACCGTGAGGTCGGCCGTCAGCAATAACGCCCCGAGCCCCTCGCCGGCACGGACATCTGTAATGATGGAAAGAAGGCGCTCAAGCGGGCTCTTGCGAACCGGTTCAGGCGGCGGGCTGGAACTGGCTGCCAAGTCTCGCGGCGCTGAAACCAGATTTTCCATGGCTTTGGCCGTTGATTCTACACGCCTGCTGATTTGTTCGCACTCATTTGACGCCACGACACTTCACCGGTTGCTGCAAGGCTGATGCCACCATCACAGCTTCGAGCAAGTGACTGATACCAAGTACCGGAAACAATTAGGGAGTGTCAATGGACTGTCATGACGTTGACAGTGTCCGGCTTCGCGTCAGTACGGGCCCTTCGCGTTTCCGCGCGCCTCAGCTGTGGCTATTAAATCGGCCGAATTGATTCGTGCTTATACGAAATTCACTAAAAAAACCAGTCGCAACTGCATACAGATGCAGCAATCAGTTTCCGGTCGCAAATTCAATTTCTCTAGCGAAACA
>DATNLE010000103.1:0-20520 GCA_035603035.1 Candidatus Acidiferrales bacterium | reverse complement strand
ATCGATTTCAGAGTTGCCGCCTCAAGCACATGTAATCTGGTCGGGTCTGAGGCGACGAGCAGCAGACCATCAGCGCTGAAGCGGACAGCGTTCGGCGTCGGCTTGATGTTTATGTAAGTTGCCAATTGAGTGCTGGAAATCTTGGCGTGTAGCCGATAATCCCACACTTCAAGGGACTCTACGATCTGCTCGCGGACCTTTTTCGGAGTGCTTGGGGATTCCACGGTAAATGCGAGGAGTCGATCATCGGAAGAGATATCGGCGTCAGTCGTGGTTAGGCCAAGGTCCCAATGGGTCGCCTCGGAGGCTCGTCCCAACGCCCGAACCGTGAATTGCCCGGCATCGCCCGGCTTCGTGGCAGGTGGGGCTTCTTGCGCAGTGGCAGCCAATAGAGCGAACACGATACCTAAAACGAGCGCAGTGCCAATTCTGAGATGCAGTGCCTTCATGAGTGCAGCATCGGCCCTTCTCTCGATGGCAGTCAATGCATGCCAGATCAATTCGGTGTCAACGGACAACCACCGGCGAATGAGTGATTTAGAGCAGCAAATAAACAGCAGCTCGCGGAGGTTTTCACGTGGGGTAACGGGGCCGTTGCTCAGGTGTAATCGTTTCCATTCTTAATTTCCTCCGTGCACAAGACCCGGCGTCGCCGTTCGCTTCGCTATGAACTCCTCAAAATCTTGAAGCAGCTCCGTGCCTGTGTTCTGCGAGGCGAAGCTGATCTGACCCACGGGAGTGAGATTTTCAGAAATTCCAGAATCAGCGCGACCTGGGTTGCGTCCGCCACGGTCCGTTAGTCGCGCGTTTTTGAAGTAGCGATCAACTATTGGAGTTCGTCTTTGGTTGGGTTGTAGTAGAAGCGGAAGCGGAGAGCGAGATACTCGCCGGTAAATTCGCTGGGCAGGGCTGGAAACGGGTCCGATGCCGTGATGCCGGCCCAAGCGGCGCGATCCAGCGGAATGTCTCCGGAGGTGGCTACCAGCTTCATGCCCGCGACTTTTCCGTCTTTCGTAATCGCGAACTCGATGATCAGGTTGCCATGTTTGAACTGCGCGGATTCTGGAATTGCGTTGTACCAATTCACCCGCACGTCTCTTAAGATACGCTGCAGGTACGGGCCAAAATCTACGCCTTGAGTGTCACTAAGAATTTCGAGGTTTCCAACCTGGCGGCCGTGCGCCCCTGTCCCTAGCCCAAAATCGCCGCCGTTACCCTGGCCCCCACTTCCCGGCCGCGCAGCCGCCCGAGCCGCCTCCTGAATAGCCGAGCCCGCGGACATGGAGCCCGCGTATTTCTTGAACTCATTGTTGATGTTTGGAGTAGCCGGGGTTTGCAGTTGCGCGATCTGCGGATTGGGCGCCTGCTGCGGCTGAGGCGGGGTTTGGCTCGGCGAAAGCCCGGACGAGGATTGCGCCGGCGGCTGTCCCATTTGAGCCGCTCGCGGGCCCGGCGCTCCCGGAGGCGGGGTTGCTAAACTCTTGCGCAACTCCTTGACGTCCAGCTCAGGATGCCGGGTCATTGCGACTCTGTTTTTGTCAGAAGCAATATTCGTGTTCGGCCGGTGCTGCGGCTTCTGCAAGTCGGGGGGAAGTTCAAGGAATGTAAGATCCTTGCCACTCGTCAGATTTTTCGAGGCAACGGCGGTATGCCACGGAAGGTATTTTTCAAACATCTCGATCTTCGCCAGAAAAACGATGAGAAGCAGGTGGACAATAATTGAAATCCAAGCAGCTTCCCGGCGACGCGAACGCGTGAGATCGTCCTGCAGTTGGATGAGCAGATGCGGTACGCGGGCATCATCATCAAGGTTTTTGTAGGCCGTTTCCCATTCCTGAGCGTCGTAGAGCCCCAGTTGTTCGGGCTGTGGCTTCTCGGGAGGTGCCACTGGATCCTGGAATGGAATTTGCGTAATCGGCATGAACTAAATTTGTCCGCGCTAGGTCTGTCGTTAGACACACATTCCCGCAGCTGCGTTGCATCCGGCTTTACACGGACAACGCACAGCAACGGGCGGAGCCCAAGCTATCTTTATTTTCGCATCTTTCAGGGGATTACGCTCACAGCAAAAATGGCGTGGGGGTTACGTCTGTAAACATTTGTAAAACAAGGTCGAATCGGGGAATGGCATCCGGCAATCATCCCCTGGACAAGCCGTCCCTGACTGACCGGGCATCACTGAGACAGTTTCGATCTTTCGATCCTATGCCTTGGCCTTCACCAAGCCTGCGAGGCCAACTTTCTTTCCGTGTTCCCGAATCGTCTCCACAATATCCAGCGCAAGTGCAAGCGCGCGCCGCCCGTCACTGATCGGCACTACCGGTGTGGATCGCTCTCGCACCGCATGCAGAAACGATTTCAACTCCGCGTGCAGAGGTTCTTCGGAAGTCACCGACGGTTTGCCAACCCCAATCTGGGGATTAACGGTAGGCGTGCTCGAAGTGGATCCGTCCTGTCCCACGGTAAAGACCAGCACTTCCTGCCGTCCGTAATCTACCGAGACATATTGCCGGGGCTGGAAGAATCTCAACTTGCGCACCCGTTCCGTGGATACGCGGCTGGCCGTAAAGTTGGCCACGCACCCGGATTCGAATTCCAGCCGCACATTCGCGATGTCAACCTTGCCGGAGAGAATAGGCAGGCCCACGGCGCGAACTTCCTTCACCGGAGAATTCGCGAAGGAAACTACGATATCGAGATCGTGGATCATGAGGTCGAGCACCACATCGATGTCGAGCGATCGTGGCGTGAACACACTGAGGCGGTGCACTTCGAAAAACATGGGCTGGGTGAGCAGGGGGATGGTGGCGCGGACTGCGGGATTGAAGCGCTCCAGGTGCCCGGCCTGCGCAACTCGTTTGTGAGTGGCGGCCAGTTGGACCAATTCGTCGGCGTCAGCGAGGGCTGCGGCCAGAGGTTTCTCGATGAGGACGTCAATCCCCGCTTCCATCAGGGGACGGGCGACCGCAAGATGATGGACCGTGGGCGCTGCCACAGACGCGGCGCGAACCTCGCTGTGGGTGGTCAGCATCTGCTCGACCGAACCGAAGGCGCGGCAGCCGAACTCGCGTGCCACCGCGTCGGCTCGATCCAGGTTGGGATCGACCACGCCCACTAACCGAACCGGTTCCCCCTGTTGTTCCAGTTCGTGGTAAACCCTGGCATGGTTGCGTCCAAAGACGCCTACCCCTACCACCGCGACGGAAATCGGATTGTCAGGTTGCAGGAACAGACTCTCGGATGGCTGGTTGCCAGCAGGACAAGGAATTGTAAATGTAAAGCGGCAGTTTGATGGACAATTGTGGCGAATTCATCTTACTCCCCGGTTTGCGCCTTCTTTAGGATGGCAATCTGCCCGGCGTGGTACAGCTCGTGCTGGACGAGGCCGTGCAGCATGAAATAGAAATCATACTTCTTGCCGGGAACCCGCTCGCGGAGACGGGATTCCGGCAAGGCCGCAACCATCTTCACCAGCGCATCGTGTGTACGCTTCACATGAGCCACGGTTTTTCGCCATGCAGGTTCGGTGGGCTTTGGGGCTAAAGGAAAGTTCGCTAGTCCTTCGGGCTGAAAGGTCTCGCCCTTCAGCCGGCGGCATGCCGCAGCGTCCCAGACAGCGACGTGCAAAACAAGCTCCCAAATGCTGTGAATATTGGGCAAAGGTTTAGCTGCAACCGTCGCGGCATCCGTATCTTGCAACAACTCAAGCAGCGCCGGACCGTGCCACGCGCCACCTTCAAATGCGCGGCGAAGCTGCTCGGCAATGAGGGCAGGTTCCGTGCTGCGGGAACGCATACCGCTTACCTCGCTGGTGAAAAGAGATTAGTAAAAATAGAGACTCACTTTGACCTAGCATTCTAAAAGGTGACGGTCAGTCCGCAACAATCACGATAGCCGCCCCATTCGCCGCGACCATGATCTTCTCGCCGTCCAACAGCAGACTCTTTCCGGCATCGAGCGCCAGGCAGGTCGCGCCTGCGGACTGCATGACTTCGATGGTATTCAATCCAATCACGGGAACATCGAATCGCATGTCCTGATTGGGTTTGGCGACCTTCACCACGGTGAGGTCGCGGCTGAGCGTAGAGGCGTCGCCGCGGAGCGAGCGTAAGATCAGTCCCGCGCGTTCGATAGTCGCGTCTGTGCCCTCCATGGCTTCGACCGCCACGCACGCGGATTCAGCGACTACGACAGTCTGGCCGATGTCGTGCTGCGCGAGCTGACGTGCGACACTGCGGCCGTAGTCGATGTTCTTGCGCTCCTGCTCGCTGGGCGCTCGGCGGGTCTGCACTCCGGACTTCACCAGCAAAGGTTCAAGCAGCCACGTGGAATTTTCAAGTGTAATACCTTCGTCCGCGAGAACCTTCGCCACGGCGCCGAGCAGACTGTCGGTGTTGCGGGTGGTGAGCGAGAGCAGAAGTTTGGCCAGTCGCCAGTCCGGTCGGACGGCGGAGAAAATCTGTTTGTGCTTTACTTGCCCAGCCATGATGGCGCGGCTGACGCCTTGCCGTTGGAAAGTTTCGATCAGCTTGGAAAGCTCGCCGAGCGATAGCCAGTGAACAGAAGCGGCGCCCCGATCCCCGATTTCCGGCAGGGCTTCTTCTTTGATCGCGACCACGACCACCTCGAATCCCGCGGCCCGCGCCGCGTCGAGTACGAGAAACGGAAACTTGCCGTTCCCGGCGATAAGGCCCAGACGTTGCATAGCAATCTTCAGCGGCGTCCACGGAGAGGTGATCACTGACCCCTCGGCCGATTATTTAATCACTCCTCGTTGGGAGGACTCGATAAAGCGAATCAGCAGTTCCACATCTTCACCGCGCTCGGGTTCGAACTTCAGCTTCTCCAGCGCTTGCGAGGTGTTCATCTTCGACGCCAGCAAGGTTTTATACGCATGGCGAATCTTGCGGATGCGCTCCGGCGAAAAGCCACGCCGCTCGAGGCCAACTTTGTTCATTCCGTAGGCGTGCGTCTGGCGCGCGGCCGAGGTCATCGAAAACGGCAAGACATCCTGTGTGATGGTGGTACCGCCGCCGATGTAGGAGTGGGCGCCGATGCGTACGAACTGATGCACCGGACAAAGCGCGCCCACCACAGCCCATTCCTCTACGATGACATGACCGCCCAGCGTCGCGCCGTTCACCAGCATGCAGTGGTCGCCGATAACGCTGTCGTGTCCAATATGCGCATAGGCCATTACCAGAACGTGGCTGCCAACTCTCGTCAGCCCGCCACCCTTCACGGTGCCGCGAGTAATCGTCACGCACTCGCGAATTTCATTGTGGTCGCCAATCTCCAACCGCGTCGGTTCGCCTCGATAGGAAATATCCTGTGGCGCCATTCCGATCGCACAAAAGGGAAAGAAGGCATTGTCGGCACCGATTTTGGTTGGCCCTTCGATCGCGACATGCGACACCAGACGACAGTCTTGCCCGAGCTCCACATCTGGGCCAATCACGCAATAGGGGCCCACTTTGCAGGACCCTGGCACTTTGGCTCGCGGATCAATGACCGCGGTAGGATGAATCGCCGTGGAATGGACACTCATGATTGCTGCCGGGCTCGCTTCATTCCGCCGTGCCGTCAGAGACGTCGTCGCGCCCGCCTAAACTGTCGACCAGTTGGCACGACACGGTCGCTTCCGCGACTCGCTTGCCCGCGACGAAAGCAACGCCATGCATTTTCGCTGCAATGATCCGCGGAATCACGCGCCAGCCTTTCACTTCCACCTCAATTCGCAGCTGGTCGCCGGGGCTCACGGGACGCCGAAACCTCGCACGTTCGATGCCGGTAAAGACCATCACTTTGTTGTTGCGGTCTTCCACCTCGGTAAGCAGCAGCGCGCCCCCGGCTTGCGCAATCGCTTCCACGATCAGAACCCCCGGCATGATGGGTAATCCCGGAAAATGTCCGTTGAAAAACTGCTCGTTGATGGTGACATTCTTGATGGCTACAATGCGCTCTTTGCGTTGCAGCTCGAGCACGCGGTCTATCAGCAAGAGCGGATAGCGGTGCGGCAGAATTTTCAGGATGTCGTGAATGTCGAGTGCGATCTTCGGCCCGCGCGGTTGGTCGTCGTCCTCGGGTGGAGCGGTCTCAATCATGGATTCATCCCAACAGCCTGAAGATTATACTGTACCGCGTTGGATTCACAACGAGCGGCAACCCTGCCGCCGAAAGGTAAACGTGTCGGCAAAGAAACTACGACCATCAACCGTCGAGCGGAATCAGGCAACCGACCGGCTGCGCTACTTCGAGCAACGGCAGGACCGAATCGTCGAGACCGTGCGCCAGCTGGTCGAAATCGAATCCCCCAGCGACAACAAAGAAGCGGTCGACCGTATCGCCAGGTTCCTGGCGCCAAAGTTTGAGGCGCTTGGCGGGCGGGCTCAACTCCATCACTGCCTCGACGCCGGCGACAGCTTGCAAATCAACTTCGGAAGTCCCGCGGCACGCCAACCGATTCTGTTGCTTGGACACTACGACACCGTGTATGCGCTGGGGACGCTGGCCAACATGCCTTGCACGATCGAACACGGCCGCCTGCGCGGGCCCGGCACGCTCGATATGAAGTCAGGAATTGCGCTGATGATTCATGCCATTGAAGCGCTTAAGCACTGGCATGGCGAACTGCCTCGACCGATCACGGTATTTCTGGTTTCCGATGAGGAAGTCGGCAGCCATTCTTCGCGAAACATTACAGAAGCTCTGGCCAAGGAGTCGGCTGGAGTGCTGGTGCTAGAGCCCGCCGCCGGACTTCGAGGTGCCGTCAAGACTGCGCGCAAGGGCGTGGGCGAGTACAGGCTGCGCGTGAACGGCGTCGCCGCGCATGCGGGACTCGACCCCGGGAAAGGGCACAGCGCCATTCTCGAACTGGCGCGCCAGATCGGCGTAATTGCCAAGATGAATAATCTGAGCCAGGGCTTGTCGGTAAACCCGGGCGTGATTGAAGGTGGAACGCGTACGAATGTAGTTGCCGCCGAGGCCTCAGTGAGGATTGATGTTCGCATCAAGCGAGCGCAGCAGGCCGCCGGAATCGATCGCCAACTGCGCTCTCTCAAACCCTTCGACAAGCATTGCACACTCGAAATGACAGGCGGCATTAATCGCCTCCCGATGGAGCGGACTGCCGGGGTGGCAGCACTCTACAAGAAAGCGCGCAGCATCGCAGAGGAGATGAGTTGGAAGCTGGAGGAAGCTGCCGTTGGCGGTGGCTCCGATGGGAACTTTACTGCTGGTATGGGAATTCCAACGCTTGACGGCATGGGCGGCGTGGGCGAAGGCGCGCACGCCGTGCATGAGTTCATCGTCATCTCCGAACTGCCCAGAAGGGCGCTGCTGTTGGCGGGAATGATTGAGGGCGTTTGACAACTACTCTTGCCGAACCAGGACAAGGAAATAATCCATTTTGTCGCCCTTCACAAAGTCATACTGTTCGAGCAACCGGTAGCCCGCCTCCCTAGCCTCGCGGAGAACGATGTCTCGGCTCACGCCATGGTTCTCCCCATTGCCGTTGCGGTCGATGATTCCGATTCTGGCGCCGCGACGAAGCGCCGCCTGCAGGTTCCGCAGCAGCGCTACCGGTTCGGCAACTTCATGATATGTCTTTAGCAGCAACACGGAATCGATCGCACCCGCGGGAAGAAGAGGGTCATCAGCTTTGCCGAGTTGGGTCTTCACATTGTGCAACTTCTCCCTCTCGGCACGATCGTTTATGTAGCGGATCGCCTCTGGATTTATGTCTACCGCGTAAACCGCGCCCTGTTCGCCTACGCGGTGCGCCGCTCGCATCGTGAACCAGCCCGAACCGGCACCGATGTCGGCTACTGTTTTTCCGGCCGTGATGCCCAAAATGTCCATAACGCGATTGACTTGCAGGCGATCGTCCCGGCCCGGAGAATCAAAAATAGAAAGGTCTCCCGTGTAGGGTTCGCTGGTCTTGCGATGCTCGCCCTGCGCGCCAGCTGGGGCAGCGGGACTCTGCGCGGAAACAAAGGAAAGCATCGGCCACGAAACAAGCACGGCGAGCATGAGAATGCGGTGTTTGAAAATCACGATTGACCTCCGGGAGACATGTCCTTCAACAATAGACTTCAAGAGGACGGCTGCGTGAGCATGGCCACACTTCGATGCTCAGGCAGTTACTTTCTGCGCCGACTCTTTTGACTCCGCGCTTACCATTAGCCTAGACTTTTTTCAGGGAGTTTAGCCAAGCGGGAGGATTATGGGTGAATTTTCGCCTTTGCATTGGCTGTTAGTGATCGCGATCGCCCTTCTGCTGTTCGGGACCAGCAAGTTTACTGCTGTCGGCAAGGGTATCGGCGAAGGCATCCGTAACTTCAAGGCTGCGATGAAACAACCGGCAGAGGAAAAGGCAGAAGAAAAGGAAGAGAAAAAGGCAGAAGAAAAAAAATCCTAGCCGGTTAGCGGGGCTTGCTTCATTCGCGCCCATACTTGCCTGGTCGCTTTACCCAAGCATTCAAGCCTGCCCTTCAGAGAGCTCTCATCTCTCTCAACAGGGCAAAGACACGCGCCACGGGAAGTCCTACCACGTTGCTGTAGTCGCCTTCGATGCGCCGGACCCAGCGCGAGGCAATGCCTTGGATGCCATACCCTCCGGCTTTGTCCATAGGGTCGCCAGTTGCGATGTAGTCGCGAATCTCATCTCCGGAGATTTCGCACATGGTCACCAGGGTGGAGTCGGAAGTAGTTCTGAGCTCACGATCCTCGACTCCCGAGATCGATTCGGGTTTGCTAGTCAGGCGACCCACTAAGCACACAGCGGTGATCACCTGGTGGGTGCGCCCCGACAATAGTCGCAGCATGCGGGCAGCATCGTCGGCGTCGCGCGGCTTGCCCAGGATTCTCTCGTCGACCACAACCACAGTGTCCGCCCCTAGAACGTAGTCTTGAGGTCGGTTTCGACTCACTGCAAGCACCTTCTCGCGCGCCAAACGTCCGGCGTAGATTTGCGCCGACTCGCCTGGCAGCCAGGTTTCGTCAATGTCAGCAGGTTGCACTGTGAACGGGATACCGGCACTCCGGAGTAACTCCTGGCGCCGGGGCGAAGCGGAAGCAAGGACGATCATGCCCTCCGATTTTAGCCGAACAAAACTTAGCGGCTTCCGACCACGCCGCGCACCGACTCGATCAGCTTGGCCGAATCGTAGCCGACACCGTCTTTAAAGACGGTCTCGACGTTCTCGATGTCCTCGATCTGTTTCGACGGATCGCCTTTGATCACCGCTAAATCCGCCCGCTTACCGGGAGCGATCGTTCCGATGCGGTCCAACTCTCCGAGAAATTGGGCGCCATTTGCAGTTGCGATGTGGATGGCTTCCACCGGCGTGAATCCCGCTTCCACCAATAACTCGACTTCCCGCTGATCGCCGAAGCCAGCAATCACGCCTCCCATGCCGGTGGGGTCGAGTCCGGCAAGCAGCAAGCCTCCGGCTTGCGCGAAGGCATGTTCGAATTCCATTTCTTTTTTGAAGGCGGCCGGCCACGGAGAGACATCGCTTCCGTACTGCTGGTGCAATCGGGCGCTGTCAGTGGAGCGAACTCGGTTCCAGAGCAACATGCTGCGAGCATCAGGAGAGAGCGCATCGAGAAGGCGCTGCTCGAGGGTTGGTCGACCGGTAAAACTCCCCATCTCAAATACGGGAAGAGTCGACGTAACAGCGACGCGGTGGTGTACGAGGTCAACGATCATATCGTGGAGCGGACCTGACTGGACGTCGAGCTTGGCGATGAGTTCGGGATTCTCCGGCTTGTCCGGACATTCTCCTGACTTTTTCTCCGGAAGAAATTCTGTATCGACCAGCAAACCATGCTCCAGGTCATCGATACCGATGGCTGCGGCTTCTCGAAAACCAATCGAGCAAAGATGTCCGGTAACCTTTGCGCTTCGCTTGTGAGCCGCGGCCACCGCGGCTGCAAGTTCGGCCGGAGTAATAAACATGTAGGCCTTGAAATTGTCGACCCCTTGATCCAACCAGAAATTGACCGTCCGCGTCGCATCCTCGGGCCCGGTGAGTTGATGCATCTGCAAAGCCCACGAACCCGCACCCTCCAGGTAAGGTCCAGTTACGTGGATCTTCGGACCAGGGGTTTCGCCTTTATCGATTTGCTTTTTGATTTCGAGATCCGTATAGGGCTCGAGCGCACCCGTAGTTCGAATGGTGGTAACGCCGCCGGCAAGATACAAGCGCGGAAAGCTGAATGCCATTTCGCCGAAGATGCCGTTGCCCACGGGATAGAACATGTGGTCATGCATTCCCACCAGACCCGGGATCACGCTGTAGCCATGAAGGTCGAGCGCCTGCGCTTCTTTCGGGACGTTGGCCGATGCGGCGTCAGCGACCGATTCGATCCGTCCATTGCTGAGGATGATGGTTTGATCTTCGCGGGCCGGCCGGCCGGTGCCATCGATTACGCGCACGTGCGTCAGAGCCACAAGTGGCGAGTCGACTTTGACAAAGGTTTTTACCTGCGGAGAGAGAGTTTGCGCCGAGCCAGTGAACACCGTGAGCGCAGCGCAAATAAAAACAAAAGCGGAGTTCCGCATTAGGGCCCCCTCAGACAAGAGAATTCTGGTTGCAGGATTGTAACGGATCAGGGGATGAATCGACGACGCCGCAAGCGGGGGAACGGGGGAACTCGTCGCCGCCTGCTAAAATCATAGGTTAGCCCTCAATCTCTCAACCTATGGACGCCGCTTTCCTCCGCAATTTTGCCATCATCGCGCATATCGACCACGGCAAATCCACGCTGGCCGACCGCCTGCTGGAGCTGACTGGGTCGCTCACGGCGCGCGAGATGCAGGCGCAGGTGCTCGATTCCATGGACCTGGAGCGCGAACGCGGCATTACCATTAAGGCCCATGCCGTCCGTATGATGTACACCGCGCAGGATGGGCAGACTTACCAGCTCAACCTGATCGATACTCCCGGGCACGTGGACTTTTCCTATGAGGTCTCGCGATCGCTGGCTTCGTGCGAAGGCGCCTTGCTCATCGTCGACGCTTCCCAAGGAGTGGAAGCACAAACCCTCGCCAACGCCTACCTGGCGATCAATAACGGACTCGAAATAATTCCTGTCATCAACAAGATCGATCTGCAGAGCGCAGACATTCCGCGAACGAAAGAAATGATCGAAAGCGCCGTCGGACTCGACGCTTCCGATGCCGTGCTCATCAGCGCGAAGACTGGCCAGGGGGTGCCCGACGTGCTGGAAGCTATCGTGAAGCGCGTACCTGCGCCCAAGGGCAATCCAGACGGCCGGTTGCAGGCCCTGGTCTTCGACTCCTGGTTCGACGCCTACCGCGGTGTGGTAATACTCACGCGCGTCTTTCAGGGCACGTTGCGCACAGGCCAGAGAATCCGCCTGTGGTCGAATGGGACAACGTTCGACGCCGAGACCCTCGGAGTACTCACGCCCAAGCCGGTGGAAATCAACGAGCTGAAAGCCGGCGAGGTCGGGTTTCTCATCGCGAACATAAAGAACGTGGCCGACACCAAGATCGGCGACACCATTACCGATGACGCCAATCCCGCTTTCGAGGCTCTGCCCGGCTTCGAAGAAATTAAACCCATGGTGTTCGCCGGTCTCTACACGGTGGACGCGCACGAGCATACGCGATTGCGCGAGGCGCTCGAAAAACTGCGTCTCAATGATTCGTCATTTTTCTTCGAGCCGGAGAGTTCAGTGGCGCTAGGTTTCGGATTCCGATGCGGGTTTCTCGGCCTGCTGCACATGGAGATCATTCAGGAGCGCCTGGAGCGCGAATTCGCGCTGGAACTCATTACTACTGCACCCGGCGTACGCTACAAAATCACCAAGACCGACGGGACGTTGATTGAAGTGGATAACCCTTCGCGCTGGCCCGATCCGAGCGAGATCGCCAAGATTCAAGAACCCGTAATTCTGGCCACGATTTTGAGCAATGAAGAATATGTCGGCGGCATTCTGAAGCTGGTAGAAGACAAGCGCGGCAAGCAGAAGACGTTCGAATACGTAAGCTCGTCGCGCGTCATGCTGCATTATGAGTTACCGCTGAACGAGATCGTCCTTGATTTTTATGATCGACTGAAATCAGTTTCCCGCGGCTACGCTTCGCTCGATTATCACCTGGCGGATTATTGGGAGTCGCCGATGGTCAAGCTCGACATCCTGGTGGCGGGTGAACCGGTCGATGCCCTCTCCATCATTGTGCACCGAGATTTTGCCTACGACCGGGGTAAAGCGCTGGTCGCGAAAATGAGGCAACTCATTCCCCGGCAGATGTTCGAAGTCGCGATTCAAGCCTCGATCGGCGCGAAAATTATCGCCCGCGAAACCGTGTCCGCCATTCGCAAGAATGTGATCGCCAAATGCTACGGCGGCGACATTTCGCGCAAACGCAAGCTGCTCGAAAAACAGAAGGCAGGCAAAAAACGAATGAAACGCATCGGCCGCGTCGATATACCCCAGGAAGCCTTTCTAGCGGTTTTGAAGGTCGGCGAAGACAGTGATTGAATGACCGCTTCGGTAAGACTGTTCCCTGCGGTGGCCGAAAAAGTGAGCTTAAATTGAGGACTGCCCCGGGGATTGAAGGACATTGTTTGGGCGCCAGTCCAGCGCAGGAAGAGAGCACCAAAAGGAACCTGCAAAAGCTCCAAATGTGCAAATCTCCTTTTTGGGACATTTGAATGGGGACGCCGAGAGGGGGCCGTGTTAATACGAGGTTAATTGTATAACTGGTTACTATTCAGGGCTTTAAGGGGATACGAAACCCGCCTCAACATTTCCCCCAAAGGGTTTAGCCCATAAGACTTTCCTGGGCCTCCAGCCCTTCCACAAGCTTTTCCACAGCCAGCCGCGCTCTCCCGCAACTCGAAGCGCCTAAGGTACTTACCGCGCCAGACTACAGGAACTACTGTAGTAGCAGGATCACTCTTCTGCAGGGGGGCCACCCTCGACCATGGTCTCGAATCTGGTGCAGTTTTTCAGGAACGCCAAACTGATTCGGCCGATGGGACCATTGCGTTGTTTGGAAATAATAATCTCCGCCTTGCCTTGGAGGTCGGGATCGTCCTGGTGGTAAACTTCCTCGCGAAAAATGAACATCACCAGGTCGGCGTCCTGTTCGATGGAGCCGGACTCGCGCAGGTCGGCGAGTTGCGGACGATGATCGCCTCCACGGCTCTCTGGGGCTCGGCTCAGCTGCGAGAGCGCGATCACCGGTACGCTGAGCTCTTTCGCGAGGCCTTTCAGTCCGCGCGAAATTGCCGACACTTCCTGCGTACGATTTTCGTAGCGCTTGCTGCCGCCCGACATGAGCTGAAGGTAGTCGACGATAATCAAGTCAAGCTTGCCCTGTGACTGCTTTAAGCGGCGTGCCTTGGCGCGCATCTCACTCAATGAAATTCCGGGAGTGTCATCGATGAAAATGGGCGCGTGCGCCAACTGCTCCATGGCGCGTACGACTTTGCGGGTGTCATCCTGCCACAAAGAACCGGTGCGCATTTTGTGCGCGTCCACTTTCGCCTGCGAACAAAGCAAGCGCAACAGCAAAGCTTCGCGAGACATTTCGAGCGAGAAGACTCCGACCACTTGTTTGTCTTCGACCGCGGCGTTCTCAGCAATGTTCATGGCGAATGCGGTTTTGCCCATCGAGGGCCGCGCCGCGATGATGACCAGATCCGAGCGTTGAAGTCCGCTGGTCATCTCATCGAGATCAGTGTAGTGCGTCGCCAATCCGGTAATACGCTGGCCGCGTTGCAACAGAGCGTCGACGGAGCCGAACGATTCGCGGACGATCTCCTGTATACCCATGAAGCCGCGCCCAATGCGCTTCTCCGAGAGTTGGAAGATGGCGGCCTCAGCGTCGCTCAAAACGTCTTCAGCGGCATCGGACTGATCGGCGGCGCGCGCGATCGCGGTATTGGCCGCGTGAATCAAGCCCCGCAACAAAGCTTTGTCGCGAACGATTTTGACGTAGTGCTCAATGCTCGGCCGGTCGGGGACACCATCGAGCAAGCTCGACACGTAACCCACGTCGCCAATCGCCTGCAGATCTTTGTGGCGATCAAGCTCCTCGATCAGCGTGATCATGTCGATGGGACGCGAGGATTCCGCCAGATCGACCATGCGTCCGTAAATCCGGCGGTGCGAGTCGAGAGAAAAATCTTCGATTCGCAGGTGTTCGGCCGCCTGGTTATAAGCAAAGTTGTCAAGCAGGATCGCGCCCAGAATCGAGCGCTCAGCTTCTACGTTCGCGGGAAGCGTGCTGATGTTGTAGTCAGTAGTGGCCACGGTCTCGATGTTTTCCCCAGCTCTCAAAATGCAAACGGAACACTAACCGGACACGGGTTGTGAAAGCGAGGCGCATCCTTAGGAAAACCAAGGTCAATTCAGAAAATTTCGCGGGCGATCCGCCCCTTTCGCGACTGCATGGATGGCGCGCCATAACTCATAGGAGAACAAAAGGAGAACAAGAAGTCAAACGGCGCAAAACAAATGCGGCCCGGACCAGCCATCCGAGCCGCATCGTTCGTAGAGCCCTCGAGGCTGCCGGCCCGCCGCTTTAGGCGCAGCAGGACGACGGTAGCGGTCCGGCAGCGCTCCCATTGTGTTAGGAGTGCCACACTTACCGTTACGGCTGCGGAATCGTGATTCGAGAACCACAACTCCGCAACCTCTGCGACGGCCAATGGCCCACCCCAACTCACAGAGCGGGGACATGGAGGAAGCCGCAATGCCCGGGCAACCAGCACCACGCTCACGCGCGTTTCCAATTTCCCCCGGCAATTCACCCTCGAGAATCGCCGGTCTGCCGCTGGCTTCGCCGCAAACCTCGTTCGGCAAGCCTTGGAAGGTCCCACGTTTTCGGTGACTCCACTCTGCGGCACCACGATGCGAGTCGCAACAGAAAAACATTTCGCGCTTGTGCAGAAACTGTGGACGATCAAACTTCATTGTGGAAGCCTGAGGAAAAATGCGCAGATTCACCAAACGCTGAGCATTTTCGAAGGGCAAGAATTAGAGATTATGGAGCGCGCCTCACGTTCTCAAGATGGTGCGCCACTGTCTGCGAACATGAGCTATCCAGCGGTGGCTTAATGAAAAGGCACGAGGAACGATTTCCATCCCGCGATACCTCAGAACCGAAAGCGCAGCCTGAAATGCAGAGGATCTTTCTGCTTGACGCCGCTGATCGGCCTTTGCTTTTCTGCCACGACTACGCGGAAGCCAGAGCGATGGAGCAGCACGGCAACCGTTGTGTTTGGCGACGTAAACGGCAACGTTTCTCGCCAGGGATGTGCCATCGCTACCGGAACGCGGTACTAGTCGGTGGGCATGAACTCCCGTCGGCGAACAACCCGCACGGCTCGTTCCCACATCAGGCCGCGCGGGTTCAATGAAACTGCGTCGGATGGTACCCCAACTGTCAGCCCGCCGACCCGCGCCCGTAGTTTACCCAAAGGCTAATGCTGACAGTAAACGGCCGGGACAAAAATATAGTCGGTGGCAGGAAAATCGTACCAGCCGTTTTCGGCGGACGAGGGGACTTCGTCGGCGAACCATGGCAGCATGACTAGATCCTGCAAGTGATAATCGACGCCATCGATAGGTACGACCACGGTGGGAAAATCCAGAAAGGTGGGGCCGTTTCCTTCCGGATCACCTACTTCGAGAAGCGTATTGTGGGAGCAGACGGCGCCGGGAGCGCCTTTGGGCGGATAGCGCCAGTCCATAACAACGTTGTTGACGAAGGGATCATTGAACCATTCTAGGTTTTCGTGGTTGAAGGTGCTGACATCGGCAATGATGGGGTCCACGAGGGTTGGGTCGAGCCAACTCGTGTACAGGTAAGTCTGAAATGCCTCGGTGCCACCGGGATTGATCACGGAATACGCGCTGTGGTAACCGAGGGCTTCTGCTATGACGTTATCTGTGACAAATACCGGCAATTCGTCCGGGCCGAGCCCAGCGGCTTGAATAATGGTTAGGGCCTCAGCATCGAGGAAATCGATCAGCACATTGCCGAAGAGGGAGCTCCCCACCTTAAACAGCGCACCCGTTTCGGGCGTGACTTCCACGTCGATCGTCGGCAGCACACGAGGCTGCTTCATTCTGACGCTCCACTTCCTTCCCGGATCCATCTTGTTCCAGAAGGTCGCACGCTGCATCATTTGGCCGAATTGTCCGAACCCGCTGGCGAACTGGGCATTTTGATACATCGGCGAATGGATGATATTGGTGACGGCAGGACCGGGGTCAAAGATGATTGGGTTGGCACTAAAGCCGAAGAAGTTCATCCGCAAGGGAACGATGACGGAACTGAACTCTGCTTGCTTACCCGACTTCGGCGGGTAGCCGAGCATAGTGAAAGGATATGTGACGCCTCGCAGTGTGAAGGAGGAAGAAAAGTGCGTCAGCGAAACGAACCGTGAATCGGAGCTGTCGGTCTTTACTCTTGGGATGCTCCCGCGTGTCTTGTATCCGAAAGATTTCAAGTACTGGTGTAAGGACGCTCGGTCCATCTCCACGATCTTTCCTTGCCCTTGCGACGACGCCTGCGCGAACGCAGTTTGCGCCACCGCGAGGCTGGCGAACACAAGGGCAAAATAGACCAGCCGCAACTGTTTGAGGACTACTCGGTGATTCATTGCAGACTCCTTGATGGCAGGTAGGGACGTCACACTCGGGGCGAGACTATATGTCAACCCAATCCGTCTGTCAATGCGTAAAAACCTGAGTGTCAAGACTGATTAGAAATGTCCCCATCGTTAACTAATTAGAAGTGTCCCCTTTTGTTGGTGGATGTTGTCGTTCTGGGAACGAACGGGAATGAGGGAGGCAGACAGTTCGGAAGCATTGCGGAAGGCGAGCCAATACGAACGGAAAAGCTGAAAACCGATTCCACTAAGGAACGAAGCCCAACTGAACTGCGTTGCGCTTCGTTCCCAGTTCGATGGTAAGTGACGTGGGGAGCTTTCAAGGTTCGAGATGAACGCCCGCTGTTCGGGAGCGCCCTTGATAGCTCCCCACGACTTTTATGACCTTCTCATAGAAGGCGGTTACACGTTTGCCGAGTCGGCCCGGGGAATTGCGCCCCGAGCCGCTCACAGATTCCAGACGTGAACCTCCCGATTCATCCGGCTCGTGCCACCCAGAAAGAGGCTGCCGCCTTCCGTCAAACGAAGGGTGAAATTAGAAAACTTGGACGGTGTAAACGGCAGAAAGTAAGAGGCACGACCGAAAGCGTGCCTCAATAAATTACTGCCGCTTGTCATACCGAGCGCAGCGTAGGACTATGGGCTTGGACTTGAGACGGCAGCCGCAGGCAAAAGTTAAGACCCGTGGTCTCGCTGACAAGAGACCCGATGACAATCGTGCTCTAGTCCCGCACTCCATCCATAAACGCCCGCAGCTTGCGCGAGCGCGAGGGATGTCGCAGTTTGCGGAGCGCCTTGGCTTCGATCTGGCGGATGCGTTCGCGGGTTACGGCAAACGATTGACCGACTTCTTCCAAAGTGTGCTCGCTGCCATCTTCGAGGCCAAAGCGCATCTTGATGACTTTTTCCTCGCGCGGGGTCAACGTGCGCAGGACCTGTCCAGTCTGGTCCTTGAGATTCACGTTGATCACCGCTTCGGCTGGTGAGACCACGGCGCGGTCCTCGATGAAGTCGCCAAGGTGCGAATCTTCTTCTTCGCCGATCGGCGTTTCGAGAGAGATTGGTTCCTGCGCGATCTTGAGCACCTTGCGGACTTTCGCCACAGGAATATCCATGCGCTTGGCGATTTCTTCCGAAGTAGGCTCGCGTCCCAGTTCCTGCACCAGCTGCCGCGAGGTGCGGATCAGCTTGTTGATGGTTTCGATCATGTGCACCGGGATGCGAATCGTACGCGCTTGATCAGCAATGGCACGAGTAATCGCCTGCCGAATCCACCAGGTGGCGTAGGTGGAGAATTTGTAGCCTCGGCGGTATTCGAACTTGTCGACGGCTTTCATCAGCCCGATGTTGCCTTCCTGAATCAGGTCGAGGAACTGCAAGCCGCGGTTGGTATACTTTTTCGCAATGGAAACTACCAGACGGAGGTTGGCCTCAATCAGTTCACGCTTGGCCTGCTCCGCATCCATGTCGCCCTGGATAATCTCGCGCTGCGTGCGCTTGATCTCCTGAAACAACAGGCCGGCTTCCGCTTCCAGCTTTTCAATTTCGCTTCTAACCGCGCGCGATTGCCGGCGGTATTCTTTTTTTTGATCTTCGCTGCGCGTGGCGTCGGCCTTGCGCTCGAGATTCCCCGCTTGCCGGTCGAGTGAACGCATGCTGTCGACGGTCTTGTTGACCCGGTCGATCAGACGCTTGCGTTCGGCATTCGTGAAACCGAGCTTGCGCACCGCGATAGAAACTTTCACGATGGCGCGGGCGAAGTTGCGACGAGCGCGGCGGTGATCCTTGGGGCGCTTTTTGGAAGACACTGCCGCGTACTTTTCCTGCACCACGGCGACCTTCTTGTAAAGCTTCGCCATGTTGTCGATCTTGCCGGTAAATTCGTTCAGCCGGTTCTGGAGGATTTCGTCGGTGATTTCCTCTTCGTCGAAGGTAACGACTTCCTTGATGGAACGTACGCCTTTCTTGAGGTCTTCGCCCATGGCCAGCAGTTCGTGGATCACGATCGGCGACCGCGAGAGCGCCTTGAGCACGCGCAATTGACCACGCTCGATGCGCTTGGCGATTTCCACTTCGCCTTCGCGCGTGAGCAGGGGCACCGTTCCCATCTCGCGCAAATACATGCGGACGGGATCATTTGTTTTTTCCAGCGCGCCCGGAGTGAGGTCGAGCTCAACGTCCTCGCCCTCTTCGCTTTCGTCAAATTTCTTGTCGAGCGCCGCAGAAGGCAGTTTCGGGCCTTCCAGCACGTCAATACCTTGCGTGCCAATCGTAGTGAGCAGGTCGTCCAGGTCTTCGGGACTGTGCACATCGTGCGGGATCAGGTCATTGACCTGGTCGTAGGTGAGATATCCCTTCTCTTTCCCGGCATCGACCAGCTTTTTTATGTCATCGTACTTATCTTCAAGAGCCAAAGGGTGTCCTCAAATTCATCAATTCGCTCTTTGGGGAGCGTATGGTGTGTTTACTGGTAGGAATCTGGGGTAACGCGGAGTTGTGCACCTAAGCACAAACTTATAGAGCTTAGCACATAAGTGCCGCGCGGTCTATCACTTGCCCCGCTTAATACCCGTCGCCCGCCGCTATCTCTAACTCTGCTAAATACTTAGATGGTTCAAGGTGCGGTTTTGTTTCACGCACTTCTCTGGTTTCCCGGAGGATTTTTCAGCCTGTCCTCGGCCAAACTTGGATCCCGGAGCGCCCGGCTCAACCGATCCTTCTCGAGCAGCAACTCGTTCCGGAGTGCCTTATCGTCGCCAACTCCGGGCTTGTTCAACTCGCGCTGCACCTGCTCCTGCCGGCGCCTCAAATGCATGCGCCGCAGCGCACGCACGGCGCCCTCCAATCGCTCAGCGGTGAGTTCTTCTTCCTCTTTCAACAAGATCGAAGCCAGCATGCGGCGTTCACCATCGGAGCAGGGCACCTCCATTACATCCGCAACTTCCGTTCCGGCATTCAGAAGAATCTCGACTAGCGATTCCGTGGCCAGCCCGTGATGCAGTCCTTCGTTCTGCAAGGCGTATTGCGCCTGCCGCGCCGGATCGAACTCTTCCTCGGCGCCATCACGAGCCGAAGTGTGCTCCCCGGGCTGCATCTGGCGCGCCGAAGCGAGGGCGCGAATGAGAATCCGCTCGGCATCGGTCGCTTGCACCTCCGCCGGAGCTTTCACGGCTGCCGCCGAACGCTCGGAAGCTACGTGTCGCAATTCCTGTCGCAGCACTGCTGAGTCTATGCCCAGCTTCTGCGCGATCTCCTGGCCCAACTCGTCGCGCACGATCCGACTCGGCACCCGTTGGATGTGGGGCAGCAGATAGTTGACCGCCTTCAGTTTACCTTCGGCGCTGCGTACCGGAAAATGACTTCTCGCCCTATCGATTAGGTAGTCGAAATACTTTTGCGAGTTCTTGAGCGCCTGGCCGTACGCATCCTTGCCTTTGCGCCGGATATACAAATCAGGATCGAAGCCCTGCTCGAGCGTAAGCACCTTTATGCCATCCTGGATCTGGAACTCTTCCTCGACCAGGAGGTTGAGTGTCCGCTCCGCGGCTTTGGCCCCCGCCGTGTCCGGATCAAAGTTGACCACGACCTTCTTGCTGAAGCGCGCGAGCAACTTCACCTGCATCTCAGTAAACGCCGTGCCTGAGCTGGCGATGACATTGTGAAAGCCGGCAGCATAGACGGAAATGCAATCCATCTGACCTTCGACCAGGATGGCGTAGTCCAGCTTGCGGATCGCCTCTTTCGCTTTGTCGAGGTTGAATAACACCCGGCCCTTCGAATAAATTCCCGTCTCCGGCGAATTTAAATACTTGGGACCAGCTTTCTCATCGGTGGCCAGGGTTCGTCCCGTGAATGCAAT